>NZ_JBKQWY010000008.1:0-244378 GCF_047308265.1 Maricaulis sp. D1M11
CGCAAACCTTGCGGCTCGCCAAAGCGAGGTGCGTTGTTTATGGGCTCTCCTGTCCGCGGTCAAGCGGGTTTGCTGTCAAAACGCAGCAAAGACGACAGGTCATGCATCGCCCTCAAAATGCTCCCGAGCCCAACGACGTGTCACGTCGATCATGGTCGTCACCAATTGCGTGAGTTCCTCCTTAGAGATCACAAAGGGCGGCATGACATAGATGATCGTGCGGAAGGGCCGGATCCACACACCTGCCTCCACAAACATGGCCTTCAGACGATCCAGATCAGGCATGGAGGCCATTTCGATGACGCCAATGGCGCCCTGCCAACGCACATCCACCACGCCGGGAATGTTCCGCGCTGCAGGCAGCAAGTCTGCCAGCCGGGTTTCGATCGCCGCGACCTGCCCCAAACGGTCCTCCTGATCAAAGAGGTCGATCGATGCATTTGCAGCCGCACAGGCCAGCGGATTGCCCATATAGGTCGGGCCGTGCATCAAAGCCTTCATCGGATCGTCATCCCAGAATGCGTCGAACAGTCGGCGTGAACAAATGGCGGCAGCCAAAGGAAGGGTCCCGCCCGTCAGCGCCTTGGAGACTGTCATGATATCGGGTGTGATACCCGCCTTCTCGCAGGCGAAGAGTGTGCCAAGCCGCCCGAACCCGGTCATAATCTCGTCGAGGATCAAGGGCAGATCAAACTCATCACAGATACGGCGCAGGCGCTGCAGGGTCTCAACGGAATGAAAGACCAGTCCGCCCGCCCCCTGGACCAGAGGCTCGGTAACGATGCCTGCCAATTCGTGGCGATGGGCCTGGATCAGTACGCGCAGGCTTTCGGCCTGCTCATCGGTTTCGGGAAGGTCCGCAATCACCTGTCGCGGCAAGCTGTCACCAAACAGGGCATGCATGCCCTCTTCGGGGTCGCAGACCGACATGGTGGCAATCGTGTCGCCATGATATCCGCCACGGAAGGATAAAAAGCGGGTCTTGCCAGTTTCGCCGCGATTGAGCGCATACTGCACGCAAATCTTCATGGCGATTTCGACTGAGACCGATCCCGATTCGCAGAAGAACACATGATCCAGATCGCCTGGGGCGAGATCTGCGAGACGTGTTGCCAGCGTCTCGGCGGGGTCATGCGTCAGCCCGCCCAGCATCACATGCGGCAGGCGTGACAGTTGATCCGTCACCGCCTGCATGATGTGGGGATGGCGATATCCATGACACACCGTCCACCATGACGACACACCGTCGATCAGACGCCGCCCGTCTTCCAATGTCAGCCACACCCCCTCCCCGGACACGACGTTGAGCGCAGCCGGTGTCGTTTTCATCTGGGTGTAGGGTCGCCACAGGTGGGGGCGCGGTTCGGAGGATGCAGTCATGGGCCTCATCTCTGCAATTGGATCAGGCCGGGGCTTTAGCAGTCCAGCCAATCATGCGACAGGGTAGCATGACATCTGATCCGACCTCTCTCGACACATTCGCATCGCAAAAACTCCACACGCTCGAACAGCGCAAACTGCGTCGATCGCCACGCGAATGCACCGCGCTGGATGCCGTGCGGGTCATGATGGACTCCCGCGAACTCATCAATTTTTGCTCCAATGACTATCTCGGCCTGGCCCATCATCCACAGGTTAAGGAAGCCGCCGCCCGGGCCGCCCTCGACAATGGCGCTGGAGCAGGCGCATCACGGCTCGTCACCGGTGGACATGCGCGCCTGTTCGCGCTGGAAAAACGCCTGGCGGCGTTCAAGGGCACCCAGGACTGTGTGATCTTCGGATCGGGATACATGGCCAATATGGCCATAACACCGGCCCTCGCCGGCCCGGACGATATTGTGTTCATTGATGAGCGCGCCCATGCCTGCCTGTTCTCCGGAGCCCAGCTTTCACGCGCCACACTGGACGTCCTTCCGCACAATGACACCGATGCCCTGGCTGACCGTCTGGACCGGAAGCGCAGGGCGTATCGTCACGCCCTGGTCCTGGTCGACAGCGTCTATTCGATGGACGGAGATCTCGCACCGCTCGATGTCTATGCCCGGATCAGCGCCCGGCATGAGGCCTGGCTCCTTGTGGATGATGCGCATGGGCTCGGCGTTCTGGGCAATGGCCGCGGCGCAGCCGAGACCTTTACTCCCAAACCCGACATCCCCTTGCAAATGGGCACCCTGTCCAAGGCGTTGGGCAGTTATGGCGGCTATCTGTGCGCGAGCCATGAGGTCTGCGAGCTCATGCGCAGTCGGGCTCGGCCGCTGATTTACACCACCGCCCTGCCCCCGGCCGTGATCGCAGCGGCCGAGGAAGCGCTGACACTGGTCGAGACGGACCCCGAGCTCTGTGCGCGTCCCTTGCAGCTGGCGCGTCTGTTCGCGGCAGAGCTCGGCCTGGATGAGCCCCAAAGCCCCATTGTCCCGGTGATACTGGGCGATGCCGAAACAGCCCTTGCGGCGTCCGATAAACTGCGCGAAGACGGATACTTGGTGATGGCCATCCGACCGCCCACCGTGGCCGAAGGCACAGCACGACTGCGCGTCACCTTCAGTGCGGCTCATTCGGAAGAAAGTGTTAAGTCTCTGGCCGCAAGTCTGAAACATATCATCCAGGACTGATTCCCTCGCAATCGGTCCCAGACCGCCGGAGTAGCATGGCCCGCCCGTTTTTTGTCACTGGAACCGGTACGGATATCGGAAAGACCCATATCCTGTGTGCGATGCTGGAGGCTCACCGCAAGGTCGGTGGCAAGGCCCGGGTGCTGAAACCTATCATCTCGGGCTTCGACATGGCGACCATACAGGACACGGACACACTCCGGCTTCTGGTCGCGAACGGTGATCCCCTAACCAGCGAACAGGTCAAAGCTACCTCACCCTGGCGGTTTCGCGATCCGCTCTCGCCCGACATGGCCGCCCGGGCCGAGGCCCGACGCCTGTCGCTCACCAGCGTCTCGTCCTGGTGTCTCGACCAGATCAAACCCACCGGCCTGACCGTGATCGAAGGCGCGGGCGGCATCATGTCGCCCATTGCCGAAGACGGTCTCAACCTGGACCTTATCCGCGAGCTGGATGCGCGTCCCATTCTGGTGGCTGGGACCTATCTCGGTACGATCTCGCACACACTGACGGCTCTTCGGGTCCTGGATGGCCCGGCCACGGTCATCCTTAACCCTCACAAGCCGGGCAATATTCCCGTACGCGAGACGGTTCGCAGTCTTCAACGCTTTGCGCCGCGCGCGGACATCCGGGTGTTTGACGCACGCAATCCGGCGGGATTGCTTGATATCTTTGACGTCCAGGCGGTCTAGTCCGGGGCGGATTTAACTATGCGCTCCCACGTGACCGCGCCATACTGATGGCGAGGGACCCAATGGAGAGTATGAGCCATGACATACAAAATCCTGACTATCGCTGCCCTCGCTGTGAGCACAGCGACAGCCTGTGCCTCCAGCGAGGCCACCCCGTCTGAGGATACCGAGCCCCGGCAATGCTTCCGCACCGATCAGATTTCCGGTTTCTCCAGTATTGATCGCGACACGCTTCGTGTGCGCGTTTCGGGCCAACGACGTTTTGATCTGGAGGTGCAAGGGCCTGGATGCAGCGATGTGGAATGGTCACACACCGCCGCGTTCATCAATAATACGGGTTCCAGCCTGATGTGCGCAGGACGTAATCCCGTCGGTGCAGAAATCCGCGTCCGTGACCAGATGGGGTTCTGCCGTGTGCGCAATGTCAGCTATGTCACCCCCGAAACCGAGGGTGACGAGACCACCGATACCGAAACGGAAAACTAAGCTAACCGAATGCTGACGATAAAGGCGCTCCCCGGAGCGCCTTTTTTGTTCCGTCCGGGTTGAAAGCGGGACCCGTCGAAGACCAGATCTAGAACCCAACCTCTGACAGGATGATCAGGCCGCGCTGGTCGGCGGCATCACGAAAGCGCTCCGACACTTTACCAGACACATGGATCTCGCCGTGCGAGGCACCCAGAGCATCAAGGCTGGCCTGGAATTGGCCCATGCCGACGGCGGTCTCCTCAGTCCAGAACACATGATCCGCGACAACAGGAAGGATCAGCCGATCACCGGTGGTCCGCAGCAGCGGCACAGAGTGGCTGGTATAGAAACCATCATACTCTTGCCCATCCAGGTCCAGCGCCGCCAGATAGCGGGTGATCCGCACCAGTGTCCGGGCCTCCTGCCGCGTCTGAATGGTATCGGTCAGCGCAAACAATTGCCGCCGTGCATCCAGCGATGCAATCGTCTGAAGGGCAGCGACGAACCGTGTCTGACTGGTTGGCGTGAATGCCGCATTCTCCTGAAAGGCCAGAACGGCCTGGGTGCTCACACCGCCCCATTGCGCGATTTCGGCGGCCTCCCGTTCGCGGCGAACTTCGGCATCCTCATACAGAGCCAGTCGTTCGACATTGTCGTAGACACTCACACCGGAAGACACCAGCTGCACCGTCTGGCCATAGGGATTGGGCACCAGTCGAAAACCCAATGATGCGGACGCCTGGGTCCAGGCCACACGGTCGAGTTCCGATTGGAGAATCTCGTTATCGCTATAGGGGTCCACGCCCAGTTCACGCTGGAGATCGCGTTTGGCCCGCTGCTGCCCGGTCAGCCGACGTCCCACGCCCCGTGCAGCGTCCGACGTCTCCTGGGCCGTCTCACGCAAGGCCTCACAATTCTCCCGCTCCGGATCACAGGACTCGCCATCAACCGAGCGGATGATCGCGTCGCCCGCCCCGCGCGCGGCACTGCCCGTCGCCTCAACTCCGGTTTCCACGAAACGCCCGGCCGTGTCGGCCACATTGGACACACCTTGCGGCACGGATTCGACCAGCTCACGGGCCTCGTCAGGTGAGGTAATAATCTGCGCTGTGCGACGGACAAGACGGAAGGGCGAGCGGATCAGATTGACCGTCTCCTCCTCCACCGTATCGAGGATCACCTCGGACCGGCCGGTCTGCGAAAGCTGGGCGATGGCGCCGATCTCATGAAGACGCTCGTCCAGCTGATCATTGCCCTGAACGGTGAACTCACCGAACTGCGATCGGATGACATAGGTGTTGAGCATACCATTACTGCGCGCCAGCGGATCCAGCGTGTGGAAGGGACCGTCGAGCAGGCTCGCATCCACCTCGCCCGCGGTCTCGACAAAGCCCGGCGTCTCGAAGGTCTGGGCAAGAGCGGATGATGCGCCGCTCACCCCGGCCAGCGCGCCCAATGCGACGAGGCCACCGATAAATGTGTCAGTTTTCATGGTCATGGCAGTCCCCTTGTCCGGGCCAGGCCCCAGGTTCATCCCGGGTGGACATTCACCGCCCTAATCTAGGCGTGAACCGAATTCATACAACACGCACGCGCCACTTGGGCTGCGCTCGGCGCCAGAAAAGTCCAGCCATGCTGAACCCGTGCTGAAGGGGAAGGAATGTCGAGGAAAAATGGTGGGCGGTGAGGGGCTCGAACCGAGAAGTGCTGATAGCAGCGCTGGACAAGGTTGCTGACACAATACGGCCACGATCGGAGAAATCGTCCCCCGTCGCCAGACCGCAAATCGACGTTATTTCAGGGGAGTTGGTCAGAAAAACCTTGACGCTGGTTGGGATTAAAGCGACCACATGACTCGTTGTAAGCAGCAGGGGGCATGCCAGTGATCAACCCAAATCTGGATGCAAAACGATGAGTTGGTTTCTACCAAATGTCGGCGAGGGACGCTACCATCAGTTGGATACGCTCAGATTCTTTTTTGCCCTCGCGGTGGTTTTTCACCACATCTCTGTATTCTCTTGGATGTCTTCGCTAGGTCTGGCAGTCGATTTTTTCTTTATACTGTCTGGCTTCGTTTTGACGCCTTTCATTCTCAAAACCAAAATTGGATATGGTGACTTTGTCTGGCGCCGGATTGCACGTATGTATCCGCTGCATTTCGTGACGCTGATCGCCATTTTGCTGGTCTACCTGTTAACCGGCAACGGAGGGATCCGCCCCTACCCGGATGGCGAATTGCTTACTTTTACAGCTCATTTGTTTTTATTACAAAATATGGGGTTTAACGACCATTTATCGTGGAACTGGCCTAGCTGGTCCATCAGCGTCGAATTCTGGTTGAATATTCTCCTACTCTATTTTCTCGTGTCTCGTCGGATGATTATTACATCCATTACAATCACGATTGCCAGCTTTGCTATACTGTATGCAACAAAAGGTGGACTCTCGTGGTTGCATACCCAGCAGATCTGGGATTTCGTGCCGAGTGGTTTGATCCGTTGCGCTGGTGGACTCGCGCTCGGTTATCTGTGCTATGAGATCTTTCTCGGATTTGAAGAAAACAGAACGCGGAATCCTAGTCGCAAAATAACGGTTTTTATTCTGAGTTCTATTGCCGAAATCTCGCTCATCGCACTCGCTTTCTGGGCAGTGGCCTATTTCCAGCGCGCCGAACAATTTATCGCAATTCCGGTTCTAATGGTATTGGTTATCGTGTTCTCATTTGGAAATGGTCTACTGTCACAACTCCTTTCGATCCGCATTCTGGCCTATCTCGGAAACCTCAGCTATGCGGTTTATCTCATTCATGGCCCGCTTATCATTCTATCCCGTCGGCTGGGTTATCCTATGGGCAGGGATGTAGATTACACACCAGAACGTCTGATCATCTTTTTTGGGGCTTTGTTCCTATTCTCTGTGTTGTCGTACCACCTGATCGAAATGCCAGGCAAAAAAGCGGTAATGTCGGTCGGGCGCGTCTGGCTGGAACGTGCGCGCAAAACCCACAATTACTAAGGAACGGCAGATGAAGTGACATAGTTTGACTGTCTGACTGTCAGTCAGTAAGTCCTGAGACCCTCCGGTCCCTCGTTTGTTTCGAGAGTCTGGTCCTTTCATAGTCTTTGGTCTGAGGTCTAGCGTTTGTGCCGGGAGCGGAGCCCACGCATAGCTCGAGCGACCGGCACTCTGCGGGCGTCAGCCCGCCCAGGGATGAGTGGGACCGGTGGTCGTTGTAGTCATGGCGCCAGCACCTTACATGCATGAGCAAGGCTGTCGAACACCTCCTCGTTGAGGGATTCGTCTGGAAACTTTTCGTGGAAGCTCTCGCAGGATCCGCTCTCTCGCGTGCTTACGGGAGCGATGTAGAGCCTCTTCACGTAAAGCCGTCCCAACCAGTCACGCAAGACCATGACTATGAACTCGACGCCGTTGTCGGACCGGATGTGCACGGGCGGACCGTACTCGACGATAAGGTCTGCCAGCGTTTCCAGGACCAGCTTCGAGTTCAGATTGAGCTCCACCCGGATGACCATGCGTTTCCTCGCCCCCCCCTTCAAACACGAGGTAAAGGACTCGATTGCTCATCGTAGGAACGTGCTCAAGCGCACATTTACCAAGCGGTTGGCGCATAAGGGGTACGAGGCGTATACCCCCCGGAAACTAGGCCACTCTTCAAATCCTTAGCGAACTAGAATACATTGGAAGACGGGATGGTGGGCGGTGAGGGGCTCGAACCCCCGACCCTCTCGGTGTAAACGAGATGCTCTCCCAACTGAGCTAACCGCCCGAACCATGTCGTGGCGGGGTTCTAGTCCCAACTGGGGCAGACTGGCAAGCCTGCCCTGCAGGATAATGTGAATTGCAGGCTGCAACGCGCCCTATTCCGCAATGGCGACCTTGTCGATCAGGTCCGCAGCATAACATCCCAAGAGCTTGATCTCGCGGGTATGTTCCTCCAGCACGCTCATCGCGCTGCGGATACTGTCGCTTTCGACATGGCCATCCACATCCATGATGAACATTTCTTCCCAGACATTGCCCGGGATCGGTCGGGATTCGAGTTTGACTAGGTTCACGCCCTGATCACGAAACCCGATCAGCGCATCGACCAGCGAGCCCGGTGTGTCCCGCACGGTGAACATGAGCGAGGTCTTGCATTCCACGGACGTGGTCGGCGGCTTGCTGTCTCGCGCTATCACGATGAAACGCGTGATGTTTTGCTCATGATCACCCACTCCACGTTCCAGAACATCGAAGCCGAACAGTTTGGCGGCGTCCTCACCGGCAATCACACCGGCCGTGTCATCATCTTCCAGCACTCTTTCGAGCGCGCGCGTGGAGGAGGCCGCCATATGGGTTTCGATTTCCGGATGGGAGGCCAGCCAGCGCCGCGACTGGGCCAGGGCCTGGGGATGACCATAGACACGCTGGATGCGGCCCAATCCGCTGGAGCGACCGATCAGACAGTGATCCACACGCAGCATGAATTCGCCGGCAATCCGTGTTTTGGAGGCCAGGAGAATGTCATAAACCTCGTTGATCGATCCCGTCGTGGTGTTCTCAATGGGCACGACACCGAAATCCACCTCACCGGTCTCCACAGCACGGAAGATCGAGTTGAAGTCACGCTTGGGAGACGGAACAACCGACGCCCGGCGGCGCTCGAAAATCTTCTGAGCGGCGATGTGGGAGTAGGAGCCCGGCCCACCAAGATACGCAACAGTGGCCTCGTTCAGATCCTCATCACGTAGACTGTCAAACTTGGTGCGCTGACGCTGGATCGAGGCTTCAAACAGGTTCTGGAACAGGGTTTCGATCAGATTGGACGGGATGCCCTGCTCTGCCCCCATGGCCATGACGCGTTTGAGAATATCGGCTTCGCGCTCGCGGTCGCGAACCGGAAGTCCCGCCTCCGCCTTGGCATGCAGGATTTTTTCAACCAGCTCTGAACGCTTGGCGATCGTCTCGACAAGGGCCTGGTCCAGCTGGCTGATTTCCGCCCGGATCTCATCGCGGGCGGCGGTATCGGTCTGTGTCAGCGTATCGCTCATGGGTGTGCCTCAAACAAAAAAGACCTCCCGCTGGGGGAGGTCTGGGAAACTCGCTGCTTGTCGCGCGTGTTAACCGGCCACCGCCCCCCATCGGGTTGCGTTGGTAAAATAGCCAGCAAAATAAAACGTCGCGTAAGTCATGCGCTCACCCTGCCCGCGACGTGCAACAGCGTCAATCCCCCGCCCGCACACTGCGAGCATGTTTTTTCGAATACCTGCATTCAGGCCAGCGGGACGCGCACGGATCGTGTTCGACAGCCATTATTTACGCTCGCGCCATTCCCGACGATAAACGGATTCCTCGTTGAACTTGCGATCCGTGGCGTCGGCGAGTTCGCGTTGCTCCACCTCGCTTGAGGCTCGCACCGTGTGGCCTGTCGGCAAGGAGGTCCGCTGGATGGGCACCACCTGGACCAAAGGCGTGCCGGCCGGCAGGGTGTAGTCACCCGGCGCGCCCGTCCACGCAAAGGGGAAGTTGATCCGCGGTTTGAACCGGTCGCAATCCACAAGGCCGGTGAAACACGTGAACGGCAACTGGAAATGGTTGAACGGCGGTGTGAACAGGACTGAATAGCCGTCCGGCACCCTGATCTGCCACGGATTCATCCATTTCAGCGGCATTGTCTGGGCAAAGGGCGCAGCGGGTGCCCCGATCTGGCCAGGGTGATGCTGTTCCACCGGCTGGAACGGCACATCCTCGGCCCAGCCCATCTGAATATTCACCCGGTCTTCAGGGACCAGGATGCGCACCGTAAAAGGAAGCGGAATAATCCAGCCCAGCGTAAACGCGTCGGTGACCGGCAAACAGGCCTTGACCGTCAGACCCGGCAGACCATTGGGGTCGGGCATGCCCATATCGCGTTGCATTGAACGGAACCAGTCGGGCAGGAAACGAGAGGCCCGTTCCGGCTCCGGGATAAGCCCCTTCAGCGCCGGATCACAGACGAATTCGATCTCACCACGGCCCTCTGCTGCGTCCACCGGTCCAGCGGATTGTGTCGCAGGATCGGACGATGTCGCAGGGTCTGGCGGCGTTGCCGGGTCTGGACTGGCGGTCTGCGGACCTGTCCGGTAGCCGGGAGCTCCGAGGCTGAATGAGTAACCCAGTGAGGCATTATCGCCGGTTTCATTACTCATTCAGACCTCCACGAGCGTATCAGTGGGCGATCTGCGAACCGCCCTCCTGGGTAGGGTGATTGACCGCAGCGAGAGCTGCCTCATCCGCCTCGGTCCACTCCACAGGTTGTACAGGCTCAACCAGGGCGCGCGTCAAGACCTGATCGGCGGTTTCAACCGGAATGATCTCCAGTCCTTCTTTGACATTGTCCGGGATCTCCGCGAGATCCTTCTCATTCTCTTTGGGAATGAGGACAGTCTTCACACCACCGCGAAGAGCTGCGAGCAGTTTTTCCTTCAATCCGCCAATCGGCAGGACACGGCCACGCAGGGTAATCTCACCCGTCATGGCGATATCCTTGCGCACGGGAATGCCCGTGAGAACAGACACAATGGCCGTCATCATGCCGATACCTGCGGACGGTCCGTCTTTCGGTGTCGCACCCTCCGGCACGTGCACGTGGATATCGGTGGCCCGGAACACGGTCGGTTTGACACCGACCGAGGGGGCACGCGACTGGACAAAGGAATTGGCCGCAGAGATGGATTCCTTCATCACATCGCGCAGATTTCCCGTCACCTTCATCTGGCCCTTACCGGGCATGCGCACGGCTTCGATGGTGAGCAGATCACCACCGACTTCAGTCCAGGCCAGGCCGGTGACCACACCAACCTGGTCTTCGGTATCGGTCTCGCCAAAGCGGAATTTGCGAACGCCAGCAAACGTGTCGAGATTGCCCGCATTGATTGTCAGGCTCTTGGCCTCACGGCTCTGGATCTTGCGCACCGATTTACGCGCCAGATTGGCGATCTCGCGCTCAAGTGAACGCACGCCCGCCTCCCGCGTGTAATAGCGGATCAGATCGCGCAGACCGTCGTCTTCAAGCACCCATTCGGTATCCTTGAGCGCGTGATTCTTGCGCGCTTTGGGGATGAGGTGACGCTCGGCGATTTCGACCTTCTCATCCTCGGTGTAACCGGCGATGCGGATGATCTCCATCCGATCGAGAAGCGGTTGCGGCAGGTTGAGCGTATTGGCCGTCGTCACGAACATAATGTCGGACAGGTCATAATCCACTTCCAGATAGTGATCATTGAAAGTGGAGTTCTGTTCCGGATCGAGCACTTCCAGCAGGGCAGAGGCCGGGTCGCCGCGATAATCAGCACCCAGCTTGTCGATCTCATCGAGAAGGAAAAGCGGATTGGAGGATTCCGTCTTTTTCATCGACTGGACAATCCGGCCCGGCATGGAGCCGATATAGGTGCGTCGGTGTCCCCGGATCTCGGCTTCATCACGCACACCGCCCAGCGACATGCGGACAAAATCACGGCCCGTCGCCTTGGCAATGGAGCGTCCCAGAGAGGTCTTGCCGACACCGGGAGGCCCGACCAGACACAGGATCGGTCCCTTGAGCTTCTTGGTGCGGGCTTGCACGGCGAGATGCTCGAGAATGCGCTCCTTGACCTTCTCCAGACCATAATGATCCGTATCCAGGATGTTCTCGGCACGCCCCAGATCATTTTTCAAGCGTTTGCGCTTGCCCCACGGCAGAGACAGGATCCAGTCCAGATAATTGCGCACGACCGTGGCTTCCGCCGACATAGGGCTCATCTGGCGCAGCTTCTTCATCTCCGCCTCGGCCTTGGTCCGGGCTTCCTTGGAGAGTTTGGCCTCGGCAAGTTTTTCTTCCAGCTCAGCGAGTTCCTCGCGGCCGTCATCGCCCTCACCCAGCTCGCGCTGGATCGCCTTCATCTGCTCATTGAGATAATACTCGCGCTGCGTCTTCTCCATCTGCCGTTTGACGCGGCTGCGGATCTTTTTCTCGACCTGCAGGACGCCGATCTCGCCTTCCATCAGACCCAGCACGCGCTCCAGGCGGGCGGCAATGCTGGTCTCCTCGAGCAAGGATTGTTTGTCCTCGATCTTCACGGCGAGATGCGCAGCAATGCTGTCAGCCAGCTTGGCCGGTTCGGTGATCTGGCTCAGAGACGCCAGCGCTTCTGGCGGCACCTTCTTGTTGAGCTTCACATAGTCTTCGAACTTGGACGCCACAGACCGCATCAGTGCTTCCAGCTCGCTGTCATCACCCTCATTGTCCGGGATGATTTCAGCCAGAGCCTGGTAGAATTCTTCATTGGGCAGGTGTTCGGCGATCTCAGCGCGCGCGCCACCCTCAACGAGAACCTTCACAGTCCCGTCGGGCAGTTTCAGCAATTGCAGCACCGACGCGACAACCCCGGTACGGTGGATGGCATCGGGAGCCGGTTCATCATCTCCGGCGGTTTTCTGAGTGGCGAGCAGGATCTGCTTGTCCGCCCGCATAACTTCTTCCAGCGCCCGCACAGACTTTTTGCGGCCGACAAACAGCGGCACGATCATGTGCGGAAAGACGACAATGTCGCGCAGGGGAAGAAGCGGAAGTGTCCTAGTTTCAGACATGGTTACTCCAATCAGTCCCGCGAAAACGCCAGATCATTCGCTGCCAAACTTGGCGCGATTCGATCCGTCTCGCGGGGAGAAAACGGCGGTGCCGAAGCACCGCCTTTGATCTTGAAGTGGATATCCGGTCGCCCGGCGTCAAGCGCCTTCGCGCTTATCGTCCTGACGTTCCGCATAGATGAAGAGCGGTTTGGCATTTCCATCAACAACTTCAGCGTTGACGACAATCTCTTCCACACCGTCGAGGCCCGGCAGTTCGAACATGGTGTCGAGGAGGATGCCTTCCATGATGGACCGCAGCCCCCGTGCACCCGTCTTGCGATCGATCGCGCGTTCGGCGATGGCTGTGAGCGCATCCTCGGTAAAGGTCAGCCCCACACCTTCCATGTCGAACAGGCGCTGATACTGCCGCACAAGTGCGTTTTTCGGCTCGGTGAGGATCTGAACCAGGGCATCGGTATCGAGATCTTCAAGTGTCGCAATCACCGGCAGACGACCGATGAATTCGGGGATCAGACCAAAGCGTTGCAGGTCATCCGGCTCCACTTCGCGCAGGATTTCACCCGTCCGGCGTTCGTCAGGTTCACGCACATCTGCACCAAAACCGATGGATGTGCCCTGACCACGCTGAGAGATCACCTTGTCGAGACCGGCAAAGGCGCCCCCGACCACAAAGAGGATATTGGTGGTGTCCACTTGCAGGAATTCCTGCTGGGGATGCTTACGCCCCCCTTGTGGCGGCACGGATGCGACCGTGCCTTCCATGATCTTCAAAAGGGCCTGCTGGACGCCCTCACCCGACACATCGCGGGTGATCGACGGATTGTCGGACTTGCGCGAGATCTTGTCGATCTCGTCGATATAGACAATACCGCGCTGGGCGCGTTCGACATTATAGTCGGCAGCCTGCAGCAGTTTCAGAACGATGTTCTCGACATCCTCACCCACATAACCCGCTTCGGTCAGTGTCGTGGCATCAGCCATGGTGAACGGAACATCGAGGATACGGGCCAACGTCTGAGCCAGCAACGTCTTGCCGCAACCCGTCGGACCGATCAGAAGAATGTTGGACTTTGCCAGTTCCACATCGGCATTCTGCGAGGCGTGGTTCAAACGCTTGTAATGATTGTGGACCGCGACAGCGAGAACACGTTTGGCATGGCTCTGACCGATCACATAATCGTTCAGCACGCCAAAGATCTCGTTCGGTGTCGGCACACCCTCTTTCGATTTCACCAGCGAAGACTTGTTCTCCTCGCGGATGATATCCATGCAGAGTTCGACACATTCATCACAGATGAACACGGTCGGACCGGCAATCAGCTTGCGCACCTCATGCTGGCTTTTGCCGCAGAAGGAGCAATACAGGGTGTTCTTCGACTCGCCGTCTGCGCCTGTTGTCTTACTCATGACCGCTCCATTTTCCTTCAAGGCCCCAGCTTGGCGCCCCTTTCCCTCTCAGACCAGCAAGATCAATGCCGAACTTTAGCGAAAGGTTTCCAGTCCTGCTTATTCGACCACAGTGTTGCAGTCCGGATCAAGCGCCAAGCGTTGCTTTCAAGCACTAGGTGTCAGGTGTTTATTCCTCACCCGTGCGGGTTTCGACGATGGAATCGATCAGACCAAACTCCTTGGCCTCGTCTGCGGTCAGGAAATTGTCCCGATCCAGAGCACTCTCGATTTCCTCGTAAGTCCGTCCGGTATGTTGAACATAGATCTCGTTCAAACGCCGCTTGGTGCGCACGATATCGGCCGCATGGCGCTCGATATCCGACACCTGCCCACGGAAACCGCCCGAGGGCTGGTGTACCATGACCGAGGCGTTCGGCGTGGCAAAGCGCATGTCCTTTTCACCGGCTGTCAGCAACAGCGAGCCCATGGAGGCGGCCATGCCCAGACAGATGGTGGACACGGGCGAGCGGATATACTGCATCGTGTCGTAGATCGACAGGCCAGCGGAAACGACCCCGCCCGGCGAGTTGATATACATGGAGATTTCTTTTTTCGGGTTCTCCGATTCCAGGAAGAGCAACTGGGCGACAATCGAGCGCGCCATATAATCTTCAACCGGGCCGGTCACGAAAATGATCCGTTCGTTGAGCAGCCGAGAATAGATGTCGGCAACCCGCTCACCGCGGCTCGTCTTTTCAATGACACTGGGAACGAGTTCGTACATTTCCAGCGGATCACGCATATCTGGCTCCTGGGCAAGCGGTTTGGGCTCAAACCGAGTCATGAAGGCGGGAGGAAACCCTAGCACGGGCTTCCCGGTGGAACACAAGCCTGCATGCAGCAGGAGAGGTTAATGTCCACATACACGTTCTGCAGATAAAAACAGGCGCCGGAGGTTCAACCTCCGGCGCCTGCCTGATTACAGTGATGCCGCGAGGGTCTAGTCCTCGGCAGCGTCCTCGGCCTCGGCCTTCTTGGCAGCGGCCTTTTTCTTCGGAGCGGCCTTCTTCTTGGCCGGCTTTTTCTCTTCCTTGGCTTCAGACTTGGCTTCCGGCGCATCCTCGTCGGCGAACAATTCTTCGCGCGTGACCGTGCTCTCACTCACTTCAGCCAGTTCGAGGATGTAGTCGACGACTTTTTCCTCGTAGATCGGAGCGCGCAGCTGCGCGACGGCGTTCGGGTTCTTCTGGTAGAACTCGACGACCTGTTTCTCCTGACCTGGATACTTCATGGCTTCCTGGTTGACCGCGCGCGCCAGCTCTTCCTGGGTCACGTCGATATTATTCACCCGGCCAATCTCGGCCAGCACCAGGCCCAAACGCACACGGCGCTCGGCGATGCCACGATACTCGGTCTTGAGTTCGTCCTCGGACTTGTCCTTGTCCTCGTCTTCCAGAGCGTCATTCTCGATCGCGTTCTGGATCTCACGCCAGATATTATCAAACTCGGCGTCGACCATTTTCGGCGGCAGGTCGAAGCTGTGAAGCTCGTCCAGCTTGTCGAGAAGGTCGCGCTTCACCTTCATGCGGGATTGCTGAGCGTGTTCGCTCTCGACATTCTTCTTCAGGGCATCCTTAAGAGCGTCGAGATCATCGAGACCCAGCCGCTTGGCCAGTTCGTCGTCGATCTTCGCTTCCTGAGCCGACTCGACCGATTTGACGGTCACATCAAAGACAGCGTCCTTACCGGCCAGGTGTTCGGCCTGGTAGTCGGCCGGGAAGCTGACATTGAGCTCACGCTCCTCGTCCTTCTTCGCGCCGATCAGCTGTTCTTCAAAGCCCGGAATGAAGGCGCCATCACCGATCGCAACGCGGGCGTCTTCAGCAGATCCGCCATCAAAGGCTTCGCCGTCAATCTTGCCAACGAAGTCGATGACGACGACATCACCTTCTTCGGCCTTGGCGGTCTTGCCACCTTTTTTCGGCGCGTATTCACGGCTCTGCTCGGCCAGGCGATTGAGGCTTTCCTCGATATCACCATCCTCGACCTCGGCGACCGGACGTGTCAGCGTCAGCTTGGCCGGATCCGCCGGCTCAAATTCCGGCATCACTTCCAGGCTGATCTCAAAGGTAAAATCGGCCTTGCCCGACACAACCTCTTTCGCATCGGAGACCACATTGATTTCCGGTTGAGAGGCCGGGCGGACATTCTTCTCTTTGAGCGTCTCATCGGTCGTGGCCGGGACGAGCTCATTGATCAGGTCGCCCATGATGGATTCGCCGAACATCTTGCGGATGTGGCTGGCCGGAACCTTGCCCGGGCGGAAGCCTTTCAGGCGCACTTCAGGGCGGATTTCTTCGATCTTTGCGGACAGGCGAGCCTGCAGATCGTCCGCAGGGAAGACGATCTCATAGGTGCGGCTCAGGCCTTCAGCAGATTTCTCGGTGACGTTCATGGGTTAGCCTTGAGTGATCGGTTAGTGGCAAGTCTGCCTGCATGGAAAAACGAGCGCGCGTTATGTCACGCCGATTCCGTAGACGCAACGGTGAGGCGCGGTTGAGCCGGATTGAGTGCAGCTTATCGCGCCGACACCGCTCGCGAAACAGCGTCCATCGAAGGACATCCGGAGAGCACGGCCCGGTGCAGCGTTCTGGAGCAAGGAGTCGTGCCTGAAGCGAACCATCAGACCTGGTGCGGATGGAGAGACTCGAACTCTCACGCCTTGCGGCACTGGAACCTAAATCCAGCGCGTCTACCAATTCCGCCACATCCGCACGGTCTGGTTTAGAGGTCGCGGGTGATCGCATGCCCGCTCCGGGATGGCAAGCACGAGGCGCAAGAAACAGACTTAACACAGCGGAAACAATACTCTGCGCCTAATACCCCAATAGAGTTAAAGGTGAGCCTTGCGTCATGTCAGTCGATCTCAAGACATTTATCAAAAAAGCCGCTGCAGATGGCCGCGAAATCGACATCGGCAAGTTCAACTTGATTAATCTCGACGAGGTCAGGAATGCCGCCGGCGAGAGCTGGCCTAAACTCAAAAACCGTATTTTCCAGTCTGGGCTAAACTTTATCGAAAACCGGGTGGCGGATGAAGATTCGGTCCTGGCCTTCAACAAGGGGTTCATTCTTCTGTTTGCCGATCCCGATACGGATATTACGAAGGCGGTCGGCCAGATTGCAGCGCAGCTGAAAGCCTTCTTCCTCGGTGAACCCGACCTGGCCCATCTGGACATCGTCACTGATACGCTCAAGGCAGATACTGGCGGAATCATCAAGATCGTCTCGTCCAGTGACACGCCCACACCGGATGCACGCAAACCCCGTCCAAAACCCAGCATGCCCGAGGATGGCGATGTGCCTCATGGCACGTTGCAGGCCTTTTTCCGGCCGGTCTGGGACGTGGACAAACAACAGCTCTCCGCCAATATCTGCTTTCCCAAGGTCAGTGTGGAAGGCCGCTGGACCGATTATTCACGTGCGCGCGAACTGCTCATGACCGAACGAGATACGCTCGAAGCCGATATCAGCGCGGCCGAGGGCGCCGTGCGGGCCTTGCGCCAGTCCGTTGCGCGAAAGCTCCCGCTGACACTCATTCTGGGCGTTCAATGCGAAACCCTGGACCAACGCTCTGCACGTGAAGACTGGTGCGCCATCTTCGATGACATCCCGGCCAACGCCCGTCGCAAGATCTGGCTGCGCGTGGAAGACCTGCCCGAAGACCCCAAAGCGGCCCAGCCCTATCTGAAAACCGTCAGCGAGCTGGGCTTTACCGTCATCGCCCAGCGACCGTTCGGCGAGTTTGAACTGGAGGGCTTCGATCAAAGCGACGCCAAACTGGTCTCGACTGTAACACGTCCACCCTCTAATTCAGAAAGCGAAGGCCTGCTGGCCCATGAAGTCAAGGCTCTGGGGCGGCTGGCCCGTGATGCGCGGGACATGCAGGCGCTGGTTCTGGTCGACGATATTCGCGAAGCCAAGACCTTCAACGACATGCTCGGCAGTGGGGTGCGTTTTCTGGCGGGGGGCCAGGTGCTCAAGGATACGCCCCTGCCCCAGCCTCCCAAGGCCTTCACACGGGTTGAGCTCGCCCGGCTGAGCAAGGCTACCGCCTGACCTCCGACTGAATTCCACCTGACCAGAGCCAACCCTCGCGCGAGACCACGCGCACATCCGAGGTGTGCGACTTCTGCTTGGTCATACAATACGCTCTTTTGTACATCGCCAGGAACCGCCACAATGGCGTCATGACTCAAGACAGCGAAAATCGATCCGCGATGGATTGGGACCAACGCTTCCGGGATGACACCACCCCCTGGGAGCGCGGCAGCTTGCATCCTGCTTTCCGGGCATGGCTCGAGGCGAGTGTGATCCATCCCGACCGGACACTCTACATTCCCGGCTGCGGCCGATCACCGGAAGTCACGGAAGCCGCACAAGCCGGGGTCTCCGTGACCGCCTCGGATCTGTCGCCAACCGCCATGGACTGGCAAAAAACCCAACTGGATGCGGCCAGTCTGTCCGCCACCCTGGTATGTGATGATGGTCTGGCCTGGCGGCCGGACGTGCCGTTTGATGTGATCTACGAACAGACTTTTCTGTGTGCGATCCATCCCGACCGGCGTGTGGAGTACGAGCGCATGGTCCATGAGGCGCTGAAACCGCAAGGTCGTCTACTGGTTCTGTTCATGCAGAAGGCCGAGCTGGGCGGACCACCCTATGGCTGCTCACCCACCGCCATGCGTCAGCTGTTTCCAGCCGAGCGCTGGGTCTGGCCGGACGAGGAAAATTTCACTCCTCACCCGCATCCCAATCTCAAGGGCAAGCCAGAACTCGCCGGGATACTGCGCCGGATCTAGACGGTTATGACGTCGGGGATTCGGGGGCGGGCCGATCTGGATCGAGGCGTGTCTCACCGACCGGAACGGCATTTTCATCATCCTGTGCCGGACTGGGTTTGGCCCGGGCCCGGCCGTTCTTAGCCGTCATGGGTGCAACACTCAGCACCAGGACCACAGTGACAATACCGGCGATTACATTGGCTGTCGCGATACCGGCGATCACACCCGTGACCGAGCCGAAAACGACGGCACCGCCAATCACGAGCGGTATCATCAGCCCGATCGCCCGGCCCGAGGTGATCATCACACCGGCCAGAGGGCGACCCAGACCATTGAAACCCGCGCTGGCCGCCATGGTGATTCCATACCCGGCAATCGTAATAGGAACGATCTGCCAATAGGTTTCAGCCACCTGCTGGCCAGCCACATCATCGGGCATGAAGGCCGCCGCGAACAATCCGCCACACAGGGCAAAGAAGATCGCCATGCCCAGCCCCCAGGCCGTGCAGAACAGAAAACTCTTGGTGAAGGCCTGTCGTACACGATCGGGCAAGCCTGCGCCGCCGTTCTGACCGGTGACCGCGCCGATCGAGGCGGACAGGGCAAACAAGGGGGCAAGAGCGAAGGCTTCCAGACGCCCCCCGACGCCCAAGCCCGCCACGGCGGCATCGCCGAACTGGGCTGCACCCAAAGCCCCCATCGCCACAGCCAGGCCAAAGGGGTTGAACGTATTGGACGCCGCAGCGGGCAGACCTACACGGCAGATCTCGGCCCAGTGGTGCAGGACCTCGCCCAGTCCCGGCCAGGAAAAATCAATCAGCTTCTCGCGGAAGACCAGATAGCCGAGCACAAAAACGAAGGTCACGCCATTGGCGATAACCGTGGCCGTTGCGGCCCCGGCGACACCCCAGCCTAGTCCGGGCAATCCCCAGATCGAATCGAGGATGAAAAACGGGTCCAGGATGAGATTCACGAAGGCGGCCGCCATCATCATGACAGACGGGATCACCGCATTGCCCAGAGCGCGCAGAATATTGCTCGCCACCATGGGACCGACAATCAGGATAATACCGCCAAACCAGACCGACATATAATCGACGACGTGCGGCAGGACCGCCTCACTCGCGCCCATGAAGCGGAACAGGGGCTCGACAAGGATCACCCCCACAATTGAAACGGCGCCAACCAGCAAAACGGCCAAGGTCATCGCATCGGTCGCGATCCGGCGAACAGACTCGGTGTGTTTTTGTCCCTGTGCCCGCGACACAGCCGACACGGCTCCCGCGCCCAGGCCAATCGAGACACTCATCACCAGCATGGAGATGGGAAAACTCATCTGGACGGCAGCCTGCTGGGCAATCCCCAGGGACCCGACCCAATAGGTATCAATGGTACCCACGAGCATCATTGCAATAATGCCGAAGGTCATCGGCAAGAGCATACGGAAAATATGCCCAAAGACCGGTCCTTCGGTCATGTCCCGCGCTGCGCGTCCCGCCATGTGATACTCCCTGATCGCCGGGAGCATATAGGAAGCCCCCGACACATCTGCACTATCATGCACTCAACAAAGTGTGAGATTGAGCAGATGCGCCTGCATGGGGGGCATGCAAAACCGCACCTACGTCATCTCGGCATGCAGGTCGAACGCCGCAATACCTGCCAGATTGACGATATCATTTACCGAAGCCCCTAGCCGGGCGATCTGCACAGGTTTTTCCAGACCCAGCATCATGGGACCGATCACCGTGGCACCGCCCGCTGCCTTGAGCAGACGAATGGCGATGGAGGCCGAGTGAATGGCCGGCATGATCAGCACATTGGCCGGCTCGGTCAGGCGGGAGAACGGGTAGAGCCGGTGATGGTCCGGATCCAGCGCCATGTCGGCACTCATCTCGCCCTCATATTCAAAGTCCACTCCGGCTTCGTCCAGAAAACGCACCGCATCCTGGATCTTCTCGGTCCGCTTGCCCGGTGGATTGCCGAAATTGGAATAGCTCAAAAAAGCGACATGAGGGGTTTGCCCCAGACGACGCGCTGCGCACGCCGCGGTTTGCGCAATTTCGGCCAGTTCCTGCGAGGTCGGGAATTCTGTAACTGTTGAATCGCCGATCAAAAGCGTTCGGCCTTTCGTGATACACGCCGTCAGCCCCATCACCCGCGCGCCTTCAAGCGGGTCCAGGACCTGTCGCACGGCCTGGGTCACGGTGTTGGAGTGACGCGTCACGCCCGTCACCATGCCATCGGCATGACCCATTTTCAGCATGCACGCCCCGAAAATGTTCCGGTCATTATTGACCAGGCGCTGAACATCACGGCGCAGATATCCCTGGCGCTGCAGGCGCTCATAGAGGAAATCCGCATAATCGGCGTTTGCATCCGACAGGCGCGCATTGACGATTTCAAGGGCATCGGGATCGAGCCCCAACTCCTTCATATTGGCTCGGGCCACGTCCTCGCGTGCCACGAGGATCGCCTTGCCCAATCCCTGGCTCTGAAAGGCGGACGCCGCGCGGATCACTGACAATTCCTCGCCCTCAGCAAACACAACACGCTTGTCCTGCCCCTTGATCGAGGCGGTGACGCGCTGCTGCAGTGCGGCGGTCGGATCAAGGCGGCGCGCCAGGGAGTGTTTGTACGCGTCCATATCCTCGATCGGGCGACGGGCAACCCCGGTCTCGACGGCAGCCTGGGCCACGAATGGCGGCACCCAGGCCAGAAGGCGGGGATCAAACGGGGTCGGAATGATATACTCGCGACCGTATTGCAGCCGGTCGACCCGATAGGCCTGGGCCACTTCATCGGGTACATCCTCACGCGCGAGCGCGGCCAGGGCGCGGGCGGCAGCGATCTTCATTTCCTCATTGATCGTGCGCGCGCGCACATCCAGGGCTCCGCGGAAAATGTACGGGAAACCCAGCACATTGTTCACCTGGTTGGGATAGTCAGAACGCCCGGTCGCCATGATCACGTCGTCGCGAACCTCCGCCACCTCTTCCGGTGTGATCTCCGGTGTGGGATTAGCCATCGCGAACACGATCGGATCCGGGGCAAGACTGGCGATAATCTCTTTTGTGAACACGCCGGCAGCCGACAGGCCCAGCAGGCAGTCCGCCCCGGCAGCAGCCTCAGCCAGGGTGCGGTGCGGTGTGTCGACGGCATGAGCCGCCAGGCGGTCATGCAGACCCGGACGCCCCTCATAGACCACGCCATCAATGTCCACGACGAGCGTGTTGTCCTGACGGACGCCCATGGATTTGAGCAATTCGAGCACCGAAAGACCGGCCGCGCCCGCGCCACACAGGACAACCTTGACGTCTTCCAGCTTGCGACCGGTCAGGTCACAGGCATTGATCAGCCCCGCCGCCGCGATAATGGCCGTCCCGTGCTGGTCATCGTGGAAAACCGGGATACCCAGCTCATCGCGCAGCCGACGCTCGATTTCGAAACATTCCGGCGACTTGATGTCTTCCAGATTGATGCCCCCGAAACTCTCTCCGAAACCACGGACACACTCGATGAATTTCTCCGGATCGGTGTAGTCGACCTCGATGTCGAAACTATCGATATCGGCAAATCGTTTGAAGAGAACAGCCTTGCCCTCCATCACCGGCTTGGACGCCATGGCCCCCAGATTGCCCAGTCCCAGAATGGCCGTTCCGTTCGAGACCACAGCCACCATATTGCCCTTGGAGGTATAGTCATAAGCCGCGTCGCGGTCGTGCGCGATGGCCCGGACGGGAGCTGCAACGCCCGGCGAATAGGCCAGGGCCAGATCCCGCTGGGTCGCCATGGGCTTAGTCGATGCCACGGCCACCTTGCCCGGTGTGGGATACTGGTGAAACAGCAGGGCTTCCTTGTCCAGCTGGGTTTCCTTGGAGGGTTTGGACGTATCAGACATTGGGTTTCCTGCCGGGCGGTTGACGTGGACGTCGTTGAGGAGGGTGTGAGCGCTCTCTTAGGTCACCTTGACCCCTGTGTCAGCCGGGCAACGGCATTGTGCGACTGCAGCGAAGCCCGCAATGCCTGCAAAACCTGCGGCATGGCCCGGGGCAGGTCACTGGCAATCATACCTTCGCCCAGGCGAAGCGCCGCATCCCCATGCATCCACACAGCGGCACACGCCGCCTCGAACGCTGGCATGCCCTGGGCATACAGACCGGCAATCAGGCCAGCGAGGACATCCCCACTGCCCGCCGTCGCAAGCCAGGGCGCGGCGTGTCGATTGATCACCGGCAGACCCTGCGGTGCCGCAATGATCGTATCCGCCCCCTTGAGAACAATGATGGAGCCAAGGCTGCGTGCCGCTGTGAGCGCGGCTTCAAAACGTGAGGTGCTCGATGCCAGAAGCCCGGGGAACAAGGCGTCGAATTCCCCTTCATGAGGGGTCAGGACATGGCTGTCCGACAGACGTGAGCGCAATCCAGGCGTCCGGGCGATCAACCGCAAGGCGTCGGCATCAAGCACGACATGCCGCTGAAAGGTCAAAACGTCCGAGATCCAGTGCTCGAGCGCAACCCAATCACCAAATCCGGGACCGATGACCACCGCCCCCTGACGTAAATCCCGCAGCCGGGCCATGGCACCCCCGCCCGTCTCTCGGCTGACAACCATAAGAGACGCGTCCTCTGAGGCCAGCACAGGCAGGGCCCGGTCCGGTCCGGCCAGCGTGACCAGTCCCGCCCCCGCACGCAGGCTTGCCAGGCCCGCCAAACGCGCAGCCCCGCTGCTCTCAAGGTCTCCGGAGAATACGAGCACACGCCCAAACAGATGTTTGTGCGCCAGCTCATCCCGCCTGGGCCAGTGATCCTGCCAGAGCTGGGGGTCATTGACCCGGGCCACCGGCAAAATGTCGTCCGGCCCGAAACGGGGCATGCCGATCTCGTGCAACAAAACTTGTCCGGCGGCCGAGGCAGAGGGCTCAACCAGATGGCCAACCTTCAGCCGGTCAAAGGTCACCGTCAGATCCGCCCTGAAGGCAGCCCCAACGGAGCCGCCGCCATCTCCCGACCAGCCGGACGGCATATCCACTGCGATAACCGGCCAGCGCATCCTGGACACATGCTCGATGACCGTGCCGAGACGATCCTCCAACGGGCGGCACAGACCGGCTCCAAACAACGCATCGATTATGAGAACCTCACCGTCCGCCTCGGCGAGTAGCCGGTCAAACGGCTCCACCTCACCAGACCAGGCCTGCCGTGCGTTTGCAGCCGGGCCATCTCGGCTCGGGTGAGCATCCGAGAACACACGCACCGCCCAGCCTTCATCCGCCAGAATTCGCGCGGTCACATAGCCGTCTCCGCCATTGTTTCCTGGTCCACACAAGACATGGACGGGGCATCGGGCAAAGTTTGCCACAACTTCTTTTGCGACAGCCTTTCCAGCGGCCTCCATCAATGTTTCGATGGCGATGCCCCGTGTCGGAGCGAGGGCGTCACATTGCGCGGCGCCGGCGCAGTCGAGAACATCCAATGATGCCAATGCTTCATATTTGCGCACACATGCCTCCTATTGTGGCATTTCCTGGCGAGTGCATCTGTCACCAGACTGTCAGACTTGTCCCGATCCGACACCGAAATAGCGTCGTCCAAACACCATGGAGTCGGTCATGAAGAAAATCGAGGCCATCATAAAACCCTTCAAACTCGACGATGTGAAGGAAGCCCTTCAAGACGTCGGCGTTCAGGGCCTGACCGTGATTGAGGCCAAGGGCTTTGGTCGTCAGAAAGGCCATACGGAACTGTATCGCGGCGCCGAATACGTCGTTGATTTTTTGCCCAAAATCAAAATCGAGCTCGTGCTCCCGGAGAACCGGGTCGAGGCCGCGATCGAAGCTATTCAATCTGCCGCCCAGACCGGGCGGATCGGCGACGGCAAGATTTTTGTGTCTCCGGTTGAAAGTGTCATCCGCATCCGGACCGGCGAAACCGGCCCGGACGCGCTCTAACTCACCACATCCATCCGCAAATCCTGGGGAATCCTCATGTCAGACGAAATTCTGAAGAAAATGGCGGACGAAGACATTAATTATGTCGACCTCCGCTTTACCGATCCGCGCGGCAAGCTGCAGCACGTTACTTTCGACAAATCCCAAGTCGATGAGGACTTCTTTGAAGAAGGCGTGATGTTTGACGGCTCCTCCATTGCCGGTTGGAAGGCAATCAACGAGTCGGACATGGTGCTCAAGCCGGACACCTCCAACGCCGTTGTGGACCCGTTCTACCAGCAGCCGACCCTCTCGATGATGTGCGACATCCTCGAGCCGGGTACAGGCGAAGCCTATAACCGTGACCCGCGGACGACCTCCAAGAAAGCCGAATCCTACATGGCCGCGAGCGGTTTCGCTGATACCGCCTATTTCGGACCGGAAGCGGAATTCTTTGTGTTCGACGATGTTCGCATCGCGACCGACCAGAACCACACCTCCTATCAGATCGACAGTGAGGAAGGTCCCTACAATTCCAACCGCGCCTATGAAGGTGGCAATCTGGGTCACCGCCCAGGTCCCAAAGGCGGCTATTTCCCGGTGGCTCCGGTTGATAGCGGCCAGGACATGCGCACCGAGATGCTCGCCGTTCTCGACGAGCTGGGCTGCGAACCGGAAAAGCATCACCACGAGGTGGCACCGTCCCAACACGAGCTGGGCATGAAATTCTCCACGCTCACCAATATGGCCGACCGCATGCAGCTGTATAAATATACGGTTCAGATGGTCGCCCATGCCTATGGCAAGACGGCAACCTTCATGCCCAAACCGGTCTGGAACGACAACGGCACCGGCATGCACGTTCACCAGTCGCTCTGGAAAGACGGTAAGCCGCTGTTTGCCGGCGACCAGTATGCCGATCTCTCCGAGACCTGCCTGTACTACATTGGCGGTGTGATCAAACACGCACGGGCGATCAACGCATTCGCCAACGCCTCCACCAACTCCTACAAGCGCCTCGTTCCGGGCTTTGAGGCACCGGTCCTGCTGGCCTATTCCGCTCGCAACCGTTCGGCCTCCATCCGTATTCCCTGGGTGCACTCGCCGAACGCCAAACGCCTGGAGACCCGCTTCCCGGATCCGGCCGGGAATCCCTACCTCACCTATGCAGCCCTGCTGATGGCCGGCCTGGACGGTATCGAGAACCAGATCCATCCGGGTGATCCGATGGACAAGGATCTCTATGACCTGCCGCCGGAAGAGCTCAAGGACATCCCAACCGTCTGCCGTTCGCTGCGTGAAGCACTCGAATCCCTCGACGCAGACCGCGACTTCCTCAAGAAGGGTGGCGTGATGGATGATGACCAGATCGACGCCTATATCGACCTGAAGATGGAAGAGGTGCTGCGCCTTGAAATGCATCCGCACCCGGTCGAGTTCGACATGTATTATTCCTGCTAGGTCTCTTTAGACCCCGCACACACAATCGGAAGCGGCCGGGCCCTGCCCGGCCGTTTTCTTTTGACACTCAATCGCCTAGCCCCGACAGCCCCGGCCATCAAAAACATGCAGGTTTAATCGCGCTGTCATGGAAATCGCCGCGATCCGTGGTCGACGGGGCCGTTTGCATTCGCTACAAATCGCGTCAAAGTTTTTGCGTCACTGCATCTAACCTGTTCAGGAGTCGGTATGCGTCGCCGTTTTATGTTTGCCAGCGCCCTTGTTTCGCTGACCGTCGCCGTGCCGGCTGCGTTCGCGGATGAAGAAGTCACCGACACCCGCGAAACTCCGATCGCAACCTCCACGGCGGCCAGTGGCAGTGCCGACAATATCGTCATCACCAGCACCGGCCGTGTGACTCTGACGTCTGCCCAAACCGCTGTGACGCTCGACAGCGATAATGACGTCACCGTCGACGGAGACGTCACGGTCACCTCCGATGAGGATGGCGGCGTGGGTGTTCATGTGGTGGCAGGAAACACCGGCACGCTGACGATCAATGGCGACATTGTGGTTGAGTCAGAGAGCTCGCCGGAAGATGAAGGTGAAGACACCGACACTGGCTTTGCAGATCTGGACGGACCGTCAGCTATTGGCGGCCAGCGGGTCGGCGTTCTTGTGGACGGCGATGGCGCCTTTGTTGGCGATGTCATTCTCAACTCGAGCGGCAGCCTGACCGTACGCGGCAACGACAGTGCGGCGCTTCGTACCCTGTCCATGATTGACGGCAATATCATCCTTGATGGCCGCACCAACATTGTGGGCGACAATTCAACGGGCATCGAAATTCGCGGCGACGTGACTGGTGAATTCAGCCTGACCGGTTCGGTCGGGGCAGTCGGCGAAAACTCTGTCGGTGTGCATCTGGCGGGCGATATCAGTGGCGGCGCCTATTTCAACGGCGCGGTTGCCGTAACGGGCTATCAGTTCAACGGACGTCCGACCAACGCCGACTTCCTCGCCTCTCTCGATGAGGATGATGTATTCCAGTCAGGCTCGGCAGTTCTGATCGAGGCCAGCATCACAAACGGTGTTCTGTTTGATGGTCCCGATGAAGCCAATTCTCTGACCTCCACCAACAGCATTGCCATTCGCGGTGCCGCCCCGGCTGTTCATCTGCGCGCCGGCGACGCCAATGTGGTGATCGGCGAGGCCATCCAACCGGGTGTTGAAGACGATCCGGATACAGAAGACGATGAAAGCGTGGATCCGCTGCCGCTCGGCTTCTCCCTCGTCAATCGCGGGCCCATCTCGGCACGCGGAGAGCTCAATGATGTGTCTGCAACCGCGCTTGCCATTGAAGGCGGGACCGATGCTGACGACATGGCACTCACGACCGAGTTGACCCATGGCTTCTTGAACACCAACACCATCTCTGCAACGGCCTACTCCGATACAAGCGCCATGCTCGCGACAGCGGTGCGCATTGGAAATGGTGGTATTTTGCCGGTCTTCGAAAACCGGGGCACCCTGGCCGCGACGTCTATCACCGTTGCTGAGAGTGATAACTTCGGCGACGCTTACGCTTTGATCATCGAAAACGGCGCTGTCTTCGACCGCCTTGTGAATGATGGGATCATCTCGGCAACAGGTCAGGCCGGCGGCAGTGGTTTCGCCGTGGTGGACCGCTCCGGCACACTGACCGAGGTCACAAACAGCGGCACCATCCAGGCCCTGCACAGTGAGCCCTCCGCGTTCTTTGATGATGACGGCAATGTGGTTACGCCGGAAGATGTGGATCACCAGACCGTGGCGATCGACCTGTCGGCCAACACGACCGGAACCACCATTCGCCAGTACTGGGAACAGGATATTGTCGAGGACGATCCGGACACAGAGGTTGATGAATCGCTGAACGCCGTCCGGGTGACCGATGAAGTCATCCGCATCAATGGCG
The DNA here is from genome assembly GCF_047308265.1 of Maricaulis sp. D1M11. Classification (NCBI taxonomy): domain Bacteria; kingdom Pseudomonadati; phylum Pseudomonadota; class Alphaproteobacteria; order Maricaulales; family Maricaulaceae; genus Maricaulis; species Maricaulis sp. D1M11. Next base: position 27,942 of record NZ_JBKQWY010000008.1, read on the forward strand.
ACATCCTGCTGGGCAGCGGCGATGATACTTTCCGTCTGGAAGCGGGCACGGTCTCTGGCGCCCTTGCGTTTGGCGATGGTGCTGACACGCTCGTTCTGGATGGTCGAGCGGTTTATGACGAAATCCAGCGATTGATCGATGAAGAGCTGATTGATCCGATCGAAGGCGATGAGCTCTATCTGGAACTCCCGCAATATGCCGGTCGCCTGACCGACACTGATGGCAATTTGCGCATCGAGATGGATTTTGCCCAGCTCACGCTCGAAGAGGGCGGCGCGCTGAACATCGACAGTGCCCGCTTTGGCGATGGCGCGCTCTTGATTTTCGAGGTTGATGCCGAACAGGGCATGGCCCGATCCATCAATGCCTCGGGCGATATCACTTTTGAGGAAGGCTCCCGGATCTCGGTCGCCCTCTCAAACCTGATCGGAAACAATGGTGACTTCACCTTGGTCTCCGCTGAAGGGGAGCTGACCGTCGACGCCGATCTGGTCACACTGAACGATACGACATCGCCCTATCTCTACAATGCCGTCATTGGCTACGCCCCCGATGACCAGGACACTCTAGTCTTGTCGCTGGCTCGCAAATCCTCTGGTGAGCTGGGCATGTCGACCAATCAGGCCGCGGCCTATGACGCAGCCTTTGCGACCTGGCAGAGCAATGCGGACCTGGGAGCAGCCATCGCAGGCCTGACAACGGAATCCGATTTCTTCGGCGCCTATGACCAGCTTCTGCCGGACCATTCGGGTAATGCGGTTCGGTTCTTGATGGCGGCCAATGACATCGCCACCGGTGCTCTGGCCTCCCGTCTGGATGCGGCTCGCCTGAGCCCACAGGACAGTGGCGGACTGTGGATCCAGGAGTTCGGTTTCTACGCCGATCTGGGTCAAGCCGATCAGGGACCGGATTTCCGCGGACGGGGCCTGGGTTTCGCAGCCGGTTATGACCAGCCGGTGGGGCCCTTCTATGCCGCAGGTGTGAACATTCTCGTCTCCGCCGCTGATATCGAAGAAATTGACGGGTTCGACGTTCCGCTCTCCGGCATTTCCGGCCAGGTCGGCGTCTATGCCGGTGCTGAGTTCTCCGGCTGGAACCTCGACCTACATGGTGCGGCCGGTCTCGACTGGTTCGAACACGAACGTCGCATTGTGATCGGCGCGTACGAAGTCTCTCCGACCGCAGACTGGACGGGCTATCACATCAATGGCGCCGCCCGCTTTGGCCGCGACTTCACCTTTGGCAATTATTACATCCTGCCCGCCGTAGCGATCGATTACCTCCTGCTCAATGAGAGCGATTACGAGGAGAGCGGTGGCGGAAATGGCGTCGACCTGTTCGTTGATTCGCGCGAAAGCCAGATCCTGGCCGGTACAGGTGTCGTGACCTTCGGCGCGCATTACGGGGACAGCTCCAGCTGGTGGAGTCCGAATGTCCGCATCGGCTATCGCAACGAGATCATTGCCGAGATCCCCGAAACCCAGGCCGGTTTCATCGGGTTTGATGAACGTTTCACCCTGCTGGGCTCCGAAGCGACCGGCAATGGCATTATCTTCGGTCTCGGCTTCAATGCCGGATCGGAATACTCCACTTTTGCCCTCGCCTATGATGCCGATCTGCGGGACGACTATATCCGCCACACGGCGCGGCTGGTTATTCGCCTGGTCTTCTGATCCGGCAAGGATTGTTTAACCCAATCAGGACAAGGCTCGGCGGTATGAAACGGTCGAGCCTTTTTCTTGTTCTGGGCCTGGTGGCAGGTCTTGCCGGTTGTGGTCATCCACCCCCGCCGGAACAGACGTATGACGCCTGCGAGATCCTTGAGGATAATCGCTCCTGGTGGCGGGCCCTGCAACGCACGGAAGAACGCTGGGGCGTTCCAACAGGTGTGCAACTGGCAATCCTGAAACAGGAATCCAGCTTCAACGCCAATGCGAGACCGGCCCGAAATCGCCTGCTGGGCATTTTCCCGGGACGGCGCCCCTCCTCGGCTTATGGCTATGCCCAGGCCCTCGACTCGACGTGGGACTGGTATCGCCGCGACACAGGCCGCCGGGGCGCTGATCGGGATAATTTTCGCGATGCTGTCGATTTTATTGGCTGGTATGCCTCCAAAAGTCGACAATTGTCCGGCATCGCGCCGCATGACGCCCGTAATCTCTACCTCTCCTATCACGAGGGTCACACCGGGTATAATCAGCGCACCTACCAGTCCAAGGGCTGGCTCATGACCGTTGCTGACCGGGTCGCAGGTGATGCCGCGCGCTATAATGCCCAGATCGACAGCTGCCAGCGACGACTCGGTCGACGTTTTCTACTGTTTTGATCGGTCCCCTTTTTTACGCGACTCGGGCAAATTGCGCCTATGAGCTCTCAATCTGATCTGTTTGGCGCACCCAGCGCCCCTGAGTCCAAGCCCGACACACATGGTGCGCCCGCCACAGCGTCGACCGCGTCTGCAGCGCCATCCACAGCGACGTCAGGCTCGGCCGAGGCGCCGTCGGCCCCCGCCCAGCCGCCCGCCCCTGCAGCGCCTCTGGCGACGGAGGGCATGACGGAGGACGCGGCCAAAACCGGTTACTCCGCGGCCCAGATTGAAGTTCTCGAAGGTCTTGAAGCCGTTCGCCGCCGCCCGGGCATGTATATCGGCGGAACCGATGAGCGCGCCTTCCACCACCTGTTTGCAGAAATCCTCGACAACTCAATGGACGAAGCCGTGGCCGGTCATGCGGACCGGATCGACGTGTCCATTGATGCGGAGGGTTTCATCACCGTGGTCGATAATGGTCGCGGTATCCCGGTCGATCCGCACCCGAAATTTCCGGGCAAGTCCGCGCTCGAAATCGTGCTGACCGTCCTGCACGCGGGCGGTAAATTCTCTGACAAGGCCTACAAGACCTCGGGGGGGCTGCACGGCGTGGGTATTTCTGTCGTGAACGCCCTGACAGACCTGCTTGAAGTCGAGGTGGCGCGCGAGAAAACGCTCTGGCGCCAGACCTATTCTCGCGGCTTGCCGACCAGTGCGCTGATAAAGGTTGGCGGTGCTCCCAATCGACGGGGCACGTCTATCCGGTTCCGACCCGATCCTGAGATTTTTGGCGACAAGGCCCGCATCAAACCAGCGCGCATCTACGCCATGTCGCGGGCCAAGGCCTATCTGCGCCGGGGTGTCAAAATCAACTGGAGCTGTGATCCCGCCCTCGTTGAAGGGCTGGACATTCCAGCCGAGGCCGAGCTGTGCTTTCCGGGAGGTCTGGCCGACCGCCTTGCCGAGATGGTCGAGAAACGCTCCTTGATCACCGCCGAGAGTTTCACCGGTCGGGTCGAACGCGAAGATGGGACCGGCGGTGTGGAATGGGCCATCGCCTGGTCGGCCAATGGGTTTGGCGGCGAGGCGGACGGATTCTGCCAGTCTTACTGCAACACGGTTCCCACCCCCCAAGGCGGATCGCATGAACAGGGATTGCGCGGAGCGCTGACCAAGGCCCTCAAGGCCCATGCCGAACATGTCAATGCCAAGAAGGCCGCGCTGATCACTGCAGAGGATGTCCTGGGTGGTGCCGGAGCCCTGTTATCGGTTTTCATCGGCGATCCGGAATTCCAGGGCCAGACGAAGGAAAGACTGGCCACACCGGAAGCGGCACGTCTGGTGGAAAACGCCATTCGTGACCAGTTCGATCACTGGCTGGCGGGTTCGCCCAAGGAAGCCGGCAAGCTGATTGAATGGGTGATTGAGCGTGCCGAGGACCGGCTGCGTCGACGCAAGGAAAAATCCGTCAAACGTCAAACAGCGTCGCGTCGCCTGCGTCTTCCGGGCAAGCTGGCCGATTGTTCCCGCGCCGATGCGGATGGGACCGAGATCTTTATCGTTGAGGGTGATTCAGCCGGCGGCTCGGCCAAACAGGCGCGCAATCGCGAAACCCAGGCGATCCTTCCCCTGCGCGGCAAGATCTTGAACGTGGCCTCCGCAGCGAGCGATAAGATTGCCGCCAATCAGGAGATCAATGACCTTCTGCAAGCGCTGGGTTGCCTCACCGGCTCGCGCTTCCGTCTGGAAGACCTGCGCTATGAGCGCATCGTCATCATGACCGACGCCGATGTCGACGGCGCTCACATTGCGGCCTTGTTGATCACCTTCTTCTATCGCTCCATGCCGGAGATGATCCATGAGGGGCGTCTCTACATGGCGCAACCGCCCCTCTTCCGGCTGACACAAGGCTCGACCACGCTGTATGCCCGCGACGAAGCCCATCGTGACCAGATCCTGGCAGAGGCTTTCAAGGGTAATGCCAAGGTGGATATCGGGCGCTTCAAGGGTCTTGGTGAGATGACCCCGTCGCAGCTCAAATCCACCACCATGGATCCTGACCGGCGCACCCTGGCCCGCATCAAGATTGATCCAGACCACGTGCCGACGCTGAACGATCTGGTCGAGACCCTGATGGGCAAGAAGCCTGAACTGCGCTTTGCCTTCATTCAGGAACATGCACCTGAAATATCCGGCCTCGACATCTAGAACGCTGCATCCAAAGATCCAGCCGCATGCATCTGACCTCCATCAGTATAGGAGGTTACACGATGTTGAGTCTGATCTGCGCCACCCTTGTGGGACATCTCACACCTGAGCCGCAGCCTGAATTTCTGGTCCGCAACGGTGATCAGCTCGTCTCGACCCATGCCGTCGAGCTCCGCCTTGACGCCCCCGGCCTGCGTCTTGTTTCGCCGGCTCACCGCTCGGCACGGTTTAATAATGTGCCGTTCGACATCTCCCTCTCCGCCTTCCTGGGGGAAGAATCTGCGATCATGGTGCACGCCGAACAGGTGGCCGATGGCTCCGGAGCCGCCAATTACAGTCGCTTCCCCGAAACAGACTGGCCGATCAACGGGTTTCGCGACCGCCCGCCCCAATGCCTCATGGTCACCGAAGATATCGCTCGCAATGAACACGATATTGCCTGGCTGGCTGCTGCCGGGTTCGACCCGGTCGGCGCGGTGTGGATCGACCAGTATTTCATCACCGACCCTACCTACAATGATGAGGTCGTGATCAGTTTGATGATCAAGGCCCGGACCTGTGACGGCGATGCACCGGATGTCTCCGACCTCAAATCACAGCTGAGTGTACGAATGCACCACAACTATCCCTGATTGATTTTTTTGGAGCACACGGCCTTCGCCGGTTTGACGCCCGGGAAGGGATGCCCTTCTATGAGACGACATCCGATTCCGGATGGTTCTGGGAGGCGAAGCAAATGACTATTGAACTCTGGAGGCTGGCCGGAGCCGGTTCTCTTGCGCTGATCCTTGCGGGCTGTAGTGGCCCCACGGACACGGAAGCGGCCGAGAACGGCACGGAGGACGGCATTGTTCGTCCCGACACCAATCCCTATCCATCGACCTATGCGCCGGCAGACAGTGGTGTTGTATTCATCACCAACGCCCACATCTATGACGGAATCGGCGGAGAGATCGTCAACGGATCCGTGCTCGTTGAAGCGGGTCGGATCGCTGCCATCGGCGATAATCTCGAAGCCCCGGCCAATGCCGAGATCATCGATGCGGACGGTCGTTTTGTCACGCCAGGCGTGATCGACATCCACTCGCATCTGGGCGTCTATCCTTCTCCGGGCGTCAATGCTCACTCCGACGGCAATGAGGCCACACAGCCGGTTACGGCCGAGGTCTGGGCCGAACACTCCGTCTGGCCCCATGATCCCGGCTTTGACGCGGCTCTGGCAGGCGGCGTGACAACCCTCCACATCCTACCCGGCTCGGCCAACCTGTTTGGCGGTCGCGGTGTCACCTTGCGCAATGTCTCTGCCCGCACGGTCCAGGGCATGAAATTTCCTGACGCGCCCTACACCCTGAAAATGGCCTGCGGCGAAAACCCGTCGCGTGTGTATGGCAATCGCGGCCGTTCCCCGGCCACCGATATGGGCAATATGGCCGGCTATCGCGACAGCTGGATCCGCGCCAGCCATTATCGCGATGACTGGAATGAATACTGGGACTCTGCGGAAGCCGGTGAGGATGCCTCCCCGCCCACACAGGACCTGGAACTAGACACGCTGATGGGTGTGCTGGAGGGCGATATTCTGGTCCAGATGCATTGCTATCGCGGCGATCAGATGGCTCAGGTCATCGATATGTCCGAAGAGTTTGGCTACCAGGTCACGACGTTTCACCACGCGGTCGAAGCCTACAAGATCTCCGACCTTCTCGCAGAGAATGATATTTGCGCTGCGGTCTGGGCAGATTGGGGCGGCTTCAAAATGGAAGCCTATGACTCCATTCGTGAAAACCTGGCATTCACGCATGCTGCGGGTGCCTGTGCCATGATCCATTCGGACAGTGACCTGGGCATTCAGCGTCTCAATCAGGAAATCGCCAAGGCCCTGGCGGACGGACGTGCGGCCGGTCTGGACATTTCCGAAGCGGAAGCCTGGGCCTGGTTATCATCTAATCCGGCCAAAGCTCTGGGCATTGCCGAGGAGACTGGATCACTGGAAGTCGGCAAACGGGCCGATCTGGTGATGTGGTCCGGCAATCCCTACTCCACCTATACCCGTGCTGACGCCGTCTGGATCGATGGTGTGATGAGTTTTGACCGTTTTGACGAAAACCTTCAGCCCGTCCGCGACTTCATGATCGGTCAACCCGGTGAGGGAGAGGAATAATGAAACATCTCTTGAGTGCTCTGGCGCTAGGCGCCTGTCTCAGCCTGCCTGCTGCAGCCCAGACCCTCGCCATCACCAATGGACGAGTGGTCACCAATGCCGGGCCCCAGCTGGAAAACGCGACTGTATTGATCACGAATGGCGATATTGTCGCCGTCGGGGCCAATCTATCCATTCCTGAAAACGCTCGCATTATCGATGCCGAGGGCGGCTGGGTCACTCCGGGCCTGTTTGCCGGCTATTCCCAGCTGGGTCTCATCGAGGTGGCCCTTGAAGGGTCCACAACCGACCAGAATGCGGGAGACTCCGATTTCTCCGTCTCGCTGGACGTTTCGGACGGGTTCAACCCGGCGGGGAGCCATGTTCCAACCACGCGGATGGAAGGTGTCACACGCGCGGCCCTCTTCCCGTCCACCGGTGAAACAATCTTCGGCGGAACGGGCGCCCTGATCGACACTGCCGGTGATGCCGATTCCCTGTTCCAGACGGAGAGTTTTGTCTTCGCCGACGTCTCCCAGTCTGGCGCCAGCACGGCAGGTGGATCACGTCCGGCAGCCTGGCGTTATCTGGAAGCGGCCTTTGAGGACGCACGGGGCTATCCGCTGCGGTTCGCGACCCATCCGGAAGGTCTGGTCCTCAACCGCATGGATGCCGGTGCCCTCGCCCCGGTTGTTCGTGGCAATCGCATGCTGGTGCTCGAAGTGGACCGTGAAGCCGATCTGCGCCGCGCCATCCGGTTTGCACGCGAGAATGCGCCACTCCAGCTGGTCATTCTCGGAGGTGCGGAAGCCTGGAAAGTGGCCGACGAGCTGGCAGCGGCCAATATCCCGGTCCTCATCGACCCACAACGCAACCTGCCTGGCTCCTTTGACGGCTTGGCCTCCACGCTCGCCAATGCCCGGCGCCTCCACGCCGCTGGTGTAAGCCTTGCCTACACCACTCGGACAGATGACGGGTATTTCAACGTCCGTCTCCTGCCGCAACATGCCGGCAATGCCGTGGGGAATGGTGTGGACTGGGACAACGCCTTTCGCTCCATCACTCTTACCCCGGCCGAGATCTTCGGGGTCGGAGATCGCTATGGCGCCCTGGCTCCGGGATATGCTGCCGATGTGGTCGTATGGAATGGCGACCCGCTGGAAGTAATGTCGGCTCCGGTACGTGTTCTGATTGACGGTGAAATACAGGATATGAGCTCACGTCAGACGCGTCTGCGTGATCGTTACCAAAATATCACGGACGACACACCGATCGCTTACCGACGGTAACTCACAGGTCGAACACGTTGACAGGGGCGGAAACACCCGTATTTTCCGCCCCAACCGGCTACGCCCGTTGGCGTGGCCGTATTTTTGTTTCACAGGACCGCTGGGTTTGACGCAACCACAAGAACGCACGACTTTCGATGATTTGGGCCTCGGCCCGAAACTCCTCGCTGCCATCAGCGAGGCGGGATATTCTGAGCCCACGCCCATCCAGGCCGGGGCCATTCCTCACGCTATCCAAGGCAAGGACGTGCTGGGCATCGCCCAGACCGGAACCGGCAAGACAGCGTCTTTCACTCTTCCTCTGATCGAACGTCTGTCGCGGGGCCGTGCCAAGGCCCGCATGCCGCGCTCACTGGTGATTGCGCCCACGCGCGAGCTCGCCGCGCAGGTCGCCGAGAATTTTGAGACCTATGCCAAGGGTCAGAAACTGACCATAGCACTCCTGATCGGCGGCGTTGCTTTTGGTCCGCAGGAAGAGATTCTCAACAAGGGTGCAGATGTTCTGATCGCTACCCCGGGCCGTCTGCTGGACCATTTTGAGCGTGGACGCCTGTTGTTGACCGGTGTTCAGGTTCTGGTGGTCGATGAAGCTGACCGTATGCTGGATATGGGCTTCATCCCGGATCTCGAGCGGATCTTCTCCATGACCCCGCCAACCAAGCAGACCTTGTTCTTCTCGGCGACCATGCCGAAGGAGATCAAATCGCTGGTTGATCGTTTCCTCAATAACCCTGAACGGGTCGAAGTAGCTCGCCCGGCCACCACCAGCGCGAATATCGAGCAATTCCTTGTGCGTGTGGCCGATACCGCCGCCAAGAGCAAACGCGCTGCGCTGCGTGCCGCCATGCGTCGCGAGAATGTGCGTAACGGGATTATATTCTGCAATCGCAAGCGCGATGTCGACATTGTCGCCCGCTCTCTCCAGCGTCATGGCTTTTCGGCGGCCGCCATTCATGGCGATCTCGACCAGAGCCAGCGCATGGCGACGCTGAATGACTTCAAGGGTGGCGACCTCGCCTTTCTCGTCGCCAGCGATGTTGCCGCTCGCGGGCTGGACATCCCCAATGTGTCCCACGTCTTCAATTTTGATGTGCCGCACAATGCGGACGATTATGTCCACCGCATCGGCCGCACCGGCCGCGCGGGGAATACGGGTGAAAGCGTCACTCTGGTCTGCAAGGATGACAACAAGCAATTGTCTGCCATTCTCAAGCTGACCAAGAAGGATATCCCCGATCTCGAACTGCCTGAGCTGGCTGCCGAGGCGACGTCTGACGCAGAGGCAGAGAGCAAGCCGAAATCCCGGCGCTCGTCCCGCTCAAGCCGCAAATCCTCCACACCGTCTGAAACGACGGCCAGTGAGGTCAAGGCTGAGCGCTCGGACACACCCAAGGCCGAAAACAGCGACAAGCGTTCACGTCGTCGTCGCGGGCGCGATGAGGACCGGGACGACAAGCCGGTCATCGGTTTTGGTGATTCCCCGCCCGCGTTCATCCTGCAGCAGTAACCACAGCGACAGGCTCACAGCCTGTCGTTTCAGGACTGAACTGCCCCAACTCATGCGATATGAGTAATTTTTACTCCCTGTTTTTCTTTTGCCTTTAGGGTTCTGACAAACGGAACTTGAGTTGTTCCACGGGACGGGACGAAAGGCATTCACGGTGAACGGACGATTGCTCGGAGACGAAGGTCACGCTCTGGCGCAAAAGGCGCTGGGTTATATGGACCAGTTCAACATTCCGCCCACGCCGGAAAACTATGCTGTATGGATTACGTTCTGCGCGGAAGCCAATACAGAGCTGGCCGATACCGTCAAAGGCCATATCGAGTCAGGTGATGAATTCACTGACGCCCTGAATGCCGAACTGTTCGACCAGTATTTCCAGTGGAAAGCTATCCAGGATGCCATCCTGGAAACGGGCGGTCAGATGTCGCAAGAGCTGAACGCGGTCAGCGATCGCCTGGAAGCAGCCAAGCAAGACACGGCCGACTATGGCAAGACCCTCGATGTCGCCACTTCGGCCCTGCACAAGGCGGCCCCGGAAGACGGCAATATCAAGAAAATGGTCGAGACGCTGGTGTCCGCGACCGCGCGCATGCAACGTCGCAGCCATGATCTGGAACGCAAGCTTCATCAGACCTCGGCAGAAGTCACCAAGCTTCGCTCCAATCTGGAAAAGGTGCGCGAGGAATCCATGACGGACGCCCTCACCGGCGTCGCCAACCGCAAACGTTTCGATGAAGCCCTTCGCAAGGCCCGCCGCGACTCTGATGCGACCGGCCAGCCGCTCAGCCTGATCCTTTGCGATATCGATTACTTCAAACGCTTCAATGACACCTGGGGCCACCAGACCGGCGACCAGATCATCCGCTTTGTTGCGGGTTGCCTGGCGCGTACCGCCGAAGACGGGTGCCTGGTGGCGCGCTATGGAGGCGAGGAGTTTGGTGTCGTCATGCCGAACACCTCACCGGACGATGCTGCAGAATATGCTGAACGTGTCCGTAAAACGGTCGAATCCAAGAAATTGCTACGCAAGTCCACCAATGAGGATCTCGGCAATATCACCATATCGCTGGGCGTGACCGAATATGCCAGCGGTGAAAGCTTGGACGTGCTGGTGGAACGCGCCGACACCAATCTCTATGCGTCCAAGACCGATGGTCGCAATCGCGTCACCCTGGACAAGAAAAAGCCAACGAGTACCCGCAGCGCAGCCTGATCACGCGTCAGTGGGCGGTGATGTGAGTGTGAAACTCTCGCGTCCGGACCAGAATGCATGGAGACCGGTCAGTCCTGGCCGGTCTTTTTGCCATTCCGCTTCCGCATAGCGAAATGAGAGATAATCGAGCGCGACGGCAAGACCCAGACCGCCCAGCGTGAGCGGCGGATGAGCGCCTGCACCCTCACCTTCCAACTGATCCAGGGTCCGCGCAATACCCGCCTCACGGCGACCAATCCAAGTGTCACTGTAAAGAGCCGGATCCCGCACCATTTCGACCCGACGCGCGACGGTCAGGTCCAGCAATCCGCTGGCCAGACTGTCTATACGGGCGTCCACCCAGTCCCATGGCCAGGGTGAACCCGCCTTTTCATAAAGATAGGCACAGATCGTTCCGCTTTCAGGAAAGGCCTGACCGGTCTCATTGATGAGGGCCGGCACACGTCCGAGCGGGTTAGCCCCCAGCAGGTCCGGCCCATCCTTGAAAGGATGGCTGTCGATCTCTTCGACCCGATCCGTCAGTGCCCATTCCCGGATGACGATGCGGCATTTGCGGGCATAGGGCGACGTATCGGAGACGAAGAGTTTCATCATTGAGCGGGTATCTCGGTCACAGGGATAATCGTCACGCTTTCACCACATCCGCACGCATCGGTCTGATTGGGATTGTTGAACACGAACTTCGCGTGCAGTGGGGTGATTTCATAATCGATCTGGGTGCCGAGCAGGAAGAGCAATGCCTTGGATTCCAGCACAATCTCCACCCCCTTGTCCGCGACCCGCTCGTCGAGCATATCGGGGGCCTCGACATACTCCATCACGTATTCCATGCCTGCACAGCCGCCATTCTTGACGCCCACGCGCAGGAAGCCCTTGTCCCGTTCCGCCATGAGGTGTTTCACACGCTCCGCCGCGCGATCGGTGAGGCTGACCGCCTTGGGACGTTCGCGACGGGGCGCCGGGGTCGAGATCTCGGTCATGATCAGCTCCTAGAACATGTTGAGCGCGAGGCGCGCCTCGTCAGACATGCGGTCCGGTGTCCAGGGCGGATCAAAGGTCAGCTCCACCTCGGCCCGCTCCACGCCGTCCACTTTCTGCACGGCCTCCTGCACCCAGCCCGGCATTTCGCCCGCCACAGGACAGCCAGGAGCCGTCAGCGACATGATAACCTTCAAGGTCCGGTCGTCTTCCAGGTCGACCTTGTAGATCAGGCCGAGTTCATAGATGTCGACCGGAATTTCCGGATCAAAAACGGTCTTCAACTGGGTCACGACATCATCGGTGATGCGCGCCAGTTCATCCGCCGGAATTTCGGCCGCCGGTGTGGCTTCAGCGACCGGCTGCGGCGCCGGATCTGTGACGGCGGGTGCGGCCGCTTCGGCGGGCGCAGACAGGTCGATCACATCGCGATTGGGTGTCGGATTCATCATCATGGCCCTTAGATGAGGAAGTTGCGGACTTTTTTCAACGCCTCGACAAACACATCCACCTCATCAGCTGTGTTGTAGATGGCAAAACTGGCACGCGCCGTGGAGGTTACTCCCATGCGACGCATCAGCGGCTGGGCACAGTGATGACCGGCCCGTACAGCAACGCCATACTTGTCCAGCAATTGCGCGACATCATGGGCATGAGCGCCCTCCATGTCGAAACTGATGATGGCGCCCTTGTCCTGCGCTGTGCCGATAAAGCGGATACCGTCGATCTGGGACAGGCCAGCCATCGCCCGGTCCATCAGTGCACGTTCGTGCTCCAGGATCTCCATACGATCAAAGCGCTCTACCCAGCGGATGGCGGCGCCCAGCCCGATGGCATCCGCGATCGCAGGGGTTCCGGCCTCAAACTTATGCGGCAGATCGGCAAAGGTGACGCGGTCCTCATAGACGTCCGCAATCATCTCGCCACCGCCCATATAGGGCGGCAACCGGTCCAGCCAGTCCTGTTTGGCATAAAGCGCGCCAATACCGGAGGGCCCGTAGAGCTTGTGACCCGTGAAGACGAAGAAGTCGCAATCGAGCGCCTGCACATCAATCGGCAGGTGAACCGCTGACTGGGACCCATCGAACAACACCGGCACATCTGATGCCTTGGCGATCTCCATGATGCGCTGTGCATTATTGACGGTGCCCAACACATTGGACATCTGCGTGATCGCGATCAGGCGGGTCTTGTCGCCCACCAATCCTGCCAGGTGCTCATAATCGAGTGCGCCCTTATCGGTGACCCGGGCCCAGAGGATCTCGACACCCATACGGTCCGCCATCATCCGCCAGGGTACGATATTGGAGTGATGCTCCATCTGGCTGAGAATGATCTGGTCACCCGTTTTCAACAACTGGCCGAAACTGGATGCCACCAGATTGATCGCTTCCGTCGATCCGCGCGTAAACACGATCTCGCTGGTCGAGCCGGCATTGAGGAAACGCCGAACATCTTCACGGGCCGCTTCAAAGGACTCGGTCGTTTCATTTGCCAGCGTATGCAATCCACGGTGCACATTTGCGTATTGAGCACGATAGACGCCGGCCAGGCTCTCGATGACAAATTCCGGCTTCTGAGCGGAGGCCGCATTGTCGAGATAGACGAGCGGTTTTTCGTTCACCTCGCGCTGCAGGATCGGAAATTCGGCCCGGATCGCATCAATATTGAGCGGAAGTTTCACAGCGGTCTGGACGGTCATGCGATCTCTCCCAAACGTTTGCGCAGAAGGCTCTGGAACTCTTCACGCAGTGTGTCGTCGGAAATCAGGTCCAGCGGCTCGCCGAGGAAACTCTCGATCAGCATGGCTCGTGCCTTGACCTCGGACAGACCGCGCTGGCGCATGTAAAAGAGCGCCGTCTCGTCGATCGCACCGAGCGCATTGCCATGCGCGCACTGAACGTCGTCTGCGTAGATTTCCAGCTCGGGCTTGGCATTGATCTCGGCCTTGTCCGACAACATCAATGCGCGATGGGTCATCCGAGCATCGGTCTGCTGGGCAGCCTGTTCTACCTTGAACTTGCCCTGGAAAACGCCACGCGCATGCGCCATGGCAGCACCCTTGACCAGTTGTTTCGTTACTCCGCCCGGACCTGTGTGCGTCACCGTCGATGTGAAATCGGCGTGGCGGCCTTCATCCAGAAGATAAACAGCGCCGAGATTAACCTCAGCCCCCTCGCCGGCATGGGTGACATGAGTCTCATGGCGGGAGAGTTTGGACCCGAAGGCGAGCGTGGCCTGCACATAACGCGCACCTGCACCCACCGTGATACGGGTCCGCAAGGCCGCCACGGCGTCGGCATGAATGTCCGACACAATAACACGTTCAAGCGAGGCACCTTCACCCAGATCAATTTGCAGCCGGACAGTCGGGAAGGATGCCCCCTGAATATCGTGGCGCTCGACGAGCCGGGCCGTTTGACCGGCAGGAACACAGATATCCAAAGACGCGACACCAATGCCTGGCTTGGCAACCAGATCGAGATCAAGTTGCTCGCCTGAACCCAGGGTCACTGTGGGACCAATGGACGAACCCTCCAGCCGGTAGGCCACGGACCCCTTCGTTTCGATACCCTGACTGGACGCGCGCAGGTCCGACCATTTCCAGGCCTCGACCCGACGGGTGGGCAGTCCGGACGCAATAACCGCCTCACGTGCCGCAGCGCGCCAGTCTTCAGCGCCATCGAGTAGATCGATCAGCGTTTTTTCCGCCGGAGTATGCGTGATGGCTCCCATCAGGCGACCTCTCCGAGATATTTGTCATAACCCTCGGCTTCCAGCTCAAGCGCGAGCTCGGGACCGCCGGACGTGATAATCCGGCCATCCGCCATAATATGCACGACATCGGGTTTGATATGGTCGAGCAGGCGCTGATAGTGCGTGATCACCAGCATGCCGCGATCAGCTGAGCGCAACGTGTTCACGCCCTCAGACACCACTTTAAGCGCATCGATATCCAGGCCGGAATCCGTCTCGTCGAGGATCAGGAATTTGGGCTCCAGGATGAGCGCCTGAAGGATCTCCATGCGCTTCTTCTCGCCACCGGAAAAACCGACATTCACCGGGCGTTTGAGCATGTCCATCGACACGCCCAGCTGTTTGGCGCTTTCACGCGCAAATTTCAAAAAGGCTGGCGCCGACATCTCCGCCTCGCCGCGCGCTGCGCGCTGGGCATTGAGCGCCTCTTTCAGGAAGGTCAGGGTCGGAACACCGGGGATCTCAACGGGATACTGGAAGGACAGATAGAGACCCGCTGCGGCGCGCTCCTCCGGCTCCAGCTCGGCCAGGTCTTGACCGGCAAACATCATCTCGCCCTGCGTGACGTCATAACCGTCACGACCGGTCAGAACATAGGAGAGCGTGGACTTCCCTGATCCGTTCGGCCCCATGATCGCATGCACTTCGCCCGCGGGAACCTCGAGAGACAGGCCTTTCAGGATCGGCTTCTCGTCTCCATCCTGCGTCTCAACTTTGCAATGCAAATTGTTGATTTTAAGCATTATCCCACACTTCCTTCGAGTGATACCTTGAGGAGGTTCTGCGCCTCCACGGCAAATTCCATCGGCAGTTCCTGAAGAACCTCCCGAACAAATCCATTGACCAGGAGCGCTGTTGCCGCTTCCTCGTCCAGTCCGCGCTGACGCGCATAAAACAGCTGGTCTTCCGACAATTTTGTGGTTGTGGCCTCGTGTTCCAGCACAGCCCGGGGAGTCTTGCACTCGATATAGGGCACCGTATGAGCGCCACACTGATCACCGATCAACAGGCTGTCGCACTGGGTGAAATTACGCGCACCCTCGGCCTTGCCATGCACCGAGACCAGACCCCGATAGGTCTGATCCGACTTGCCCGCTGAAATTCCCTTGGAGATCACGCGGCTGGTCGAACCCTTGCCCAGATGGATCATCTTGGTGCCGGTATCGGCTTGTTGATGACCATTGGTCACAGCGATCGAGTAGAATTCACCGCGCGAGTTTTCTCCCCGCAGAACACAGGACGGGTATTTCCACGTAATCGCGGATCCGGTCTCGACCTGGGTCCAGGAGATTTTCGCATTCCTGCCCCGGCAATCCCCGCGCTTGGTCACAAAGTTGTAGACACCGCCCACACCGTTTTCATCGCCCGGCCACCAGTTCTGGACCGTGGAATACTTGATCTCCGCATCATCGAGCGCGACCAGTTCCACCACAGCGGCATGCAGCTGGTTTTCATCCCGCATCGGCGCGGTACAGCCCTCTAGATAGGAGACATAGGCCCCCTTGTCGGCAATGATCAGCGTGCGCTCGAACTGGCCCGTGCCTTCGGCGTTCATCCGGAAATAGGTCGACAATTCCATCGGACAGCGCACACCCGGGGGCACGTACACAAAGGAGCCATCGGAGAAGACCGCCGAATTGAGTGTGGCGAAGAAATTATCCGTCGTCGGCACCACAGAGCCCAAATATTTGCGGACCAGCTCGGGATGGTCCCGAAGGGCTTCGGAGATCGAACAGAAGATCACACCGGCCTTGGCCAGTTCTTCCTTGAAGGTTGTGACCACCGAGACCGAATCAAACACGGCATCCACGGCCACTTTCGGTGTCTCACGCGCGTCCGCCGCCGAGGCCGCCGCCCCTTTCACACCCAGCAGGACTTCCTGCTCCTTGAGCGGAATACCCAGTTTTTCGAAATCCTTGAGGATTTCCTCAGGTACATCATCGATGGACTCATACTTGGCACCCGCTGCGGGCGCTGCGAAATAGGAAATGTCCTGATAATCGATCGGCGGGTGTTTGATCTTCGCCCAGTCCGGTTCGCTGATTTCGAGAAAACGCCGATACGCCTCCAGACGCCAGTCCAGCATCCATTCAGGCTCGTCCTTCTTGGAAGAGATAAAGCGGACAATATCCTCGCTGAGGCCCTTGGGCGCGACATCGGTATCAACATCCGTCGTGAAGCCATACTTGTACTTGTCGGCTTCCAGGTTCTTGACGTCTTCAATGGTTTCCTTGACGGCGGGCATGGTGTCTTTGTCCTGTCTCGGTCAGCCTCGAACTGAGGCAGCCGCGGTGTCGCGGTGTGTGTCAGTCAGGTGTGTGTCGGTCAAACGGGCGGGGCGGATGCGGGCATGGGCCTCGCGATATGCGGCGATAAACGCGTCGACCTCAGCATCCGTCGTGGTCCGCCCCAGGCTGATGCGGACCACCCCATCGGCCATTTCGGCGGGCAGGTCCAGCGCTGTTCCCATCTTGGAGCTGCGCGCCTTGCCGGAAGAACAGGCCGAGCCCGCACTGATGGCCACGCCCGCGAGATCCATCGCCATGACCTGGGTCTCGCCGCGCCAACCGGCCACAGCCACACCCAGCGTGTTGGGCAAGCGCTCCGCGCCCTCACCCAATATCTGGATCCCTGCGCCGAGCTGACCCAGGGCCATTTCGATCCGATCGCGCTTGCCAGCGAGCGTCTGAAACGCGTCCAGCTGCGCGACGGCCTCCTCAACCGCCAGGCCCAGACCGGCGATCCCGGCGACATTGAGTGTGCCGGCGCGGCGATTGCTCTCCTGGCCTCCACCATGGATCTGGCGTTTAAGCGGCGCATGGCACGCCATGACCAGGGCACCTGATCCTTGCGGTCCACCGAATTTATGGCCCGCCAGCGCCACATAATCTGCGCCGATCTCGGCGAGATCGAGCGGAACTTTGCCCACGGCCTGGATCGCATCCATGACGACGCGGCCTCCATGCTCGCGGATCATGGCTGCGGCTTGCGCCACCGGCTGCAGCGTACCGATCTCGTTATTGGCGCGCATTAGAGCCAGGGCCGGGACACCGTCTTCTGTTGTCCAGCGCATCAATCGATCGGCAAGCCAGTCCAGCTCGACCACACCAGCGGCGTTCACGGGCCAGATCTCGATTTCCAGACCGGTTCGCTGCGCGGTTTCAGCAACAGCTTCATGTTCGATCGCAGACACGATCAAGCGCCGGGTCTCACCTCCAGCGGCCAGGCTGGACAGGGCCAGGTTCAAAGCCTCTGTCCCCGTCCCGGTGAAGACGATGTCCTCCGGTCGGGCACACAGGGCCTTGCCGATCTGACGCCGGGCTGTTTCCACACGTCGGCGCGCCGTCTGACCGGACTGGTGAACCGAGGAGGCATTACCCGTTTCACCCATGACCTCAGCCATAAGGGATATCACCGACGGCCGGGTCACGGTCGTCGCGTTATGATCCAGATAGATCGTCATTTACTGGGCCGCGGCGGCGGCTCCCTTGTCCGAGCGATCAATATAGGTGAGCGCGCCCGTTGCAGCGCCCATAATGCGACGCTCAAGCACATCTTCCAGGGTCAGCGAGGACAGGAAGAGATAGATGTGTCGGCCCAGCTCGTCCCACAGGTCATGGGTCACGCAACGACGGCCGTCGGCCAGACAGCCCTTGGCCTGTGAACAGCGCGTCGCCGTGAGCGGCTCATCAACCGCCATGATGATATCGGAAATGCGAATCTGGTCCGCCTCACGGCTCAGCTGATAGCCGCCACCGGGGCCGCGCACCGACTGGACGACATCCGCCCGACGCAGTTTAGCAAAGAGCTGTTCGAGATAGGACAGCGAGATCGATTGGCGGGACGCGATATCGTTCAACGTCACAGGACCCGCCTGGGTCGCCTGGGCCAAATCGGCCATGGCCATGACGGCATACCGCCCCTTGGTGCTCAGCTTCATGAAATTGCCTCCTTAAACACTCGCATCGCGCTAACAGATTGTGCTAAGACGCGCCCTTCGCGATCGGCTCGCCGGTCGCAGGTTGGGTGCGGCTCGTCCAATATCCGACCACACAAGTCAAGTATATGGGGCGGTGGACGCGCAGGACAAGGGTCGTCTTGACGCAGGTCGCAGCGCATCGCCCCCGGGGGCAACACAAGACCGAGGACAAAGGTATTTATGCCTGACGTTATTATTCCCGGCCCGGCCGGCCGCCTGGAAGGCCGCTACAGCCCGAGCGAAACTGAAAATGCTCCCATCGCATTGATTTTGCATGCGCATCCGCTCGGTGGCGGACACATGGAAAATCCGATTGTGGACATGATGTACGACACTTTCCGCAAGCGTGACTTTGCCACATTGCGCTTCAATTTCCGCGGTGTCGGACGCAGCCAGGGCAGCTATGATCAGGGCCTGGGTGAACTCTCCGATGCCGCAACCGTGCTCGACTGGGTTCAAAGCTATAACCAAGGTGCCAGCTATTGCTGGGTCGCCGGCCATTCCTTTGGCGCCTGGATCGGTATGCAATTGCTGATGCGCCGCCCGGAGATCGCTGGATTCGTCTCCATCGCTCCACCGACCAACATGTATGATTTCACCTTCCTGGCACCCTGCCCGGCCTCGGGCATCATCGTGCATGGCGGTGCCGACAAGATCGTGCCGCCGGATGATGTCGAGCGCGTGATGTCGAAAGTGCGCGTCCAGAAAGGCATTGAAATCACACGTGATGTGATCCCCGATGCCAATCACCTGTTCTCCGAACACCAGGAGGTTCTGGAGACCCGCATCAATACCTATCTCGACGGTCGCCTGCCCTATGTGGAAGACGAACGCAAAGCATTGGCCGCTCGCGGACGCCGCTAGGCCCGCGCATCGACACGCCGTTACTGATCAGCGGGGTTGGACAATCTGTCCCCCGCTGGTCGGCCGGGCCACACCGGTCGTTTCAGGCACGGTCGTCGGCAATCCCTGAGCCACGCGCGCTGCAAGCCAGGCAAAGGCTTCCGCCTCCATAACATCGCCGCGCCAGCCCACGTCTTCCACAGGCCGCACCCGCGTGTCCGGCAAGGCGGACTGCAATCGCCTCATCAAGGTCGGATTGCGTCGACCGCCTCCCGTAACCAGGAGGTCGCGGCAGGGTCCCGCCTGGGCCACGGCGTGCGCAATCGTGTCCGCGGTAAACGCCACCAGGGTTGCGGCCCCCTCCGCCTCGGGCAGATTGGCGACCGGATCGAGGCTGAAATCCCACCGGTCGAGGCTTTTAGGAACAGGTTGGGCGAAGAACGGATGCGCCATGAGCTCAGCCAAACGCGCCGCACTCTCTTCACCTCGGGCCGCGAGTTGCCCGTCAGCGTCATAAGTGCCATGCCCCACACGCTGGCACCACGCATCGATCAATCCATTACCGGGGCCGGTGTCGAAGGCTGAGATCGCACCATCTTCAGCAATGTAAGTGATATTGGCGACACCACCGATATTGAGAATGCCGAGCGGGCCGGACAGACCTGCATTTTCGCTGAGCGCTTGATGATAAAGCGGTACGAGCGGGGCTCCCTGCCCTCCCGCCGCAACGTCTGCCGTTCGGAAGTCAAAAACCACCGGGATGGACAGCTTATTAGCAAGCGCCTGACCATTGCCGATCTGTCGGGTGGCACCGGCGCGCTTCGGTGTGGGCGCGCGATGCAGAACGGTCTGACCATGAAAACCCACATACGCAACTTGGTCTCTTGCCAGCCCCGATGTCGCAAGAACCTGCTCGATCAGATCGGCGTGCGTGCGGGTCAAAACAGCCTCAGCCGCTGAAAAATCCGGTTCGTCTCCTTCAAAACCCCAGGCGAGAGCGGCCTCGACCGCGGCGTGCAGGACGGCCCGTTCCTCATCGACATAACGGCGTTCGACACCGGCCAGGGCGCGGATCCGCGCCTCACCATCCGTCTCGATCAGGGCTGCATCAACACCGTCCAACGATGTCCCACTCATCAGTCCGATGACATGTTTCATGCCAAGCCCTCTTTTCACTGTCACAGACACGACCTAGAAGCGACAGATAAGGAGAGATTTGATGAGCGAATACAAGTCCGAACTCGTGAACGCACTGCACGGTCGCGGATATCATTTCCAATCGACCGACCTGGCTGAACTCGACAAGCGCGCCCAGTCGGAGCGCGTTGTCGCCTATATCGGCTTTGATTGCACGGCATCCAGCCTGCACGTGGGCTCGCTCGTCCAGATCATGATGCTGCGCCGCATTCAGCAGGCCGGCCACAAACCGATCATCCTAATGGGCGGCGGCACGACCAAGATCGGCGATCCTTCCGGTAAGGACAAATCCCGCGCGATGCTGACGCCGGACCAGATCGAAGCGAACAAGCAGGGCATTCTGCGTGCGTTTGGCGCGCTGTTGAGTATTGGTGATGGCCCCACCGATGCGGTCGTTGTCGATAACGATGAGTGGCTGTCCGAATTCGGCTATCTCGATTTTCTGCGCCGCTTCGGTCCGCATTTCACCATCAACCGCATGATGACGTTTGAATCGGTGAAGATGCGCCTGGATCGCGAGCAGCCGCTCACCTTCCTCGAATTCAACTACATGCTGCTCCAGGCCGTGGACTTCCTAGAACTAAACCGACGCTATGGCTGCACCCTGCAGCTGGGCGGTGGAGATCAGTGGGGCAATATCATCAATGGCGTCGAGCTGTGTCGCCGTATGGACCAGAAAGAGGTTCACGCCTTCACCACACCGCTCATCACAACGGCGTCCGGCGCGAAAATGGGCAAGACCGCGGATGGCGCGGTCTGGCTGAATGACGACATGCTGAGCCCGTACGAGTACTGGCAGTTCTGGCGCAACACTGAAGATGCCGATGTCGGGCGTTTCCTGCGCCTGTTCACCGATCTTCCACTCGACGACATCGCCCAGCTGGAAGCGCTGGAGGGGGCCCAGATCAATGAGGCCAAGGTGCGCCTGGCCAATGAAGCAACGGGCCTGCTGCACGGCGTCGATGCCGCCCGGTCCGCCGAGGAGACAGCCCGTCAGACCTTCGCCCAGGGCGGAGCGGGTGCAGCCCTGCCAACGGTTGAGATTGCACGCGACGAGCTTTTCTCTGACGCCATGCGTCTTCCTGCCCTGCTGACACGCGCCGGTCTGACCCCGTCAAACGGTGAAGCCAAGCGGAAGATCAAAGAAGGGGCCGTGAAGATCAACGACGAAGCCGCCTCGGACGCAACGGCCGGGGTCGGCGAGGCTGATATCGTGGAGGGTCAGATCAAGCTGAGCCTGGGCAAGAAAAAACACGCCCTCGTGCTTGTGGTCTAGGACACCACCGAACTCTCATCACCCATCCGTGGCCGAAGGCTCGCCAACGTCCAGTGTCGGTGCAGCGTCAGGCTCGGTGTCAGGTTCGACTTCAACAGGCGTCGGGAGCGGCTCAACATCCCGGCGCGCCCGCTCTTCGGCCGCGCGCTGCGCGGCTGTTCCCTCAAAGATCCGACGCAGAACACCCGGAGCCAGGGCCGAGAGCGGATTGGCAAAAACCGTCAGACTGTCGAACGGACCTTCCACAGAGAAGGTCACGCCGATCACCCCTTCGCCCGGACGTGAGACCAGCAGACCACCAATCAGCGGCACATTTCCGAACAGGGAATTGAGGGCGTAAGTCGGCGCCAGAGTTCCGTCGAGACCGGCATTTTGATTGGTGAAATCCACCGAACCGGACGCGGTCATGCCGATTGACGGCCCCGCAGCGCGCAATTCCCCGATGGTCAGAACTCCGCCCTCGATCATCAATTCTGCATTGACACTCTCAATATTGATACCCTCACCATTGAGCAGGGCACCGAGCCCCTCGAACGACCCGGCAGCGAGAATACGGGCCAGCACCGGCATCTGGATCAGAGT
The DNA here is from genome assembly GCF_047308265.1 of Maricaulis sp. D1M11. Taxonomy (NCBI): domain Bacteria; kingdom Pseudomonadati; phylum Pseudomonadota; class Alphaproteobacteria; order Maricaulales; family Maricaulaceae; genus Maricaulis; species Maricaulis sp. D1M11. Next base: position 50,219 of record NZ_JBKQWY010000008.1, read on the forward strand.
GAGGTCCTGGACCTCCAGCCGCGCGAACAGGGGGCCGTCATGCCCCAAAGGCGGCGCCTCACCCTCGACAGACAACACACCGCCGACAAAATAATCTGGAGCGCCTACCAGGCTGGCGAGCCCCTGGGTATCAGGGAAAAGCGCATGGAGCAGACGCGCACCGCCCTCTTCCTGGGCTCCAAAATTCGCGAGGAAAGCGCCATCCTCTGCGGTCCCGGTCACGGTGAAGGCCCGCACACCTTCCGGTTCCGCCCGCCAGATGATTTCCATATCAGAGACAGCACGTGTTGGGCTGACCCGCAATTCATCGATCTGCGCATCCAGATAAAGCGCCTGCCCCTGAGCCCCAGGCTCAGCCTCCTCAGTTGGCGGTGAACCGGACGCACTTGAAGCGGCGCGGATTTCCGGAAGAACGGATGAGAGGTCCAGATAGTCCGCATCCACACGAACCAGCAGGGCGGGAGCCTCACCCAGCCCCTCACCCGCACCGGCCTCCAGTGCACCATTGACCAGGCCTTCGATAAACACCTGCGGTGCGCTGAGCTGAAGCAAACGCCCGTCCGGCGCCAAAGCCGCACTGGCATCCAGAAGAAAGCCTTCAGAGGCCGCATGGACCTCGTCCAGCCGGACTGTTCCATCCGCGCTGCGGGAGAATGTCAGGCTGGCCTCACCGGGCACATTCTCGGGCTTGTAATAGATGTCAGCCGGGAGTTCGATAATGGCCGGGGTGAGATCCGCCTCAATATCGACCTGCCGTAAATCAAGTCCATCCGAGATGACGTGTGCGGTGACACCGACCCGTCCATCCATGAGACGCCGGACCGGCAGACCCAGCTGATCGAGCGTCCGTGTGCCCACAAGGGCGGTCAAATCAATCTCGGTCCCGGGCTCGTCATCGGTAAAGAATGTTTCGCGCCAGACCACGTTGAGGTCTGCATCCAACAGTTTGGCGTTGCCCCGCGCGGTGAGCCCACTTGGATTGGCCTCAATCTGGACACGGCCATCGGTGAGCCCCTCCGGCAGCCCCGGCACATCGAGCGAGGCATCCTCGAACGTTCCGGCTATGTCGAAACCCACTTCTTCCGGCGGGACTTCACTGAGCATGGCCCGTTGGATCTCGAAGCGCATTTCGCCATACCCGCCGACGCTCTGCGGGTCGATGCCATAATCGGAGGGATAGCCCATGGGCTCCTGATCGATAAGGGCCAGAATATCGGAACCCAGCCCTCGTCCGCGCCCCCCATAACGGGCAATAGCCCCCTTGGGATTGAGGCGCGGAATGTCGACATAACCATCCTCGAGTTCCAGATCCCCGATCCGGCCACTTTCCATCGTCAGCTCAAAAGCATTGCCACGCAGAACCGCAGAGCCGCGTCCCTGGGTGATCGGTGTCATGGTGGAGATGTAATAGACCAGCGCGTCTTCAAAATCGAAGCTCAGCGCCATACGGTCATTGTCCAGCGCGCCCGCAAGAAAGGCCTCGGCATTCAGATCGAGATCCAGCCGGGCATTGGACAATCGTCCATCCATCACGTGCTCATCCACCCAGACCCGGGCACCATCAGCGGCCGGAATGGGCCAGAAGTCGAGAACCTCTCTTGGGTTGAGCACGCCGTCTAGCGGTCCGGACAAGCGAAGATTGGGTAGAACCCGTCCCGGTTCAGGCTCGCTCAGAAAGGCCTCACCCACCAGTTCGGCATTGATATCGAGCAGATCCAGACGCAGCGGTGACAGCGAGAGATGGCGTTCGCGCACATCGATCGCCCCGGCCGCGGCAACACGGTCCACGCGTCTTTCGCCGTCAAACACATCCGGCAGATTGAAGCGGATATTCTCCACCGACCAGTCATAGGACAGCCGGGTGGGGATCACGCCATCATACTGGCCCAGATTGAAGAAGCGGCCTTGAATATCAAGATCCAGCGGAGCGGATCGAATCCGACCTTCGCTCAAGGTCAGCTCCCCGACCTCCGGATCAAGGCCCAGGCGCAATCCCGCTTCGCTGACGGCATGCCATTCATCGCCCAGCCGCACACGTCCCTCAGCCACCTGCACATCCAGCATGGCCGTGCGAATGCCTTCACCTTCATGCGCATTTACACTCAGATCGAGCGTGACCGCGGCGTCGAGAATTCCCAATGCGGACAATTCCCCCTGAAGCGGAGCAATCGTGGCCGGATTCAGCGCTTCGGCATGGGCGTCGAGCAGAAGCGAGGTCAGCCCGGCATCGGCCTCTACATTCAACGAAATCGGGGCAAAACCGGCAGCGGTGAGCAATTGCCCGGACACACCGGCGCGCACCTGGCCGTCCCCGCGATCCAGCATGACGCCGGCATCTTCAAGCAGCCAGTCGACACCCGAAATCTCGTCCTTCAAACGGACGGAAGCGTTGCGGACCACAACCTGCTGAAGACGCTCCAGAACCGGCGTGGTCTGGCCAACATTGCGCAGAATTTCGAGCAGGCTGCGCGTTTCATCCGCTCCACCCGCGCGGGCCGCCTGCCGGTCACGTGGCAAGCGGGCCTGAAGTGCGACCCGTTCGACCCCGCCCAACCCGGCCCCGACTGCGCCATCCGCAAGACGGACGACCGAAACGGATCCGCCATCAATATCCAGCATGACAGGCCGGGCCTGACCCAGCATCAGCGCATCCACGGCAAGACCGGCCTCGATCACCGGGGCGCGGGCCAGAACCCGACCCGCGCTATCGGCCACGGTCACATCACGAGCGCTGATCACCAGTGCAGCGGTTTCAACGTCAAATCGGGCAGTCAGTTCGCCCAGCGCCACGACTTCGCCATCAAAGGCCTGCGCCAGCATCGTCTGGGCATCCTGCCGTAGAAAACCCAGTTCAACCGGACCTTGTGACAATCGCCACAACGCCAGCGCACCGCCGAAAATGCACAGCGCAATCAGCAGGGCGACCCCTTCAAGCAGGTAGATAACCGACCATTTCAGCGAGGTTTTGACCATTGGACCTGCATTACAACACGGCGAACCGGTAAAGGGGGCTGGACGTGCAGCCGCTCTGTTTCACATTAGCGTGCATACGATTCATTTCACGAGACCGATAGGGAGCATTGCATCATGAGCGAATTGAAAATCGGTGACCCGGCTCCGGATTTTACACTTCCCACCGACGGGGACGGCTCCATTCAACTCGCCGACCTAGCGGGACGCAATGTTGTGCTGTTCTTCTATCCCAAGGATGACACGCCGGGCTGCACCACGGAATCGATCGGTTTTTCCGAAGCGATTGAAAGCTTTGGCGCTGAAAACACCACAGTGATCGGCGTCTCCAAGGACACAGTTGCCAAGCACGACAAGTTCAAGGCCAAGCACGACCTCAAGGTCATTCTCGGGTCTGACGCTGAGACAGATATGATCGAACGCTACGGCGCCTGGGTCCTGAAAAAAATGTATGGGCGCGAATACATGGGCATTGAGCGCTCGACCTTCCTGATCGGGGCCGATGGCAAGATCGCCCAGATCTGGCGCAAGGTGCGGGTGAAAGGTCATGTTGATGCCGTGCTCGAGGCCACCCAAACACTCAACGCGTCCAGCTAGTGCGTGAACAGGTACACATGGCCGTCCGGGCGGTTCTGGCGACAGCCCACCCCCGCGACAAGGCCGCCTGTGCCCGCCGCGTGGCCGCGGATTGGTTTGCCGGACGCTTTTCGTTGGTGGAACGCGGAACGCCCCTGCCCGACCAGGGTGACCCGGCCCGACCGGCGCGCCCCGAGCTGACCGACCCTAAAAACGTGCCGCGCCGTCGTCTGCACACTGTGCACGGTCGTGTGGCACTCCTGCACGCAATCGCCCATATCGAATTCAATGCGATAGATCTGGCCTTTGATCTCGTCGCGCGCTTCGCCTCCGATCCGCGAATTCCCGAGCCGGAGCGGACAGGCTTCATCAGCGATTGGATCCGTGTCGGTGATGATGAAGCCCGACATTTCATTCTTGTCGAAGAGCGTCTGAACGCGCTGGGCGCACACTATGGTGACCTGCCCGCTCACAATGGTTTGTGGGATGCTGCACGGGCCACAGCCGATGATCTCGCGGCCCGTCTCGCCGTGGCTCCACTGGTTCTCGAGGCCCGCGGGCTGGATGTCACCCCCGCTATGATTGAACGGCTGAAATCGGCAGACGATTCGGAAAGTGCGGCCATCCTCACAACAATCTACACCGAGGAAGTGGCACATGTGGCTGCGGGCGCAAAATGGTTCAGAACGGTGTGCCGCACTGAACAGGTCGATGCCAAGTCGCGATTCCACGAACTCGTCGAAACGCGCTTCAAAGGGCAACTCAAGATGCCGTTTAATGAAGCTGCACGCGAAAAAGCCGGGCTGCCAGCTGACTTTTATCGACCTTTAGCCGGATAAGGCGCGTTTCCTGCATCACAGACGCTTGAATTTTTGTGCCCTTTTGTGTCACATCCCTATCCGGGTTTGGGGCAACCGGTAGCTGAACGGCAGCGCGTATGTTCGCAGGTTTTAAAGAAGCGATTTGGGGGACGGCAGAGCGCTGGTTTCCGGATCGACAGATCTATCACCGCAGTGACGGTCAGGTTCGCTATTTTGCGATCACGACCGGCATGCAGATTTCTGCGCTTGTCGGGGCTGCAATCCTGGCCGGATGGCTGTGTTTCACCTCCGTTTCCGTGGCTTTTCATGGGCAGGCGCTCGCCTCCATGAATGACGAAATGGAACGGCGCATCCAGGAAGCCAATTCGGTCGTACGGCAGGTCCAGGCCTCGGAAGCGGCCGCAACGGCCCTTCTCGAATCCACCCAGGAAGAATTTGATCGCTCGGTCGTCGAGTTCCAGAGCCGTCACGAAACCCTGCGTCAGCTCATTCAGTTCGCCGAACACCTCTCGGGCGAAGCCTTGTCGCCATCCCCGATGATCGACAATGAACGGGTCCTGATGGCGGCCACACCCGCTGATCCGACACCGCGTGAAGCGCGTGACGTCGTCTTCATCCCCACAGCCGCATCGGATTCCGCCGAGGATCGCATTATCGCCCTTGTCGGTGAACAGGAGGCGGTTCTCGCCCAGGCCGAGGATGCGGCCGAGGCGCGTCTGGAGACGCTGCGCTCTGTGATGCGCCTGACCGGCTTTGGCATTGATGAGATCATGGCCCAAGAGACCACCGGTGAAGAACAGGGCGGCCCGCTGGTTCCCATCATCGAGAGTTTCGGTCCGAACCTCGACATGACGGACGAGTTCACCAGCCGGATCAGCCGGATCGCCGCACGCATGCTGGAAGCCGAGCAATTGGAAGACATGGTCCGCCGCACACCGCTGGGCGAACCCGTTTCTGTGCCCTATCGCCGCACCTCACCTTTTGGTCCGCGTCGTGATCCTTTCACAGGGCGCCCGCAAGCCCACCGCGGCATGGATTTCGCGGCTTATCGCCGAGCTCCGATTGTTTCAACCGCACCGGGCGAAGTCGTTTACGCGGGCTGGCGCTCCGGCTATGGTCGTTTTGTGGAGATTGATCATGGCTACGGCTTCCGTACCCGCTATGGACATCTGCATGAAATCTCGGTGCGTCGTGGTGACACGGTCGAGCGTGGCCAGTTGATCGGGGGCATGGGCAATACTGGTCGCAGTACGGCAACGCACCTTCATTACGAAATCTGGTTTGATGGATCCCCCATCGATCCTGAACGCCTATTGAGAGCCGGACGATATGTTCAACAAGAGTAGCAGCAACAAAGACCTCTCACTTCCTGATCCGGGCGCAAATCCGGGAACGCCGCCGAAAAGGTCCGCCATGAAAAGCAAAGCCCCCTCCATCCTGTCCGGCGACATCGTCGTCACGGGTTCCATCGTCTCTGAAGGCGAAATCCAGCTCGACGGTTCTGTTGACGGTGATATCCGCGCCGGATCTCTGATCGTGGGTGAAGAAGCCTCGATCACGGGCGAAGTCATGGCCGAGACCGTTGTGGTTCGCGGTCGCGTGACCGGTTCCCTCCATGCCCGCCAGGTTCAGCTGGCCGCTACGGCACGTGTCGAGGGCGATATCGTCCACGCTGCTCTGTCTGTTGAAAGCGGTGCCTTCTTTGACGGCCATTGCCGCCACTCCAGCGACCCGCTGTCCGCAACCAAATCCGGCCCGGCCAATGATAAAGCCGGCAAAGCGTCCAAGTCTGACGCCGGTGCGCCGCCAAAACCGGCTGGCCTGTCCCCGGTGGAACCGGCCTCCAAGTCCGGCGTCTAACGCTTACAGCATTGAGACCCATGAGAAGAACCGGCGATCTCTCGATCGTCGGTTTTTTTGTGTCCTGACCGCGCCAGGCAGAATTGGCGCGACATGGAAGACGGGATCATAACCTCTCTAATCCCCTCGGCTTGAACGCGTTTTTTCAGCCCTTTTTTCCTTCAATTCATCCCCTCCTCCTCCAACCCTCTGTTTTTGCTCAATATCTCAGTTTTGTAGACGTGTTTGTTTTTTAAACCTGTCTGCGGTATGGGTAGTGTATCGAAAACGGAGATACACACATGACTGCCTCCTCCTCCCCGAGACTGCACGGGCTGGACGCCATTCGCGCCTTTGCCCTCCTCCTGGGCGTCGTGCTGCACGCCGCCATGTCCTTCATTCCTGGCCCCTGGGGTATTCCCATCTGGATCACAGTGGACCAGCAGGCGGATACGGCCTTCAGCCTCGCCTTCTACCTGCCCCATATCTTCAGGATGACGCTGTTCTTCCTGATCGCCGGCTTTTTCGCCCGACTGGCCTACGAAAAGCGCGGTGCTCTGGGTCTGGCGATCGACCGGTTCAAACGCATCACCCTGCCCTTGCTGTCCTTCTGGCTGCCGGTCTTTGTCGCCGTAGTAGCGGCCATTATCTGGGGTGCGGTCAAGGCGAATGGCGGAGAAATGCCCCAGGATGAACAACCGCCCCTGACAGTCGACACCTTCCCGTTAACGCATTTGTGGTTCTTGTACCTGCTGACACTCTTCTATCCGGTCGCCATCATCCTGAGGGCCCTGATCCGCATGGTGGACCGTGGTGATCATCTGGGCGGGTTGATGGACCGCGTCATCGGGCTGATCACCTACACACCTATTGGTCTGATCAGCCTGGCCCTGCCGCTGGGCCTGGCCTTCATGCTGGAGCCCAACTGGATGATGTGGTTCGGCATTCCGACGCCTGACCGCGGTTTGGTTCCCAACACGGTTGCACTGACCGGATACGGATTTGCCTTTACCGTGGGATGGTTGCTGCATCGCCGCCGCGATATCCTCGACCGTCTGAAGACCTGGGCCCCGGTCTATGCGCTGATTGCGGTCGGCCTGACCATCTGGTGTGTTCTGCAGGTTGGGCTGGCGCCAAGCTTTACGGCCGGCGAAGACAATCTGGAGACATGGATCTATGCGCTGAGTTATGCCGCCGCAGGCTGGGCCTGGTGTTTCGCTCTTCTGGGCCTGGGTCTCATCATCTTTGCTCGCGAGAACACGATCGTGCGTTATGTCGCCGACGCCTCATACTGGATCTACATCCTGCATCTGCCGATCGTGATGGCCCTGCAGGTCTGGTTCTCCGACATGGCGATACCGGTTGGACTGAAATTCGCACTGGTGAACCTCATCACACTGGCGGTCTGCCTGGCGAGTTATCACGTGCTGGTGCGCAATACGGTTCTGGGTGGCTGGCTCAATGGCCGGCGTTATCCGGGCAAGTCCAAAACGGACGGGTCCACTGCTCAGACCTCGCACGCCGAATGAATCATCGCATAAGATGGCACTGACCCTGGAGCGTCTCCTCACGGAGGCGCTCCACACTGCTTTGCCCGGAGAGCGCCCATGAGCGACGACTTGGAGACAGCACGAGACGATCTGGCCTTTCTGCGTGCACTCGCGGAAACACCATCGCAACCCAACAAGACCATGGGGCTGGCCCTGTTCAGCGCGGGTCTGATCTATAGTGTGCAGGCTCTGGTCCAATGGGCCGCCTGGGCCGGTTACGTGGCCCTGCCCGGACCGTTCTATCTGGCCTTCGTCATCAGCTGCAGCTTGGTTTTCTTCATCGTACTGGGCGTGATCATCTGGCGGAACCGGAAAAAGGGCAGCAAATCCGTCAGTGCCAGAGCTTATGAAAGCGCGTTCGAAGCAGCCGGCATCGCCAATCTTGCCATCGTTTCGTTCTTCATTGTGGTCACGATCCGCCAGCGCGATCCCGGGATCTGGTATTACTACACGCCCACGATATTTGCCGTGCAGGCCGGAGCCTGGTTTGCGGGCTTTCGTTTGCGCAAACGCCTCTGGCTGGGCCTGGTGTCGGCGGGATGGATCACGGCCGCGATCGGTCTGGGCCTCACCGCGCACACACCGACCTATGTTCTGATTATTGCGGTTGCCTTGTTTGCCCTGTTGGCCGTGCCCGGATGGATCATCATGCGTCTGGCGGACAAACAGGACGCGTAAAGTCGATATGCCGCCCAAATCTCCCGGAATTGGTCAGATTGACGACGTGATCCACGGACGCTTGCGGCTGGGCATCATGACGTATCTGGCCAATGCAGAAGTGGCCGATTTCACCGAGCTCGCCAGCGCGCTCGAGGCCACACGCGGCAATCTATCCATTCATCTGCGCAAGCTGGAAGATGCAGGCTATATCGCGATCGAGAAGAGTTTCATCGACCGCAAACCCCTCACCCGCGCGCGGATTTCACCTGCCGGCCGCAAGGCCTTCAAGGCCTATGTTAAGGCCATTGCAGACTTGCTGGGAGGGGCGGACTAGACCTCGGCCGCTCCTCCCAACAGGGACAACTAGTCCTCGTCCTCATCGCCACCGACCCGGGCCGCCAGAGCAGCGGCCATGAAATCATCGAGATCCCCGTCGAGCACACCGCCCGTATTGGAGGTTTCGACATTGGTGCGCAGATCCTTGACCATCTGATAGGGCTGCAACACATAGGAACGGATCTGGTGACCCCAGCCGATTTCCGTCTTGGCATCCGCTTCCGCCTGGGCGACAGCTTCACGCTCGGCCAGCTGGATCTCATACACCCGCGCCCGCAACATGTCCCAGGCCTGGGCCCGGTTCTTGTGCTGCGACCGCTCATTCTGACACTGCACGACGATCGGACGTTCCTGACCGGGCATGTCATAGGTCAGACGGACGGCCGAATCCGTGGTGTTGACGTGCTGTCCGCCCGCGCCCGAGGCGCGATAGGTATCAACCCGGACCTTGCTTTCCTCGATCTCCACCTCGATCTTGTCATCAATCAGCGGATAGGCGCCAACACTGGCAAAACTGGTATGACGGCGCGCACTTGAATCGTAGGGCGAAATCCGGACCAGGCGATGAACCCCTGTTTCGGTCTTCAGCCACCCATAGGCATTTTCGCCCTTGATGAGCAAGGTGGCAGACTTAAGACCGGCCTCTTCACCGGCCTGTTCCTCGATGACCTCGACCTTGTATCCATGAGCATTGGCCCAACGCGAATACATGCGCGTGAGCATGGAGGCCCAGTCCTGGCTTTCCGTTCCGCCCGCACCCGAGTGGATTTCCAGATAACTGTCATTGCCATCGGCTTCGCCGGACAGGAGCGCTTCAAGCTCAGCGCGCTTCATGGTCTCGCGCAAGCTGCGCAAGCCGTCGAGCGCGTCATCGATCATGTCGCTATCGCCTTCCATTTCGGCGAGTTCGACGATCTCGACCGTGTCAGTCAGCTCGTTTTCCGCGTCATGAATGACTTTGATCGCCGCATCCAAGCGATTGCGCTCACGCATCTGAACCTGGGCTTTCTGGGGGTCATTCCAGAATTCCGGATCTTCAGAGAGAGCGTTGAGTTCGTCTAGGCGTTTCTGGGCCGTATCCCAGTCAAAGACGCCTCCTCAGCAAGCCTACGGCCTGCTGTATTTCATCGGACAAAGTCTGGATGTCAGCGCGCATGAGCGGCGAGTCTCCATGGCTAGAAAAGTCAAAGACCCCGACTTAGACGCGGGCAAAGACGGAAACAAGGGAGGAGGTGCAGGCCGGGTCTAGTAGATCCCACCCAGATCCTCTTCCTCCTCTTCCTCTTCTTCCTCGGCGGCAGCCACCAGGCTGGCATCACCAGAGAGCGCGGTGGACGCAAAGCTCAGACCGCTCTCTTCCTCTTCACTACGACGCGAGGGTTCGCTTCCCGGACGGAAGGCTTCGAGGATCACACCCGGCTGGCCCAGAATGGCTGGATCGCCTGTACGACGCTCGATCGGCACCAGTCGAACCCCTTCCGGTACGCGGAACGGGGCCACAGGATAGGTTTCCAGTGCCGTGCGCAAGAAATCGCGCACAATAGGTGTCGCAACACGGCCCCCGGCCTCGCCTGAACCGAGCTGATAGGGCGTATCGAAACCGACATAGACGCCGACGACCAGGTCGGGACCAAATCCGACAAACCAGGCATCGCGGAAATCATTGGTCGTTCCGGTCTTGCCCGCCAGGGGCCGGCCCAGTTCCCGCAAAGCCGTGCCGGTTCCGCGCTGAACAGCGCCTTCCATCATGGACACGACCTGATAGGCGGTCACCGGATCAATAACGGAGTCTCGGATCTCCGGGAAAACCGGCTCAGAGAGATCCTCGGACCATTCCAGCTGGTCGCACCCTTCACAGCTCAACGGCGTGTGACGATAAATCGTGTCACCATTGCGATCCTGGACACGGTCAATAATGGTCGGCTCCACCTGGTGCCCGCCATTGACCAGCGCGGCATAGGCCGAAATCAAACGCCAGAGCGTGGTCTCGCCCGCTCCCAGGGACATGGCGAGCGTCGGCTGGAGATCATCATAGATGCCAAAGCGTTCGCCGACATCGGTAATCGGCTGCATGCCCATCTCCTGCGCCAGGCGCACCGTCATCACATTCCGCGACAGCTCAATGCCCAAACGCAGAGTGGATTCGCCATAATAGCGTTCGGAATAGTTCGACGGCATGTAGAACCGCTCGGTATCCCCGCCGCTGGCGATAAAGGGCGCATCCAGGATCAGGCTGGCGGGTGTGTAGCCATTGTCCAGCGCGGCCGCGTAGACGAAAGGTTTAAACGCTGAACCCGGCTGACGTCGGGCCTGGGTGGCCCGGTTAAACTGGCTGTGCTGGAAGGAATACCCGCCTACCATGGCAAGCACCCGACCGGTATGCGGGTCCATCGCCATGATACCGCCATTGATCGCGGGATACTGACGCAGGCCAAATGCGCCATCCTCGACCTCATCCCCGGTCAGGGCCTCGACCAGAACGACATCGCCCTCAGACAAGACATCACTGGCCCGATTGATGGTCGCCCCCACCTCGCCATCGCGAAGCGCCTCGCGCGCCCATTCCAGCTCGGCCAGGGAAATCGTGCCTTCCATGGGCAGCGGCGTGTCATCCGCATCAAACTCTGTCGGACTGAGATAGCCGACACGGACCACGTCATCTAAAACCTCAAGGACGATCGCCCCCATCCAGTCCGCATCAAGGTCAGACGGCAAGGTGGCTTCGGCCAGCTGGCTCGCCCAGTCCTCGCCCAGATCGAGCGTGGTGACCGGACCGCGATAGCCATGGCGACGGTCATAGGTTTCCAGACCGTCACGCAAGGCCCGGCGCGCGGCCAGCTGCATGCGAGTGTCCAGTGTAGTGCGGATGGACAGCCCGCCATCATAAAGCTCGTCCTCACCATAGATCTGGAAGACTTCGCGGCGCACATTCTCCACAAAGTATTCGGCTGCCAGATATTCATCCCCGGACAACCGGTCGGCGACCTGTAGCGGGTCCTGCGCAGCAGCGCGGGCCTCATCCATGGTTATGTAGCCATCCTCCGCCATGCGGGTCAGCACGTAATTGCGCCGATCCGTAGTGCGCTCGGGATGGCGGATCGGATGGAAACGTGACGGGCCATTGATGACGGCGGCCAGCAGGGCGGCTTCAGACAGGCTCAGCTCATCCAGGGCCTTGTCGAAATAGTTCAGGCTGGCCGCGGCAATCCCGTAGGAGCGCTGACCAAAATAGATCTCGTTGAGATAGAGTTCGAGGATTTGATCCTTGGTGAAGGCCCGCTCGATACGCCGCGCCAGCACCATTTCCTGCACTTTGCGTTCCAGGCGCTGTGCCGAAGACAACAGGAAGTTCTTGGCCACCTGCTGGGTCAGGGTCGAGGCGCCTTCCAGGCGTTCATTGCGCAGGACATGACCAATATTGGCAAAGGCCGCGCGCACGATTCCCTTGAAGTCCAGACCGCCATGATCATAGAAATTCTTGTCCTCCACAGCAACAAACGCATGGATGACGTTCTGGGGAATATTCTCGATCGGTACGAAGACCCGGTGTTCACGGGCATATTCCTGAATCAAACGCCCGTCGCCGGCATGAACACGACTCATGATCGGCGGCTCGTATTCGGCCAGCTGCTGATAATCGGGCAGATCTTCCGTGACCCGCACGACATAGACCGCGACCGCGATAAATCCGACCACAGCACAGATCACAGCCGCAACACCGCCCCACAGGACGGCCCGCACAAAATTACGCAGAGTGAAGATTTTCATCGGTGCCCTCAGGAAGTCCGCGGCCTTTAAAGCATGGCTTATACGGCAGCATTATGACGCGCTCAGCCCTCGAGGCAAAGCGGGCAAACGATCTGCACTGTGTTTGAAACGAGAATGTGACCTGAAATCAGCGCGCGGACTGCAAGGAGGCGTGGCGCGCTGTATCGTTTTCATCACCGCGCGTGGCGAAGTATTCGTCCAGCCCCTCAACCACAGCCGCCATCTGGCGACGGCGAACGCTGGCCGACATCAGATTGGCTTCATCCGTGCGATTGGTCAGGAAGCCCATCTCCAGAAGGACGGCCGGAACCCGGCTGTCGAGAAGGACATAGAAATTCTCCTGGCGATGCGGATTAGTCAGAAGCGGTCCAGCCTGGGACAGATTATCCAGCAGAACATCGGCAAACGCCTCGGACTGGTTGCGTTTCTCCCGCAAACCCAAAGAGATCAGGATGTTGTTCACTTCCGGTGACCGGTTCGGATCCGCATCACGCTGGGCGATACGTTCCGCACGCCCTTCGGCGCGGTCATTGAGCGTATAGACCGCTGCACCGCGCGTACCGGCATTGGCGGACACATCCGCATGGATCGACAAAAACAGATCAGCCTGGTGACGTGCGGCCACATCAACCCGTTCAGGCAGTGTGAGGAAGGTGTCATCGGAGCGGGTCAGATAGACCTCGTACCGACCCGTGCTTTCCAGCTGAGCCTTGAGCTCGAGCGCAGCCGCCAAGGCAACGGTTTTCTCATACGTGCCAGACACACCGATCGCGCCAGGGTCGCGCCCGCCGTGACCGGCATCGACAACAATCACACGGCGTTCGCGCGGCGGCGGTGTATAAACAGCCTCAACGCGATCCGCGATCAGATTGGTCAGGACCTGGTTTTGCTGGAAGCCGGACTGAATGCGAAAATCGTTTTCTGTGGTGCGCTGGAGATCAATCACAGCCCGATAATGACCGCCGCTTGATTGCGGACCCAGGCTGAATTCCTCAACCACTACTGCCGGCCGGTCCAGTTCGAAGACAAGACGCGACGCGGTGGTCGAGTTGAAAAAACGGAACTGACCCACCACGCCATGGCCCATGCCCTCGCCCGTTTCCAGGCCGGACACTTGCCATGCACTCTGGGGCAATTCGATCACCAGCCGATTGCTCAGACCGTCGACCGTGAATGCATTGAAATCGACCGGTTCAGAGGTTTCGACCACAATCCGGGTCCGGTCCCCGTCCACGCCGAACCGGATATTCTGGACAGCCTGATCGGCCGCTGCGCTCGCGCACATCGCCGTACTGACAAGGATTCCCGCAATCAGACGCTTCAGACTCATACCGGCACCATCTCGTTCATCGTGATTCTGTCCACGAGTTTTGTCAAAATCTACCCCCTACAGCTTGACGTTTCGTTGACAGCGGAAACTTTCTTCTGGTTTTCCAGCCAGCCCACAGGAAAGCATCTGATTTATCCACCAAATTGACGTCAGCGGCATGCGGTTTCCACCGCGTCCGGTGCTTTCCTTCCCAGAGGATATGTTGCATGTTGCTGATATCCAGGCGTCCGAAGCTTAGCTGATTCAGGATGATGTGGACGCCGGAGGGATCGTTAAGGCCTGTCACGCAAAACGGATACAGGCCCTCTGACGCATTCCGAACACTGTTATACGCTGTCTCCGGACCGTTCCGGTTTCAGTCCCGATCGACGCGCCTCCGCCATCCCGCGGTCACGGCGCACCAGAATTGTACCGCATGCGCCACGCTCGCCAGATGACAACGCCTCAACAGCCCGGACAGCACTTCGCTGGCCCGGCCGGCCTGTTGTCACTGTCCGGGCTCGTGCTGCCGCTGCGGCCTCGCCAGATGCTTCCGGCCCAAGCCGGCGCCTCTCAGGCCGCGCGCCCAGGAGAGACACTTCATGTCCAAGAAAATGCTGATCGATGCAGGTCACCCGGAAGAGACTCGCGTCGTCATTGTCGACGGCCCCAAAGTCGAAGAATTTGATTTCGAAGCCGCAGCGCGCAAACCGCTGCGCGGCAATATCTATCTGGCCAAGGTCACACGGGTCGAGCCCTCGCTCCAGGCGGCGTTTGTCGAATACGGCGGCAATCGTCACGGCTTTCTGGCCTTCAACGAAATCCATCCCGACTATTACCAGATCCCGTTCGAAGACCGCCAGGCTCTGAACGAGGAAGAGGAAGCCGCGAGCAAGGCCGAAGCGGAGGATGACGATAACGGCACTCCGGCACCGGCGGCTGAAGCCGCACCTGCCGATGAGGTCGTTTCAGACGAGGCGCCGGAGGATAGCGTTGCCAGCGATGAGGCGGACGCATCGGACGATGCCGAAACCATCAATTCCGATGATGATGACGAGTTTGACGAGGCTAAGGAGGCCCGTCGTCGCCGTCAGATGTATCGCAAGTATAAGATCCAGGAAGTCATCAAGCGTCGCCAGATCCTGCTCGTCCAGGTCGCCAAGGAAGAGCGCGGCAATAAGGGCGCGGCCCTGACAACCTATCTCTCCCTTGCGGGACGGTACTGCGTACTGATGCCGAACACGCCGCGCGGCGGCGGCATTTCGCGGAAAATCTCCAATGCCTCGGACCGCAAACGCCTGAAATCCGTGGTGAGCGATCTCGATTTGCCCAAGGGCGTCGGCCTGATCATTCGGACCGCCGGTGCGAAACGCACGAAGACGGAAATCCGCCGGGATGCTGATTATCTTCTGCGTCTGTGGGAAAACATCCGCCAGCAAACGCTCAAATCCGTGGCCCCCGCCCTCATTTATGAGGAAGGCGATCTCGTTAAACGTGCCATTCGCGATCTCTATGACAAGGAGATCGAAACCGTGCTCGTGCAGGGCGACAAGGCCTACAAGGATGCCAAGGCCTTCATCCGCATGCTGATGCCGAGCCATGCCACCAAGGTCCAGCCCTACAAGGATCCGGTTCCCCTCTACCTGCGCTATCAGGTCGAGAAACAGCTCGAGGCCATCTATTCGCCGGTCGCCCCGCTCAAATCGGGTGGTTATCTGGTCATCAACCCGACCGAGGCTCTCGTTGCCATCGATGTGAACTCGGGCCGTTCGACGCGCGAACGCAATATCGAAGCCACTGCCCTCAAGACCAATCTGGAAGCCGCCGCCGAGGCCGCACGCCAGATGCGTCTGCGGGATCTGGCTGGTCTGGTCGTGATCGACTTCATCGATATGGAAGAGTCGAAGAACAACCGGGCGATCGAGAAGAAGATGAAGGACGTCCTGAAAAAGGATCGTGCCCGTCTTCAAATGGGTCGGATCTCCCAGTTCGGCCTCATGGAAATTTCGCGTCAGCGTCGACGCACATCCATTCTGGAAGGCTCCACGCTGGAATGTCCCACCTGTGGTGGCACCGGTCATGTGCGTTCGGTTGAATCGAGTGCCCTCGTCGCCCTGCGGGCGCTGGAAGAAGAAGGTCTGCGCGGTCGTGCCAAGCAGATCCGCCTGATCGTTCCGACACCGATCGCGCTCTATCTCTTCAACGAAAAACGCGATCACCTTCTCGAGATTGAAAGCCGCTTCGACATGGTCGTGGCCATCTCGGCGGACGACACGCTCCTGCCGCCCGATCTCCAGATCGAGGTGACCATTGCCCGTCAGCCGGGAGAAGAGCTGCAGCTGGATTCAGCTCCGATCGAACCTCTGCCCGCGGAAAGCTCGTCTTCGTCCTCCTCCTCGAGCGAGACGTCTGACGACGAACCGCGCGAAGGCTCCGGACGTCGCCGTCGTCGGCGCCGTCGCCGTGGATCCGGCGGCAGCGAGGCCGAAACCTCGCGTGAGGCAAGCGAAACCAGCGCGGATACAGACACCGAGACCGATGCTGGCGATCGCCCAGAAGACGACGCGTCCAGTGAAGACGGCGGATCGCGTCGCCGTCGTCGCCGTGGCCGTCGGGGTGGCCGTGGACGTCGTCGCAGCTCGGAAACAAACGAGGCAATGGACACGGTCGAAGCCGGCGCAGAGCCGACCGACGAGGACAGCGCCCCGGGTGAAGAGTCTAAACCCTTCGAGCTGACTGACACAGCCCCCGGCGAGGATGACGCGCAAAGCGAGGAAAACAGCACTGAAAGCGCGAGCGACGCGTCCAGCGAGGACGAGGCGCCCAAGCCGAAACGTCGTCGCTCCCGTCGTCGCAAGAAGAGCGACACAGTCACCGAAGAGGCGTCCAGCCCGGAAACCTCCGGCGAAGCCTCTGACACAGAGGTCGCTGCCAGCGAGGACACCGCTGACGACACATCGGTGCAGACCGAGGCCAACACGGCCGAAGAGAGCGCAGCCGACCCCGCACAGGCTGAGGCGGCGCAAGAGGACGCCCCCAAGCCCAAACGTCGTCGCACACGTCGCAAGAAATCGGACACCGAGGCCGCTGCCGAGACATCCGAAACCTCGACGGAATCAGAGGGTTCCGCGGAGGCTGAAGTGACAGCTGAGCCTGAGGCAGACGCTGAAGAGGCTCCCAAGCCGAAACGTCGTCGCGCGCCGCGCAAGAAAAAGACCGAGACGGTCGAGACCGTCGCCGATGCCGATGCCGCTGAGAGTGTTGCGACGGATACGCCCGCTGAGAGCGTAGAGGCATCAGAGGCCGCTGTCGAAACGCTGCCGGAGAGTGCGGACACCGGGTCAGCTGAGGTTCACGCTGAAACGGATACCGTCGACACCCAGGTCGAGACGGCGACTCCGGCCGAGACTGAAGCAAACGTCGAACCGGAGACGCAGGCTGAGCCTGTCGCCGAGGCCCCGGCTGAAGCGGCAGCGGAAGACGACAAGCCGGCCAAACCGCGTCGCAAGGGATGGTGGAACCGGACTGGCCTCTTCGGAGGCTAGTCCGCACCGGACAGCTATAGCCAGCACGGTCTGAAGGGGTTTAGACTGGCAGGCGGGGGTGGATAGAGGAGCGAGAATGCGCATCCTGAAAACCGTCGCTGCGAGTTGTGCAGCCCTTGTGTTGGCCGCCATGCCGGCCTGGGGCCAGTCGCTTATCCGCGATACGGAAATCGAGGAATTGATGGGCGTCTACACCCGCGACCTGATTGTCGCCGCGGGTCTGCAGCCCAATGATGTCGACCTCTACATCATTTCAGACCCCTCGGTGAACGCCTTCGTGACACGGGGCCAGAACATCTTCATGCATACCGGCCTGATCATGGAATCGGAGACCCCGAACCAGTTGATCGGTGTGTATGCGCACGAGATCGGTCATATTGCTGGTGCCCACCTGGCCCGTTCAGACGAGGCCATCGGCAATGCCGCTGTACCAGCCTATGTCTCGCTGGGCCTGGGCCTGATTGCCGCCCTGGCCGGCGAAGGCGGAGCCGCGGGTGCACTGATGGCTTCCAGTCAGCAATTCGGCGCCCTCTCCTTTTTGACCTATTCCCGGGCCCAGGAAAGCTCCGCTGACCAGGCCGGGCTGCAATATCTCACCGCCACCGGACAATCGGGCGAAGGCCTGGTCGAATTCTTCGAGCGCTTTCGCTACCAGGAAGTAATGTCGCGTCAGCAGCGCTTCCCCTATTTCCGCTCGCACCCGCTCTCGTCCCAACGTGTGGCCGCTTTGCGTCGGGGCGTTGAAGAATCAGAGTTTTATGGCGTTCAAGACAGTGCACAGAGCGTGGATGCCCTGCGCCGTATCCAGGCCAAGATCTACGGTTTCACCGCGCCGCCGGAATATGTCTTCTATCGCTATCCCGAAGACGACACCTCCTTGTATGCACGTTATGCCCGTGTTGTGGCCTATTACCGCGAAGCTCGGTTGGAGGAAGCACGCGGCGAGATCGAATCCCTGATCACACAAGAGCCAGACAACCCGTATTTCCAGGAACTCTACGGACAGATGTTGTTCGAGTCGGGCTATATCAGCGAAAGCATCCCTTACCATCAAGCCTCCGTGGACATGCGCCCTTCCGCTCCCCTGTTCCGGGTCAATCTGGCTGTCGCCCAGCTTGCCAGCGAGGATGAAACCCTGCTGGAAGACGCTCGCGGTCACCTGCAGGTGGCCCTGAATATCGAGCCGGACAATAGTTTCGCCTGGTACCAGCTCTCGATCGTGCACGAACGCTCCGGTGAAACGCCCCTGGCCAAGCTGGCTATTGCCGAGCAAAGCTTCCACTCGGGCAATATGATCCGGGCCGTCCAGTTTGCCGGCCGAGCCCGCGAGGAGCTGGAACAGGGCACACCGGCCTGGATTCGCGCGACAGAGATCGAACTGGCCGCCCGGCCCATGGCCGAGGAAATGGCACGGCGGCGTCGCTAAGCTCTCGAAGGTGATCGAAAATACCGGACGCGCTGCATACGGCGCGACAGATATCTCATGCCCGCGTCGATCCCACACAATCGATCACATTCCCGCGAAACGTCTGCCCTTGCCTGCGCGCGCCTCTCGTTTTGTTCACGCCTCTCCTCTAAATGAAAAACGGCGATGATATCGAGAGTACGACCATGACCCGTTTCCTGACCCTTCTTTCCTGCGGATTTTTCCTGGCCAGTTGTTCTGCGCCGCCTGCCGATGCGCAATTGTCCGACCAGGACCGAGACGAAGTGCGTGAGATCGTGCGGGAATACATTCTGGAAAACCCGGAAATCATCGAGGAAGCCCTCGTGGAATTGCAGCGCCGGGCGCGTCTGCGTGAATCCCAGGCCCAGCTGACGGCGGTCAATGCCCAGTATGACGCGATCTACGCCGACCCGCGCGATCCGCGCCTGGGGGCCGAGGATCCGCAAGTCGTCATCGTCGAATTCATGGACTATAAGTGCTCCTATTGCCGTGTGGCCGCGGAATGGGTCGAAGACGTCAACGAACGCTATGGCGACCGGGTCCAGTTTATCTTCAAGGAATATCCCATTCTCGGCCCGGACAGCCGCGAGGCGGCGATTGCCGCCCTGGCCGCACGACGTCAGGGCGATGATGTGTATGCCAATTTTCACTACACCCTGATCCGGGCCTCCGGTGCCCTGCCGAGCGAGCGGATCGATCAGCTGGCCAGTCTGGCCGGCGTGGATGTTGCGCAAATGCGCGCCGACATGGATGACCCGGCGATCACGGCTCACGTCGATGATGTGCGTCAGCTGGGTCGCGCGCTGGATGTGACCGGCACGCCATTCTTCATTATCGGAGATACGCTGGTTCCCGGAGCCAATGGCATGGCCCTTGAGCGTGCGCTGATGGAAGAGCTCAACGGCTAGGCGGACCGCAGCAGGTCGCCGGGCTGTCCCGGTCAGCCTGCTGCGCCCTCACTTCGGTCAGATCAAACCACTCAACGGGCTCGACGGATCCGCATAGCGCTTTTTGGGCATGCGTCCGGCGAGATAGGCGTCACGTCCGGCAATAACGGCGTGTTTCATGGCTGTGGCCATGCGAACCGGATCCCCCGCCTCGGCGATCGCCGTGTTCATCAACACGCCATCACACCCCAGCTCCATCGCAACAGCTGCATCCGAAGCCGTTCCGACACCGGCGTCGACGATGACCGGCACAGACGTCTGTTCAATGATGAGACGGATATTGACCGGGTTCTGTATGCCCAGACCCGACCCGATCGGCGCACCCAGCGGCATGATCGCACAGCAGCCCACCTCTTCGAGCTTTTTCGCGTAAACCGGATCATCCGAGCAATAGACCATGACGTCAAAACCGTCCTTGATCAGCATTTCGGCCGCACGCAGTGTTTCCGACATGTCAGGATAGAGGTGTTTGGGATCAGACAGGACTTCCAGTTTCACCAGATTCCAGCCGCCGGCCTCCCGCGCCAGACGCAGTGTGCGTACGGCATCTTCACCGGTGAAACAGCCCGCCGTGTTCGGCAGATAGGTGTAATCATCCGGCGAAATGAAATCGACCAGGCGCGGCTCGTCCGGATTGGAGAGGTTTACTCGCCGCACAGCCACCGTGATCATCTCCGCCCCTGACGCCACAAGTGCCTCGGCGTTCTGGGCATAGGTCGTGTATTTGCCCGTGCCGATGATCAGGCGGGAATTGAAAGTCCGGCCGGCCACGACCAACGGCGTATCCTCGGCAGTGTTCACGATTCGCGTATCATCCATGTCAGCCCCCTCCCACGAAGGCCACGATTTCCAGTCGATCCCCATCCATCAGGGCCGTTTCGGCATAGGCGGATTTGGGGACAATTTCGAGATTGCGTTCCACCGCGACCTTGCGGGCATTCAGTTCCAAATGCTCAAGCAGGCCGATGACGGTCATTCCGTCATCCAGGCTGCGGATTTCACCATTTACTGTTACTTGCAGCACCGGCAACGCTCACTTCGCTTGTGTTTTCTGTCTACGAGGTCGTAAAACCTCTGCGGGGGCTAAGGCAAGGGTATGACGAAACCGATCTACATCCTCAATGGACCGAATCTGAATCTGCTGGGACAGCGTGAACCGGAGGTCTACGGACATCTGACGCTGGAGCAGATCGGAGCGGCGTGTGCCGAGCGCGCTGCCTCGTTCGGGTATACAACCGAGTTCCGACAGTCCAACCACGAAGGTGTATTGATCGACTGGCTGCATGACGCAAACGTCAACGCGAGTGCAGTCGTGATCAATCCTGGAGCATACACACATACATCCATCGCTTTGCATGATGCCGTTCGCGCGATAGAACCCCCCGTTATTGAAGTTCACTTGTCGCAAACGGCCGCTCGCGAAGATTACAGGCATCATTCCTACATCGCGTCTGCGGCACGAGGCAGCATTACCGGTTTGGGTCTGGCAAGTTACTTGCTGGGAATCGAAGCGGCACACCACTGTCTCTCCCAATGATGGAATCACAAAAAGGCTGACACCATGAGTTCTGAGTCCCGTTCGCGCACGCCCATCAGTCCGAAGATCGTTCGTGAGCTCGCCGAGATTCTTCGCGAAACCGAGCTAACCGAGATTGAAGTCGAGCGTGATGATCTGCGCCTGCGTGTGGCCCGTGAGATCCCGGCCCCGCAAGTGGTCCAGGCCGCGCCAATGGCCGCTGCGCCCACGGCTGCAGCACCCATGGCTGCTGCACCCGCTACGCCCACAGCAGCTCCGCCGGAAACTCCCGCTCCCCAGGACGCCACTGACATGTCGGCCCATCCCGGCGTCGTGAAGTCTCCGATGGTGGGCACCGCCTATCTCCAACCGAATCCCGACAGCCCGGCCTTCTGCGCCGTGGGCGATTCCGTAAAAGAAGGCGATACGATCTTGCTGATCGAGGCCATGAAAACGTTCAACCCGATTACCGCCGAGAAGTCCGGCAAGATCGCGGAAATCCTGATCGAAGACGGCCAGCCGGTCGAGTATGGCGAACCGCTCTTTATCCTCGTCTGATTTCCCTGATCATCCTGCTCAGCCGGGAGCCGAACCATGTTCGACAAGATTCTGATCGCCAATCGCGGCGAAATTGCCCTTCGCGTCCACCGTGCCTGCCGTGAAATGGGCATCCGCACTGTGGCCATCCATTCAGAAGCCGACGCCAATGCCATGCATGTACGTCTGGCTGATGAGAGCGTGTGTGTGGGACCGGCGGCGGCTGCCAAGTCCTATCTGAACGTCCCGGCCATCATGGCTGCGGCAGAAGTCACCGGGGCCCAGGCCATCCACCCGGGATACGGCTTCCTGTCGGAAAATGCCCGTTTCGCCGAGATCGTGGAGGCCCATGACCTGGCCTTTATCGGGCCGACAGCCGAGCATATCCGTCTGATGGGCGACAAGATTACCGCCAAACAGGCCGTCATGGACGCCGGCATCCCCGTCGTACCCGGTTCTGACGGCGGTGTGGAGACCTATGAAGACGCCAAGGACATCGCCGAAAAAATCGGCTTTCCGATTCTGGTAAAAGCCGCCTCCGGCGGCGGCGGACGCGGCATGAAAGTCGCGGAAACAGCCGACAAGCTGAAAGAAGCCATGGAGACCGCGTCGGCGGAAGCCAGCGCCGCCTTTGGTGACGGCACGGTCTATCTGGAGAAGTATCTGGGCCGTCCGCGCCATATCGAGATCCAGGTGCTGGCCGACACGCACGGCAATGTGGTGCATCTGGGTGAGCGTGACTGTTCCCTCCAGCGTCGACACCAGAAAATCCTGGAAGAAGCGCCCTCTCCGGCCCTCAATGCTGAGGAACGTGCCGAGATCGGTGAGATTGTGAGCAAGGCCATCAAAGCGATCGGATATCGCGGTGTCGGCACGATCGAATTCCTCTGGGAAAATAGCGAGTTCTACTTCATCGAGATGAATACCCGCCTGCAGGTGGAACACCCGGTCACAGAGATGATCACGGGTATCGACCTGGTCCGCGAACAGATCCGGGTCGCCGATGGTGCTCCGCTCGACATCAAACAGGAAGATGTCACGTTTGAAGGCTGGGCCATCGAGTGTCGCATCAATGCCGAGAACCCGAAAACCTTCGCGCCCTCACCGGGCAAGGTCACGGAATACCATGCGCCGGGCGGGCTTGGTGTGCGGCTCGATAGTGCCCTCTATGCCGGGTATGCCATTCCGCCCTATTATGACAGTCTGATCGGCAAGCTGATCGTCCACGGCAAGTCACGCACCGAAGCTCTGCTGCGCCTGCGTCGCTCGCTCGAGGAAATGGTTGTCGGCGGTGTGGAGACCACAATCCCGCTTTTCCTCGACCTGCTTGAGGAGCCGGAATTCGTGAATGGCGACTACCACATCCGCTGGCTGGAGGAATGGCTCGCTAGTCGGGCTTGATATCGCCTGAAGGCTGAATATGCGCGGCTTCGACGCCAATGATCTGCTGGAATGTTACGCCCGTGGCGTCTTTCCCATGGCGGAGTCACGCGATGATCAGCGGATCTTCCTGCTTGAACCCGATGAACGCGGGATCCTGCCCCTCGACGCCTTCCACCTGCCGCGCAGTCTGAAAAAGACCGTGCGGCAGGACCGGTTCCAGATCCGCCTGGATACGTGTTTCGATGCTGTCGTGGATGCGTGTGCGGCCCCGGCCCCGGGACGTGAGGAGACCTGGATCAATGAGGGCATCTGCATGCTCTACAGTCAGCTCCACGCCCGCGGTTATGCTCACTCGGTTGAATGCTGGCAGGGCGATGAACTCGTCGGCGGTCTATATGGCGTGCAGCTCGGCCGCGCCTTTTTTGGCGAGAGCATGTTTTCCATTCAACGTGACGCGTCGAAAGTTGCTCTTGTTCACTTGATTGCCCGTCTCCGGGCGGGCGGGTTCACGCTGTTGGACACGCAGTTCACCACCGATCACCTGGAGCGCTTTGGGACGCGTGTGGTCTCCAAACAGGATTATCGCCGCCTGCTCAATGAGGCGCTGCTGGAGGACGGGGATTTCATGGCCTTGCCGCAAGACCTGAGCGGGTCTCAGCTTCTGCAGTCGATCGGCCAGACATCGTAGACCGGGTGTTCGAGCGGGCTCAGCGCCGGGTTGGATGCAAACATCCAGCCTGAAAACACCATCTCACCCTCGATATCCGTGCCGAACCCATCCGTGCGACGGTCCAGCACCTCAAGGAAGACAAAGGTTTCCGGGGTCTCTTCCGGCGGCCGTTTGCGGCAGTAACGCGCGGTGATGGTCAGCGGGCCAAAGGTCACGGTCTCCCCGATCACAGCCTCGAAATCCTCTGTCCGGGCCGTCACCTTGTCCAGACCCCGCAAGACCACAACCCGCCCCGGCTGGGAGGAGGGCTGACCGGAATCCGTGTCGACTTCATCGCCGAAAATATCATCCAGACGATCCGCAATCGGCGGATCATCCTGGCGCAGATCCTGGGCCCCGGCCACAGCGGCCGGAACAAGAAGGGCGAGACAGGCGATAAGGGTACGCATCATGGCTCAAGTCCTGACGGCCAATTTGGGCCATGTCGAGGCGATTCCCGCGAGACGCGAGAGATTTCTGATCAAGCGTCCGGAGACCAGCTTTCGTAATCGGACCGGGCGGTCTGACGATTGTTTGAGCGGGCCAGCGAGCCTTCCGGGCGATAGGCATGGACCGTACCCGTCAGGTTCGGATGGTGGTCCTTCTCCCAGGCCTGACGCTTGAGCGGTTCCTCACTCGGCGGGGTCTCGAACGTATGGTGCAGCCAGCCATGCCAGTCAGACGGAACACGCGAAGCATCGGCATAGCCCTTATAGACCACCCAGCGACGTTTCTGGCCATCCGGTCCGGTCACGCCCTTCTCCTGGAAATAGCGATTGCCATACTCGTCTTCGCCGACTTTCTGGGCACCGCGCATGCTCAGGGTCAGGAATGTCCCCGGCGTGGCATCTTTCCACCAGACGAAGATTTTGGCGATGAATCCAAACATGCGCGACAGCTCCCTAAGAATTGCGCGGAATATGCCCCCGCTCGCCGCCAAGGTCCAGCCCGCCAAGGCAGAGGGAACATCTTCCACAGGCAATCCCATATACACCTTCTTAATATTTGCGGCATCGCGGTAGACTTGTGCAAACGGGTACCGATTCGCGACCGACATTCACGCCAGACAGCGACCGGCCCTCATCATAGACGCGTTATGGACGCGGCAGAGAAGCGGCTCAGGTCGCCAAGGGATAAATGATGGATTTTGCGCGCCTTTTTGCTTCGCTGGAACAGGAAACGCCGGAGTTGTTTGCCGCCCAACCCCGCGATCTGCCCCATAATGGCGAGGACGATACCGGTGCGCTGGACGAACAGGGAGCCGCGTCACTCGCCTTCACCGCTCCAAACGCCTGGCCCGATCATGCGGTGCGGGCCCTGGCCGGATTGCTCGACACCCCTCGCCCCGTGCGCACCGAACCGCGCCCGGGACTGAAACTGTTTGGCGGACTGATTCCCTCCGTCGCTGTCGGTGAGGAATGCGCGCCGGAACGTGAACTCGACACGGCTGCCCACCGGATCGGCGGCGCACTGGCCTGGTCGGCCGCCCGGCAAGGGGCCTTCACCGAAGCGGACATGGCCAAGGAATTTGCAGACGAATTGCGTCTGAGCCTGGTCAGCCGTCATGCCTGCATTGATGCGCATTCCTGGACCGAAGCGGGGATCGACTGGGCGTATGGCGATGAGATCACGGAGCGCGAGATCCAGCCGCGGCCGCGTTTGCTCGATGCCAGCTCGCCCATTGCCGCTGACGGGCTGCGCCGTGTGACCGAGGGCGCTCTGCGCAAATCCATCCTTGATGTCGGCGCGCGCGTGACACGCGACCGCCTGGTCGAGA
This sequence comes from Maricaulis sp. D1M11, assembly GCF_047308265.1. Taxonomy (NCBI): domain Bacteria; kingdom Pseudomonadati; phylum Pseudomonadota; class Alphaproteobacteria; order Maricaulales; family Maricaulaceae; genus Maricaulis; species Maricaulis sp. D1M11. Next base: position 75,909 of record NZ_JBKQWY010000008.1, read on the forward strand.
TCGGTCATGCCGTGGCGCGGTGCGCCGGGGACGAAACGGACCGGTTTGATCCGCGCCGCAATACAGCCCTCGCCCGTGCCATGCGGAATGCACTGCGCGATGGCATTCCCGAACAGGCGGTTGAACGCGCCCTTGCCCTGGCCCGCCAGGGCGCTGAAGACGAAGCGCTCTCCCATCTGATTCCGGACGCGCCCGCGACACGAGAAACCCAGATCGCCCTGCCCCAGGCGCTGTGCGCAGCGGTTGAGACCGATGCATCCTGGTCCTTTGGCGAGGATGGCGGCACGCTACGCGCCCGTCAGTTCTGGAACCGTATTGCCCGCTCGGTCTGGAGTTTCGGGACACCATCCCTGACCTTCCACACCGCCCCGCATTGTGATGGTCCCACAGCGCATATCGACCTGGCGCGGTTTGCCGGACCCGGCGATTTCGATCCGGCCCTGTTTACCCACACCATCCGGATCTGGTCGACGGCCCTGCTTCTGTCCGCAGCAAAAAATTCACCGCATGCCGGCAATATTAATCTGACCGGTTTTGGTGCTTTCCTGCAGGCCTATGGCCTGGCTTATGACAGCGATACGGGGCGCTCCGTCGCTTCCGCCCTTGCCCGTCTTGCAACCTCGGTCCTGCGCGATGTCGCCGGAGAATTTGGCGCGGTGGCCCCGGCTCTGGGCGCAGATCTCACTGTGTCCGGCTGGCCGTCCAGCATGGATCACTTGGCGGACGCGGTCGAGGCACTTGCGGACCGGTTCCAGGCCAGACGCGCCCTGGTTCGTCCGGGGCTGATTTTGACGGTACGTACCCCGTCCGGACCGATCGCCCGTATTCTCGAATGTGAGACCCCAGGCGTGGAACCGCTTGACCAACAAACAGAAACGGATCCGGACCAGGGCGGACAGCGCCTACGCCGCGCCAGTCGTTTGGCTCTGGACGCGCTGGGCCTGGACGCAACTGAATGCGAGCTTGCGGAAGATCACGCCGCCGGTCGCGGCACCCTGGCCGGCGCTCCCGGGATCAGCCTTGAAGCTCTGCGCGAACGCGGCGTGCCGGACGACGCGCTCGAACGCCTCGATGACTCGATTTCGGAAGGCGCCTCCATCCGCTTTGCCCTGAACCGCTGGACACTGGGTGACCGGGTCTGTCGGGATCAGCTCGGGCTGAGTTCGGACGTGATCGAGGCACAGGCCAGCTCCCTGTGCCACGCGATCGGCTTTGGACCTGAGGCTATCGCGGCGGCCGATCGTTATGCGCATGGAGCCGGCACCCTGGCCGATGCTCCGGTCTTGACCGCCGAACAGCGCGCCATCTTCCAGCCTGTGCGCCCGCTGGCGCGGATCGCCATGGCCGGTGCCATCGAAGCCCAGATCAATGGTGCCGTCGAAACCCGACTGGAACTGGACGGTCCGGCCACGATTGACGATGTTGCCGCGCTGATGAGTGAAGGCGGTGCACATGGCCTTCGCCAACTCCATATTGAACGTGTGGGATCCGGCCTGTTCGATCTGCTACCCGCTATTGATTTCGACAAGGGCGATTATGTTCAGGATCAACGCGAAAGCGTGGTCGAGGAGCGTGTGGTCGAGAAGGTGGTTGAGCGTGTTGTGGAACGCCCGGCGGCGCGCCGCAAACTGCCCGACCGACGCAAGGGCTATATCCAGAAAGCCACGGTGGGCGGGCACAAGGTCTATCTCCACACCGGCGAATTTGATGATGGCGAGCTGGGTGAGATTTTCATCGACATGCACAAGGAGGGCGCAGCCTTCCGGTCTTTGATGAATAATTTCGCCATCGCCATCTCGATCGGGCTGCAATACGGCGTGCCGCTGGAAGAATATGTCGACGCCTTTGTCTATACCCGTTTCGAACCAGCCGGCGAGGTCGATGGCAATGACAGCATCCAGCACGCCACCTCAATCCTGGACTACCTGTTCCGGGAACTGGGTGTGTCCTATCTGGGCCGTGACGATCTGGCGGAAGTCTCGCCGGAAGGCGCTGACCCGGCAGGGCTAGGACAAGGTGTCGCCCAGGAGAAGCTGAACCAGGAAGACGCCGCGCGCTTCATTTCCAAAGGGTTCAGCCGCGGGCAGGTGCCGGACAATATTCTCATGTTCTCCCAGGAGCTGAAGAAGGTTGCCTCGGCCAATGAGGGCAGCGAGGCCCCGCTCTCCATCGAGGGCGAGATCACGGATACGCCACAGCTGACGACCGTCTCACGGGCGAGCAATACAGTCTCTGTCTATTCCGGAGATCCCTGCCCGTCGTGTGGCCATTTTACTGTGGCAACGACGGATGAGGACGGTCAGGTGTGTCACGCCTGTGGCTGGACGGGCTGACAGGCCCACGCTTTGCAATACTCGGGGCGTTATGAGAGGAGCGCCCTGAAATGGCACAGCTGACCCGTATCCTGCCGGTCTTTGCGGCTTTTTCCCTGCTGACAACGCCGGGGCTGGCCCAGAATGCGTCCCAGATCACCCAGGTGCAAAACGAACAATCCTGTCCCGGGTGCAATCTGTTCCAAGCCGAGCTGGCCTACATCGATCTGCCAGCCGTGGATCTGTCGGGCGCCCGACTGCGTCAGGCCACACTGGCGCTCTCGACCATGAACGGCTCCCGGTTCGACAATGCCAATATGTCGGTCGCTAATCTGTTCGGCGGCCGCTTCACCGGAGCCAGTTTCGCAGGTGCAGATCTCAGCCAGGCTGTGCTTGTGGGTGCCCATTTTGGCGGAGCGAATTTTGCCGGTGCCAACCTGTCAGGCGCCAATCTCTCTGGCGCGGAAATGGCAACCGCCCGGGGCCTGACCCAATCACAACTCGACCAGGCCTGTGGTGATGCCGCAACCCAATTGCCGGCCGAGCTGACCGTGCCTGTCTGTTGAGACCTGTATTCCCCGCAATCAATTACGCGGTTTTAAGTCGCCTTCCCGGCTCAATTGTCCTATCGATTCCGGAATGAGCCGGACTGTTCTATCCAGCCTGACGGTGTCGCTTGTCCTGATGACAGGAACAGCGCATGCCGCTGCGGGCGATCCCGAGACGCCGCATCGGCGCCTTGAAATCGCGGGTGACTGCCAGGGCTGTGACTTTTCTGACAAGAATTTCGCCGGGGCCCGTTTCATCGGCGCGGATCTGCGTGAAGCCGATTTCAGCAATTCCCACCTCCCCGGTGCAACGCTGATCGAAAGCCGTTTCTCGCATGCCGATCTGTCTGACGCCTCCCTAGCGAGCGCGCATATCTCTGGCGTGACCTTTGCCGGTGCTGACCTGTCCTTCTCCCAGTTGGCCGGAGGCCAGTTTGAACGGGTCAATTTCTCCAATGCCGATCTGAGCTCGGCGGCTTTCAACGGTGCGGTGATGATCCAGGTCGCGTTCAACCACGCCGAACTGGATGATGCCAGCCTGGTGGGCGTGCGGGTGCGTTATGGACGCTTCATCGGTGCGGACATCGCTGATGCCAATTTCAGCAATTCCAATTTGCGCGGCGCAGATTTCTCAGACAGTGAAGGCGACGGTATCAGCTTTGCCGGGGCCGATCTGAGTGGCGCCAGATTCGTCAATGCCGATCTGGATGATGTCGATTTCACCGGAGCCCGCCTCGATCGGGTCGATTTCTCAGGGGCCCAGATCGACGGCGCACACGGTATCGAAAAAACCATGATCCTGCGCGCCTGTGGTGATGACAACACCCGCATTCTGGGCGAGCTGCGTCTGCCTGCGTGTCCGGAACGCAGCGATGATCCGCATCCGCCCGCGCCGCCCATCATCGTGTCGCATGTGCGGTTGGAAGCCAGCCCCGCAACCGATATCCAGATCGACTGGGATGAGGTCTATACGGCGCGCGTGGAAGCCCTCGAAGCGCTCGGTGATGTGCTTTCGACCAATGCCGGGCGGATGGACAGCGAAGAATTGCGTGAAATCGTCCGCGAAGCCCAAAGGGAGATCCGCGAGATCGAGCGGGAGATCCGCCGCAATCGGCAAGAGCTGGAACGCGAGGCCGCCGAGCACGCCCGCGCGCTGGCACTCGAGCAGGTGGAGCGTCGCCGCGAGGTGGAGCTGGAAATGCACGAACGGGCCCGCCAGCGGACTGAAGAGCTGGATGAGCTCTTCGATATCCAGCACGATCACCCGCGCTCTCACATCGAAATGTATTACGGCGACACTGAATTGCTGGGCGTCAATCCCGGTGCGGGCGATCCCGACAACTAGATTATTCCGCCCGCAAGAGCGATAGGGCGCCTACGCCCCTCTCCCGCCTGCGCCTTTACCACCACACTATAAAAAAACGGGACCTCTGGAGGCCCCGTTTCTCATTCTGGCTTGTCCTACTGGATTAGGACTTGGCATCCGGAATCACCGAGCGGATATGCAGTTCGCGCAGCTGTTTATTGTCTGCCTCACCCGGAGCATTCATCATCAGATCACGGGCCTGCTGGTCTTTCGGGAACATCACCACTTCGCGCAGGTTTTCCTGGTCACACAGCAGCATCACAATGCGGTCGACCCCCGGAGCAACACCGGCGTGCGGCGGAGCGCCAAAGCGGAAAGCGTTGAGCATGCCGCCAAACTCTTCCTCCACCACGTCAGCACTGTAGCCGGCAAAACCGAACGCCTTGAGCATGACATCCGGGCGGTGGTTTCGAACCGCACCCGAGGACAGCTCCACACCGTTACACACGATGTCGTACTGCCAAGCCTTCATGTCCAACAGCGTATCGTCATCCGGATTGTCCAGCGCGAGGAAATCCTCGGCGGTCATTTGCGGCATGGAGAACGGGTTGTGGGAGAATTCCACCTTCTTGTTGTCCTCATCCCACTCATACATCGGGAAATCGACAATCCAGCAGAAGCGGAAGGTATTGGTTTCGCACAGCCCCAATTCCTCGCCCACGACATTACGGGCGCGGCCTGCAAAACTGGCGAACTCGCTGGGAACACCGGCAGCAAAGAAGACGGCATCTCCCGCCTCCAGTCCCAGATCCTGACGCAGAGCCTCTGTCCGGTCTTCACCAATATTCTTAGCGATCGGACCGGCCGCTTCCAGCCCCCCATCTGTCTCACGCCAGAAGATGTATCCCATGCCCGGCTGACCCTCTTTCTGGGCCCAGGAATTCATACGATCACAAAAAGCACGCGAACCACCGGTCTTGGCCGGGATCGCCCAGACCTGGATTTTCGGGTTCTTGTCCAGCATGCCCGCAAAGACCTTGAAGCCGGATCCCCGGAAGGTCTCGGAGACGTCGGACATCTTGATCGGATTGCGAAGGTCCGGCTTGTCAGAACCATACCACTGCATCGCGTCCTTGTAGGCAATGTGCGGGAATTTGTCGTCCGGCACACTGCGGCCGTCGGCGAATTCCTCGAACACACCTTTCATGACCGGTTCGATCACGTTGAACACGTCTTCTTGTGTCGCGAAGCTCATTTCCATGTCGAGCTGATAGAATTCGCCCGGAGCCCGGTCCGCGCGGGCATCCTCATCCCGAAAGCACGGAGCGATCTGGAAATAGCGGTCAAAGCCGGACACCATGATCAGCTGTTTGAACTGCTGCGGCGCTTGCGGCAGGGCGTAGAACTTGCCCGGGTGAAGACGCGCCGGCACCAGAAAATCGCGCGCACCCTCGGGCGACGAGGCCGTCAGGATCGGTGTCTGATATTCAGTGAAACCCTCGTCCACCATGCGACGACGCAGGCTGTCGATGATCTGCGAACGCATCACGATGCGCTTGTGCAGGCTTTCACGACGCAAATCGATATAGCGGTGCTTGAGGCGAACCTCTTCGGACCAGTCCGGCTCACCAAAGACCGGCAGCGGCAGTTCATCGGCTTCGGACTGGATGGCCAGATCCTTCACGCGAACTTCGATCCCGCCGGTCGGCAGGTTTTCATTCACGGTCTCTTCGGTCCGGGCGATCACCTCACCGGTTATGGTGACCACGCTTTCAACGCGCAAACGTTCAAGCGTGGAGAAGTGTTCACTCTCCGGCTCCAGAACGCACTGGGTCAGACCGTAATGGTCGCGCAGGTCAATAAACAGCAGACCGCCATGGTCGCGTTTGCGGTGGATCCAGCCGGAAATACGGGCCTCCTGACCCACATGTTCAGGGCGCAGTTCGGCGCAGGTATGAGAGCGATAGGCGTGCATGGAATTATCGTCCGAATGGCAAGAAGAATTGGGTTCGGACATGCCGGTGTGCGGGGCGGAATGTCAAGCTGGGGCCACGGTCGAGCGCAGTCTGGTGACGGCTCACCCCTTCCAGGTCGTATCATTTTCTTCTCGCCCATTCATTGCGGTTTCAACGACTTACCAGTTTCGGTTTGCACCCAGATTCATTAACGGGTTTAGTTGCCCCTCATTCAACCTGGGAGGGATACATGAAACTCAAACACGGGCTGGCAGGCCTGTTCGCGCTAGCCGGACTTTCCAACCTGTCATCAACAGCACTGGCAGACCCCGATCCGTTCATCGGACAAATCCAGATCACAGCCGTGACGTATTGCCCGCGCGGCTGGGCCGATCTGAACGGTCAGCTCGAGGCCATCTCACAGAATACGGCTCTGTTTTCACTCATCGGAACGACCTATGGCGGTGATGGGCGCACGACCTACGCTCTGCCCGAAGCTCGCGGTCGAGCGCTGATCGGTGTCGGAACCCGTCCCGGGTTTTCGGGTGTGAATATCGGTACACAATTTGGCGCTCCAAGTGTGACACTGACCGAGGCCCAGATGCCCAGTCACTCGCACCAGGTGTATGCATCGAGCGCCGAAGGTGAAATCGGGGCACCGGCGAATGCGCTTTTGGGCCAATTCCCGGTCACCAGTCCGGACCGGTTTTATGCGCCGTCTTCGCCGCCCGCGACCACCATGCATACGGGCACTCTGGCCAATGCGGGGTCTCCATCTCCCTCCGCATTTGACGTCCATCAACCGTCTGTCGGCATTCGTCACTGCATTGCCCAGTACGGTCGTTATCCGTCGCGGTCCTAGACCCGCCCTGACACAGGAAAGATCCATGAAGATGCTTTTGAAACTGTCGGCAGGGCTGACCCTGCTTGGCGCGGCTCTGGGGACGGCCTCCACGGTCCAGGCGCAGGAACCCCTGATCGGCCAGATCACGCCCTTCGCCTTCAACTTCTGCCCGCGTGGGTGGACTCATGCGCAAGGCCAGATGCTGCCGATCTCCGGCAATGATGCCCTGTTCTCAATTTACGGAACAATTTACGGCGGCGATGGGCGCACCACGTTTGGACTGCCGCAACTGGCTGCAACCATGCCCATGGGCGCCGGAACGGGACCGGGGCGCACACCGCGTCGCGAAGGTCAGTTTGTCGGGACACAGACCCGTACGCTCACCTCCACCGAGATGCCGTCACACTCCCACACTTTCCGGGTGCAGTCAGAAACAACCAATATGAATTCCAACACAGGGGTGAATTCCACGCTGATGGATTACGGCGCCGCCGGCGTTTATGTCACCGGCCGCAATGCTGATCGCCAAATGTATTCCCAAATGGTGGTCCCCACGGGCGGCAATCAGCCTGTTATCATCCAACAACCTGTCCTGGCCGTGACTTATTGCGTCGCGACGGTCGGCATCTATCCGAGCCGGAGCTGAATGATGAAACACACTCTCAAAACCCTCGCCCTTGGCGCAATCGCCGGCCTCAGCCTGGGATCTACAGCTCAGGCCCAGGAGCCTTTCCTGGGTGACGTTCTTCTGTTTGGTGGCACATTCTGTCCCAAGCCCTGGTATGTCGGCGCCCATGGACAACTCCTGCCGATTGCCCAGAACCAGGCTCTTTTTTCCTTGATCGGAACCCAGTATGGCGGCGATGGGCGGACCACTTTTGCCCTGCCTGACTTGCGCGGTGCTGTTCCAGTGCATGTCGGAACCGGGCCGGGTCTGCCAACCGTGATACCCAGCCCCGGTTTCGGGCGTGAGACAACAACCCTTTTGACCGGACACTTGCCGTCACACACTCACAACGTCCGGGCCAGCACCAACGAGATGAATACGACCAGCCCGGACGGTGCGCTCGTTGGGTCCTATCCGGCAGGAACCAATTTCTTCACTACCGACACGCCAAACACCAATATGGCCGGAAGCATGGTGGCGACGACCGGAAACAGTCAAAGTGTGGACCTGATGGCGCCCAGCCTGGGCATTCAATACTGCATTGCCATTCAGGGCCTGTTCCCGTCACGAAACTGACACCTTGTCTACCACCCTGCTGATGGGACACGGACATCTGAACGGGGCGCTGGTCAACGGCGCCCCGTTTCGCATGGTCGCGATCGAAGACATCTCTGATCCTCAACATGACGCATTTGCTACAATTTTGGGTAATTTCGCCCCTATTTTTGATTGCAACGTTAAATTTGCTCTATTTTTACTCGCACCTCGCTGATACCCTCCACGCGCGAACTTTCAATCAACATACCCTCAGGGGGAGAGATGATGATGAAACTGAAAATGATGGCCAGTGTTGCGCTGGTCACAGGCCTGGCCTTCGGGTCTTCGGCCCATGCGGGACCCAACCCGTTTATCGGCGAGGTCCAGCTGACTGCAGGGACCTTTTGTCCCCGGGACTTTGCGCCAACAGATGGCCAGCTGCAAAGCATCAGCAGCAATCCAACGCTGTTCTCCATAATTGGCAACATGTATGATGGCGATGCTCGCACCACGATGGGAATTCCGGACCTGCGTGGCCGGACGGCGGTCAATTACTTACAGGGCATTGGGCTCTATCAGATCCCCCTCGGCTTCGAATGGGGTTCGCCGCAGTACTACATCAATCATTTCCAGATGCCCGCACACTCCCACGGCGTCGCTGTGACTTCATCCGCCAATACCGATCCGCAGCCCAATAATCGCCTGCTGGCGACCTATGGCGGCGGCGGTCGTTACTACTACGGCGCCAACCCGAGCACGGTCGTGATGAACACCTTGACCTCCACTGAGGGCAGTGGACTGCCTCACACCGCGGTTCAGCCCACCCTTGCCATTCGTCACTGCATCGCGCTGGACGGCATTTATCCTCCGCGTAACTAGGCCGACCTCCGGAGATCAATTATGAAAAAACTGCTTCTTGCAGCCGCAAGTTTCGCGGCAACCCTGGGTGTTCAGGCACCTGTGTCAGCCCAGGATCACTTCACCGGACAGATCATGCTGTTTGCGGGCAATTTCTGCCCTCGTAACTTCACCTACGCGTCCGGCCAGCTCTTGAGCATCAGTTCCAATTCAGCCCTCTTCTCCCTGCTGGGCACGCATTACGGCGGTGATGGTCGTACCACATTTAAGGTCCCTGATCTCAATGGCCGCATGCCGATGGGTTTCGGCACCGGACCCGGCCTGACGCCGCGCACCATCGGGCTCCGCTTTGGCACACAGGATACAGTCCTCACTCTTGCCAATCTGCCGTCTCACTCTCACACGCTTTATGCCTCGACGGGGGGACCGAACACGACCTCTCCGCAGGGCGCCGATTTTGCAACCTTTGGCCTGTTGCCCAGCGGAAATCCTGCCCGTGTTTACTCTGCCGATACTGCGTCTGCAGACCAGAGCGCTCGAAGCGACATGATCTCGACGACCGGGTCAAACGATTATCTAGACATTCAGCAACCGGTGTTGGGCATGTCCTATTGCATCAATACCCAAGGCATCTACCCGAGCAGGAACTAGTCATGAAAACGCTTTTCAAATCCGCGCTTCTCGCCTCTGCACTGGGCCTGACGACCTTGTCTGCGCCGGCCTCGGCCTCTAACCAGATTAACGCTTATCTGGGTGACATCATCATGGTGGGCTTCAATTTCTGCCCGCAAGGATTCTCAGCCACACACGGTCAGAGCCTGTCCATCAACAGCAATCAGGCCCTTTTTGCTGTTATCGGCACCACCTATGGCGGTGATGGTCGGACCACATTCAATCTTCCGGATTTGCGGGGCCGTGTCCCGGCTCACCCCAATATGAGCTCTAACACAGGTTCACAGATTTATCCTCTGCCGGCGGGTCTTGCCACCGGGGTGGAAAATGTCGTTCTGACGACTTCCCAGCTGCCAGGTCACCAACACGATGTGAACGCGTCCGTTGAAGCGCCAAACTCCCCCTCACCGTCGGGCGCCTTGGCCGGTACCTATGCGTCGACAAGCCAGCCCGCTTATACCACGGGAGGCGGGTCTGTTGCGATGAGCGGAGCGATGGTTCTAAACGAGGGTGGCAATCAAGGCTTCTCCACAATCGCACCGTCGCAAGTAATCAATTTCTGTATCGCCACGGACGGACTGTTCCCGCCGCGCAATTAGGTTTGAACACACGACCTCGTGAAGGGGCGCTCCAAAGGGGCGCCCCTTTTCAGTGGCCCAAAACAACACCTATAGTAGTTTCATATTACTTAAATTATATATTTTTCTTTTTACTATTCACAGTTGTTCTTCATGCTATGGATTTTGCGCGATACGCGAATCGCAAACCAGCAAGGGGACATAGATGACATCCAGAATTCACCTGGGCCTATTAATGGCCTCCACCACGCTGCTGACCTGCGCGCCGGCCTGGGCCGGGCCAGACAGCTATATCGGTCAGATCCAGATGACGGCCGCCACATACTGTGCCCGTGACACCTTCGATACAGTAGGTCAGACTTGGGCGATCAGCGAATATCCGACCCTCTACTCGATTACGTCTAACTTCTATGGCGGGAATGGGTCCTCCACCATGGGCGTCCCCGATCTGCGCGGGCGCACAGGCGTCAATTACCCGACCGGTATCGGCCTTTCCCAAATTCCTTTGGGTGTCTCCGGAGGGACGACGCACAACTACCTCTTTGGTGCCAATATGCCACGTCACTCGCACACGGTGCGGGTATCGTCAGACTCCAATGCCCAGCCCAATCCGGCCGGGCAGCTTCTCGCGACCTATCCCGGTGGGGCCCGGTACGCAACCGGCACCGCGGATGTCGAGATGGAGTATGCAACCAGCACGACCGGCAATTCCTCCCCGCAATCCTTCTCCACCGTTCAGCCGACCATTGCCATCCGGCATTGCCTGGTGACTGAAGGTCCCTACCCCGCGCGAAACTAGGCGATAAAGGCTCTTGTCATGAAACATATTCTAACATCGGCCCTGGCGCTCTCTGCTTCGCTGGCCGTCTCCGCTCCATCGATTGCCCAGAGCTATTTTCTGGGTGAGATATTCATGTTCTCCGGCAATTATTGTCCGCGGGATACGACCATGGCCTCAGGTCAGACGGTATCGATCGGGCAAAACTCGGCTCTGTTTTCCCTGCTTGGAACACGCTGGGGCGGGGATGGCCGAACAAGTTTCAGCCTTCCCGATCTGAACGGCCGCATGCCCATGGGGGCCGGACAGGGTCCTGGCCTATCCCACAGGGTGGTTGGTCAAAGGTTCGGCCAGCAATACACAACGCTGACGACTGACAACCTACCCGGTCACACCCATACACTCTATGCGACGGATGCCGGCCCAGCCACACCTGATCCGTATCAGGCCTCGCTCGCAACCTTTGGCCTCCTGCCCAGCGGAATTCCTGCCCGAGTGTACACGGATGGAGATGCAAGTGCGGATCAGACAGCGCATTCCAGCATGATCCAGCCGACCGGTGGCCACGCTAGTACCGAAGAGACAGCACCCACACTTATCCAACAACCCGTTCTGGGCGTCACGTATTGCATCGCGACCCAGGGCACTTATCCGCCGAGGAACTGATCATGACACATATCTTCAAACAGTCCCTTGCTGCTGTGACCTGCAGCCTCGCCCTGACCGGCCTGTCCGTGTCCACCGCCCACGCCGACACTGACCCCTATCTGGGTGATATCATCATGGTGGGCTTTGATTGGTGTCCCCGAGGGTTTGCCAAAGCAGACGGTAGCCTGATCAATACAAGTGACAATCCCGCCCTCTTTGCCCTTTTGGGTACACGCTATGGCGGAAACGGCTCAACAAATTTTGCTCTTCCGGACATGCGCGGCCGGGTCCCGGTTCACCCCAATCCAGGCAACGCCCCTGCCGGCGTCCAAATTGTCGATGGAGGATATGTCGGAGCAGAGACGGTCACGCTGACGACTGCCAACTTGCCTGCGCACAACCACGTTGTGGGCGCATCATCGAATGCGCCGTCCGTCGCATCGCCCAATGGGGCTTTGGTCGGCACTTATCCCTCGGGATCGCCTGGCGCTTATGGATTTGCTGGAGCTCAAGTGGCGATGTCATCCGACATGCTCGCCCCCACCGGGAATGGCGCAGCGTTCAGCACAATCGCCCCGTCAGCGGTTGTCCAGTTCTGTGTCGCGATCAGTGGCGTGTTCCCGTCGCGCAACTAGGCTCGAACACACGATCTAACGAAGGGGCGCTCCAATGGGGCGCCCCCTTTTTTTGTCGTGCTGCCGTATGAGCGCTCTACCAGAGATCGATCACGTCGGCCTCGGTTGCGCGAACTCGATCGCGCCCGCCACCGGCCTCGATGACAAACACATCGCGGGCTGCGCCCCGAGCGCCGCTTTTTTGTTTATCATCAGCAGGATGTAAGATTTTATCGGATGTAAGTAAGTATTCACTTGCACTCCCTCAGGAGATCCGCCATAAAGCAAGTAAATGATCATTCACTCACGCAAGGATGAGCCCGATGTTGCGCCAGGATCTGTTTGAAGGATTGAACCCGAATGAGGGGGTGACCGCGCGCTATGGCACCACCAAAGCCCGGATCGAACGGGCTGCCCTACAGCTTTTTGCGCGCCATGGCGTAGATGGCGTATCGATCAAACAGATCGCCGGCGCTTGCGATATCTCGGATGGCGCCATGTATCGGCACTTCAAAAGCAAGGACGAGCTGGCCCGCCTGCTGTTTGAAGCCATTCACCGTCGTCTGACGGACCTTGTCAGCGATACGCTTGATCCTAGTGCGGATCTGGAAACCATGACCCGCACCGTTGTCACCGCCTATTGTGAACTGGCCGAGAACGACCCCGCACAGTTCACCTATCACCTCACCCATCGCAATACCTTCATCGCGGCGTCCGGTGATGGCGGCTCCGATCCATCGACTGTCATGGCGGTCGCCGTGTCCGCAGCCATGGATCGCGGCGAGATCCCGAAAGGGGATCCGGAGATCAAGGCCGCCATGGCCATGGGCGTGGTTCTGCAAGCCGCAGAATACTCGATCTATGGCCGTCTGGAGCGCCCGATGACCGAGCTCATCGACACATTTGTGCGGGCCAGCCTAGCTGTCCTGCGCTGCGCCTGAAATCCCACCCCAAGTTTGACTGACACGGAGCCAAGCCATGCGCTCGATCCTTTTCAATCTCGTCTACTGGTCCGGCAGTGCGTTCTACGCCATTGTCTGTTTCATCCTTGCCTGGCTGCCGGGGCGGTCGCCGCTGATGCACGGCTTGCGCTCCTACGCCCGCTTCACCCTGCTCGCCATGCGCTGGATTTGCGGCATCAAGGTTGAAGTCCGGGGGGAGATTCCGCGCAACCAGCCCGTGGTCATCGGCGCCAAACACCAGTCCTGGGGCGATGGCATGGTGATGCTTGCCAAGACCGGGTCCCTCTCCTTTGTGTGTGGAGACCATCTGCTAAACTATCCGCTTCTGGGCCATGTCCTGCGCAAGGCGGGGGCCATCGTCCTCAGCAATCAGGGAGGTATCGATGCCCAGTCCAGGCTGGAGGCGGGCATTGAGCGCACACAAAGCGAAGGACGGGAACAGCCCGTCCTGATCTATCCCGAAGGGCATCTCACGGAGGTGGGCACGGGCATGCGATATCGTTCCGGTGTCTGGCGTCTCGCCCGCGCGCTGGATCGGCCCGTCGTGCCTGTCGCGACCAATCTCGGCCAGTGCTGGCCCCAGAACAAATGGTGCAAGTCTGCAGGCATGGCTGTCATCGAATTCCTGCCCGCACGACAGGCCGGCGAGGCGAAGGCCGACTTCCTCAGCCAACTGGAACACGATGTCGAAGCGCGCAGTCGCTGTCTGGAAGCAGAATTTGCGTCCGTGAACCAATCCCGTCAGTGTGGATTGCACATTGGACGCACACAAACGTTGCGCAGCTAGACGCAGCGCGTCCGCACAGCGGGCCAACGGGGAGAAACGGCCATGCGATCCTTCGTGTTTAACGCCCTCTTCTGGGGTATCTCGGCGCTCTTCGCGATCGTGTGTTACGCCCTGTCCTGGTTGCCTTGGCGGCGCCCGCTGGTGGGCGGCATGATCGTCTATTGCAAATCGGTGCGTGGATTGTTGCACACCGTCGCGGGCATTCCCATCGAAGTACGTGGCACACCGCCGAAAAACCAGAGCGTGATCATCGCCGCCAAACACCAATCCTATGCGGACGGACCGCTGATGATGGCCATTACCGGTGACATCAATTTCGTGATCGGAAACGGGATTGAAAAGTTTCCCCTGATCAACCGCATTGTTCGCCGCTCTGGCGCGACCATGGTCAATGCCCAGGGCGAGACCCGAGCCATCGGCGCCCTGCAGGCCGCCATTGCCCGCTCACACGGCGAGAACCGCCCGTTGCTGATCTATCCCGAGGGTGGGCTGACAGCGGTCGGACAAAGCCAGCGCTATCGTCTGGGAGTGGCCCACATGTATGAGCAACTGGGCCGTCCGGTCGTCCCGGCCGCCACCAATATGGGACTGCGCTGGCAACAGGAAGACTGGCAGAAACAGCCAGGTCCCGCTGTCATCGAATTTCTTCCCGTCATCGAACCCGGGCTTCCACGCGAGACCTTTCTCGCCCGCCTGGCCGACCAGATTGAAACCCGTACACGCGCGCTGGAGGCCGAGGGCCAGGCGAGCGAGGAGACACAGACATGAGTGCACGTCTTGCGGCCGGCCTGGTAACCCAGGCCCGCTTCCTGCCTCTGATGATTGCCCAGAGTCTGGGGGCGTTTAACGACAACTTCTTTCGCTACGCCCTGATCACCCTGGTGACCTACAAGGAACTCTCTCTGCTCGGCGCGTCGAGCGAGGTCATCGTTCCACTCGCTGCCTCGCTGTTCACCGGTGCCATCCTGCTCTTCTCCGCGATCGCCGGGCGTCTGGCCGACAAGTATGATCGCACCCGATTGATGCGGGTCGCAAAATTCGCCGAGATCTGGCTGATGGCCATTGTGGCGATCGCCTTCGTCCTGGAACTACCGCTATTACTGATGCCGGCTCTCTTCCTGATGGGCGTCCAGTCGGCGTTTTTCTCACCGGCGAAACAAGCGGCGCTGCCCACCCTGCTCAAGCCGGAGGAATTGGTCCCGGCCAACGCCCTGCTCAGCGGAACACTGAACGTGTCGGTATTGCTGGGTATCGGGATCGGATCCTGGTTGATCCAGCGGGCCGGTGGCGAGCTATATGTTGGCGCCGTTTTGATCATCATGGCCATTCTGGGCTGGCTTTCCATTCGTCAACTACCCCCCGCCCGGGCCTCGGAACCGGATGCGCCGGTCTCCTTCAACTTCATCTGGGAAACCGTCCGTGTCCTGCGCTTCGCCGTTCAGCATCCCGACGTGTTGCGGCCCTTGCTCGGCGCGGCCTGGTTTTGGATGCTCGCTGCGGCTGTCATCACGCTGATGCCCAATTTCACCAAGAACGTCCTGGGCGCCGATGAAAGCGTGTTCCTGCTCTTCTCGGTCTTGTTCACCATCGGTGCGGCGATCGGCGCGCTTCTGTGTGGTGTTATATCCGGCAAGGGTGAAGCACTGTGGATCTCCTGCCTCGGTGCGCTGGGACTGGTGGTGTTCAATACTGATATCGCCCTGGCCAGCCTGGGTCGTGCCCCCACAGGCGAAACGCTGACACATGCTGCCGACTTTCTGGCCGATCGAGGCAATTGGCGCTTGTTGTTCGATCTGGGTTTTGCCGCAATATCCGCGGGCCTGTTCGTGGTTCCCCTGCAAGCGCTGGCTCAGCGCCGGGCACGACCGGACTTGCGCGGCCGTTTGCTGGCAGCCGGGGGTCTGATGAATGCCGGCACCGCTACGATTGGCAATTTCATGCTGGCCGGACTTGCCTTTGCGGGACTCCCCATCCAGTTCGCCTTTTTTGTCCTGGCCGCCGTGTCACTCTTTGCCGCAGGCTTCATTGCCTGGCGCATGAAACGCAAAACCTCTGCATCCCACAGCGCTTCATGATGGAAATTCGAGCCGGGCGGGAGTAACACGGCGGGATGACGATGATCACCACGACCGAGGCCCTGCAAGAGGCCTGCACCGCCCTCGCCCAGTGCGAGCATGTCGCTGTCGACACGGAATTCATGCGCGAAAGCGTCTACTGGCCCGCGCTGTGCCTGATTCAGGTCGCCGGAGGCGAGACCGAGATCATCATAGATCCGCTGGCCGACGGGCTGGATCTGGCCCCCTTCTGGGCGCTCATGCGCGACACATCGGTGATGAAAGTGTTTCACGCCGCGCGCCAGGATCTGGAAATCTTCTTTCACAAGGCCGACGGCCTGATCCCGACCCCGCTGTTTGATACCCAGGTGGCTGCGATGGCACTGGGCCTGGGCGACAGCATTGCCTATGACGGCCTGGTCCGCGCCTTGCTGCGTCGCCCGATCGATAAAGGCCCTCGCTTCACGGACTGGTCGCGCCGTCCGCTGTCAACCAAACAGCTTGATTATGCCCTGGCCGATGTCACCCATCTGCGCGATCTATTCCCCATCCTCATCGAGCGCCTCGACAAGGCGAACCGGCATGACTGGCTGGCGGATGAGATGGGCATTCTGACCAATCCCAAAACCTATGAGCTGGACCCGGAAACGCAGTGGAAGCGTCTGAAACTGCGCAAGCTGCATCCGCGCTGGCTGGCTGCTCTGCGGGCTGCTGCCGCCTGGCGTGAACGCGAGGCCCAGACCCGCGACATGCCGCGTCAGCGGGTCATGAAGGATGACGCGCTCTACGAGGTCGCCAATGTCCAGCCGCAAAAGCCGGACGATCTTCAGGGTTTGCGCGCCGTGCCCAAAGGCTTTGAACGGTCCCGGCCCGGCGAACGCCTGATCGCCGCCATGGTCGAGGCTCTCGCCAATGCCGAGGCCTATGCCCCCAAGGTGGAAAAACCGACACCCCCGCCACAAGGCATTGGTCCAACGGTGGAATTGCTCAAAGTCTATCTCAAACTGGTCGCCGACGAGGCCGGGGTCGCGACACGCCTCATCGCCACAGTGCCGGATCTGGAAAAGATTGCTGTCGACGACAATGCCGCGGTTCCGGCCATGCAGGGCTGGCGCCGCGAGGTCTTTGGTGAACCCGCCATTCGCCTCAAAAAGGGGCTGATCGGTCTGTCCCTGCAAGAGGGCAAGGTCGTCGCCAAGGAGGTCGAGGGCTAGACCCTACTCCGCCGCATCAGCCCCCAGATATCGAACCTGCGCGGCCCGGCCGACACGACTGGCAATCTGGTCCAGATTGGACAGGGCCCGCTCGACATAAAGATCGTGCACACTCTCGGCGACATCCAGTCGAATGCGCGCGCTGTCAATGTCGACTTCAAACCGTTCGAGCAATTCCGGCGAGCGACCCGAAAGTTTGGCCGCCAGGCGCATGACCAGTCCGACCGCTTCGGCAGTGGCCCGCTGGTCCCGATCAAGCAGGGCCAGGATTGCGTCCGTTTCGCCCCGAGTTTCACCATACCGGGTTTGCAGAATGGCCGCGATAAAGACCCGGCCAGCATGGCAACACCCGGCCAGTGGCGCATACAAAACAGTGTCCCGCACCAGCTGGCCACGATGATCCGGGTGAAACCGCGCACCCAGATCCACCATACGACACGCCGCTCCCACATATCGGCGATAATCATGCTCGCTGAACGCGCGCGGTATCACATCCAGGAAAGGCTGCATCCAGCTCAGCAAGGCCGTTCCGAACTGGATTGAGGGCACGATCGGCCGCGCAAGCGCGTCAGCCCCGGCGATCAGCGGGTCCTGCTCGCGGATGACCGGAGGGATTTGCTGCATCAGCACGCCTTCGCGCAGGCCATTGGCGGAAAACACAACTTGGTCAAACGCGCCATGTTTCATGATCTGGCGCAACAACAGTGCGGCATAGGGCAGATTGGCCATACGACGCTGGGACAGGTTGGGGATGCCGCGCAGGGAGGCCGGGCTCTGGCTCATCGCAAAGCGCGTCAATGTGCGTGTCTGTGCGTCATTGAGCGCAAACTGATGGACCACGTGCAAGGGGTAGCCGGTCTGGGCAAAGGCCAGATGCGTTAGAGCCCGCCAGGCCCCACCCACGGCATAGAAGGTTCCGCCACGCCCCTTCAGACCGTGGACCTCCTTGAGCACCGTCTTGATCCGCACCTTGGCCTTGCCCAACCCCTCATCCTGTTCGGTCAGGATGGATTGCGGGCCAAGGGGCACGCTGCGGCTCAGACCACTCTCACCGGAAACCAGATCGGTCAGTTCCAGGCTGGCACCGCCGAGATCACCCATCATGCCATGGGCGGCGGGAATACCGCTGAGCAGTCCCTGCGCCGACAAGCCCCCCTCTTCCTCGCCGGTCAGCACCCGGATCTCGAACCCGGTCAGCGCCCTCACCTCGTCGACAAAATCCTGACCGTCTTGTGCGTAGCGCACGGCAGCAGTGGCGACCGGGTAAACATCCGTGATCGATTTGGCGCGCAGCAAACGCTGGAAACGCTTGAGCGCGCGCAAGGCAATCCGATAGCCCTCGTCATGCAGGCGTCCCGTATCGCGGATACCGCGGCCAAGACCGGCCATGACTTTCTCGTTATAGACGGGCCAGACCGCACGCCCTTCCAACCTGTAGTGCACCAGGCGAACCGAATTCGAACCGATATCGATGACCGCGACATCCCGGGTCACCGCATTCTCGGCCAAGGGAGTGGCAGTCAATGACGTCACGCCGGACGGCCCCGTCCCGCAAAGGTCGGCGGCATGTCCGTTTCCAGCGCATCACCGCGCCCCGAGAGGCTCGGATTGGTCATGAAGTAATCATGCGCGCAAAACGGCTCGGGAATGTCCGACACATCCACTCGGTCATACGTGCCATCCGCCTGCATGTACCAGCTCTGGGCCTCATCATTGATGTTGGCCACCATGATCTGGTCCAGCACCTGTCGATGCACTGTCGGGTTCTGGATCGGGCACAAATGTTCCACCCGGCGGTCCAGATTGCGCGGCATCCAATCGGCCGAGGAGATAAAGACCTTGGCCTGCGGTCCCGGCATATCGCCTCCATTGGCGAAACAGACCACACGACCATGTTCGAGAAAGCGTCCGACAATCGACTTCACGCGGATGTTTTCAGACAGGCCTTCAATGCCCGGGCGCAGACAGCAAATGCCCCGCACCACCAGATCCACCTGCACGCCCGCCTGGCTGGCCCGGTAAAGCGCATCGATGATCTCGGAATGGACAAGCGAGTTCATTTTCGCCCACACCGCCGCGGGCTTGCCTGCCTTGGCGTTGGCGATCTCCACATCAATATTCTCCAGGATTGTATCCTTGAGATTGAGCGGCGACATCGCGAGACGTTCAAGATTTTGCGGCTGGGCATAACCGGTCAGGAAGTTGAAGATACGACCGGCATCGCGACCATACGCCGGATCGGCCGTAAAGACGGACAGATCTGTATAGAAGCGTGCTGTAATCGGGTGGTAATTACCGGTCCCGAAATGCGCGTAAGTGCGAAGCTCCGCGCCCTCGCGCCGCACGACCAGGCTGATCTTGGCGTGGGTCTTGTACTCGATGAAACCGTAGACGACCTGCACACCCGCGCGTTCGAGATCACGCGCCCATTTGAGGTTGGCTTCCTCATCAAAACGCGCCTTCAGCTCGACCAGAGCCGTGACATTTTTGCCCGATTCCGCCGCCTCGATGAGTGCCGCCACGATTGGGCTGTCCTTGGAGGTCCGGTAGAGGGTCTGCTTGATCGTCACCACCTCCGGGTCGGCCGCAGCCTGACGCAGGAACTGCACGACCACATCGAAGGTCTCATAGGGGTGGTGGACGACCATGTCCTTTTCGCGAATGGCCGCAAAACAATCGCCCCCATGATCGCGGATCCGTTCAGGAAAGCGCGGTTCATAAGGTTTGAACACGTGTTCAGGGCGACCATCCGGAATCAGTTCGGAAATCTGGGCGAGGCCAAGAATACCCTCGACCGGCACGATATCCTGTTCCGACGCCTCGATATGCTCCACCAGCATATCCCTCAGGGCGTCCGGCATGGCGCTATCGATCTTGAGACGGACGATCACGCCGCGACGACGCTGTTTGAGCAGGTTCTCAAATTCCAGAACCAGATCTTCAGATTCCTCCTCGATCTCGATATCGCTGTCACGGATCACCCGGAACACACCCTTGCCCGCCAGCTCATAACCAGGGAACAGGGTTTCGACATTCAAGGTCAGCACATTTTCCAGGGACATGAAGCGCTGGACCTGCCCCGTCTCACCGGATCGGGCCGGCAATTCGACAAATCGCTTCACACCGCTGGGCATGGGGACCAGGGCGCTCATTTCCTCATCCGTGCCGGACTTGCGCAATTGCAGGACAATGGCAAACCCCAGATTGGGGATGAAGGGAAAGGGATGCGCCGGATCAATCGCCAATGGGGTCAGGACGGGCAGAGTGTGCGTGAGAAACTCATCCTTCAGCCAATCCGCATCCGCCTGAGAGAGGTCTTGTTCGTCGAGCACGTCCACGCCGGCCGCGGCGATATCCTTGCGCAATTGCGTCCACAGCACTTGCTGCTTGTCCATCAACTCACCCGCCAGGGTCTGAATCTCGGCCAGCTGTTCCGCCGCCGTACGGCCATCCATGCCTCGTGTTGTCACGCCATTGCGGACACGCGCGCGCAGACCGGCCACACGGACCATGAAAAACTCGTCCAGATTGCTGGCTGAAATGGACAGGAAACGCAGGCGTTCAAACACCGGGTGATTGGGATTTTCCGCTTCCTCGATGACCCGTTCATTGAACCGGAGCCAGGACAGTTCGCGATTTACGAACCGGTCCGGTGACTGCATCAGCTCGGCAATATCCACTTCCGGCAGGCTTTGAACCTCCTGAAGATCGGTCATGACGCGTTCCTTTCATCATCCCAGGCCGCCAGGACGGTGCGGGCCACGGTTCTGTTGATGGGTGTCTGGTTCACCAGCGCGCATTTGTCCAGCCTGTCAACGAGTTCTCGGACGGCTTCCACAGATCGTTCGATGCGCGGCAGGAGATAGTGGATGACCCCCGGATCGATGGCCGTGCCCCGGTCCATGAGTTGTTTTTCGAGGAGGTGTGACAAGAGATCATCATCGGGCTCATGGATATCCACCACGGGCAAGGCTTTGAGGCGTGAAACCAGATCGGGCACGGTCACGGTCCACAAGGCCGGCAGGACGCGGGCTGTCAGCAAGAGACCAGGCATATCGTCTTCCATGGCCCGGTTGAGCACATGAAACAGCGCCTCGCCGGCGGGAACCCGGTCAGCATTTTCCACCACGAGGGCGCGATCACTGGCAAAATCCGGGAGGAATGCCTCCAGGTCCGAAGCCTCAACAGCGTCCGCCTGGGACATGCGCGCCCATATCGCGGCCATGTGGGTCTTGCCCGCCCCGGCTGGACCACACAGTAAAAGCGCGCCGCGCGGCCAGTCGCGCCATTGGGTCAGTGCTGCGCGGGCATCCGCATTGGCCGCCCCGGCCACAAAGGCTTCAGGACTGAAATCATCACGTATGGGCAGGTCCAGCGTGAGCTGTTCGCTCATCTTTTATCGCTCTCGTCTTGCTTTGGCCGGTCTTGTCCGACCCGGCTGGACCTGTCGCACGGGAACGCTCTAGCCGTCCTCGCGCGCTACCCAGCCCAGGCCCGGCTGTTCTTCCAACACAAGCCCGCGTTCGCCAAGCTCGTTGATCAGCTGTTCCTGTGCTCCGCGATAGGTCACCGTCATCAAGGCGCCATGACGCGAAAGGGCATCCAGACGCGCCTGTTCAACCAAGGAGGCTCCGGTCAGCGAGGATTGCAGCCCGCGCCACTCGCCCAGAGCATTATAGAGCACCGTCACTTCCAGGGCATGGAGTTCGGCATCGCGGACAATGCTGACACGTTTCCACTCATCCTCACGCGCGGTCAGGAAGGCATCCGCCGTCTCTGCCCAGCTCCCCTCGATATTGACGGGCCCCCAGGTCTCGACCTGTGGCTCCTCGGCATCGCTCAGATCCACCAGATACCCACCAAGACGCTGACGTGTGCGGTTTTCACCGATCTCTTCGCTGCGCGCGCGCAAAATAGCCATGCGGTCCACACCGTAAAGGGCTGCGAGCTGACGCAGACCGCTATTGGACAGGCTCAGCGCTCCGCGGGCAGAGATGACTGATTCGCCTTCACGCCCCGCCGGCACAAACATGGGGGTCAGGGCATGTTCAAATCCGCCCGACTGCCAGGCACGGCGCCAGGCATTGTCGGTCCAGAGTTCGAAACTGCCATTGCGCTCATAAATCGGCAGGACCAGCAGGGGCCGCGATTGCGATTCGACATAGGGCACGCCCAGTCGTGTCATCAAGCGCTCAACAGCGCGCGGGTCGAAGCTGACGGTCAAATTGGCCAAGTAGCGGGTTGCACTGCGGCGCTCATCCATCACTTCTAGCCCTGAAATCATCTCTGCGACAGTCACATCATCAAGGACATAGAATGAGAATTCCTCACCCATTTCATTGATATAGACGCTTTCGTCCAGACCGGTCTCAAGCCGGTCTTCTGCTAGGGTCAAACGCGCGACGAGCCGTCGCGCAGCCTCGGCCTGACCGGATCGCAGCGCGGCGGCCTGGGCTTCATAGGCATTATCCGCAGTGGCATCGATCGCCACGCCGGTGATAGTATACGGGTCCTGAGCCTGGACCGGGCCGATCGTGGCAAACGCCAGGACCAGAACACTCAAAATAACTCGCACGACACCCCTCCGGTCGAAACAGATCCGGGGCCACTATAACGAGGTGCAGTTCCGCGTGAAGCCTGTGGCTTGCGTCAAAAGCCGGTTTCGACTGTACTCCGGCGCTCTTTTTCAGTTTTTGGGGGAACCGCATGGCCGGTGACACGCCTTCCGCATCCAAATCCACGCCCGAGGGCGGTCTGACTTATGCCGGCAGCGGTGTCGATATTGATGCCGGAGACGCACTCGTCGACCGGATCAAACCCCTTGCGGCATCGACACGTCGTCCCGGGGCAGCGGCAGATCTGGGTGGATTTGGAGGCGCATTCGACCTGAAAGCGGCCGGTTATGACGATCCGATCCTGATTTCCGGCACCGATGGGGTCGGAACCAAGCTGAAACTGGCCATCGCCACGGGCAAGCTGGACACGGTGGGCATCGACCTCGTGGCCATGTGCGTGAACGATATTCTGGCGCAGGGCGCAGAGCCTCTGTTTTTCCTCGACTATCTGGCGACCTCCAAACTCGACCCCACGCGCGGCGCAGACATTGTCGCTGGCATCGCCCAGGGCTGTCGTGAAAGCGGTTGTGCGCTGATCGGCGGTGAGACCGCAGAAATGCCGGGCATGTATGAGGGCGAGGATTTTGATCTCGCCGGATTTGTGGTGGGCGCCGCCGAGCGCGGACGCCTACTGCCTGATCACGACGCGATGACGGACGGCGATGTGCTGATCGGCCTCACCTCCTCCGGTGTCCACTCCAACGGTTTCTCCCTGGTGCGAAAAGTGGCTGACCATACGGGTCTGACCTGGTCCGACCCGGCGCCTTTCCAGCCCGATACCACGCTGGGCGAGGCGCTGCTTGCTCCGACACGCCTGTATGTCTCGACCTGCCTGCCGCTGATCAAGGCCGGGCTCGTCAAGGGACTCGCTCACATCACCGGGGGCGGGCTTGTTGAAAATCCGCCGCGCATGCTGCCCGATCATCTGAGCGCAAACATCGACTATGAGGCCATCGACAGCCTGCCGGTCTTCGACTGGTTGCAGGAAGCCGGTCAGATTGCGGATGCCGAGATGCACCGTACCTTCAATTGCGGCATCGGCATGCTGCTCTGTGTCGCAGCCGATCGCGCTGAAGAGGTCATCTCACGCCTTGCACAATCGGGTGAGACGGCCAAGATCATAGGTACACTCTCTGCCAAGGCCTGATCGGAGCTCGATCACCCACGGCGCGTCACCTGCGTTTCAGACCCTGAACAAAGGCCCTGCCCCCGCGCCGGGCCCTGATCCGACACCAGACCAGATACAAGGGCCCTGTCATGGCCAAGACCAAAATTGCCGTTCTCGTGTCCGGGCGTGGCAGTAATCTGCAAGCCCTGATCGATGCGGCAAAAGATGACGACTATCCGGCGGAAATCGTGCTGGTCGTCTCCAATAAAGCTGATGCCTATGGGCTCGAACGGGCGCGCGTCGCGGGCATTGCGACCGCCGTGGTCGACCATCGTGATTATGAAAACCGCGAAGCCTTCGAGGAAGCCCTCGATACCGTGATCCGCGACCATGGAACCCGCATCGTCTGTCTGGCCGGATTTATGCGCATTCTGACGCCCTGGTTTACCGAGCGCTGGCGCGACCTCTTGATCAACATTCATCCCTCGCTTCTGCCCGCTTTCAAGGGGCTTCATACGCATGAACGCGCGCTGGAAGCCGGTGTGCGCATTCATGGCTGCTCGGTGCATTATGTTCGCCCGGAAATGGATGATGGCCCGATCATCGGTCAGGCCGCAGTCCCTGTCCTGCATGGCGATACTCCGGACACCCTCGCCCAGCGCGTTCTGGAGGCCGAGCACAAGCTCTATCCGCAATGTGTCGCGCTGGCCTGTTCGGGCAAGGCGCGTGTCGCCGGTGAGCGGGTCCGTCTGCAAGTTCGCGAATTCGGGGCGGACCTGCTCATGAATCCCCACGACTAGTCGACACTTAAGGCTTGCGCCTGCTCGATTGCGTGGCAAAGTTGCGGCACGGCAGAGGGGCCGCATTCTTTTCGCGTTTTGGGGGTTTTTATGGACCAGCGCACGTATACGCTTCAACTCATGCAGATTGTGAACAATCTGCCCGAGCAAAACCGCACACCGTTTCTGATGGCCTTTCAGGCCTCCGAGAAAAACCCGGTTGTGCTGTACGGTTTCAACATGTGGCTCGGCTGGCTGGGCATTGACCGTTTCCTAGTCGGCGACATCGTTGCCGGTCTGTTCAAGCTGATCACATTTGGCGGCTTTGGCATCTGGCAAATCATCGATTGCTTCCTGATCGGTAGCCGCGGCCGCACGAAAAACATGATCCTGGCCCGGACCCTGGCCGCCAGCTATTCCACTCCCCCAGCCCCGGCCGCTGTTGCCGCGCCGGCTGCGGAAGCGCCGGCTGAAGGCGGCGAGGCACCGGCTGCTGACGGCGAATAACGCCTTCTGTTCACAGACATTAGTGCGCCGGCTCGTATGAGCTGGCGCACTTTTTCTTCCAGAACACACCATGCAGATCACCGACCATCTCTACATAGATGAACTCCTCATCGAAGAGAAAACCGTGCGAGCCTCCGGCCCGGGTGGGCAGCATGTGAACACCACAGACAGCGCGGTCCAGCTGCGCTTTCACCTCAGCCAATGGCAGGCCCCGCACGCCGATATCAAGGCCCGACTACGCACCCTGGCTGGGCAACGCCTGACCCGCGACGGTGACATCATTCTGCGCAGTGATCGTCACCGGGCCCAGGCGCGCAATCGCGACGCTGTTCGTGAACGATTGAGGGCCCTCATCGTCCAGGCGCTAACCCCACCGAAAAAACGGGTCGCAACCCGCCCGAGCCGCGCCTCTGTCCAGCGGGTGAAAGACGCCAAGGCCCGAACAAGCGCACGCAAACGATCGCGCCGGCGACCAGGACCGGATGATTAGATGAGCCTGGCCGCGTCAAGCCGGGGACAAAGAAATGCGGTCAATATCCGCCAGGTGCCGGGCGATGGCAGCGTCATCGAGGAAGGACCCGGTAAAACTATTGCGGGCCAGCGTGATAATCTCGTCCCGGGTCAGATCGATGGCCGCGGCGGTCTGGCGGAAATTCTCGTTCACATACCCCCCGAAGTAAGCCGGATCATCGGAGTTCACCATCACTTTTAGCCCCAGCGCGAGCATGCGCTTGAGCGGATGGTCGGCCAGGCGCTCGACGCCGCACAGGCGCAGATTGGACAACGGACACACGGTCAATGTCATCTCCGATTGCACCAGGCGTTCAACCAACTCAGCATCCTCAAGCGAGCGATTGCCGTGATCCAGCCGGTCGATCCGGAGCAGATCCAGCGCCTCGCTAACATAGGCCGGTGGCCCTTCCTCTCCGGCATGTGCCACACGCTTGAGCCCCAGCTCACCAGCCCGTGCAAACACACGCTCGAACTTGGACGGCGGATGCCCCATCTCCGAACTGTCCAGCCCCACGCCATGAATGAGATCAAGATGCGGTTCAGCCTGGGCCAGTGTCTCGAAGGCGGCCTCCTCAGACAGGTGACGCAAGAAACACATGATCAGGCGCGAACTGATACCCAGCTCGGCCTCACCCTGTTTCAAGGCCCGGTCGATCCCGCTTATCACCGTGCCAAAGGCAATACCTCGATCCGTATGCCCCTGGGGGTCAAAGAAGATCTCGACATGGCGCACGGTGTCCGCCGCAGCGCGTTGCAGATAGGCCCAGGTCAAATCGAAGAAATCCTGTTCGGTCTGCAACACATTCATGCCGACATAATAGATATCGAGGAAATCCTGGAGATTGGAAAAATCATAGGCGGCACGGATCTCGTCGACACTCTTGAATGGGATCGCCACCCCATTGCGCTCTGCCAGCTCGAACATGAGTTCCGGCTCCAGCGAGCCCTCGATATGCAGATGCAGCTCGGCCTTGGGCAATCGATCGATCAGGTCATTGAGGTCCGACATGTCAGGCTCCAGTGTGGCAGCAGATAGGGTCAAAGTGGATTGAGGTCCGGGTCGGGGCAAGGTCCGGTCTCAGGCTGAGATGTCCGGCGGGCGCAGATTTCACGTGCGCTCGCGGCTTCGCCGCGCGCTGCGCGCAAGCTGGCCAAACCGACAAGCGCGGCATCATTCAGCGGGTCCCATTGCAAAATCCGCGCATACCAGTCTTCGGCTGCGGCAAGGTCTTCGCGCTCGACATGCATGCGGGCAATGCTCAGCCCCGTATCGGAATACCAGGGCCGCACCAGAACAGTCTGGGTGTCATAGACCCGGCTCATCGCATCAAACCCCTGTTCCATATAGGCCAGGGCCAGATCGGGCCGATCAGTATGCTGGTGGAGGTCGGAGAGATTGATGTAGGCCTCCCAGGCATCGGGATCGATGATCGCGGCCCGGTTGAACATATCGATGGCGGCCTCGATCTCCCCCTGGGCCGACAAAACCAGCCCCAGCGCGCGATAGCCCAGCGCATAATCCCCATCCAGACGGACGGCTTCTTCGGCGTGATGACGCGCCCGCGCTAGCGTCAATTGCGCGCTCTCGGTCTCGGTACGGCCATTGGCCAGGGCCGTGCGCACCCGCGATCTCAGCCCGACCTCCGCCCAGACGCCGTCCGAGAAACGGATCACTGACTGGGTCATCGCATTGGCCAACCCGGCATGGGCCGGCGCGCCCTCTGGATCAAGCTCGAGGGCCCGGGCGTACAAGCGTTGGGCCGACGCATTATCGGCCTCAGTGAATTGATAGTAGAACTCATCCGCGCGGGCGATGAGCGCCACCTCCTGGGGCATATCGCTGCGGGGCTGGACCCACCAGGCCATGACCAGAAGGCCCAGGACAAGGACCGCCAGCCCGCCTCCGGCCGCCCACAATACCCAGCCCGGCTGTGATGGCTGCGATGCCGTCTGCACCGGCTGGAACGGCACCGCGTCAACCCGCAGGCGATATCCCCGCTTGGAGACCGTCTCGACATAGGTAGGATTACGCGCATCATCGCCCAGGGCCTGGCGCAGTTTCCATACCGCCCGGCTCAATGCATCTTCGTTGACCGTCACCCCGGTCCATACGGTGTCAAACAGGGTGTCCTTACTCACCGTCCGCCCGCCAGCGCGCACCAGCGCACACAGAAGCGCCATGACACGCGGTTCCAGGTCGATACGGGTCTCACCGGCCCATAGACACCCATTGACCGGTTCCACCCGAAATTCACCGAGCTGGAAATCGGGCAAAAGCAATGCATTTTGAGTATCTTGGGACATGGTCAGATTTTGGTCAGACAAATCAGGAGACGCCCGTCAGGACGTCCGGCACAATCATCACGCAGGACAGACCTCATCGACTGGCACGAAACCCGGTCGGAGTAAAAGAGGAAATCGCAAATGCTGACACCCCTGTTGGTCGCCCTGAGTCTGCAAGTCTCACCGCCCACCGATCCCGTCTTCGACGCACAGACCCTGCGCGCGGAACTGGACGATCTTCATACAACGCTCGAAGCGTCCCAGTATGATCTCTACGCCATCACACCGCGCGATGTGTTCGATCGGCATCGGGCCCTCATCCATGAGAGCCTCACCGAGCCTCTCACCCTTACCGAAACCCAGATCCTGTTCCAGACCTATCTGGCGCTTGCCCGCATCGGCCATACCCGGATCGATTTTCCCGCAGCGGCCTGGAGCGAGCATGTCAGCGAAGGGGGCGTGATGTTTCCCGTCTCGCTTCGGGTTCACCAGGGCCGTGTCTGGATCGAAAGTGACCAGTCCGGTCTCGAAACCCTGTCCGTGGGCGATGAGGTGCTCGCGCTAGAGGGAGAACCCAATGCGATCTGGATGCCACGTCTGACCCGTCACATCTCGGCTGACACACCTCACCTGGCCCACACCCTGCTGGAGCTCTATCTGCCCGGCCTGATCTGGATCGAATATCCTGAGGCGCGCGAACTGAGCCTCACCATCCGCAAGACGTCCGGCGAGACGGTAGACGTGGTGGTGCCCCTGCTCGACGCACACACCCACAGCCAGCATGCCGAAACCACGCCGGATGTGATCTCCCTGGATGGGTTTTCACAGGATTTCCCGACGCCGGACATCGCCTATCTACGCCCAGGGCCCTTCTACAACACCGAGCCGGGCGGCGTGGTCTGGGACAATACGGCCTATGTGGCGCGGATCGAGGCGGCCTATGAGACCCTCATCCAATCGGGCGCCTCGCACCTGATTTTGGACCTGCGCGACAATCCGGGAGGGGACAGCTCTTTCTCTGACCCTGTCATTGCGCCGTTCGCGGACGAGGATTTCCGCTTCGCCTCCCGCTTCACGATCCGGGTCAGCGACGCCACAACGGCCTCCAACGCGGCCCGACTGGCGGAAGACCCCGGCGCGACCCAGTCTGTGAGTGCACAGTTCGCGGCGCTCTATGCCAATTCGCAAAACGGGGAGACAGTGGAGTTTGATATCCCCTTCGCCACGCCCCATCCTACGCTGCGTTTTGAGGGCGAGGTCTATGTGCTGGTCAACCGGTACTCCTTCTCCAATGCCGTCAATGCCGCCGCCCTGATCCAGGATTACGGCTTCGGGCTGATTGCCGGAGAGACCACAGCCGATATGGCCACGACATATGGCGCCATGGAGACCTTCACCCTTCCGCGCACCGGTATCCAGGTGGGGTATCCCAAGGCCCATATCATCCGTCCCAATGGCGAAACCCGGGTGCATCCGGTGACACCGGACATTCCGCTCGACATCCCGCCCCTGCGCGGATCTCAGGACGTGGTCCT
Source organism: Maricaulis sp. D1M11 (assembly GCF_047308265.1). Taxonomy (NCBI): domain Bacteria; kingdom Pseudomonadati; phylum Pseudomonadota; class Alphaproteobacteria; order Maricaulales; family Maricaulaceae; genus Maricaulis; species Maricaulis sp. D1M11. Next base: position 105,583 of record NZ_JBKQWY010000008.1, read on the forward strand.
GCAACAATTGATCGACCATATCGAAGACAGACACCGCCAGGACTAGACCGCAGGGTCTAGCCCGCGAGGATGAGGCCGATGGTCAGCAGAAGAATGCCCGCAATCACGGCGTTCATCGGCCTCGCCCAGCGCGGATCGGACATGAAACGACGCAATACCCCGCCTGCCAGGATCCAGGCCATGCCACAGGGTGGTCCCAGAACGGCAAATGTCCCGGCCATGATCGCGGCACGCGACCAGATGGCGTCTGCCAGACCGTAATAAACGCCGGCGGCCGAGATCGTCATCAGGATCGCCTTGGGATTGACCCACTGAAACAGGGCCGCCTCATACCAGTGAAGTGGTCGGCTACCCTCGCTACGGTTTTCAGACGTCCCTGAGGGCGCAGGAAAGAGCGCAGCCCGCAAGAATTGCCACGCCATCCATGCCAGCCAGAGTGAGCCCGCGACCTTGATCACGGTGAGCATCCAGGGAAAACGCTGGACCAACTCGCCCAGTCCGAACACGGCCGCCACGAGCATCAGATTGAAGCCGATATTGACGCCGATCCAGTGCGGCAGGGTGCGCTTCACACCAAACACAATGCTTGACGACATCATCATCAGATTATTGGGCCCCGGGGTGACGGACATCGACACCACAAACAGGACGAAAGTGAGATAAAGGGCCCAGTCCATGACCGCCTCCTGACGTCTGCCTCGCTCAACGGGCGAGATCGTGGATGTGGGGGAGCGAGAGCCCTGCGCCAACCCGTTTCATGTGCCGTCTGGCAGAATACCGCCATGCGTTTCTCAGCACCGCCGTGCACCGCCCCTGTTCAAGCGCCGCACACACAAAAAGGCCCGCAGCATGAGCCACGGGCCTTGTCTGTCCGATTGGACCTGTTCGCTTAGCCGACGATTTCGTCGTCGGAGAAGAAGAACGGGATTTCTTCAGCAGCGGTTTCCGGTGCGTCGGAACCGTGCACGGAATTGGCTTCAATGGACTCGGCAAACTCCTTGCGGATCGTGCCCTCGGCAGCATCTTCCGGATTGGTGGCGCCCATGACTTCGCGATACTTGGCGATGGCGTCTTCACCTTCCAGAGCCTGGACGACGACCGGGCCGGAAATCATGAAGGAGACCAGGTCATTGAAGAAAGGACGCTCTTTGTGCACAGCGTAAAAACCTTCGGCCTGTTCCTGGGTCAGGCGGATACGCTTTTGAGCGATGATGCGCAGGCCGGCACCTTCGATCTTGGCGTTGATGGCACCGGTGAGATTGCGCGCTGTTGCGTCCGGCTTGATGATGGAAAATGTACGTTGGATCGCCATGATCGTATTCCTTGCAATGACGTCGAAATGACCCGGCGACCGCCGGACCAGAGGAAGGATTCGCGCGGCTTATAGCGGGGTAAGACAGGGTTGGAAAGAGAGGGGCGTGTTTCCTGACGATCCTGTCACTGGACCCGACCGGAATTTGCGCCTAACTCCATGTATCTAAATGGCCCGATAACGAGGCCAGAGGGGATAGACTGATTATGCGTTTGCTGTTTTCCAGCGCCCTGGCCATCGGTGCTGCCTCACCGCTATGGGCCCAGACATCGAGTGGCCCGGCTGACCCGCCCGGTTTTCCCATCGAAGACCGGATCTCGGTGATCGGCTCGGTGCTGGAACGCTCTCCGGCCAATCAATCACTGGAGACTCTGGATACGGCCGAGATCGAGGCGATCAAACCGGCCTCAATCGCCGATGTCCTTCGCCTGTCGCCATCGGCCAATATCACCACGAATTCACGCGGCGAGACCCTCGTCTACCTGCGTAATGCCGGAGAACGCCAGACTGCACTCTATTTCGACGGCGCCGCCCTCAATATCCCCTGGGATAACCGCATCAATCTGGCCACTATCCCGGCGGGCGCGATCGGGTCTGTTGATGTCCAGTCCGGCCCCGCCTCCTCGCTCTACGGCGTCAACGCCGCTGGCGGTGTAATCGAGATTGCGCCGCTTTCGCCCTTCGATGTCGATCAACCCGGCGCGCTGAGCCTGAGCGTGGGCGAGGCTGATCTTCGCCAGGGGCAGATTCGCTGGGCAGACACCCACGCCGACACACAATTTATGCTGGCCGCCGAATATCTCGAACACGAGACCCAGCCCGGTGTGGAGAATACGGACCGCGAACGTGTGAGCCTGATCGGCCGTATCCGCCAAGACATCGGTGATCAGGCTTATCTGTCTGCGTCCATACTGCATTCCCAGGCCGCGTTCGGAATTGCTCCGGCCCGGTTTGACCGCACCTCCCAGGGACGACAGCGTTTCTGGCGTTATCCCGAGGCGGACCAGACCTTGGTCACTGTACGCGGCGGATTGGCCGTGTCGCAACAGGCGGATCTGCATGCCAGTGTCTGGCACCAATCTGCCCGGCAAACCATCAACGCCTTCACGGACGACACCTATCTCGTCCTCGACGAAACCCAGCGCGATGAGGACCTCGCCTACGGCCTGCGCCTGATCGGCGACATCCGCGAGATCGCCGGCGGCGATCTGCGCCTGTCACTCACCGTGCTCGACACCTCACACGACCAGAGTGAGGTCGCTGCCGGGCAAGATCCCGCAACCCCGGACAGGTTTGGGGATCGTCGTTACAGTGTGGGGGCCGAGTATGAGCGCGATCTGGGCGAAAGCCTGACATTGTTTGCCGGTGCCAGCGCGGACCGGCTTGAAGCCACCGAGACAGCCGGACGCCCCGAAACCGGCGATTTCGACACTTGGAATGCGACCGCGGGCCTGTTCTGGCATGTTGGCGAGCGCTGGAGCCTGCGCTCCTCGCTGAGCCGCAAGGCGCGGATTCCGACTTTGCGCGAACTCTACGGTACGGCCCTCAATCGTTTCCTGCCCAATCCGGATCTGGAGGCCGAGACGCTTTACTCGGCGGATATGGAGATCCGTTATGGCGGAGACACGCTCAACTGGAGCGTGACCCCCTTTGCGTGGCAACAGGACGATACGCTTGATCAGATCAATCTGACCCTCAACGGTCAGCGTCTGCGTCAACGCGTCAATGCTCAGGGGGCCAAGGCCCTGGGTGTCGAGACCCGACTGAACTGGCAGATCAGCGATCAAATCTCGTTCGATGCCGGCCTCACGGCCATGCGACTGCGCCGGGAAGATTCCATTGGTCTCGACAATCAACGCTTTTTGTCGGAACGACCGGAGCTGATCGCCCGTCTTGCGGCCCGGTATCAGGCCAGTCCTGCTCTCAGCCTGTCTGCAGAGGCCAGCCATCGCGGCCGGGCCTATTCCTTCACCGATGAAGATGTCTTTGAACCGCTCGCCCGGTCGACCGCGCTTAATCTCGGCCTGGACTACGCACCGCAAACCCAGTCGTGGGATCTGTTCGTGCGGGTCGATAATGTGACCGATACCCGGATCGAACCGCAGCTGGGCTTACCAAGCGCGGGGCGCTGGATGCGGATGGGCGTGCGTCTACGTTTCGGCGGCTAGCTCAAACAGATCGGGCCGCAGCATGCGCTGCGGCCCGTTTTTGTGACAGGGGTCGATATGACCCGGTGCTTCAGTTCGGCAAACGATCCGTGCCACCCGAACGACGCCAGGGGGCCCCGGCCTCATCCAGCGCGCGTTCAAGAGCCGGGAAATCCGTCTCATAAAGCGCATTGAGGCGTGTGCGGATTTCGGCGAACTCATCCTGGGCATATCCGAACTGCTCCAGATGGCTTGGTGTCGGCCCATAGGTCGAGTTTCCAACACCCAGACCCACCATGCTCAGACGGCTGCTGATCGTGTCCGGACGCGCACCGTAAAAACCGCCATGGGACTGATTGCCATTGAGGGCTTCTTCAATGGCATAGACCTCATCGCGCAAAGCCTGCCACTGGGCATCCAGTTCACCCGGTGCCGCGGGTGCCCGCACAAGAGCCGTCCGCATAATGTCCAGACGGTCATCCATGTCGGACAACATGGCATTGGCTGCCGAGACATCCGCCTGGAAATCATTCAGACGATCCCAGAACGCCGCCACTTCAGCCGGGGTACCCCCTTCCAGCGCGCCGGATCTCAGCGGGACCACGTCGAACTCCACGGGAGCTGCGAGCTGTGTGGTTTCACCGCGAACGCGCTGATAGAGCGTCGCTGTATACGTGCCCGGAGCCACCATCACACCGGACGGGATCTCCTCGCCACCGGCCCGGGTAATCGCCGAGCCAAGCGGACGACGCAGATCCCAGCTGACCCGATGGAAACCGGACCCGGTCGCGCCCGGGATACGGCGCACCGCATTGCCGCGTTGATCGGAGACCACCAGCCAGACTTCCGGTGCATGTTCACGACGCTCGGCTTCAACAGTGTCAAAACCGGGGAATGGCGTATCGTCCCAGGCTTCAATCCGGTCCGCTTCCGCGTCCTGACGGATTTCCGCTGCGGTCTGGAGGCCGTCATTCAGGTAGTAGGTGAACACCGCGCCGAAATCAGGGTTCTCGGCCCGGTAATAGCCATGGCCTTGCGAGCCACCGGCACCAAAGCCCAGCGGGTGCTCTTCCATATACCAAAGCGCATCGCGGCTCGGGAACAGGAGCGCATCGGCCTCCAGAGCCTCCGCCGAAACCTCGCGCAAGGGCGAGTAGTCATCGAGCACGAAAATGCCGCGACCAAAACTGCCGGCCACAAGATCGTTTTCACGACGCTGGATCTGCAGATCGCGGAAGGCAATCGTCGGTGCCCCACCGGTCAGCTTGATCCAGTTCTCACCGCGATCGACCGAGAAGAAGACGCCGAATTCGGTGCCGGTGAAGAGCAGGTCCGGATTCTCGTGGTCCTGCACAATACGCCAGACCACGTGATCTTCGGGCAGGTCCTCGCCGATATTGGTCCAGCGACGTCCGCCATCCGTCGACATGTAGAGATACGGTGTGAAATCGCCGTATTTGTGATTGTCGAGCGCCACATAGAGCGTGTTCTCGTCAAACAGGTCGGCCTTGATGTCGTTGACATAGGCCCCACGCGGTGCACCCGGCAGACGCGAGACATCGGTGACGGTCCAGTTGGCGCCGCCATCGGTCGTGGTCTGGATGAGACCGTCATCCGTGCCCACAAACAACACATCCTCATTCACCGGGCTTTCGGCGATAGAGGTGATCGTGTTGAAATTGGACATCGCATAGATGTCCCAGCTCGCTTCCCAGGACCATTGGCGCCCCATGAGCGGCAATTGCATACGGTCCTGGTTGCGGGTCAGATCGCCGGACAATTGCGTCCAGCTGTCACCGCGATTATCCGACCGCCACAGACGCTGGGACCCGTGATAGATACGCGCCGGGTCGTGCGAGGACACGAGGATCGGTGCATCCCAGTTATAGCGCTGCGGGTCTTCGCCCGGCGCCGGGCGCGGCTGGATATAAACGATCTCACCGGTCGTGCGGTCAAAACGGACCAGATTACCCTGCTGCCACTGGCCATAGGCGATGTCCGGATTGCCCGGCTCGGTCGCGGGCTGGTGACCATCGGCGAACACCACGACTTCCCAGTCATCATTGCGGATGCCGTGGCGGTTCAGCGTGCGGGACGGACCGACCTGTGTCGAATTGTCCTGCGTCCCCCCATAAACGGAATAGAAAGGTTCGCTGTCATCGACGGCGATCTTGTAGAACTGGGTGATCGGCAGATTGGCCATGTAACGCCAAGTCTGCATGCCATCGAGGCTCTCATACAGCCCGCCATCTGATCCGAACAGGATGAAATCCGGATCGTCCTCACGGAAGGCTATCGCATGATCGTCCACGTGTTTGTTGGTGTTGTCGATCGACTCGAACGTGCGTCCGCCATCACGGGAATAGCGGCTGGTATTGGACACCAGATAGATTTCGTCGAAATTGTGCGGGCTGGCATAGAGCTCCTGATAATAATGCGGACCCGTGCCACCGGCGACCTCGTCCGACATTTTCGACCAGGACTGACCACGATCCTCGGACCGCCACAGACCGCCTTCGCGGCGCTCGGTTTCGATCGCGGCGTAGATCACGTCCGGATTTTGCGGCGAAATGGCCAGGCCAATCTTGCCGAGATTTCCGGTGGGCAGGCCGACGGACAGCTTGTCCCAGCTCTCGCCACCATCTTCCGACGTGTAGATCGCCGTTTCTGGTCCGCCGCCCATATAGGCCGCGACCGTGCGGTGACGCTGCCACGTGGCCGCATACAGGCGGTCCGGATTGCGCGGATCGATGATCACGTCGGTCACACCGGTCCATTCGCCGTCGGAGAGGACATTCTCCCATGTCTCACCGCCGTCAGTGGTCTTGAACAGACCGCGATCTCCGCCCGAGGACCAGAGCGGACCCTGGGCCGCAACCCAGACCGTATCGCTGTCGTCCGGGTGCACAATGATCTGCGAGATATGCGCACTGTCAGGCAGGCCCATATTCTCCCAGGTCTGGCCACCATTGGTAGAGCGGTAAATCCCGTCACCCCAACCGACATGGCGCCCGCCCACATTTTCACCGGACCCCACCCAGATGACATCGGGCGCGCTCGGATCGATGGTCAGCGCACCGATCGAATAGACAGGCTGGCCATCAAACAGCGGCGTCCAGGTCGTACCGGCATTTTCCGTGCGCCAAACACCGCCGGAGCCGACAGAGACCAGCCAGGTCGACGGGTCATCCGGATGGATGTCGATGTCGGAAATCCGGCCGGACATGAAGGCCGGGCCGATATTGCGCAATTCGAAAGCGGAGAAAGTTCCACTCGACAGGGTGTCGTCTTCAGACTGGGCACAGGCCGGAGCCACAAATGCCAGCGCTGAAAACGCCACCGTGGCGGCAAGAATAGGTTTCATTGATTACCCCGATTATATGTTGCGCGGAATGCGTTTAGACCTCGCCCGCATTCTCGCATGACGCGAGGTTAAGCTGCCGATACTCTATCGTCCAGCACGGTCGGGATTACATTTGCGTTATAGTATAACGCTTATGGATCCAAAATCTATCGGCTGCGGCGCCAGACGAGCCGGCATCCCCGGGGTCCGGGACACACGGCTCTTTTGACACATCGGCCCGACCGGGCAGACCCTGGATCACCTCAAAGCGCGGTCCCAATCATAGCCGGCCAGACGCCAGATCGCCTCCGGTGTCATGTCGGATAATTCGATGATCGACAGCCCGGAACGCGCCATGGCGCGGCGCACCACCCAGCGTCCGGTCCGGTATCCAATCGCTTCGCGTCCGTCGGGATGGGAAAACATCCAGTGCCCGTAATCGGAGGCCTGCGGCAGTGCCAGGATTTCCAGGGCCCACGCCTCGACATCTTCGGGCGGCAGGTCGGAGGGGTTGACCGTCCCTAAAAGCTCTTCCGCATAGACCGTCGCCAGCCCCTCATTGATGGCGGCAATCTGGATGCCATAGCCATAATGATTGCCATTGATCAGCCAGCCGCGCGCGGTGTGGTGAAGCTCATGTGCGAAGGTCGCGTCCAGTCCGGCCTCGGATGCGGCATCCATGCCACCGGGAAAGGTGACCGACATCTCAATCAGAACCTGGTCCACCTGGTCGGCCCGGCCGGTCACACCGCCCAGAGCATCCAGAACGGGACGGTTCACTGGCACAACAGACACATTCACCCGGTCATCCAGATGCGGGAAGTCGGTGGCAACACGGGCATGGATCACAGCCAGGCGCTCGCCAATCCGCTCCATTTCCTGCGCGGAAAACTGATGATGTTCATTACTGGCAAAGGTCGCATCGACCGGATCGCTCACGGTCAGAACGGCCAGGGCCGAGAGGGCAAGAAAAGACGACATGATCTTCCTCGATTATGTTCAACACTCGTCCCAAGAGGTTGTCCGCCTTCTGCCTCAGCCGGACGTGCGGGCACAGCGGGACAGTCTGCGCGCCCGTCCCGGGCGGGAGACTGCCAAAGCGCTTGCACACGGGGAAACGAAGCGCTACGCCCCCAAATCCCATGTTACACGTCAATGATCTCACCTTCCGGATTGAAGGCCGCACCCTGTTTGACCAGGCCACGTTCGCCCTGCCCGCCAAGGCCAAGATGGGGCTTGTGGGGCGCAATGGTACCGGCAAATCCACGCTCTTCCGCCTGATCCGGGGCGAACTCTCCTCGGAAACCGGCGAGGCCCGTGTGCTCAAGGGCGCCCGTCTCGGCTGGGTCGCCCAGGAGGCGCCCGGCGGTGACGAAACCTTGATGGAGGTCGTGCTCGCAGCGGACACGGAACGCGCCGCCCTGCTGCACGAGTCGGAAACCGCAACCGACCCCAACCGTATAGCCGAGATCCAGACCCGCCTCGCCGATATCGACGCCCACTCTGCCGAAGCCCGCGCCGGATCCATTCTGTCCGGACTGGGCTTTTCCGGTGTGGATCAGCAAAGGGCCTGCCGGGAATTCTCCGGTGGGTGGCGCATGCGGGTCGCCCTCGCCGCCACACTCTTTGCGCGCCCCGACTTGCTCCTGCTCGACGAGCCGACCAATTATCTCGATCTGGAAGGAGTGATGTGGCTTCAGTCCTATCTGAAAGCCTTCCCCGGTGCGGTTCTGATCATTTCGCACGACCGCGACCTGCTCAATGGCGCCGTCCAGCGCATCGCCCATCTCAAGGACGCCAAGATCAGCGTCTATGAAGGGGGTTATGATGATTTCGAAAAGGCTCTGCGCGAGAAGCAACGCCTGCAAATGAAATTACTGGAAAAGCAGGACGCCCAGCGTCGTCATCTTCAAAGCTTTGTCGACCGGTTCAAGGCCAAGGCCTCCAAGGCCAAACAGGCCCAGTCGCGGGTGAAAATGCTCGAACGCATGCAGCCCGTCGCCACGATTGTCGATGATCCGGTCTCGCCCTTTGATTTTCCCAGTCCACAGCGTCGCATGGCACCGCCCATTGTGCGCATGGAAAATCTCCAGGCCGGTTATGAACCGGGCAAGCCGGTCCTGCGGGATATCAATCTTCGCATTGATCCCGACGACCGGATCGGCATTCTCGGACGCAATGGCGCGGGTAAATCCACGCTGGCCAAACTCCTGTCCGATCGTCTCGCCCCGATGGACGGCTTCCTGCGCAAGCACAAGAAGCTGCAGATTGCCTTTTTTGCCCAGCACCAGATCGAACATCTCTCGCCGGACGTGTCCGCCTATCAGCATGTGATCGAACGCATGCCTGACGCCACCGAAGCACAACGACGATCGCGCCTGGCCCGTTTCGGACTGCCCGGAGACCGTCAGGAAACGCCGGCCAAATCCCTCTCAGGGGGCGAAAAGGCGCGACTCCTGTTCAATCTGATCACGTTTGACGGTCCGCACATGCTGATCCTCGACGAGCCGACCAACCACCTCGACATGGATAGTCGCAATGAGCTGATCCAGGCGATCAATGCCTATGAAGGCGCTGTGATCCTCATCAGTCACGACCGCTATCTCATCGAGGCCTGTGTCGACCGATTATGGGTGGTCGGTGATGGCAAGGTCCTGCCTTATGAGGACGATATCGAGACTTATCGCCTCTCCCTGATCGGGCGGGCAGGCAAGGATACGCCGAAGAAAAAAACGCTCGCCACTGATGAGAAATCCATTGCCCGGCGCTCGGCGGCCGATCAGCGCAAGGCCCTCAAACCCCTGCGTGACGCCATCACGAAATGGGAAAAGGAAGCCGAACGCCTGCGCGGCGTGCTGGAGGTGATCGATAAGGGCCTGGCCACACCGGGGCTGTATGAAAAAGATCCCCAGACGGCCACGGATCTCCAGATCAAGCGCGCCAAGGCGGTGGAGCTGATCGACGCCGCCGAGGAAAAATGGCTGGAAGCAGAAGAACAGCTGGAACAGGCGCAACAGGACAACTAGTCACCTAACGGATCGGGTCGAGCCAGGCTTGCCGCTGCTCGATATGCGCTTCCTTGGACGGTTTCAGACCCGTTTGATCGTCGATACAGCCCAGAGCCACGGCGATATGTTTCGGCTTGACCTGTGGATACCAGTAAACGGTCGATCCACAGTGAGGACAAAAATGGAACCGGATACGGTGTCCGGATTCCCCCTGCCTCTCATATACACTAGAGGCTCCGGTCAGCTGGACATCCGCGTGATCAAAAAACACGGCCACCCCGAAGCTGGACCCCGTGCGACGCTTGCACGCTTTGCAGTGACACAGCGACACAGATGTGGGTTCCGATGTCGCGATCACTCTGAGCTGTCCGCAAGAACACTGTGCCGTCCGTTTCATCTCATCCCCAAACTCTGCAACGGTTCAGCGTAACACGCCTGGCGGGCGGAGGTCAGCGGCACTGACGTCTACCGATCCAACCCCCGCTGTACCGGCCGAGCTGAAAGACGCGCTTTCGAGCCGAGTTCTCTCCTCAACAACGCCAGCGCTACGGGCAATCGGGAACCGACTTGATCCGCCAGTGTTTTTGAGGCCCCTCACCCGTTTGTTTCTTTTTGCAGGAGCCCCTCATCCGGCGCTGCGCGCCACCTTCTCCCCAGTGGGGGAGAAGGACTCTTCTTTCCCTCTCCCCGTCGGGGGAGAGGGTGCCGAGTGCAACGAGGCGGGTGAGGGGCGAAACAATCCAGCGGGCAAACAAGAGACCAGCAAACACTCCCCGACACCACCCCCGACACACCCATTGCGTGTTTGAAGCCGCGCGCTACACTGCATGTCAGGGGGATACAATGGCCAAGCTGACAGGTCCAAAACGCGCAGAGCTCAAAGCCCGTCTCGACCAGGAATGGTGGGACAAGTGGTGGGCGCAGGATTTTTCCTGGGCGGGACTGGCGGCACTGAATAAAGGCGGTCATCCCATACACCCTTGGCAAGGCTGGTCGATCACACCGGACGGTCAGGTGATGGAGCGCGAGGATCCCGCCCTGCCTGAGGGGTCTCGCGACGCCACGCTGCAGGATTACTGGCGCTGGAATGGTCAGTCGCTGCTCTCGGATGAGAACTTGCTCGCCGCGGGTCTGCTGGAAGACCATGACGACCAGCCACGTTTTCACATCTGCCACCTGCCCGAGCACTGGAAAGACGGGGCGGACAGCTGGAAAACAAATGCAGAAGATGCGCGCTGGCAGACCCTCAAGACAGAGCTCGCCTATCGTATCCGCACAGCCGCGAGAACCGAGGTGGAAAAGATTGGAGTATGGGAGAATGAAACACTTATCGGTCCGGACCGGCGCGCCCAGTTGAGCGGGGCCCAGATCCGAACCCTGCCCCGCCCGCCCGCCCCGTCTCAGGTCGGGGCACAGACCGAGGCGGGCGCCTATCATCTAAGGGCGGATTACACCCGCTGGTTGGCGATCGCTTCCTTTAACTGGACCGTGTTCGGCTCTCCGACACGCTTTGACAACGCGCAATTCTCCAGCGAAAGCGCATTCTTCTTTGAAGCACAATTCTCCGGCGGACACGCAGACTTCAGGTTCGCGCAGTTCTCCGGCGGTGACGCAAACTTCCGAGGCGCGCAATTCTCCGGCGGTGACGCAAGCTTCTACAAAGCGCAATTCTCAGGCGGAGACGCAAGCTTCTACGAAGCGCAATTCTCCGGCGGTGACGCAGAATTCTACAAAGCGCAATTCTCAGGCGGTGACGCAAACCTCCAAGAAGCGCAATTCTCCGGCGGTGACGCAGACTTCCGATTCGCGCAGTTCTCCGGCGGATACGCAAGCTTCGATAAGGCACAATTCTCCGGCGGTGACGCAAGCGTCAGAGACGCGCAATTCTCCGGCGGATACGCCAGCTTCGATAAGGCACAATTCTCCGGCGGTGACGCAAGCGTCAGAGACGCGCAATTCTCCGGCGGATACGCAAGCTTCGATAAGGCACAATTCTCCGGCGGTGACGCAAGCTTCAGAGACGCGCAATTCTCCGGCGGATACGCAAGCTTCGATAAGGCACAATTCTCCGGCGGTGACGCGAGCTTCAGAGACGCGCAATTCTCCGGCGGATACGCACGCTTCGATAAGGCACAATTCTCCGGCGGATACGCAAGCTTCTACGAAGCGCAATTCTCCGGCGGTGACGCAGAATTCTGATTCGCGCAGTTCTCCGGCGGATACGCAAGCTTCGATAAGGCACAATTCTCCGGCGGATACGCAAGCTTCTACGAAGCGCAATTCTCCGGCGGAAAGGCCCTTTTTCAATCTGTCGAATTCGCACATTCCGCCGTGTTCACGGGACTCAACTCGGCCGAAGATAGCCCCGAAGGCCCAAAGCCCGAACAGGTTCGATCCCACTTTGATTTTTTCGGTAGCCGGTTCAAGGGCCGGACGGAGTGGATCGATGCGCGCTTTCCTGGGGCCGCCGTGTTTGCCGATGTGGTTTTCGAGGAGGATTGTTTTTTTGGCCTGGCCCGGCAGAGTTTGGGGCCTGACCAGGCGTTGAAGCTCGGCTGCGTGTTTGAAGGACCCACCAGCTTCCGCAATGCCCTGTTTAAACGCACCGCTGATTTCGCGCGCTGCAGCTTCCCCAAGACCGCTGAAGACCGCGATGGCCTGTTTGAGAATTGCCGCTTCAACGAAGTGCTCGACCTGAAAGGCGTGGAGCACCTGCCCTTTTCCGCTTTTCAGGGCATTCGCCTCGATCAGGGCCTGTCTGTCGACCCGGTTCATCCCATGGATGACCAGTTCGAACAGGCGTTGGAGGACGCGCAGAGCGCTGCCGAGCGTGATGAGATCGCGCGCACGGCTAACAGTTACGAGCCCCTAGAAGACCCCGAGCGTGAACGGCGCGGCGCGGATAATCGTTTTGCCGCACTGGAAGCGGGCTGCCGGGTGCTGAAAACGCAGATGGCGGCGGCGGAAGACAAGGCCCGCGAACAGCATTTTTTCAGCTATGAAATCCGCGCGCGTGAACACCGCACGAAACACGCACTGGCGGATAGGCGCTCCGAAATGCGCGACAAAGTGCGCGACCATCCCAAGCGAATTCATGCGCGATGGCATCGCTTGCGGGCCTGGCTCTTGCCGCGGCCCAACCGGCAATTCCAGCTCTGGGCCTCCCAGCGGTATGGCCGGATCAGCCACTATGGCGGCTCCGTCACCGCGCCACTGGCCACGCTGATCAAGGCCTCGTTCTGGATACTCCTCGTCTATATCGGGTTAGCCGTGGCCTCGGGATGGAGCGGAAGTCGCGTTCTAGAGGATATCTGCTGGGGCATGGCGTGCGGCGACACCGCCCACCCCTTTGTCTTCGAGCTGGTGGAAGCCGTGACCAAGGGCGCGCTCGGGCCCTTCCGCCTGCTGGCCGGGCGCGGGGAGGTGTTTGGCTATCTGGGCGATGGCGCCCCGCTGTTTCGGGGTGTCATCATGGCCGGCATGCTGGTGCACGGGCTCCTGGCCTCGGCCCTGATCTTCCTCTCCCTGCTCGCCCTGCGCCGCAATTTCCAGATCAACTAGGGCGGGTCTGCGCGGATTTTCGGCAGGCCCCTCACCGGGCTTTTTTCAGAGGCCCCTCACCCGTTTGTTTCTTTTTGCTGGAGCCCCTCATCCGGCGCTGCGCGCCACCTTCTCCCCAGTGGGGAGAAGGACTCTTCTTTCCCTCTCCCCGTCGGGGGAGAGGGTGCCGAGTGCAACGAGGCGGGTGAGGGGCGAAACAAACGAGCGGGCAAACAAAGAGCCGAGTACAACACCTTCTGACACCCCCATCAGAGGCGTTAGCGACCCAGCCGTGCGACGATTTCGGTCTCGAAAAAGCGCTGCGCGTTTTGATGCATGCCCGGTGTGTTGAAATCGGTATTGGTGAACACCACTGTAAGAGCGAAATCCGGCAGAACCATCACCCGATTGCCGCCATTTCCGGTCATCGCCGCAGCCCAATAGGTGTCACCCGCCACCTCATAGGGGATCAGCCACCATAAATAGCCATAGAGATAGCCCGGCGTGTTCGGGATATCGGCCCGGGGCGTCAGCGCCCCATCAGCCCAGCCCTCGGCCAGGATCTGTGAGCCCTGCCACACACCGTCCAGCCGTTGCAGCTCGCCCAGCCGGGCCAGGTCCAGTGTGGTCAGCCGCAACCCACCGCCCATATGCGCCTGTCCCTGGCCATTGCGCGACCAGTGCACGGTTTCAATACCCAGTGGCGCCAGCACGGTGTGTTCGGTAAACGCGGTAAAGGCCTGATCGGTGGCGCGCTCCACCAGTTCACCCAGCAGCTGAACACCCGCTGTACAATAGGAAAAGGCGCGGCCATAGGGCGTCTCATCGGGCGGTGTGGCCCAAGCCGGATAACCCCGGACCGGCAGGGTCCAGAAAAATCCGGTCCAGTCCTCGACCAGATACATGCGTTCCTCATTGCCGCGAGAAAACTCGCTCCAGTCATTGCACTCCAGCGGACCGGACATGGTGAGCAAATCCTCCACCGTGATCGCCCGCTTGCGCGGATCATCCATGGAATCGGCATAATCGGGGAAATAATCCGCCACACGGGTCTGGAGGCTGAGTTCTCCCCGGGCGATGGCGGCGGACACGGCGTATCCGGTGATCGTCTTGGTGACCGAGCGTGTATCGTGCAGGGTCGTCGCTTCTGCGCCATGGGCATAGAGCGAGAGCCTCGTCTCGCCCTGATGGAGAATGGCGACACTGGTGACGGTGCCATAGGCGCCCTCCTCGACACGCTGGCGCAGCTGCGCCTCGTCGGCTGCCGACAGGGTGAAGCTCTGGGCGATGGCCGGCAGGGATGTCAGCACGGACAGGCTGGCCGCAGCGGTGGCGGCAATGAGTGACTTGACGCAAGGCATGTTCAACGCAACTCCTCTGTTTCGAACATGTCTCTGACAGACCGGACATCGCGTTCCCGGTCACCTGAAGTGAGTTGAAGAAAGCTGAAACCGGCCATGACCGAGCCTCAAACCGACATCACAGCGACCGTGTTCGAACTCGGCGATCTGGAGGTTGATCCGGTGGCGCGCCGCGTGAGCCGCGGGGATGACAGTCTGGACATTACCGGTCTCAGCTTTGATCTGCTGATGGTACTGGCGCGGGCCTGCCCGGATCCGGTCTCGCCGGAACAGCTCGCAGAGACAGTCTGGCAGCAATCCCATGTGAGCGAGGACACGCTCAGCCAACGCATCGCCATGGTGCGCAAGGCGCTGGGCGAGACGGCCAAACATCCGCGCTATATCCGCACCGTGCGCCATAAGGGCTATGCGCTGATGGTCGCGCCAGCGGCACCCTGGACCCGGCCCAAAACGACATTCCGCAAGGAGGATTTCGTCCTCGGCGCCCTCCTGCTCGCGATCATCATTCCCGGTCTCGTCCTGCTCAATTCCGGCTGGTTTTCGCTGGATGCCCCCCCCGCTCCGACGGAACAGACATCCGAGCCTGCGATGGAGATGGGGCTGGCTGTGCCGCTTGACCGGGCCCGTCAATTGCTCGACCTGCACCAGCCTGCCGCCACGGACGAAGCCATACACATCCTCGAAACCGCATTTGAGGCTTATCCCGAGCACACATCCCTGAAACGTCAGCTGAGCTTTGCCCTGACAACACGCCTGACCAAGTTTTCCCCCCACGCGGACGACCAATCGCGCGCCGAACAGCTGGCGCGTTCGCTCATCGAGGACGATCCCGGACAGGGCGCGAACTGGCATGCCCTGGCCTATGCGCTGGATGCGCGGGGGCAGATCGACGAAGCCCTCGCAGCCTATCAGCAAGCGGTCTTGCTCGATCCGGAGGACGCCAATGCCCGCTCCAGCGCCGCCTATCTGCTGCGCGTGCGTGGACGCCTGCATGAAAGCCTGACCGCTGAAGCCGAAGCGCTCGCCAGCGCCCCGCCCTCGCTCTATGCCCCCGTGCAGATCGCTTCTTCGCTCAGCCTGGCCAATCATCCCGCAGCCGATATGTGGTGGCAAAGGGCGCTGGAGGCCGGCGCCAGCAATAGCGTGACGCAGGCCGAATGGCTGGGCGGTCTGTTGGCACGCGGGGATGAGGCCGCCGCGCTGGCCCACATCGCCACCCTGCCCGAGGCTCTGCGCGAGTTGGACCGGATCCGCCATCTCGAAGGCCTCGCCCTGGCCCAGGCCGGACGACTGGAGGCCGCACGCGAGCATATGTCCGGGCTGAGCGGCGTGCGCCAGATCGACCAGGCCGCGCTGGCCATGATGCTCGACGGCATCGACCGGCGCGATGATCTGCGTGCGGCCCTGCAGAACGCCCGGCAACACGGCCAGTCTTGGCCCGATATCCGGCTGAGCTTTGCGGCCCTGGACGCCCAGGCCGGGGATCTGGACGCGGCCTTCGCGCTCTTGTCAGAAGCGATTGATCTGGGCTGGCGCAATCCGGGGCAATTGCGGTTCAATCCGGTCTACGCGCCCGTGCGACAAGATCCACGCTGGGAAGCGATTGAGGCCCGGATTGAACGCGAGCGCGCGGCGCAACGTCGCCTGATCGAGCACGACCCGGCGCTGGCGATTATCCTCCAGCCCTAGGCGCGCCGAATACTCTGCTCGATCGACAAGGCAGAACGGTGCGTATGGCGGTAGGTGTAGACATAACGGGCAAAACGCGCCGTGAACGGTGTCTGCCAGCCGGCATCAATGACAATCCGGTCCGTCCACAACGCCCCCTGATCATGCGGTTCGACCGTCAGGCAATGATCCCAGCGCTTCACTGAGGCATTATGCTCGCGGCTCTGAATGAGACGCGCCTCCCAGTCGAGCCGCTCGACATGCATCACATGTCCACCATTCTTCAGCCAGCCCCACAGCGTGACATCCACGGTATAGGTCTGACCTTCCTCCGCCACACCGCCATCGGGAAGGCCGTCATAGGTCGCCAGCCCGCTCATTGCGGATTTCAGCTCGTCGAACTGCATGGCTTCGGCGAAGACACGGTCAGGGTCGCCGGGATGAACGGCCTTGATCTCGACGATGCGTGCGCTCATGACGGCGATCTCTCTATCCCTTGAAACCCATGGCAATCAGGAAGGTCTCCGGACTGCCTGAGCGCGAACTGTCCGGTTTGAAGTGGCGGACCTTCTCGAACCGGCCCTTCATCTGTTCCAGCAATTCCGTCGAGGCGCCGCCCTGGAAGACTTTCGCGATGAAATGCCCACCCGGTTTGAGAACATCGAAGGCAAATTCAGCGGCCATCTCGACCAGGCCTACAATCCGCAGGTGGTCCGTAGTTCGGTGTCCCGTGGTCCACGGCGCCAGGTCCGAGGTTACGAGATCCGCCGGCCCGCCCATCTGAGCTTTCACCAGATCGGGTGCATCATCTTCGGTGAAATCCTTTTGCAGCAGGATCGCGCCTTCGATCGGGTCCATTTCCAGGATGTCGATCCCGACAACCTCGCTGGCCCCCCGTTTGAGCGCCACCTGGACCCAGCCCCCCGGTGCGGAACCCAGATCGATCACGCGTTGACCGGGTTTGAGGAAACCAAACCGCTCGTCCAGCTCGATGAGTTTATAGGCCGCACGGGATTTATATCCCTCCATCTGCGCCTTTTTCACGTAAGGGTCATTGAGCTGTCGATCCAGCCAGAGCGTCGAGGACAGCTTGCGTCCGCGTGCGGTTTTCACCCGCGTACGAAACTGTTTCGCGGCCCGGGCATCCCCGCCCTTGGTGACGGGACCACCCCGGCGGCGACGGCGTTCATCGCCTGCACCCCAGCGTTTTTCGCCCTCTTCACCGGTATCGTCACCGCTATTGTCGTTATCGTCGCTCATCGTCTCAATCGCTGTCTATTCGTCTGACGCGGCGTCGGTCCGCGCGGGCGCCTGCGTCTGGGATGCATCGGTCTCGCCACGCGACGCGCTCGCCTGGGGGTCGCTGGACCGGGTCTGGCTCTTGCCCCGACGACCACGGCGACGTTTGGGCTTGCGCATCATGTTGAGCAACAGGCCTTCGCGCAAACCCCGATCGCCAACACGCAAATGCGCCGCAGGCCAAGCCTCGGCCACTGCCTCATAGATCGCGCAACCCGCCAGCACAAGCTCTGCCCTGTCAGAGCCGATCGTGGGCTCTCGTGAACGCCCGGTGACATCCATGTTTCGCAAATGGCGACAGGCCGCTTCAGCCTCGTCCAGCCCCATCGACAAACCATCCACCCGGGAACGGTCATATCGGGGTAATTGCAGGTGTACACCAGCGATCGAGGTGACGGTCCCGGATGTGCCCACAAGGTGCGCACGGCCCTCGGCAAACACCGGGCGCATGGCCCGGGCCCCGCGCGGTGTCTTGATCAGCCGACGCGCGAAGGCCTTCATCTCGTCATACCAGGCCAGGCGATCCTCGCGTTCGGGGAAGCGTTCCGAGAGGGTCACCACACCGATCGGCGCGGACATCCAGGAGCGCATCGGCGGACGACCGCCACTGTCCGGGCCACCCCGCTTGCGCCATTCTGCCAGATCCACCCAGGACAATTCGGTCGATCCGCCGCCAATATCAATGACCAGAGCGGCATCCATGTCCGGGTCAAGCAAATCGACACAGCCATGCACGGCCAGGCGCGCCTCTTCTTCCGGCGTGATGAGTTCGAACTCGATGCCGGCTTCCTCGCGCACACGCTCCAGAAAGGCCTCGCCGTTGTCTGCCATGCGACAGGCCTGTGTGGCGATCGAGCGATGCTTGGCGACCTGTCGTCGCCCCATCTTGTCCCGACAGATTTTCAGCGCCTCGACAGCGCGATCCATGGCTGCGTCGGACAAACGCCCATTCGCATGCAGGCCCTCACCCAGGCGCACGACCCGGGAGAAGGCATCCACCACGTGAAAACCGGTCTGCGTACGCTGCGCGAGCAGCATGCGGCAGTTATTTGTGCCCAGGTCGATCGCGCCGTAGACGGGTTGCGGCGGGCGTTTGCCACGCTTGCGCTTCCGTCCGGCGGATCCGCTACCCGTCGGGCCACGGGAGTTCCGGTCCGCCATTATGATCCCCTTGCCGTCGGCGCTGGCCTACTTATATGGCACAGCGGCCTGAATCGGCCTGAATATGGTCGTTATTCTGCAGGATACTGTTTCGTACAGACGGAGCAAGGCAGCTTAACGCAACTTTTCACGGCTCATGCAGCTGGTACATTTGCACACATGGAGTGCAGTGAGCGCCATGGACGGCTGTCTCCTTGGGGGGCATGCTAACGACACAGAACCGGGAATTCGGCATGATCATGCGTTTGGCAAAATTCAGTATCGGCGATGTGGTCCGTCACCGCCTGTTCCCCTTTCGGGGGGTTGTGGTGGATGTGGACCCGGAATTCGCCAATACAGAGGAATGGTATGAGTCCATTCCCGAGGACATTCGTCCGTCCAAGGAACAGCCCTTCTATCACCTCCTCGCGGAGAATGAAGAAAGCTATTACGGCGCCTATGTCTCTGAGGGCAATCTGCTGCCTGATGGTGAGAACGGTCCGGTCGGGCATCCCGAAGTTACCCAGACCTTCGAGGGGTTTGACGGCGAACGCTATCACCTGAAACCCGAGACCGGTCTGACACACTAGACCGGTCCCGGAGCACGCAGGCCTATCCCTCGTATTTCACGACGGTCTGTTCAATCGCACCAAAGATCGAGCGACCCTCGGCATCTTTCATCTGGATCTTCACACTATCCCCGACCTTCATGAAGGCGGTGGACGGTTTGCCCTCGTTAATGGTCTCGATCATTCGGATCTCGGCAATACAGGAATACCCCACGCCGCCTTCGGTGATCGGCTTGCCCGGTCCGCCGTCCAGCTTGTTCGAGATAGTACCAGAACCGATAATCGTGCCCGCTGTGACCGGTCGGGTCTTGGCCAGATGAGCGACCAGTTGCGGGAAGTTGAACGTCATGTCGACCCCGCACTCCGCCTTGCCGAACGGTTCATTATTGTAATTGACCAGCAAGGGCAGGTGTACCTTGCCATCGCTCCAGGCATCGCCCAGCTCGTCCGGGGTAACAGCTACAGGTGAGAAGGCGGTGGGCGGTTTCGACTGGAAAAAGCCGAAGCCTTTGGCGAGCTCTGCGGGAATCAGTCCGCGCAGGGAAACATCATTGACCAGCATCAACAGGCGAATGGATTGGGCCGCCTCGTCTTCATCACAGCCCATTGGCGCATCCCCGGTGATCACGGCCACCTCGCCTTCCATGTCACATCCCCAGGCCTCATCACCCAGCGGGATATCCTGGCGCGGCGCGAGGAATGCATCCGATCCCCCTTGATACATCAACGGGTCGGTCCAGAAGGTCTCAGGCATCTCCGCATTCCGGGCCTTGCGGACCAGTTCGACGTGATTGACATAGGCCGAACCATCCGCCCACTGAAACGCTCGCGGCAAAGGCGACAGCGCGTCATGTTCGTGGAAACGCTCGCGCGGTATGGTCTCGCGGTTCAGCTCGTCATAGAGCGAGCGCAGTTCCGGTTCGCAACGCGCCCAATCATCCAGAGCCGCCTGAAGTGTCGGTGCGATGCGCGAGGCATCCGCATACCAGGCAATATCCTTGGAAACGACAACGAGACGGCCATCACGGCTGCCATTCTTGAGCGATGCGAGTTTCATCGGTTTTCCTCATTGATGTATTGGGAATGTATTGGGCCTGACCGCGCGGACCAGACCGGTCGTAAAACTAGTATGTCAGGGCCACGGGCAAATGTCCGTCAGCATTCGATCCGGGAAACAGACCACAGCTCCAGTTGACGATCTGATCAAGCTCCGGTCCCAGCTGGGCGGCGATCTGCTCAGCCTGTGACTGTCGTGTGCTGGCACCGAACGCCTCATCGGGTGATTTGGCATTGCGCGTCAGCAGAGACCCGTCCGCGGTGTCACGGGCATGGGAGGCACCCAGCCCCAGCCCGGCCCACTCATCCAGCGCGCTCAGTGCCTGTGCAGGTTTCGACACAAACGCATCCCCGTCCAGCCAGACAAAACGCTCTGGTCCAAATCGCTTTAGCGCAGACCGGAAGTTTTCCATCTGCATGTGCCAGACGAGGGCCGCAATCTGAAGATCCGACATCTGCATCAGCTGGCGCTGGTCCGTACGCGCGATCGCATGCCCGTCCAGCGCGAACACCGTGAACATCTGCCGGGCAAAGGCACGTCCTGCCTCCCCTTTTTTTGCAATGGAGATCAGGAAGGATTTGAGACTGGAGGACAGCAGCACATGACGGCTCTGCGCAAACAGTTCGGCACATTCAGGCAAAAGATTGTTGACCGTATTGGTCGGCTTGATGGTGACACACGGATCCTGGCCCAGACCCGCAGCCATCTGGCCGATGATCCCTGCCAGCGCAGACCGCGCCTCACTGGCCCGTCCTGTTCTGTAAAGACTGGCCACCCCCATCAGCGCTGCCGGTTCACGCAGGGCCAGATTCTGGCCCGGCTTGTCGAGACAGCGCGCCAGCAAAGTAGAGCAGCAAAACGCCGTGTGCCAAATGAATAACAGGCCCGAGCCGGTCATATCCGCGCGCGGGGCCAGGGCCGAAAGCGGCCGGATATCACGGGCGAGCCCCGTTCGATCCCAGCGTTCATCCAGAAACGCCTCGCCCGCCAGGTCCGCACGGCTCACCTTGACCAGGCTGACACGTGCCGACGCGACATCCACGGCATCGGGAAACAGGGACGCATCAGCTGACAGCCCAGCGCTCGAAATCATGTCACAGCGTCTCCGGAACCGAGGCCGCCCAGCTCTTCACATAATCGGGATTTTCGACCGAGCTGGCGCCCTCACCCACATCCAGCGGATCGCGAGTGTCGATCATCACCGCATATTCATCTGTGCCGCGCTTGGTCTGTTGAAGCATGTTGTTCAGGGCTTTGGGATGAGGGCCATGTGTGAAACCGGCCGGGTGGAAGGTCATCATGCCGGCATCGATATTGTCCCGGCTGAAGAAATCTCCGGCATGATAGAAGAGCACTTCATCATAATCATCATTGGAGTGGAAGAAGGGGATTTTCAGCGCTCCCGGATCCGTCTCGAACGGACGAGGTGCAAAAGTGCACACCACAAAGCGGTCGGACAGGAAAGTCGTATGGGCGCTGGGCGGCAGATGATAGCGATCTGACAACAGAGGCCGGATATGGCGGATATTGATGCGCACCGGGGACAATTCCCCATGCCAGCCGGTCGCGTCCAGCGGATTGAACGGATAGGTGATCGTGGACACCTGTTTGCGCTTCTTCACCCGAACCTGCCACTCATGGTTCTCGTCTGACTGCTGGGCCCGGAAAACCTCGTCCATTTTCGGAGCATCCAGCAGGGCCGGGTCAAAAATGGCATGCGGACCGACAAGGCCCTTGTCCGGCAGCGTGAAATGGGTGTTGGTCGCCTCGATCATCAGGATCGACATCGGGTCGGCCGGATTGATCCGCCACATCGTTCCACGTGGCAGGTAGACATAATCGCCGGCCTCGATCTCCAGATGACCGAAATCACAGAACAGGGATCCCTTGCCCGCATGAATGAAGAGCAATTGGTCCCCATCACCATTGCGCGCCAGAGCCGGCATGTTCGCGCTCAGCGTCCACATGCGGATATCAGTGGCGGCATTGTGCAGAACACTATGCGACGACCAGGGCGTCAGGTCCGTTGGGCTCAGTTTCGCCAGATCAAAGGCGCGTGGCTGCAGCGGACCTTCAAACCGGGTCCACGCCGTGGGCGGATACTGGTGATGCAGAAAGGCCGCGGGACCGAAAAATCCCTCTTTCGACATTTCCCGCTCATAGGTCCCCGGCGGAAAATCGGCATGGGCCTGACGCGAAGCCTGCCCCTCGATACGAGAGGCGTAGATCCATTTGCGGTTCGACATGAGCATCTCCTTCCCAACTAGTTACATATGTAACTATTTCGCTTTGAGCCGGGATGCAATGCCAGAATGACAAGGAGCGGACACAAAAAAGCCGGCCCCGACGGGACCGGCTTTTTCAGGACAGATGTCCGGCTTAGCTGGCGCAGGCGATGAGCGCAGCGTTCGCCTCAACTTCGTCTTCACGCGGGGCTTCTGCCTGGGCAGCGGCAAAATCAGCGGCCGCAGCGGCGCGGTCACCGGCAAGCCAGTGTGCGGCACCGCGATTATTGAGCGCGCGCCAGTTGTTTTCGCGCAGCTCCAGGGAGGAGGTGCAGGCTTCAACGGCCTCATCGAAACGCGCCGTGGCCGCGTAGGCGTAACACAGATTGTTCAGGGCAGCGGCCCGGTGCATTTTCTGCTGACCGGAATTGGCGATTTCATTGCCAAAATGGATGGCTTCCGGCCACTCGCCCCGCGAAACAGCGTTGTACTGCGCGCGGATGGAGCCGTTGGCGGTGCGGTGAGCCGCAAATTCCGGATCGGATTCGCAGGACTGGGCATGGGACACACCGGACAGGCCGGCTGCGACTGCAAGAGCCGCCAGAGACAGACGAAGCATGGTAAAACCCTTCGGTGAACAGTGTACACTTTATGTGTAGCGTTCATATATACCGAACTTGCCGGTCAATGGAATTGACGATTCTGTCTGGCGGTTTATACAAAAATGCATGGATGATTGGTCTGATTACTTGGTCTGTCTGGCCGTTGCCGAAGCGGGCAGCCTGACCGCCGCCGCGAACGAGCTGGGCGTCAGCCAGCCGACGGTGACGCGCCGCCTTCAATCGCTGGAAACCCGGCTGGGTGAACCGATTTTCGACCGCGAGCATGGTCAGTCTCGACTGACCCCTCTGGGCGAGAAAATCATCAGTCATGCCAAGCGCATGCGCGATGAAGCCTCGGCTATTCAACGCGCTGCCGTTGCGCATGATCAAAGCCTGTCCGGCCTGGTCGTCGTGTCGGCCAGTGAAGGCCTGGGCGCCGACTGGCTCCCGCGCGCACTCGTGACCTTCCAGCGCGCTAATCCGAATATCGGTGTTGAGATCGCCATCAAGAATCACCCGGCGAATCTGGTTGACCGCGAGGCTGATATCGCGCTGCGCTGGAATGGTCCCGGAACCCAGCAAAGCCTAGTGGGCCGTCGGGGTGCCACAGTGGGCGCGGGTTTGTATGCCTCGCGCGACTACATCGAACGGGCCGGCGAGCCGGCAAAGGTCGAAGACCTGGCCGATCATGATGCCGTCGCCTGGAGCATGAATGATTTCTTTGGTTGGCCCTCCACCGCAGAGGGCTCTCCGGTTCTGCCACGCCATACGGCGTTCAAGGCGAATAGTCCGGCCAGTCATGTCAGCGGTTTGTCCGCAGGCTATGGCGTGGGGGTGACCTCGCATCGCCTCGCCCGCCAGTGCGAAAATCTGATCCGTATCCTGCCGGAGTTCAATTCCTCGATGGATTTATGGGTGGTCGCCCATGAAACCGTGCGCCGCAGCGCCCGGATCCGGGCCACCTATGACCACATCATCGCGCAGATGAAGGCGGACAATGCCTATTTCTCACGCGGCGAGTCCTCGATCCTCTGACGCCCCATCGCACGGGAGACCGAACAGGCCCTCGCCCGCTCGGTGCTCCCGCGTTCGGGTGCACCCTAGTCCTCATCTCCAAAGATCGAGACGACCGGGGCCTCGCCCGCTACCCATTTTGCGCGATACATGCCCGGCGTGTTGAAACTCCAGGCCAGATCTCCCGCAGGAGTGAGCGCAACAATTCCGCCATCCCCCTCCAACTCGGTCAGTTCTTCAAGAATGACACGGTCGGCGGCCTCCTGAAGGTTCATCTCCTGAAACTCGACATAGGCGCAAATGCGAGAGGCCACTGTCAGACGGATGAAAAACTCCCCGGTCCCGGTCGCAGAAACGCCGCAACTCTCATTCGACGCATAGGTTCCCGCGCCGATGATCGGACTGTCACCGACCCGCCCCCACTGCTTGGCGGTCGTGCCTCCGGTTGATGTGCCCGCTGCGATGTTTCCGGCCTGATCAAGCGCGACCACACCCACCGTACCAAACCGGTGTTCGCGGGCGTCCTGGTCCAGCAAACCATGCTCTACCGGTGCGGGCTCGGGAGCCCCTTCAGGGCGCGGCGGAAGGGGCAGGCCCTGTGCGGTCAGGCTGCGCTCCAGCGAGGCCCAGCGCCGCTCTGTGAAAAACCAGGCCGGATCAACACGTTCCTGACCGGTCTCTGTCGCGAATGTCTCAGCGCCCTCTCCCTGCAGCATCACATGCCGGCTTTCTTCCATCACGGCGCGGGCCAGGCTGATCGGATGCCGGACCTGTGTCACACCCGCCACAGCCCCCGCATTCAGCGTGGCACCATCCATGATCGAGGCGTCGAGTTCATTCCGCCCGGCCGCCGTGAAGACAGCCCCGCGCCCGGCATTGAACAACGGATCATCCTCCATGCCGTGGATCACGGCCTCGATCGCATCTAAGGAAGACCCACCCGACGCCAGAACAGCCTCACCGCGTTCCAGCGCCGCCATGAGGGCTGCCCGATAAGCCGTTTCGGTTTCGTCCGTCATGCGGTCGCGTTCGATAATACCTGCGCCGCCGTGTACGATCAGCGCCCAGTCGGGCTGTTGAGCCTGCACCGCAGAGGTCAGGACCAGGCCGGACGCGGCGGCCATCAGCGTTTGGATGGTGAACATGGTGTGGATCTCCCCGTTTTCCTCAGACTTGCGGTTGACGAACAAAAGGGCAAGTCCGGACCGGGGTAAGGAGGATCACATCGGAATAGCGCACAGCGGGCGAGCACCGATCAACCGGGCATGACGCCACCAGGTCCGGCGATGATTGAAATACAGCTGAACACCCTGCACCTCCCATCCGCTCGGGCAGATGCCCCACTCCAGGTCCACAGGACAGGTCACGTCATTGGACAAATGGCCCCGGTCCTCACCGGCTGCGACATAAAGCATTGTCACACGGCCGTCTGCATCGACACACGCGCCCAGCCGGTCCGCCACATCACCTTCGAGAAGCACGGACAGCCGCGATGCACGACGCAGATAATGTTCGGTCACCCGACCCGTACAAAACTGCGCGGCCTGGGGCGGAGCGCCCCGAAAAAACCCGCGCGCCTGGCACAGGCGACCATGACGATCCGTCAGCTGCAGCGCGTACAGCCCATACCCCATCTGTGCGACCAGGGTTTCGGAATGGCGGGAAGTCTGGCCCAGGACACGGTCCGGCACAGCGTGGGACGGGGCGATCATCATCCACGCGATCAGGAACAGGACTGTCGGGCTCACATATCGCATGTCTGCAGGTTAGACAGGCCAGGCCTACACAGTCTTCTCACGTTCGCGTGCACCGCGTGACAGGCTGGACAGACAGCTAACCCGGCATCAACACCCGCACTCGGGACAGGCTCTCCCGGCCCCGGCTGTCCACGACCCGTATTTCATAGAAACCCGGTCCAGGCGGCTGCCAAAGGGCGTCACCGGCCAGGTCCAGATCCAGCGGGTCTCCGTCAGCGAACCAGCGCACATCCCCGTCGGCACGAGCGGCCAGAATGAAGGTATGTCCAGTTTCGCCCATCCACACCTCGCTGTCATGCGGCGGAAAAAGGATATGAGGCGCGGTCTCGCGCTCGAAACGGGCCAGGGTCTGGGGTGTGAAACTGTCCACCTCCTCGCGATCACGTTCGGGCGCATAGTCCGGCATGATCGCCGAGATCTGATCGAAGACCCGGAACAGGACCGGCAAGGCCCCCTCGCGTCCTGTCACGCCCGGTCTGGGCACGCCATCCGCCCGCCCCGACCAGACAATGACAGCAAAACCTCCGCTCACCCCGGCCGCCCAGGCATCGCGAAATCCGTAGGATGTGCCCGTCTTGAAGGCGATCTGCGGGGCAGACCGGGTCAGATGGGCCGGGGCCCGCCCTCCCGGATGAGGAGCCCGGCGCAGAATGTCGAGGATCTCCGTCGCACTTTCCGCGGTCACCAGCCCGTATCCTTGCTCGGTTACAGGATCTTCGTCCCGCCAGCGCAGCGGCCGCGCCACGCCCTCATTATCCAGTGCGGCATAAAGCACAGCCAGTTGTCGCGAGGTCAGTCCCGCCCCGCCCAGAGCCACCGCCAGCCCACTATCCTCGCCGGCGCCCTGGCGACGTTCAGGCAAGGCACCGGCAAAACCCAGTGCCGCATTGAAACGGCGAGCCCCGACCTGGTCGAGCGCCGACACCGCCGGCACATTCAGTGAGTGCTGCAGGGCCTCGGCAATCGTAACATCACCGCGAAAACGACGATCGAAATTATCGGGTCGATAGCCGGCAAACCGCGTGGGCAGATCCGCAATCCGGGTCTGTCCGGATGCCAGCCCGTCATCAAAGGCCATGGCATAGATGAAGGGTTTGAGCGTGGAGCCGGGCGAGCGGGCACGATGGGTCAGATCCAGCCAGCCTCCGGCGCGTGAGCGATCTGCCGCACCGACAAGGGCCCGGACCGCCATGGTCCGCGTGTCCACGACAATCAAGGAGAGCTGGACATCGGGCGCGTTAGGCGGTGTCTCCGCGGCCAGCAGGGTCTCGAGCGCCTGTTGCAGCTCACCATCCAGGCTGGAACGAATCTCGCTGACATGTGAAAACCGGGCGCGCCAGCTGTCCGCAGCCTGCCAGGCCTGATCGGGAAAATCACGACGGATCGGGGCCGGGTCAAGCGACGCATCGCGGGCCGCCCGGGTCGAAGCCAGCCCCGCAATCGCCAATCGATCCAGCACACGGCCCCGTGCGAGGATCGCCGTTTCCGGCCGCAGATCGGGACGCCGCGCTTCGGGCGATTGCGGCAGGGCAATCAGCATGGCCGTTTGTTCAAGTGTGAGTTCGTCGGGCTCACGCCCGAAATAGGCCCAGCTGGCCGCTCTTACCCCCTCCAGATTGCCGCCATAGGGGGCCAGGGTCAGGTAGAGCTCCAGAATTTCACGCTTGCTGAGCCGGGTTTCCAATTGCACCGCCCGGATCATCTCCACCAGTTTGGAGCCGAGATTGCGGGGTCGAGGCTCGAGAAGGCGCGCAGTCTGCATGGTGATTGTGGATGCACCGGAGACCACGCGACCGGCCTGTACCGCATCCCGGCTGGCACGGACAATCGCCGGCAGATCCACACCCCAATGCGTGTAGAAACGCTGATCCTCATAGGCCAGCAGGGCGTCCACGAAATGGGGGTCGATCTCATCCAGATTGGCCGCCAGCCGCCAGCGCCCATCCTCCACAGGATAGGCGCGCAGCACACGTCCGAACCGGTCCCGCACCACCTGTCCGGTCTGGACCTGGTCCAGCGGAGGCGGGAAACACCGGTCCAGCACTACAATCAGGCAGAGCAGCACACACAGCCCGACCGCAATCCGGAACCACAAACGATCCCGGACCGCGTTGAAACCCGTCTTGAGCCCTGCTGCCAGGATCAATTGCCCGCCCGGATCGAGACCGTATCGCTGGCGCTGCGACCGAACGTATCCGGCGCATACATATCCTCGACGACCGCGCCAGGGAGCGCGAACTCGCCCGGTGTGACCGCACGCACGATATAGGCCAGCCGCACGGGCTCGCCATTGCGCAGATGAATAGCCGCCACGAACCGGTCATCCCGGATCTCTGTGGTGCGCGCCCGGTCAACCTCGCCCAGGAAGCTGTAGACACCGGTCCGGCGCGCTTCATGCGGTTCCACGGCGGCTTCAATTTCGAAACCGGCGGGCAACATGTCGACCATGATTGCCGGGATGGTGCGGCGCTCCTGCGGATCGATCACGACTTCAATGATCAATCGATCACTCTGGGTCACCCGGTCGAGATCGGCCGCTGAGCCGTCCATGTTGAGCACTTGTTTGGCCACCACAACACCCTCGGCGGAGGCGCCCGGCGGGCTGGCCGGTTCGCCATGCGCGACCTGTGTGACCCACAAGGAGGTCTGACCTGCATTGGCAAACTGAACCCCCTCAGCAAGGACCGAGGGTGCCACATCATAGACTGCACCGTGTAGATTGGCCTCGCTGGCTGCAACATTCCCCTCGACCTCCAACGAAATCGTCTCGCCCTCGCCCATCAGGGCCCGGGCGGCCAGCAGAAGAAAGGCCTTTTCCTGGGTGGTCATGCGATTGGGATCCGGCAGATCCGCAACAAGGTCATCGATCAGGCGGTCAACCCGTTCGAAATCCCCTGCTTCAACCGCCAGGGCCATGAAACCAGCCCGGTCGCGGCGCGGTGTCTGATACCAGTCGCCGCGATTATTGTATCCCAGACGGTTCTCCGCCGCCCCCAGCGCATTGCGCGAACGTGCGCGGTCGCCGATCAGCGCCAGGGCAGTGGCGATATGGGCGCGCGCCAACGGGCTGTCGATCCGGTCCAGACGCTCGTCATGCATGTAACGCAGGCGCGAGCGGTCAGCCCGACCCTCACGGGCCAGCACATACAGCGCATAGGACGCCGCCCGGTCATGCAGTCTCTGATCGGTGTCCGTTGACCCCGACCAGCGCGACACCGTGCTGTCATAGCCGCGCACACGCCAGAATTCCTGCTCACCGACAAAGACCATGGCATCAAGCGCCTGGTCCAGAGCGGCATCCGGCACGGCAAACCCAGCACCCTTCGCACGCGCCAGGAAATCAGTGATGTAAGCGCCCAGCCAGGGTGAGGCATAACGATCCCCCACGCGCCAGAGCCCGAACGTCCCGTCTGCGGATTGCCGGTTCAGCAGGGTTTCCACCGCGTCCTGGATGATCACCCGGTGACGCGGATCAAAGGACTGGTTCTCCAACCCGGCCATCTGTCCGGCATAAAGCAGGGGCATAGCCCGTGACGTGATCTGCTCACTACAGCCGTATGGATAGCGCAGGAGTGACTCGAGCAACGCCGTGTGATCGAGCGGGGTCGCGGCGAAGCTCACCGTCAGACTTTCCGATCCTGAAACAAACGAGGCCAGCACATCCGGCGCCGGGGTCCATTCCGCTCCCGGTTCCAGTCTCGCCCGCTCAATGACCGAGAGCGGCAGGAAGCCCGAACGCACCTCGATCGGATAGCTGCGCTCCACCGCAAAACCGTCCGGCCCGCTGACATCCAGCGTGACCTCGGCCAACCCGCTTCCCGTCCCGGCCAGGGCGACCGGGCTTTCACGGCGCTGGTCTGCATTATAGCGGGCCGCCAGGGTCTCATCCACGGACACAGCCCCCGTGCCGGTGATACGCGCGGTGTAACGCCCGGCCGCTCCATCGACATTATCAATGGTCAGCGTAGCATCCGCCTGATCGCCGGGGGCGAGAAAGCGGGGGAAAATGATCTCGGCCGGCACATCATCGCGCACGGTCAGCGGACGGGCAAGCTGTCCGAGCCCGGTCTGCGACCAGGCCACAGCCATCAAGCGCAATTGTCCATTGAAATCGGGAATATCCAACACAACCATCGCCGTGCCATCTTCATCCACCTGCACCGGGCCAGAGAACAGGACGACGGATTGGGTCGGCACCACGCTCAGCCCGGCCCCGCCGATCTGGTCGCCACCGGAACGAATGGCCGCGGCCGCCCCCTGATTGGGGTCGAGCAAACGGTCGTAATCATCATGCAATTGCACACCCAGCGCGGCCTTGGAGAAATACCAGCCATGCGGGTCGGGCGAGGCAAAACGGGTCAGGGCTAAAATACCTTCATCCACCGCAGCCACAGAGATATAGGCCCCCTCCTCGACCGGACCGGACATTTCGACCGGGATGGTCAGGGTCTGGCGCGGCAAGATGCGATCAGGCACATCCAGCGTGAAGTCCAGCGTACGAGATGCCATGTCGACCGGCAGATAACCGACCCCCACAGCACGGCGGGGCCGCGGTTCATCCACCGGATCGCGCGGAGTGAACACGCTGACCATCACATAAGCGCCCGAACCCCAAGCCTCGGTCACATCAAAACGGATCTCCGCCCCCTCTTCGGGCAGGCTGACGGTCCGGGTCTCGATCACCCGGTCGGTCGCCACGACGAGTTGAGCCTCGCCGGCAAAGGGCGGAATGACAGTCACGACCGCTTCATCACCGATCGCGACATTCTCCTCCGGTCCGGCGACCTGCACACGGTCCGGTGCATCTCCGTCAGCAATACCCCGGCCGCCATATCCGGCCCAGAAGCGCATGGAGGCCTGGGCGCCAAACTCGGCGTCCTCGACATAGAGCTCGTAAGAGCCCCAATCCATTTCCTCAAACCGCAACTGGCCCAGCTGTTGGCCATCCAGACGGAGAATCCCATCCTGGATCGGCACCACCTGACGCGTCCGACGCCAGGTCCAGCGCCCGCCATTGGCCCGGTACCAGTCATAATGCCAGTCAATACGGACAAGTCGCCAGGTCACCTCCAGCGGGCGGGACTGGCCGAGCGCGTCCACGGCGACGATATCAAACGCGGCACCGCGCTCGCGCTGTTCGCTTTCAAAGCGCTCTCGATCCAGGCCCAGATAGACCGGACGCGGTCGATAGGGGACGCGCACATCATCCGAGACGGCCCGCCCACCCGGCTCAATGGCCGAGACAACGGCCCGCACACGCAAGGGCAAGGAGCTGTCGCGGCCGATATCGCCGATATCGAGCATCAGGTTCGCGCGGCCCGCGCCGTCGGCAATCGTGTCGGGAAGCTCGCGGGCAATCTCGCGGAATTCTTCATCATGACGGCCGAAGCTGAAACCGGCATAGTCATCGAAGGGCGAGGGATCACGCTGGACCCGAAACCGTCCTTCCACCGTCAGACCGGCCCCGGGCGCGCCATAGAGGAAACGCACATCCGAGCGGATCTCACGCACTTCGCCCAGATTGATCGGGGCTTGTGTATCGGTGTCCAGCTCGACCTCGATGCGTTGAGGCACGAAATCTTCTACCGTGTAGCGGGTGGAGGCGACACTCCCGTAACCATCGAGTTCCGCCACCATGCGCCATTGTCCGCGCGCGGCCGTGCGCGAGACCGGGAAGTCCCAGTGCACCGTGCCCGCATTGAGCGCCGCATTGAACCGATAGCGTGCGGCCTCAATCCCGTTGGGCCCGTAAACGGACACAGAACCGGCCCGGTCCGTGATGGCAAACCCTTCACTGTCACGCAGCATCAAACTCATCTGGACGGTTTCGCCCGGGCGGAAGATATCGCGATCCAGATAAAAATAGCCGTCGCCCCCTTCCGGGCGCTGGCGCCCGCCCACATTCTCGCTGGACAGGTCCACGGGCGAGCGATTGAGGTCGAGAAGCGCGAAATCATTGTCCGGCCCATAAGCCATGAGCATGCGCGGGCGCATGCCGCCGGTCCCGGCCAGAAGGGGGGCACTGAACCGGCCCAGACCGTCTTCATTGGTCGCGACCTCTTCGAGCACTTCATTGCTGGCCGCCACGAGCTGGACCCGGATGTCGGACATGGGCTGGGCCGTCTGCAGCGAACGCACGGTGAAATCGAGCCCGTCATCCCCCCGATAGGCGGTGAAAGCGAGATCCGTAATGATCAGCCAGCGTCCGGCCCGGGCCGGTTGGCGATACCCCTCCACGGCTTCCGCCGCATCACGCACCTGGACAAAATAAGCACCGGGCTCAAGCGTTCCGATCGCTTGGGCTATGGGAAAGACGGTCGTGACCGCCGTGTTCGCCGGGCCAGCCGTATCCATCTCACCGGACCAGATTTCCTCGGCGACATCAAAGGGACGCTGATCACTGTCGAGCCAGTAATACTCACCCTCTCCGGCGGAATATCCCTGCGTGATATTGCGGAACACAAGGGCGCGATCATTGATCCGCCAGAGATTGAGGTGGACCGTTTCGACATTGACCGTCTCGACGGCCAGACCATCGGCATCGCGGCGCGGCAGGATAACGCCATCACCCGCCAGACCGACATAGGCCGGGCGATCACCAAACTCGATCTCGATCGTCTCATCGCTCTCCAGTGCCGATCCGTCGGCAGAGGGCAATCCCGACCGCAACGTCACCTGCTGGCTTTCGCCAAACCCCATTCCGCCCATGCACAGGAACTGGCCGGTCACAGAGAACGCGAACGCCTCGCTGTCTTCCAGCGCCACATACGGCGAATAATCCGCATCGGGGTCCAGGGGCTCAGTGAAGCCCAGACAGATACGCGGGGCATCGCCTTCCACATCGACACGATAACGCGTGAACAGGAAATCAGGTGGCTGAGCCGAGACAGCGCGCGGCGCATCTGCCGGTCGGGCGACAAATTCGGGTCCGGCCTCCTGGACCTCTTCCGAACCGCCACCATTCCCGCATGCCGCCAGAACACTGACCACACCGGCCAGCACCATCCGTTGCCACAGATTTCCCATATGCGCCTCCCTGTCCCTGTTGCGCACCATAGGGAAAGGATTTCATCTTGGCAGCAATAAGTTCGCTCCAAGGTGGGTTTGGGACGCTTTTGGGTCGTCGCGGCTAACCGGTACCGCGCAGACCCGGTTGGGCGAGTGGGTCATCGAAGTCCATATAGTCCTCCGACTCCTGGTCCAGCGTCAGGGACATTTCCTCGGCTCGGTCGAGAATCGCCTTGTAGGCCAGCTCCTCGCGACGCACCGGCACCCGGGCCGGATCCCCCACAGCGGGGCCCGACAACAAGCGGGCGCCGTATTGCACTGCCCGTGAGAAGACATGGGCGTCTGCCACACCGAACATATGGACCGGCACCTCGATCAGCGCCGCCTCACGGATCAGCTCATTGAGCAAGCCGAATTGCAGGCCCTGCCCCTGGCTGGGCCATTGCACGCCCATAAAGGTCAGATCCGCATCGCGAAATGCGCGCAACTGGCGAAGATCAAACAGGATGGGCAACATCACACCCACGCGAAATTCCATGCGCTGGATCGGCGCCAGCGCGTCCATGATCCGACTGGCCTGGGTCACCGGGCCGACACCTTCCACGCACAGACGCAGATTGGGTTTCACTTCGGCGGGAATATCACGCAGGGCCTCCATATAGGCCGCGTTACATGTCTTGTGGGACAGACCATCAAGATGAAGCGCCAGATACACCCGGCTGGATGTGCCACACAGATCCGACTTGGCCACATCATCCACCACAGTGCGGATGGCCTGCAGGTCGAGATCCTGGTGATCGAGTGCGGTGTTCTCGCCGAGCAGGACTTCACGGCGGAAAAACTCACCGGTATTCAGGCTGGCCCGCGCAACCGCCTCGCTGCTCAAACACACACTGTTCCGGCTGTCCCAGACGGGAATATACTCCCAGAAGCGTTGCGCCGCATCGATACCGTCGAACCGGGTTTTCAACTGGACGCGCCGACGACCACGCTTGAGGGTTTCCAGTTTCAAACTGGAGGTCAGCAATTCGCCCAGCGAAGACCGTGTCAGCACACGCGCCTCTGCCTCGATATCCAGGCCGTGCATTTCCTGGTGGCCGGAGTAAAACTCGTTGAGCATGCCGATCAGGCGCTCGGTCAAAATGGCGGCCTTGGTTTCATTCGGATCGGCAAATGTAATCAGGAAACCATCCGGCCCCCGCATCAGCAGATCATCGGCATTCATGCGCTCGAGCAGACAAACCGCGGAAAGGTCGAAGACTTTCTTGCGTTCCGGCGTCGTGAGATAGGCATCAGACCCGGCCTGTTCGCGCACCTCGATAAAGCGGAACTGCCCCAGATTGATCTCGGTCGCACGGTCGAGGCGTCGATTTATTTGAGACGAGATCATACTCATCGTTCAGATCGCTCGGACCCCGTATCTGAATGGCCAGCCTTGTACATGCGGCGAACCAACCCACCGCACGAATCGTAGCTTTCACATTGGCTTAAACCCCTAACCGCTTGGTTAAACCGCGTCGTGCACTGCAGCGAAAATTCACAGCCCCCAATCGGTCAGTGTGGAGTATTTGCTCTATCGTTGGGCGGCTTGTGCTCATTGTGCAACGCAACATACCAATCTTTCGGGTTGGGCCGGAAGATTGATTGACACGCCGTTTAGCCTGTCCTCATGATGCAACCTTCTGCTTCTCTCCGGCGCGGGGGCGACGCGTTTGAGGGCAGAGTGGGAGCACATTGAGCAATTTATCCGGATCCGATCCGGGGCGTTTGTCAGCCGGCACGATGATCGACCGGCGCGTTTATGAGGGGGAGTTCATGGTCAGTCAGCATCACCATTTCGGGTCCGCCGAGGAGATCTATGCGTTCAAACGCAAGTTTTTCGAATTCCTCCAACGCATGGAATCCGACACGGCCTCGCAGGATGATTGCCTCTTCCTGCAACACGGCGCCAATCCGGATGGCCAGACCCTGATCATCCAGGCGACGAGTGACCACATCCTTGCCGCGTTCAACTCACACGTGATCCGGACGCGCACCCACTAGTATCGTGCGCTTTGGGCCCTGCGAGGTCCATTACCTGCGAGGTCCATTAATAGTCGGCCCGCTCCACCGTGAACCCCGCTGTGCGCAGAGCCGTGATGATCGCTGCCATATGGTCCGCGTCCTGCGCCTCCAGCGAGATATCGATATTGGTCACCTTGGCCGGCAGGTTCGAGAAGGTCTTGTGATAGGCCACATCCGTGACATTGCCACCGGCCTCTGAAATCACGCGCGACACACCGGACAGCTGACCGGGCACATCGATCAACTGGATGCGCAGCCGGGCCAGGCGGTTAGAGCGCGCCAGATCGCGCAATAACAGCGAAGACAGCAATCGGGTATCGATATTGCCCCCACACAGGACCAGACCGGTCTTGCCGCCGCGAAACAGGTCTGGATGCGCCAGCACGGCCGCGAGACCGACCGCGCCAGCCCCTTCCGCAAGCACTCTCATCTGGGTCAAAAAGAGATTGAGCGCCCGCTCAATCATAGCCTCATCCACCACCAGCATCTCGTCGAGCAGGTCCACAAGCAGGCTGCGGGTCAATGTCCCTGGCTCGCGCACGGCAATGCCTTCGGCCAGGGTCACGCCGCCCACCGGAGCCTTACGCTGGTGATAGAGGTTATGGAAGGACGGGAAGAGGTCTGCCTGGACACCGATCAGACGGATATCGGGATTGATACGTCGCGCCATCAACCCCATGCCCGACGCCAGTCCACCACCGCCCACCGGGATTACCAGCGTGTCGAGATCAGGCACAATGCTTAGCATTTCGCGGGCAATCATGCCCTGCCCGCACAAGACATGCGGATCGTCAAACGGGTGCACAAAAACTGCGCCTGACTGGTCGGCAAAGGCCAGGGCAGCCTGTTTGGCCGCGTCGAAATCTTCCCCCTCCAACACCACGTCGGCACCCAGTCCGCGGGTCTGGTTGACCTTGATCGTGGGCGTGCCAAGCGGCATAAAAATCCGCGTCTGCGCCCCCAGTCGTCGGCCGTGCAACGCGACCCCCTGGGCATGATTGCCCGCCGACGCCGCAACGACGCCGCGCGCTTTCACGTCCTCGCCCAAAGCGCGCATGCGGGCATAAGCACCGCGTTCCTTGAACGAGCCGGTCTGCTGCAAATTCTCCAGCTTCACATGGATCTGGGTCCCCGTGAGCTGGCTTAGGGGCTCGCTGTGCAGGCAGGGTGTGCGGGCAATCCCGCCGAACCCTTCATCATGCCAGCGGATGACGGCATCAAGAGTCGTGTCGAGATGGGCTCGATCAAATCCCGTATGCGTGAGGTTTGAAGCTAAGGTTTGAGATCCTGGTTCGGTCATCTTGCGGCCTGCTCGGTGAAGGGCGGGCAGCCCGACCGCCCGTCCTGGGCGGGTGAGGTTCGGCCGACATCGCCGAACCGGTCATCCGGCCCGTTATCGGGTGGAGATAATGAGAATGCACTGCGCACAAGCCTCAACACCGGGCTGGGTCCGGGCTTTTGCAAGGGAATATGCGCTTTGCGTCAACATGCGCGAAGTCTGTCCAACTCAGGAGGAGAAGTCCAGCACCTGGCGCAATTATTTTGCAAATGGAGCTATTCGCCAAACGCCCGGTCGGCCTGACGCCGAATAAAGGCCAGACACGTGTCGACCTGGGTCACAAGCGGCATATGACCGACCGCCTCATGGACCTCCAGATCAAGACCAGGGTGGACCTCCTGGATCGCAGCGATATGGGTATGCGCATCCAGCACGCGATCAGACAGGCCATACAGCATGCCCATGGGCAGATCGAGCTCACCATAACGCGCGATGATCGCGGGCATGTCTTCAGGCACCCTCATGAGATCCGTCGCCGCCGCGACAAACTCCCGCGGCCTCAGGGTCAGGTATCCGCCGCCCCGCGAACGAAAATCCGCCGGGGCGGTTTCAGGCCCGAACACGATATCCAGCGTCGCATCTCCCCGCCGGACCGACATGGGCATGGCCAGTGTATGGGCGACCAGGCGACGCACGGTTCCACTGGCGATCTGCAGCGGCTTGAACACATCGGGCGGTGTGGGTTGTTCGGCGGTCAACGGAGACACCATGGCCAGCCCGGCCACACGCTCGGGATGGTTCAGCGCCAGGGTCAACGACAGGGCTCCGCCCAGGGAGTGACCGCAGATCAGGGCCGGCCCCACGCCCCGCTTTTCCAGATACCGTGCGATCATGGCCGCCTGTTCCGGCAGGCGGGCACGGGCATCACTATCGCGCTCCGACCAGCCACAACCCGGCCGGTCCAGTGCAATGACATGATAGGACCGGGCCAGCTCGTCGATCAGGCCGTAATTGAAATTGAGAAGATTGCCAAACAGGCCGTGGATCAAAACCACGGGCGGCCCCTCACCCTTCTCAACAGCATGGATGCGCCCGCCCTCCACATCATGGAGCGTGCCCGCAGGCGGCATGCCCGCATTCACCTTGCGCGCAAGATTTGAGGAGAAGAGAAACAGACCCGCGATGAGGCCCACCACGACCAGGCCGACGGCCAGCACAATCCATCCAAGCATGATGATCAATCCTCTGCGCGTCGGAAAAATCCGCTCAAACGTTTCCAATAGGTGGCCGGGAAGACCCGTTCGAGCAAGGCCAGGGCCTTGGCGTCCCGCCCCACCAGCACACGGGGCGATTTACGCTCCACCGCATCGAGAATAATGCGCGCGGCCTCAGGGGGCGGCATGACCAATTGTTTATCCGCCTGTTTGAGGCCTTTTTCGACCTCTTCCGGGTCAGAGCCTCGCGGCATGCGCGCGCTTCGGGCGATAGACGTCTTCACGCCGCCGGGATGAACGGTCGTGACATGAATGCCTGTCCCCTCCAGCTCGTGGCGAAGGGCATCGGAAAACCCGCGCAGACCAAACTTGCTGGCACTATAGGCAGTCTGGCCCGCCGGTGCGACGACACCGAATATGCTGGAAACATTGATCAAATGCCCCGCCCCACTGGCCTTGAGCTGGGGCAGAAAGGCCCGGGTCATGCGGATGGGACCCATCAGATTAATCCCCAGGAGCCAGTCGAAATCAGCCTCATCCACCTCGTCGAACTGCCCGCCGAGGGCTACTCCAGCATTGTTGAACACCAGATCCGCCCCGCCGTGATCCGACTGAACCGCATCAGCCAGCGCCACGATCTGGTCGCGGTCTCCGACATCGAGCACATGCGTGGTGACCCGGCGTTCATTGCTGCGCAACGCGCCAGCGACAGCCTCAAGCCCGTCCGCATTGAGGTCGGCGAGTGCCAGATCACACCCACGCGCGGCCAGCGCTTCGGCCAGTGCCTTGCCAATCCCGCTGGCGGCACCGGTGATAACCGCCACACGCCCTTCAAACACACCGGGCATTATTCGGCCGCCTCGCGCTCATCCGGACGGGCAGCGGTTGGAGGCGCGAGCTCGCCGGGGCGATAGAAGTGCAAGGCCCCGTCATCGAGCTGGCCATAGCGAATGGTGAGCATGTCCTGGACATAGTTTTGATAAGTGCGCCAGGGCGCTTCGAACCCTTGTCGGGGCAGCC
Source organism: Maricaulis sp. D1M11 (assembly GCF_047308265.1). Classification (NCBI taxonomy): domain Bacteria; kingdom Pseudomonadati; phylum Pseudomonadota; class Alphaproteobacteria; order Maricaulales; family Maricaulaceae; genus Maricaulis; species Maricaulis sp. D1M11. Next base: position 144,210 of record NZ_JBKQWY010000008.1, read on the forward strand.
AGCTTTCCGCCCGCTTGATATAACCCGATGACAGATTCAACAGGGGTTGCGTCTCAAGATTCTCCGGCGGCACCGGCATGCAGGCCGCATACCCCTCGCGATCCATATAGTTGAGCAGGCGACAGACCCGCTCGCAGGTCAGATCGATTTTCAGCGTCCAGGAGGCATTGGTATAACCAAAGGCCAGCGCCAGATTGGGCAATTGCGACAACATCATGCCGCGATAGCTCACACAGTCCCGGGCGATGACCCGACGCCCGTCGACACGTGTTTCAGCGCCGCCCGCCAATTGCATGTCCAGCCCGGTCGCCGGAATGATCAGATCCGCATCGATATGCGCCCCCGATTTCAACCGGATGCCCTTGCGCGTGAAGGTCTCGATATCATCCGTGGCGATATCCGCCTTGTCGGTGGCCAGCGCCTTGAAGAAATCCCCGTCCGGCGCCACACAGAAGCGCTCGTCCCAGGGTTTGTATTTCGGCGTAAAATGGCGATCGATATCAAACTCCTCACCCAATTCCTGGCGGATATAGGTTTTGACCTGCTTGCGCACCCAGTCGGGCCAGATCTGGGCGATCTGGAAAAAGAGGATGGAGATCAGGATGTTTTTCGCCCGCGACAGGGAGTACGCAATCTTGCCCGGCAGGATCTTGCGGAACACATCCGCCACTGGGTCCGTTGTGGGGCGCGGCGCAATATAGGTCGGCGAACGCTGCAACAAGGTTACGTGCTCGGCCGTCTCGGTCATGGAGGGCAGCAAGGTCACCGCCGTCGCACCTGAACCGATGATTACGACCCGCTTGCCGGTATAGTCATAGTCCTTGGGCCACAATTGCGGGTGGATGATATCCCCCTCGAAATCACCCTCACCGGGAAAGTCCGGCTTGTAGCCTTGGTCATACCGATAATAGCCGGAACACAACACCACGAACCGGGCCCGAATATGATCGGTGTCGCCGGTCGATGTATTGCGAACATCTACTGTCCAGACATTCTCCTCGCTGGACCAGTTGAGACGCTCCATACGGCAGCCAAAGCGGATTTTCTCGACAATCCCGGCCTCTTCAGCCGCCTCGCGCACATAGGCCTTGATACTGGGACCATCCGCAAACACCTTGCCTTGCAGCCAGGGTTTGAAGGCATAGCCAAACGTATACATGTCGCTGTCGGACCGGACCCCGGGATAGCGAAACAGATCCCAGGTCCCACCCAGATCTTCGCGGGCTTCGATCAGCGCAAAACTCTGCTGTGGTGAACGCATCTGCAAATGGCGTGCAGCGCCGATACCGGACACGCCTGCCCCGACAATCAGCACGTCCAGCGTGTCTGTCGACGATTCGCTCATTCCACTCTCCACGGCTTCGGATCCCCTTTTGAAAGGCGAAAAGTGAACACCGTTCGCTTTAGTGACGCAAGCGGCATCTCGCAGTGGTTGTTCGGATCGTCCCGAAAGGTGAGTTTTCAACGGCAACCTGATGCCTAATCGCACGTGATGTGCTTGTCCGCGGCCTGGAACCCGGTTTTAGTGTGCGCAGAATAGGGATATGCGTGATGGTTGACCTTCCCCAGATTCAGTTTCACTTCGATCGCGGCGTTGTCGAATGGCGCTGGTCGGGGCGTGTGACCCTGGAAGGCATGCAGACGGCTGTGCTACAGGCCGCACGGGATCCCAGCTGGGATGCCCGGTTCGACCATCTGGTGGTCTTCTCGGCTGATGCCGATGTCTCCGGCCTGCAGCTTCCTGATATCTCCACAACAGATGCCAATCTTCGGCGCTGGCAGTCGAGCGAAAAGAAAATGGCGCGGGTCCGCAGCGCGACTGTCTTTGAACGCGGCCTTGCCGGTGGGCTCCAGGAGCTGTGGCAACGCATGGCCGCTGGCGGGGCCTATCGCGAGATCCGCCTGTTCGACAATCGCGAGGACGCTCTCGCCTGGCTGCTGTCCCACGACACCTGACTGCCCGTAAATCCGGAGGGCGTCTCGCCCAGCTAAGCCCGTCAGAAGCTGTAATTGAGCATGATGGCCAGTTTTTCCCGCGAGGCCGGCCCCGCATCACCGCTGTCATAGTCGGCGTATTTGACCATCAGGCCGACCGTCTGCGTCAGACGCCCCGTGAACACCAGGTCCAGTTCCGAACCAAGATCTGCGCCGCCCTGTTCCGCGTCGAACGCGTGCCAGATCAGTTGAACACGCGGAGCGGACAGCCCCCATCCATCGCCCAGACCGACAGATCCACCCAGATACACATCCTGCAGACCCGTGGCCGGTGTGGTCAGGAAGGCATCCGCAAAACCCTGGAATTTGTGCAGCGTGGCCAGCGGCGTCGCAAATCCCCGGCTTCCATTGCCCTCGAGCTGTTCGGCTCCGGCCCACACGCCAAACCGGCCCGAGGTGAAGCGGACCTCGCCGCGCAGGGCGTCCAGATCAAACGCGGCCGGATTGTCCGCATAGTCACCTTGCTGAGCGTATTCGACAAAATAGCGAACCTCGCCCTCACCCAGGGGTCGCGACGCGCCCCAATAGACCGCCCAGGTCTCGCTCGACAGTCCGGGCACATCCTCATTGTCAAACAATAATCCGGTCACCCGGGCCTCACCGCCCAGCACCTCGGCACTCGCCACAAGAAGATGACTGTCCAGCTCCCAGTCGCCCATCGCGCTGTCCGGGCCGAAAATCCGGTTCACACGATCGAGATAGGCGTAGTCCAGCGTCACACGATCGTGGAACTGTGCGCTCACACGCACAGCATCAAAGGTCTGCTCGTTCTGCCGATAGCCCACATTGCCAACATACCGGCTGTCGGCAATCACCAGGCGCTGGCGACCCAGCGTCGCTGATACCGCATCATGGGAAAAGCCAAGCTGCAGTCGATTGAGTTCAAACGCGTCGGGATCGGCAATCACCGGATAGCGGGTCTGTCCATTGATCGTATCATTGAAATCATCCACCAGCGCAAAGACATGCTCACCTTCCGCGAGGACACTCCAGCGGTCTGACAGACGCGAGCTCACACCAAACCGGTGGCGCGCCGTCACCCCTTGGGCTTCGTCCGAGATCCCGGCCTGATCCACCTGTTCAAACCGGATCCGGCCATCGAGGTGGAACTCCACCTGGGCTCCTGCGGCTCCGGACAGAAGGGCCACGCCCCATACGCCCAGGGCCACGCCGCCGCCTGTCGTGATCGATCCCGTTCTCATCGCCACACCGTCCTTTTCGCACCCTGTTTCATGGCCGAGACGTCGTCTTGTGACAGCGCACCGCCCTCCTGGTTGCGAAAGACATCCCATTTTATGGTTTCGTTTTGGTTAGGAGGCGTTCTGGACCCGAAACGGACGGGTATCGGACAAACGAACGACGGGCGGACACGCGGGAGTGTCCCAGCTCACAAACCATCAAAATTTATGAGGAAAGTGGTGCCTAGGGGCAGACTCGAACTGCCGACACGCGGATTTTCAATCCGCTGCTCTACCAACTGAGCTACCCAGGCACCGGGCCGGTCGCGGCTGACGCCGCCATCGGAGAGCGCGTTGTATACGCATCCTCAGCGGGGCTGTCCACGCCCCCATACACCTTCTTGCAGCTCGGATGACAGATGCGTCAGCGCGCAAAAGGGCTTACCCCTCGCCCTGCTCGCGGGTGGGTGTTTCATCGGCCTGATCAGCCGGTTCACCGGCGATGGCATAGTCCTCGTTGAACCACGCGCCCAGATCCTTGTCGGCACAGGTTTTCGAGCAGAACGGCTTCCAGGCCTGGCGGCCCGGCTGGCGACAGATCGGACAGCGCCCGCCCGTCAGTCCATCAGGGTTTGCGGCGACAGGATTTGGGGACGCCGGTTTTTTGGGGGTGTTCATGACGTCGACACCTCACAGCGATCGCGGGGCCAGTCCGCGTGGGTTTCAATCTCAAATCGCGGTCCCAGGCGTTCGGTCAAGGCTCCGCGCCAGTCGATCTGGGCCGCGTTCAGCCAGTCCGCCACCTCGGACGACACGGCCAGGGTGAGGCGACGACGACGATCCGCGCGACCTTCCGCTTCCAGCCGCCGCAAGGCCGCAATCGCGCAGGTCTCGACACTGAACCGGCCGGTATCGTCGAGATAGATCTCGCGCAGGCTGCGCTGGCGTTTCTGACGGGCCAGTTCACCGACACAGAATTGCGAGAGCGGCGCCACATCCACCTTTGCCCGGTCACCGCGAAACCCGCCGCGCAGGGCCTGTTCGACCGTCTTGCGCAGAGGGATCTGGCGCATCTGGACAAAATCAATCGCGACAATCCCGCCCAGACCGCGCAGACGCACCTGACGCGCCGCCTCCTTGGCCGCCGAAACATTGAGGCTTTCAACGAGTTTGAGCGCATTGCCCTGCCCCTTGCGGCCATCGGCATCGACATCAATCGTCGTCATCGCCCGCGTGGGTTCGATATAGAGCGAACCACCGCCGGGAATGGGCACATGGGGCTGGAGGGCATCCTCGAACGCACCAGCCAGATCAATCGCGCTTTCATCACTCCAGATGGCATCAGCATCGCCGAACGAGGCCACGAGGCGCTGGGCCAGTGGGGCGGCAGGGGTCAGGCATTCCGGCGCCTCGCCCTCGTCCACCTCGGCCCGCGCGAGATTAGGACCTTTTTCAGCCTGCGCCTCGCGCACGATTTTCACGCCAATGGCCGCACCTTCATGAAATCCTTTGGGGCGACCGGCCTTGCCAAAGGGCAAAAATCCGTCCGGTCCGACACCGATATCGATGAAGGCCGCATTCAGCGCCGTATCCACGGCCCTTACCCGGCCGCGATAGATCTCGCCTTCCACGGCCCGGGTTTCGACCTCGCTCCAGCGTTCGACATGCAGTTCAACGAGGCGGCCATTCTCGACCACACCGGCGCGGGTTTCCCCGACTGTATCCTCGACAATGATCTGACGGTTCATGAGGCGTCGCTTTCAATCGTTGCACGCTGAGCGGTCAGGAGCGGATAACCCAGCCCGGCCAGGAGATTGGCCGTTTCATAAAGGGGCAGCCCGACCACAGACGGGTAGGATCCGGTGATCTGGATCACAAAGGCGGCAGCCCGCCCCTGGATGCCATACCCGCCGGCCTTGCCGTGCCAGTCGCCACTCTCGAGATACAGATCACGCTCGGCGTCTGACAAGCGTTTGAACTTGACCCGGGTCTCGATGCGTCTGGACACGCATTGCCCGTTCGGCGCCCGCACAGCCAGCCCGGTATGGACACGATGATTGCGCCCGGACAAAAGGTCGAGACACATGCGAGCATCCGCTCGTGTTTCGGCCTTGGGCAATATCCGCCGCCCGACCGAGACAACCGTATCGGCAGCCAGCACATATCCGGCGCGATCGGGACAGGCCTGCGCTTTTTCCACGGCGAGGCGTTCGGCCAGCGGGCCGGCCAACTCCCCCTCAATGGGGGTTTCATCAATATCGGACGGTGCGATCGCATCCGGGACCAGACCGATCGCCGCAAGCAGCTGCTGGCGGCGCGGCGAGGCGCTGGCCAGGATCAGGCGCGGCGGTGTCTGTCTCGGTGGAGTGTCGGCCATGACGCTCATCCCGTCACGGCGACGCCGGAAATGGCGAACAGGGCCATGTCAGGCGGTGTCGCTATTTGAAGCGATAGGTAATGCGACCCTTGGTCAGGTCGTACGGGGTCATTTCGACCAATACCTTGTCGCCGGCCAGCACGCGGATGCGGTTTTTGCGCATCTTGCCTGCCGTGTGGGCAATGATCTCGTGCCCGTTCTCCAGCGTTACCCGGAATGTTGCGTTCGGCAGCAATTCCGACACTTCACCGGGAAACTCAAGTAACTCTTCCTTCGCCATGCAGCTCCTCTTAGGCCTTGCTTGTGCGGCTTTTGGGTCTGGCAAAACACGGGCGAAACCCGGCCTGCCACCGGCAGCGGTTCCGCCGGAGGGCGCTATATAGTCTGCCTCACCCTTTAAAGTCGAGGGGTCTTGCCTGTTAGCGGGTTTTTTCCCAGTTTTCGATCATCGCCTGGATCGCGTCCCGGCTTTCGCGATAGGCCATGAGACGCTGATCGCGATTGCCCTGGGCACCGGACGGGTCCGGAGCAGGCCAGGCGAGAAATTCCGCATCGCTTTCATCAGCATAGGCTTTTGCCATGCGGTCGGCAGCCGGCGAGAGCGAGACCACGATTTGCGGTGTGGGCTCGCCGATTCCGGCTAGTGCAATCGGACTGAAATCCTCCAGATCGCAATCCACCTCCCACATGACCGAAATCATGAAAGGGTCCACAAATGCTGCGGGAATCACACCGCACGACCGGGCATCGGCAGCCGCACCGAAATGGCGAATCCACAACGCCTCCGCCATGGGTGAGCGGATTGCATTGCGGCCGCAGACAAAGAGAACGGACGGCACCGCGCTCATGGTGCCGCCCGGCGATGCAAGGCGCAGATCAGGGTAAACAGGCGCCGTGCCGTATCAAAATCCACCTCGATCTTGCCCGCCAGGCGTTCGCGCAACAGGGTCGAGCCTTCATTGTGCACACCCCGGCGGCCCATATCGATCGCCTCGATCTGCTGGAGCGAGGCATCCCGCACGGCTTCATAATAGCTCTCACAGATCAGGAAATAATCCTTGATGATGCGACGCAGTGGTCCAAGCGAGAACACAAACACGCGCACCGGCGTATCGTCATCCTCGCGCACATCAAACACCAGCCGGTCATCCTCGATCGCCAGGCGCAGAAAGAACGGACCGTCAGCGGCATCCTCGGGACGGAAAAAATTCGCCTCGAGCAGATCGGCCACGGCGATACGACGTTCATGGTCTGCATTCACATCGACCACGCCCGGACGCCCCAGCTCCAGATTGATCCGCGCTATTCGATGGGGTGAGTCCGTCATTGTGACCCCGCCTCTCAGTCTGTCGTCCCGGCCTCGTCGGCGTCATGATCCGGCGCCTGGCTGGCCAGCCAGGGTTCGGACACATCCGCCATCACCATATCGAGGCATTCCACTGCAATACGCAACTCCCCATCTCCGGAAAAGACGAGGATCAGCTCGCCTTCAGGGCTCTCATCGGTCTGGACGCCCTCAAAACGGATCTGCAGGAGATTGATCACCGCATCGCTGGCCCCTTGCCGGATATTGCGGCTTTGCACCTGGGTGATGCCGGCGATCTGCACCCCGGCCCTCACCCGCCATCCGCGCTTGGCGGTGTCGCATTCCCAGCAATAACGATTGGCAGCGAAGGTGATCGTGCGCGCCTTGCGGTCATGCTCGATATCGCCCAGGCGAATGATCGCATCCTGCAGGGCGGCCGAGAGAACCGTCACATCATCACGGTTATGGGCCTGTAATTTCAGGGGAGAAGGAGGTCTGGCCATGGTGGAAGTCTCAATATCCTGTACGCCGTGTTGTCCCAATATGAAGGCTTACTCGCTCTTGCGCTCGATCCGGGCACCACATCCCGCAAGCTTGGCTTCCAGACGCTCAAACCCGCGATCAAGGTGATAGACCCGGTTCACTTCGGTTTGCCCTTCGGCCGCCAGACCCGCAATGACCAGCGAGACCGAAGCCCGCAGATCCGTGGCCATCACCGGCGCACCCCGCAGGGTCGGTACACCGCGCACCACGGCCTCATTGCCATTGACGGTGATATCCGCCCCCAGACGTGTGAGTTCCGGGGCGTGCATGAAACGATTCTCGAAAATCGTCTCGCGGATCACCGAGGCCCCCTCGGCCAGGCTCATCAGTGCCATGAACTGGGCCTGCAGGTCTGTTGCAAAGCCAGGAAAGGGCTGGGTCTCGATGTCCACCGCGGTCAGGCGCGACCCATTGCGTGTGATCCGGACATTCTCACCCTCCTGCGTGACGGTCACGCCCGCCTCATTCAGAGCCCGCCACAGCGCCTTGTTGTGGTCATAACGCACCTGTGTCAGCACAACATCACCCCCCGTCGCCGCGACCGCCATGGCATAGGTTCCGGTTTCGATCCGGTCAGGCACCACCGGGTAGGACACACCGCCCAGGCGCGCTTGCCCCTGGATGCGGATGGTGGAGGTCCCGGCTCCCTCGATCTGTGCGCCCATTGCGACAAGACACTCGGCCAGGTCCGCGATCTCCGGTTCGCGTGCGGCATTGTCGATCACGGTCTCACCGCGCGCGAGCGTGGCGGTCATCATGGCATGTTCGGTCGCGCCGACAGAGGCAAAGGCCAGCTCGATCTCGCCGCCGACCAGTCCGCCCTGGGGCGCCTTGGCTTCGACATAGCCTTCACTCAGCTCGATCTGGGCCCCCAGCGCTTCAAGCGCCTTGAGGTGAAGATCCACCGGTCGCGCGCCGATCGCACACCCGCCCGGCAAGGATACACGGGCCTGCCCCTCGCGCGCCACCAGCGGACCGAGAACATTGAAAGAGGCGCGCATTTTGCGAACCAGATCATAGGGCGCATAGGCCTCGTCAATCCGGCCCGCATGAATACTCATGCGCGGCCCCGGACCCTCCTCGACCTCAGCGCCCAGACGTGCCAGCAAATGCGCCAGGAAGCGCGTATCCGCCAGCCGGGGCATATTTGTCAGCTCGACAGGCTGGTCGGTCAACAGGGCCGCCGCCTGGAGTTTGAGCGCGGAGTTTTTCGCACCGCTGATGCTGATGGAGCCGTTCAGCCGATGTCCGCCTTCGATGAGGATCCGGTCCATGAGATGTCCTTTACGCACGAAGAAAATCGATGGGACGGCCCAGACTCGCCGTCTGCGCCGCACACTGACACAGGCATTTAGGAAGTGCATGCCCGTATCGCTGCCGGTTTCCGGAAAAAAACAGGCCAGAAGATGTCGGGTTTGCGCCCAAATCGCGAGAATGACCGGGTCCGGCCAGAGTCAGACCCAGCTCAGGCCCGGCTCAGGCCCACAGCGGGCGTGTCGCCGGCACTAATCGCGTTCGCTCTCATCCGAGCGCGGAGCCTTGCGGCGTCGCAGATTGGCGCGCAGGGCCTCCGCCAGCCGGGCTTCACGGCTCCCCGGTTCCGGCGCGGTTTTCTTGCCGTGAGGCCTGCCCGTGGCCGGACCTGCCGTATCTGCTTTTTTTTCACCCGGCCCCTCCGGCGAGGCATCGCCCGGTTTCACAGGGGTTTTCGCGGTTTGCGAGGCGGTGTCAGAGCTATCAGTCATGCAAAACCTCCTGCACAAGACTGCGCTTGGCGTCAAGACGGGCTTGGCGGACGCCAAAGCATGGAGTATACGCCCGTCTTCCAAACGCGAACAGCGTCCGGCGCCGCGGTAGCTCAGTGGTAGAGCGCACCCTTGGTAAGGGTGAGGCCGAGAGTTCAATTCTCTCTCGCGGCACCATCTTCCCATTTGACCCAGAAAAACCAGTCAACGCATTGAAAACACTAGTTGTTTTTGGAGTTGAAAATCCATTTTCCCGGCAATACTGCAGATGCCCATCAAACAAGATGCGGAGCAACATTCTGCGAGCCCCGAAAAGCCCAGAATCCCATATTTTCAAAGGGTTTGTAAGCGCCTTCAGGGCGAGTTCAAACAACTCTTCGAAGCGCCCTTCAATGGTGGGGCTGTTGGACGCTCTTTCCTCCGCCAAAAGCTTTTTGCGCTCCAGCTCTTCAATGCGCGATTCGTAAGCCGCAATAACTCTCGGAGAGCTCGCATTCAGGACGCAGTCGACCAGGCGGCCGATCTCTCCTTCAAGCTTGGTAGCTTCGTCTGAAAAGCGCCTCGCAGCCACCTCAAACTGCGCAACACGCTGATCCCAAATATCGCGTGCCATCTGCAACGCAACACGGGCAGCAATGCGCGTGGGCTGGATCGCCTCCACCAACTGTTCAAACTCGTCTTCGAGCTTCTGTCGGGCGATGTTCTTGCCATAGTCGGTGCATTCCTTATTGCGACACCGATAGTAGGGGTAACGCTTGTATTTGCCTTTCGACCATCCGGCAGTGAGTGCGGTCTGACACGAACCGCAAGCCACTGCGCCACGCAATACAAAGTCCTCAGCGATATCCTCACGGACCGGCGCGTAGGTGCCGTCTTTCAGGCGCTTTAAAATCGCTTGGTGGGTCTCAAAGCTTATCAATGGCTCGTGCTGCCCTCGGTGCATTGAAATCCCCAGATAGGGAGCAGCCACCATGCCCGCATAGATGTGGTGACGCAGGATCTGGACGACGCGTTGCTGCCTGATCTCGCCGCGATGATTTCGGCTGATCGGCAGTTCAGGACGCGTCTCCATGTACCGCTTCACTTCAGCCTGCGAGGTAAAGCGCCCGGAAGCAAATCCTTCCAATATTTCTCTAATGATTGGGGCGGTTTCTTCATCAGGCACCAGCATCTTGCCGCCGCGCGCGCACGGCACATAGCAGTAGCCAATTGGTGCTCGCGTCACATGAAACCCACGCTCAAGACGGGCCCGACGACGCTCGCGATTCTGGCGAAGATTTTGCTCGCGCTCTAATTGGGCCTGCGCGGCGATCATCGTTTCAGAGAACCTGTTTTCCGGGGTCTCATCCAGCGAGAAGTTCAAGAACTCCACTCGGACTCGTCGCTCACGCAGCATGCGGCGCATGGTCAGATGGTATTCCGCCTCCCGCGCAAAGCGTTTGTGGTCGTCGAATATGGCGACATAGTTCTTGCCACTGTGCCGATTGGCATCCAGATGCGCCAACATGGCCTTGATCGCCGGCCGCTCGGTAAACAGGAAGCCACCAGACTTGCTCTCGAAGAAGACCCGCTCAACATCGTATCCGTTGATCTCAGCGTGCTTGCGACAGCGATGTTCCTGGCTATCCAGCCCCCCTCCCCGTAACTGGCTTCGGTCGGATACCCTGCAAACGATAAGAGCGGTCCACTCAATATCTTCTCTATCAAATTGATCCATCAAGACGCCCTTCCCCCGCGCCCTCCAAATCTTGCGCGGACAGTTTTTGTTGAGATAAATCTGAATGTTCTGATGATACCATGGAGGCTATCGCAGCATCCATTTCTTTCGAGCGCTTTTGGCTCGCCTGTGGATCGATTTCTGCGAACTCAACCCGAAGGCCGAAATCAAATACCAAAACCAACAGATCCCACATGGCCTTCAGAAATGCTTCGCTTTCTTGGAGCGTGATGTCGGGATCATCCAACAGTTGGTGATAGCGCGATACGTCGAAAACCAAGGCTGGCGGTGATTTGTTGATCGGGTCGAGATTGTGGTCGGGCATGATGGGCTCCTAGTCGTTGGTTGGATGCCCCTCTTGAGCAGGCCGCGTACGCACCCGCTTTCGGGGTGCTGAAACGCTAGGCGCACAAAAATACGCGCTCGGGAGGAATGCCCGGCGCGTTGTGGATACTCTTCTGGGGATTTGTTTTTGGGTATCGCGAATTCCCCCATCCGTCCAGATTTTGCGCAAGGCATACAAGTGTATGTTTTTGGCATCCGGGCGGGCTCTATGGCCGATGGCCACCAAGCCCCGCACTGCGGGTCTTGGCCCATCCGGGTGACGATCCCTGATGCAAAGGCTTAGGGCTTTGCCCTCAGCGCACTTCGGCAAAAATAGACGGTCTCCCGAGGCTCGGTCCTGTGGCCCTGCGCCCGCCGTCGATTTCTCCCTCCGTTTGCACACCCATCCTCGACCGGAAGCAGGGCTGCATGCGCAACCCTTACCCGAAGGAGATTTGAAAATGGGAGAGCAAAAAATCGAAATTCGTATCTATGTGGCGTGTCTGGCTGCCTACAATAACGGGCGTCTGCATGGGCGGTGGGTGAATGCCGATCAGGATGCCGAAGCTATTCAGGCCGAGTTCGCCGCGATGCTGGCCGCCTCACCGATCCCGAACGCCGAAGAATGGGCCATCCATGACTATGAGGGGTTCGAAGGTGCACCGATCAGCGAGTATCAGGGCATCGAAAGCGTAGCCGAGCTTGCGGGGTTCATCGCCGAGCATGGCGCACTGGGCGGCAAGCTGATCGAGCATTTCGGCAGTGATCTGGACGAGGCTCGCACCGCCATCGAGGAACGGTATTTCGGGGAGTATGCGCGGCTGGCCGACTTCGCCAAGGAATCCACCGAGAACACCCACGACATTCCCGAGGCGCTACGCCCCTATATCGACTACGAGGCCATGGGGCGGGATTGGGAAATCTGCGACCTTCTGGTCATCGAAACCGGCTTCGAGCAGATCCACATCTTCGGGAGCTGCTAGGATGAACGCCGAGATTTACCGCTTCACATGGCGCGGCATCGAGATCGAGGCCCGCTATGTCGCCAGCTATTGGGAAGAGATCGCCCATTTAGAAATTCGTTCGATCAAGCCAGAGCGGGAGCCTTTGCCGATCACCGAAACAGGTTACCGCTCCCACTTCCATCATAGAGGGGTTATTGATCTTCACGGCGCGGAAAATCGCGGCGACGCTCTCATTGCCCATGTCGTCGACTGGCTGGATGCCGAGGCGGAGAAGCCAGCATGGAAAGACTATGTGGAAGCCTCGCGGCAGGGCGAGTTGTTCTAGGCCCACATGCGTTCGGCTATCTCGCGGTCCTCATTCGCCGCCATGTCCAGATAAATGCCGGTGGTGGCGAGATCAGAATGGCCGAGCCAGGTCTTGATACGGGTCTCCGGTACACTCGAAAGAGCCGCATGGACGCCATAGCCATGCCGCAAGCCTTTGGCAGATGCTTTGATGCCGCCAATGCCAGCTGCGCCCATCACATCCTTGATGCGTTTCCATCCTGTCGTGCGGCTGAACGGCCAGAGCCTTCGCCCGATCCCGCCATCCATACGGGCCTGTGCGGCGCGCAGATCGTGGACCATCTCCAAACGATCAAGGAATGCACGCGGCACAGGGACAGGGCGATAATGACGCCCCTTGAGGCTGCCGCGTTTCTTTAGGCTGCGGATCACCACTACACCGTCAGCCAGATCAATACTCATCGCGTTCAGCGCCAACGCCTCACTGGGGCGGCACCCCGTCCAATAGATCAACTCGCAAAAGGTGCGATCCTTGGCGTCGGTCAAACAATCAAGAGCATCGTAGAAGCGTTCGCGCTCGCTTCGGCACAGATACTTGCGCTCTCCCCGTGCGGTGTAGAGCGACATGCGAACATGATCGGGCTTGTGGTGAACCATTGCGGCGTCTCCTTCCTCAGGCATGAGGGCGATAAACAGAATGCGTGAAACTGTTTAGCCATGCCGAAGGTCCTGATTTTACGCCGCTCGATGTGGTCGGGCCCCGCGCTGGAGGCCAGATTGAGCCTCGATCAGCGTAAAATAAATTGTAGTTCCGTCAAGTATTAAAACAGTTTCACGCATTCCGTTCAACAAAGAAACTAAATTATATCAAAAAGAAACAAAATTATGCACTTTGCTATTGCAAGTTACCAATTCTTGCAATTTGGAAATATTCTTGCTATAAAGCCTCTATATTTAAACGAATTTCATTTTTGGATATGAGCGGCACAGGAAGAATAGCAAAAACGATTGGTGGAGCAGTGGCGGCCTTTGGGCTCGCGACTTCGCCTGTGCTGGCCGCGGAAGGTCCGCGCAGCGAGCCGGATATGGCGCCACGGACAACAGAATATTGCGCGCCACTCGTGCGAACCTCTACAGGTCGCGAAGTTGACGCCTCCTACAGTGCTCACTCCTACGCTCAGAACCACGTTGGGTACGTGGGCATATCTATTTTTGCGGGCCGCGACCTAGGTGACAACTCACCAGAATACCTTGGTGCGCTGCTGGTCAACGAGCTTCGTGCTCGCGGGGTTCAGGCGGAGTGCTTTGTCCATCACGAGCGCGTACCCAACGGGACTGGCGTAAGATTCCATGTTGCGGGGCTGACCATGTCTGATGAGTCACTGGGCATCACCGCGTCATTCGATGAAGACATGTTGGACGGAGTTGCCGCAGAAGCGCGAACCGCTGGTAGACTTCTTGTCGCCGAAGCGGACCAAGCTCCAGGAACCAATCGTTAGCCCAAGCTTCTTCCAGCTAAAAAGTTAGCTCCTGCACTGTCAATGCTGTTGCCTTGCTCCGCGTTCACAGTTGCTGCTTCAAAAGAGCTTTCACGATCAGGCGTGTCTTCGAGGCTAGAGTGTTTAGCCTCATCGCGAGCGGCTGCACTCATCTCCGCTGCCGACATTTCCCCATTCAGACCCATTTCAACCTCGCGATCTCGGCGCGCAGCCTCGGCATGGTGCCTGCTCAACCATTCTTGCGCCCACGGGTGACCTTCCAGGTCATCTGGATCAATGTGGCCTTCATCAATTCCACGTTGGATCGCGGCGGCGATGGCGATACGGCGCTCGTCCTCATCCTCAATCGCCATGATGGTCGCATACTCGTCGGCTTCGATGAGTTCGGCTTCGAACAATTCCGCAAAAAGATTCTCGGCAAAGGATGGGCCATACTGATCTTCAAGATTGGCTTCGAAGTCGCCGAGTGACTCCAAAATGATGGCGCGATCCACGCGCTCTTTTCGCTCTTTTTCTTCGCGCTCGGTGGCATCGGCAGCTTGGCGACGAGCGCCAGCCGCACTGGCGATCTCACCAGCCTCCGCCGCTGCACCGGAAATCTGCCGCTGAAAAGCTTGCTGATCCTGGATTTCCTCGGCGTCTTTCAGGCGACGCATAGCAGCCTCCGCCGCCTCGGGGCTGAACCCCGGACGCGTCGCGTCATTGAATTCTTTCGAATATCCCACGGACATATCTCACACACCCTGTTTTTGTTTGTCGGAGTCTTTGCGCTCCAATTACTTGCAATTATGGCAGAGTGTGGTTAATATATGTTTTACATAACTTTAAAACTATATTGCCGAAACATACAATTTAGTTTGTATTTTATCTATTCTTCGCGGTCTGGAAGCGCCCGCCAAGCCGCAAGCGTCCATTCATAGAGATCAGCAGGGACAGTTCTGGGGGAGGCGTTGATCCAGGACGATATCATTCCCGCATTCAGCCCGTCCGGCACCTTGCCTCGGTAGAAGTATTTAAGCATCTCAGAGGCTTGGATGCCCGTACGCTCTCTTTCTGTCTCTAACGCAATGCGCAACGTGTCATCAAAGTCCAACCGCCGCTGAAACTTGTCTCGCCCAATGTAGGCACGCTTCTCTCGCGGGAGCGCATCCGGCGCGGCCCGAAGCTCATTCAGCACAGCATCCAGATGGTCCTGGCGCGCCGTCTTTGTCGTCCCCTTGACCCAGCGCGTGACCAACTCGGAGCGCAACTTGTCCAGTGGCGGATCGATGCGGGCAATGAGTGCACGTGGTGCGATGCCGGTTCGCTTTAAATGATCCTCGATCTCTTTGATCAGCTTTGGCGTCATGGGTACGACGGGCGTCACTTCGCGCCAGCGTTTCATCACCCACTCCAACTGGTTTCGTTTGGCGGTTTTGACCGTGTGTCGCTTCCAACCGAATATCGTCCCCGAGTTCAGCCCGGGCGGCGTATCCTTCTGTCCGCGCAATAGTGCCCCAGGCCCAACGCCGCTTTGCTCCTGCAGGCGATTAAGCTCGTCAACAATGTCCTTTGTGATTTGAATTCGCTCCATGCCCAAAAGCATGGCACCAGCACCTCCCCCACATCAAAGCAATGTAGGCGGATGCCGACTATATTCTGTGGGTAAGACTGCTCCGCCCCCCAAACCTCCCGATGCGCCCCTGACGACCTCCTAGCGTCGCAAAACCGGATCTGTCCGCTCTTGGACAGGACGGCCTTGCAACCAAGGAGGTTTGTCCATGACAGACACCATCAATCCGATCCAATCGGCGTCTGGCACGCCAACTGATGAGCGCGGCGACGCCAAGCCGCCGCGTGGTGCTGTCGGCGCTCAAAAGCCCGACACCGACTTCATCGCCAAGATCGCCAATAGCGGCCTCGATCTTGATGACGGCAAAGAACTGGTCATCAAGAACGCCCAGGACCGCTTCAACGCGGATCACGGCGATGAGCTTGAAAGCCGCACCGTGGAATACGAAGCGGCCCAATCCGAAGCGGACCGTATCGATACCGAGTATCGCAATGTCTGCCGCGATGCAGCCGCCACGCCCGAATGGCAACGCGTTGCCCGCAAATCGGGCAAGCGTGATCGGGACGATGATGCTGAGGTCCCGTTTAAGGACTGGAGCTTTCTCGACCAGGGCCTGACCGTTGCAACGCTGGTTCTGAGCGTTGTGATGCTCGGTGCCGGGGCGGCGAACATTCAGGGCAATCTCGTTGGGTCGGGCCTACCCATTTTCACCCTCAACCCGCTCTTCGCATGGCTGTTCGCCATGCTCGCGCCGGCCGCCGCTCTTGCCATCCATTGCTTCGGCCACGCTTTTCGCACGTGGCGCATGCGCAACTTCTACCGCATGGGCATCTACGCGCTGACGCTGATCACCGTCATTGCCTGGAGCTGGCTCTTTGCGGACCTCTTCCACGGCACGGGTGGCCTTGATCTCGACTTCGAAGGCTCCGGCCTCGCAGACACCCTCTTCGTCTGGCTGCAAATCGTGGCTGAGATCATGGTGGGCTCTTCGCTCTTCCTGATCGCCGAGCACATCGCCGGCAAATACTCGCCGAACTGGTGGGTGCGGAACACCGAATATGTGGAGCTTCGCGAACGCCAGACCGTGCTGGGCAAGGAACGCCAAACCGCGTTCGAGCGCCTCAGCAAGGCAAAGGGTGCCTTCACCGCCCTGATGGGACGTCGTGAAGCCACCATCAACGCGGACATCGCCGAGTACCTGCAGCGCCGCCGTCGCTTCGGTGACAACTGATGACCCGCGCCGCTTCCAATTCTCCTGATCCGAAAGGAACGAACGTCATGAAATTCTTCGTGTCTGTCTTCGTCACGGTTCTCGCCCTCTGCTGGCTGCCGCTGACGCCCAGCGAGGCTCAAAACCTCACCATCGCCATCTCTTCCCAAACCAGTGAGGCTGAGCGCCAGGAACAAGGCGAAGCCGTCTTGCTCTTCCTTGCCGGCAATGTCGAACCTGGCCAATCGGCCGAGGTGATCGATGCCTATGACCTGACGCCGGTTGCGACCTTCACTGTGCCCGAAGGCCGCGCCTACCAAAACCCGCGCGCCAAGATCGCGGTGAACCGTCAGGCCGCCGCCCGGATCCTGCGTCTTGAGCCCGATCACGCTCGCACCGCAAACGAGGTCCAACGCCCGATCAACCTGCCCGGCCTCCTGCGCTATCTCGGCGAGGCCCGCTCGCTGAGTGAAGGCCATGACCTCATCATCATCGGCTCGCCCCTTTACGACATGCCGCGCGAACCGGGTGTGTCCATGCGTGAGGGGCGCGTTCCGGGCGATGGGCTGATCCAGGGCACGCGTGGCTCCAGCCCCTTCGGCGCAGATGGCATGGGCGACCGTCTGGCCGGCGTTCGTGTCCACTTCATCGCCCTTGATCCGGGCTGGGCACTCAATGATCGCCATGCCTTCGCGGTTGAGCGCTTCACCGCTCTTCTAGTCGAAGCCTTCGGTGCAGACCTCGTGAGCTTCTCCAACGATGCCGAAAGCGGCTTCGCCAGCGTTGCAGCCCAAGCCCCTGCACCGGATCGCGGTTTCATCCTGGAAGAGACAGATAAGATGGAAATGCTCATCTTCGCCTCTGAAATGGGTCCGATCGCCAGTGGGCGCGACATGGAAACCGGCCGCCGCTTCTATGTCGGTCCGTCCATGGTCAATGATCGCGTGGAAATCGGTCTCTATTGGCCGTGTTCCTCGTGCGACCTCGACGTCTATGCACGTCCGCACGATGACGCCCAGATCCTCTACTACGGGCGCAATTCCACACCGCAGGGCCGCTTCTTCCGGGATTTCCGTATGGGCAGTGAAGACCGTCGCGCACAAGAGCAGATCGTGATTGATGGTCCGGTTGACCTCTCGGCTCTGCGCATCTGGGTGAACTTCTATGGTGGCCGCTCCAGCGGTGGGGCGCAAGCCGAGCTGCGCATCACCATCGGCGGTGAAACCTACACCCGCCCGCTGCGTATTCCGGCCGATGCCGGTAATGGCGGCACAGGCCAGAACGCTGTGACCGGCAACGGTGCGGAAAATCCGGCCTGGGTCGCCATCGAACCGCTGTCGCTTCTCCGCGAATAGCGCCCCTCCATCCCTCCCGAACTCAAGACGGGCGCGGCCTACCGTGCCCGTCTTTCTTATTGGGAGAACATCATGTCCACCAACTTCAGTCCGGGCAGCGGGCGCACCCCGCTTGGCCCCGTCTCACTCATCGCCTTTTCGGCGATCTTCGCCTGGGGCCTGTCTGCCACTTACGTCCTGTTTGAAACCGAGCTTTTCTGGATGCCGACCCTGGCGCTGATCTGCACCCTGTCCGCGCCCATTGCCATCCTCCGCTCGCTTCTTGAATTTGCTATTCGCAAGATCCGCGAAGCCATCGCCAATACGCCCTCAACCCGCCATGGCTCAGCGCGCTGGGCATCGCTGGCGGACTTCGCAGGCCTCCGAAGATGCCGCAGTGGCCCTTTCTGGGGGGCGCTGAACGGCAAACCCCTTTTCATCGAGTACGAGGCCAATGCCCTGACGGTCGCCCCTGCAGGGGCCGGCAAGACAATCTCAGTGGTCGTGCCCCAACTCCTGTCCATCAAAGGTGCGATGGTCGTCAGCGACCTTAAATGCGAGCTGGCGCCCATGACCAAGCGTGCACGCGAGCGCATGGGCCAGCCCGTATATTGCCTCAACCCCTCAGGCACCAATATCGATGTCCTGGGCGAACCTGATGCCTACAACCCGCTCTGTATCCTGCATGATGACTGGACGCACTCACCCGCCGACATGGTCGCCGATGCCATGGGCATGGCGCATCAGCTCCACCCCGAACCCGCCACCAAGACGGACAACTCATTCTTCCGCGAAGGTTCGCGCAATCTGATTACCTTCGCCATGCTTTGGGAGGTGATCGATAAAGGGGAAAACGCAACCTTATCGGGCTGCTTGCGCCTCCTGCGCGATCCTGACCGACTGCGTGAATCCCTCTATGCAGCCAGCGTGTCGGACGTGCTGAGCGGCGAACTCGCTGATCGCGCAAATGATTTTCTAGAAAAACTAAATAATGGCGACACGCGCCAGATCGAAAGCTTCCGCGAGGGCGCTGTCCAATCGCTGGCAATCTTCTCTGCCAGTGGCCGTATCGCCGACTGTGTTTCGCGCAGTACCTTCCGCTTCCGCGACCTGAAAACCGCGCCGGCCACAGTCTTCATCATCGGCGACGCCACGCGTTCGAAGGTGTTCGAACCTTGGGTCGGACTGGTGGCGTGGTGTGCCATGCTTGAGATTAAGCGCTGCCGCATGCAGAAGAATCCAACGACATTCCTGCTAGATGAAGCATCGAATTTCCGCGTGGATGGTTTGCCTCAATCCATGATGGAAGCACGCGGCTTCGGAATGCGCTTTCACGTGATCATCCAGGAATTGGAGGACTTTAAGCGGGTCTACGGGCGCGAAGCGCTCGAAATTCTCCTCTCCCAGACGGAGATCCAGCAATTCTTCGCCTCACGCAGCCCTGCCACCCTGGACCTGCTCAGCCGCAGGCTCGGCAATGCCACGGTCATCACCGACAATTACGCGATGGGCGGCCAAAAGCCGCGCCGTTCCACTGGCGAGACGGGCAGACCGCTCCTGCTTCCTGACGAAATCCGCCAGCTTGGCGATTGCCTCCTATTCGCGCACGGCAAAGCTCCCGCACTCGTTGAGAAAGTTGGTTACCACGAAGTCTCACCGTGGAACCGCCGAGGCTATGTCGGGATCAACCCCCTGCATGGCAAGCGCCTGAAAGGCCGAACGCGGCTCCGCCTCTAAAGCGGGAGTTCGTCATGGCTAGACGCAAGAACACGAATGAGGAGTCGAAGGCGGCGACAGGCAAGCTCCAGATCGCCGTACTTCTTCTTCAGATTCTGAAGCTCATTCTGGATATCCGCTGGATTGCGCTTTTTATCTTCCTGATCGCCCTGCCGATCGCACCCTATGTCTTGATCTCGCAGGCGGACGCTTCGGCGTCCGTCTGCACCTATCTTGGCCCGCGCGGAACTTGGGAACCCGGCTGGGCAACCCATTGCCCGCCGGTCACCCTTCGCAATCACTTCTTCATCGACTAGCTCCGGCAGGAGGGAAGTATGCCACTTGATGATACCCCACCTATCGCGGCCGGCTTCAACAATCGCTCCGGTGCCAAACGTGGCTCAGCCTGGTCGATCATCGCAGGCGATAAGGCCCGCATCGCCCAAATGCGTGCCATAGAGGCCCGCCATGCCCATATCGCCGCCAAGCTGATCCTCCACCAGCGCAAAAACCGCCAAAGCTGGATCGGCAAGGAAGTCGCAAAGCTGTCCAAACAAGCGCCGCGTCCCGAACTCCGGCCGGACGGCACTCGGCGCACCAAGGCCGACATCGAACGTCAGGCCGCCATCAATATCGCCGCCCGCATCAAGGCACGGCGAGATCGACTTGCCGTTGCCCGCGACAACACCATTAAACGCGAGGTGCTAGGCATCACCCCGGACGGGCGGGTCTCGCACTCACGGTCTGCTGCGAACCGTCAGCAACGTCGCGACGGACCGGACATGTAGGCTGTCGCGCTACTCGCCAAAGGAAAAAAGGCCGCACCATCGGGTGCGGCCTTTCTATCTTTCGATCAGACGTCACTTTCAATCTGGCAGAATGATCGGATCCGCATCAATCTTGAACGCAGCATCCCAGAGCTGGAACCGCAGAAGCAGCCTGGTGTTCGGGCGGCGCTTTGGCCCGCTATCAGCAATCTTCTTCACGTTGCTGTTCCAGCTAAAGCTCTCCTCCCATCCATATGCGTCATCGATGATGTCTTCATGCAGTTGGAACACTGTTCCGTCCGCGTTGAGAATTTCACCGGGCCAGCAGAACAATCTCTCGTCTAGCCACGATGTCGTTCCCAGGCGCGAGAGCCCAAGCGCATCAATTTTGCGAGCCAAGGCCCAGAAATATTCTGGAGTCAAAAGCTCCTCATTTGAAGCCAACACGACCGGCTCAATGCTCTTAATCTGTACTTCCATTAGTTTCTCCAAAGGTGGAGAAACGGTCGACCGTTCTCAGGGAACGAAGACATGTCGGAAGATAAAATTCGGCACATTTGGGCGCGCACAAAGGGGATCTGTTGCTATGCGGAAAGAAACGTTTGTGCCCGCAAAGTTCCTGCTTGTTCCCAGAATTCTATATTTTAACTAATGTTCGATCTGTAGAGGCAAAGAGATTTCTATATTGACTCTATATATATGTTATGTTAAAAGACTGAATGTTTTTAGGAAATAGAATAAAGCGAATTGTGAATACAAGCTTTGAGGGGGCAGATTCCATTTACCCTTCTGCCCGGCGACAAGAATGGCGACGGTTTGGGCAGCTCGACCGAGACGACGGGCCCGCATTGCTGGTTCGATCTGTTGCGACAGGGCACGTGTACTTGGAAAAATGGTGTCAACGCGGAAAGTCGCACCGCGAAGGCGGGCCGGCTTACGTCGAAAGCATTCCCAACAAATATGGCCACGACATAATCCAGCGGCGGCGGGAAGAGTGGCTGATAGATGGGCTCCTGCATCGAAACGATGGCCCAGCAATAACTGTAACGGATTCAGATGGTATAGCCGTGCTGGAGGCATGGTTTCAAAATGGGCTTCTCCATCGGGAAGACGGACCGTCCCAAATTGAACGCGACATGCAGACGGAACGGGTAGTCACTGAATTATGGCACAGCCGCGGGCAGCTTCACCGCGAGAACGGCCCTGCAGTTATCAACACTGACTGGGAGACTGGGCATGTGATCCGTGAACAATACTTTATTCGAGGGAAGCTGCACCGCGAGCAAGAAGGGTTCGCCGACATTACCTACGACAGAATCTCAGGCGTATGGACCAAGAGATCCAAATTTAGCTTTGGTCATGAGATAGCTTCGTGGGTCAACGCTGCAGCACCACATCCATCTGCTTGAATTTTTGAATCAATCAACGATAAGCTGTAGGTGTGCGAGACGTTGAGGGGCGGGACGTGGAACGTGAAACTGCTATCACTCATGCGAATGTCATATTTCGGCACGCGGCCTTGCTCGGTGAGTTTCAGCACTCACTTAAGAGCCTAAAAAGCAATCGCTATGATGCAATGCGCATTCCCGCGAAGACCATCGCTGCCAAATACATTCCAATATTCAAAGAGTTCGGAATCCGTTCCGTTTATGCCGAATATGATCCAGCTCAAGGTCTTTCAAAGGCTCAAAGAGAGCTATTCAAAAGTGTTGGTGTGGACCAAAGAGGCAAAAAACGGGGGCTGAAAAACCTTCCCGTATTGCTGGCATGGATGGTTCGAAATCATGCGGATCAAGCTACAGCTTTCTACCAAGATGCATCTGATCACTTGAGGGCAGCAGGTGAGCTTGCAGATGCCGTTGTGCTTGAGAGTTACTCTTTCCAAGGAGTGTCGCCAGACGATGATGGGCAGCACGCTCAAACACCCAAGAGCGAAATTGACGGCGCGCCAAAACAATTAGGCACTAGCGCTCAAGGTGCATCTGCGGCGGCAGAGGACACCAACCATAACAAAGAAGCGTCGAGTGACAGCGAACCGCGCCGGAAGAGGCGTAGTTCGATATGGCTTTGGCTTGGCAGTGTAACGACTTTCCCGGCGAACCTGGTGACTATCGCTGTCGGCGCATCCCTTGTCAGCGCTACATTATTTCCATTTTTCCTGAACGAACGCACGTCTCGTCCAAATCTAACAGATGCTGAAGTGGATTCAGTAGGTCAAAGTGGTGGCAACATTGGAGATGGAGCTGACGAATTAGTTCCGCCATTCGAAAGCCCTGGCGAAGCACCTTTGGCCGCTGATGATGGTCCTGTGGCGCGAGAGCAATCTGTCGAACCTGTTTCGGACCCGACCATCATGATCGACCCTCAAGAATCTGAGGGTGACAATGTCGATGGCACTGATGGATCATTGGGGGGAGAAGTTACTGGCGGCAATGCGGAAAATGCTCCTGGGCAAAGCCCTGCCCTCTTGAGGGGTGGGCTAGTAACTTCCGATACCCAAGGCAACGATGAACACGAACCATCAGAAGCAGATCCTTTGTGGGAGGACATCACTGAACAACAATGGTCTCAGTGGCAGTTGCGTTCATTTTACCGCATTGTTCAAGAAGTCGACTTGGACTCCCTGCAGCAAGCCGCCGATGCCGGAAATGCAAACGCGCAGACGCTGTTAGCGATAGGACACCACGCCGGTTTTTACTCTCAGCACGATCATTCTCAATGCGTTCGCTTACTCCGGCCAGCCTGTAATAGCGGCCAATCGAGGGCATGCGCCTTGCTCGCCAATCATTACAGTCGCGGCTACGCGGTGACTGCCAGTTTCGAGATGGCTAACTCTCTGTATGCTCGCGCTTGCTCCCTCGGAAACGCCACCGCATGTCACTACCAAAGAAATCGAAGTTCCGACGTCATATCGTTTGAAGGTATTATTGAAAGTATTGGCGCTTGGGATGCCGAGTGCAGAAGCGGCACTGAAATGTCTTGTTCAGCCATACGTCGTTGGTACGGAGTCACCTGGAGTGCACCGGGAGGCAGAGTTCTCTCGACGCGAGATTCGATGCTCGATGCATGCGCAAACGGCAATGCTAACGCATGTCGAGCTGCCGAAATTTTGGCTAGGTACGGACATTAGAACCTTGCTGTCTTTGGCTCTGCTTGTTGACCATGTTTCTCTCCATTCGGCTGACCAAATGAGCTCCTGTCCATTGCTGAAAGTCTGCCCCAGTTCGTCGGCATGTCCCTGACGGCCCGTCAATGGGCTGCCCGCGCCAGCCTTGCCTGCGTTCCTATCGAACTTGTCTGCGGCCCGTGTGGCCCATGACGGGATGCCGCCGCCTGCGGCCGTCCGCCTTTCATCGGACCGGAATTCACCGGCCGAGCATCGAAAGGAGGACACCATGTCCAATCAAACCCAAACCCCGACCAAGAAGTCTCCGCCCGTCTATCGGCTGTGCTTCTCGGCCAAGAACGGCACTGATCGCAACGGTCAACCGACCCTGGCCTACCCCGTCGAAATCGGCGCTGTCTTCGAACGCCGCGAACGCGACAAGGGCCTGATCGCCAAATTCTCGATCATCCCGACCGAACTCAAAGACGGCGTTCTCTTCCTCATGCCGGCAGATGCCGAGCGTCGCGCAGAAACCGACCTTTTCGAGCCGGAAGCTGCAACCTCGGAGGCGGGGCAATGAGCCCCCGCCTTTCCCGCTCCGAGCGGATTGCGAAGCTGAACGATCAGCTTCGCGCCCGCGTCGGGCTCCCGGTCTTTCTCGGTGCAAACGAGCCGGATCTGGGAATGGTCATCATGACGCGCGGTGTGACTTCCCTCACACCAGAGCAAATCCTGGCAACCTGGATGCAGGTGCGCCGTTTTTCGGACTTCACCGACGGAAACGATCCTTACGGTGAACGTGATTTCGGCGGCTTCTCCATCGAGCGTGTCGGGCGTCTCTTCTGGAAAATCGACTACTACGCCGACAACACCTGCTCGGCGGGTAGCGAAGATCCCGCTGATCCGGCGCGATCCTACCGCGTCCTCACCATCATGCTGGCAGAGGAGTATTGATCATGACCAAACCTCTGACACGCGCTGACAAGCGTGAGGCCTTTGAGAGAGCAACCAGCTCGCTCATTTCCTGGTATGCCGAGGAAGTCGCCGAAGGCGTGACCGATGAACGCCTGGCCGAACTTCTGGGGAAGGTTCTCGGCATCTTCGGCGGCTCGGGTGGCCCTGGTTCCATCAGCATCGCCTATTCCGGTTCCGGCCTGAAAATCTGGGCCGGCTGGACGACGGTGAACCACGTTACCGACAAGCCCATCTTCCAGGGCTCCGCAACGGTCAAAATGGCCCGCGAGGTCTACAACATCACCGACCCATCCGAAGATCAGATGGCTCTATTCTGATGGACTATCGCCTCCAGAGGCGGCGCGCTTCCTGGCGCGCCGCTTTTTCTTCTCGGGCCTTATTGCAGGGTGACACTAATCGGACAGTGGTCAGAAGCACGGCGTCCTTCTTCGAATGTCGTCTCGGTGAAAGTCCCCTCGACGGCCAGTGCCGCCGCAGCTTCGTTCATGACTAGAAAATCGATGAACGCGCGATAACGCGGATCACACTGAGGCCCAATACCTTCGCCCGCGACTGTCCAATTGACCGGATCGCCATCATTGATGTCATTCCAAACGCGGTCACCCGCTTGTTCCAAACGGCGGTTAAAGTCTCCGCCAATCAATACCGCATGGCCGGCTCGACTTTGTTCGTCTGCCCAAGCTTCAAGTATGGGAACTTGCTCGAATAGGGTCGGGCAATCGTCAGACTGATCCCCTGAAAAACAGCCTGACTTCATGTGCACGCTCATAAGCTGCAGCGTCAAACCGTTGTGCTCGATCGCGACGTTCACGCCGTGGCGCAGAAATCCGCGTTGCCCTACATCCAACGCTGCCAGATCGGCCCCGCGCGTGTGGTTGATGCCATCGCGAACAACGATTGCCGTTCGTTGCATCAACAGGCGATTGCCATCGTCTCGACCTCTACAAACTGGGCCATTACCTGTGCTGGGTCGCTCTTCGACATGAAAGGTCCAGCTTTCCGGATCGAACACGCGAGCGAGCGCTTGTTCGTTCTCCACCTCTTGAACCAGCCAGACATCGGCATCTACCTGATCGACGATATCAGCCACAAGCCGATACCCTGCCTCATCGCGAGGCTCGCAACCCGCTCCGGCATCTGCAGCAAGATGCTCCATGTTCCAGGCCGCGACCTGAATAGAGTCACTGCGGTCTTGCGCCTCAGCATCGTTGAAGCTGGAAGCAACACCGCATCCAGTAATCAACAGCACTGCAAGATAGATCAGCCGCGTCTTCATAGCTTTCTCCCTAGCTCTGAAACATTCGAGCGCATCCGTTCGAGAGGTGCCAGTGAAGTTTTCCTGTCAGGCCGCGTCAACCAAGCCAACAAAACCATTCGGCATCAGGTCATCTTGGAAGCATCGTGAGGGCGTATCGAAGGTACAGCTTAAGCGATGCATATGAGCCAGGCCGACCCCTTTATGACCCACGGCCGAGGGCATAAGCCCTCAAATAAATCGTCCGCAAGATGTGCGCGGGGTAATACCCGCGCATCTTGGCAAGGGAGACGCTGCGCTCTCCCGTTGCATCCCTCTCGCTGTGGAGAATTGCAGCCTACTTGTGGAAAGTAGAGATCTTCCATCTCGCCTTTAGATTGCGGCAGTGCCAATCTATTCGGTATGAACAAAACCAGTGACTTGCAAGACGAATGGCAGAAATCACGGCGTGGCGCTTGGGCGGCCCGCGGATTTCACTACCAACACCTCGTCACCGTCCTTCTCATCGTTCGCCAGTGGCTAGGCCAGCTACCACCTTCTGATACGGTGCCAGAGGGGCTGGATGACTGCGTTCTGGAGCATTCCGATAGCGTTACGTGGGTTCAAATAAAGTCGCGTCTCGAAGGCGCATTTCGATCCAACGAAGCCGATGCAATCTTGGAAAAAGGCAATGCCAAGCTCAGAAAACTTCAACTGGAGAACGGCGCGCGCTCCGTTGTGGTATTTGAGCAAAACGTTGTTGGCCGCAACCTTGGTGAACTTGAAGACCTCGAGAGCCGAACAAATGACCCATTATATCGGTGCCAGGCGCCAGAAGATGAGGCCATACAGCTGATCAGCGGAGCGCTTGGCTGCCTCGAAATGGTGTCGGAAGCGATTCTTTACGACCTCTATCAGCTAGTCGCCGAGACCGCTGCATCAAACGCGTCGCGAAACTATGCCGACCGTATCCGCATTTCCGTCACTCACATCGAGGCTCGAATCCAAAATCGATTGCTTGCCACTGACAGTACATCGATCGAAAAGGCTATCCTTTCAGGGACGTTGAATGTCTTGGATTTCAACGAGGCGATTGATGAGCCTGGGTTTTATTATGGTGTCAAAACCAAGCCTGGCCACATCGCCGCAGGACTTGCAGTTGGAAGGTCGCAGGATTCAGAGGTCACTAAGCGGGCACTCCTTACCGACCGGCGCTTGTTATTGTCAGGCCCATCTGGTGCGGGCAAGTCCGCCCTTCTTTGGCTGACCGTTCAGGGCCTGTCCGGGCGCATCACCTGGTATGAGGTTAGTCCAGAAATTGATGCTTCGAGCGTCACCGCAATAATGAGTCTCATCAAAGCGCGGCGCCCGTCAGAAACTAGACCATTTGGTTTAGCCTTCGATGAAGTCTCGCATCGCAATTTTGATGCTTGGAATGCCCTTGCAGACGCCGTGTTGGCGACGCCCCATACCTACATCGTGGGTGCCGTCCGGCAGGAAGACTACGCCCTCATACGCAATAGAGGCGATATTCCAAGGTTCGACGTTCAATTGACTGAGGAACTCGCGGAGGCCATCTGGAATCGCTTGCATGGCTCCGGAGCGACGAAATGGTCTCACTGGCGGGAAGCATTTGAAATCTCGGACGGTTTGACACTGGAATACACTCATATTTTGACTGCTGGTGATCGTCTGTCCGCAGTCATCGCCGACCAGGTCAATCTTCGTGAACAAGAGAAACGTGACACAGAACTGGCTATTGTGCGCACTGTGTCCACTGCGACCCAATATGGCGGTGAAGTACGGGTCGACAGGCTCTTCGAAAGTTTGAATATTTCCAAGGAGAACGGTGCGCGCTGTCTCCGCCGGCTGCTCGATGAACACCTTGTTCGCGAAGCAAGCCCTGGAGTTTTAGGCGGGCTACATGCACTTCGATCACAGGCTTTGGCATCTTCAAGCCACGACGAAATTGTATTCAGAAGCGATGAAAGTCTCTGGGCTGCAGTCGAAAGCCTAACACCTGAAACGATTTCTGGCGTGCTTCGTGGGGTTTTTCAGACCGTTAATTCTAACCAAGAAGCCTTCCACCTCACAAAAGCCGCGTCTGTCCTCAGCAAATCACATGACCCTGTGTTTTGGGCAGGAATACTCACCGGGCTTGGGTTGGTCACCACTGATCGAGCTGCGCGAAGATTCATCGCGTGCTTGGAAGATCGCGGCGTGCAGCGCGCTCAGTGGAATTTGGCCTCACTCTTTGTTCTCTCTGGCGGTGGCGCTTCGGGCCTGCCCGGTTTCGAGGCATTGGACGCCATCAATCAAGCAATTGCTGATTTCCGCGCCCATCCCATCGACGATCTGCGTCAGCGATGCCTCGATAAGTTCTCCGAGGGCATTGAGGCTCCGGTTTGCACCACACTTAACGAGGCGAACCTACTGCTCTCTTGCATGGTCCCAATCGCGCATGGTGAGCCATTAACGCTAACCTTCGTTCCGAGCCTTAACGCCAAGACCGAAATTCCAATAAACGACCTATCCGAAACGCTGGCCACAGCCTATGCGATCTCATCGAAGCTTGCCCAGACGATTGTTGACGCATTCGGTGGTGAGCCACGCGTCTTGTCCTGTTTCGCCGACCAGACACCCTGGGTCTCCATCCCGGAAATCTTGGAAGACGGACAACATGGCCTGACGATACACGCCAATTACTTTCAACTTATCGAGCATGTCCAAGCCCCCTTGGAAAAGTCGATTCCTGCTGTCTGCGAGACGCTGCTTGCGCTTGTACCACGCGCTGAAGCGGCATCCTGTACCGTAGTACGGCCCGATGGTTCGCCTTATTTGGTGCTCGGTATGGACATCTGGTCGAAGAACATGCCCCGCGAGAATTTGCCGTCGAAAGCGCAGGTCGCGTGGAATCGTGCTTTTCGGCAGCTTGTTTTATCGCATGCGCAGACAATCACGTTGACGGAGTATGCCTCGCGCTTCCGCAACCTTGTTGTTCGAACCGAAAAGGTATTCCGACTTTTCACTGAGCGGTGGGTCAGTGGAAAGCTCTCGCCCGTAGCAGATCGTGTCGCCGACGAGGTCAACGCTATAGATCACGAAGTCAATAACTTAGCCTATTATTATGTGGGATTGCCCAATGGACTCTTGAACAAGCCAGCGGAGCAAGACGTTGATGCAGACCTGTTAGGCCCACTTCTAACCGACATTCTCAAGAACATACCGCGCCGAGCAATGAGAATTGAGCTCAATGCAGCCACGAAAGCGGAAGCTACATTTGCTGCAGAACTCGCTTCTAGGTGTCGAGAGCAACGGCAATCCGACATCTGGCGAGCGCACTCCGATCCACCGCTAGATGCTCTGCGCGCGCTGGAAGAGCGTCTGGGCGACCTATCGGCGCTGCTCCACGATTGGCATTTGACTCTCAACAAAGAAAAAGTTTCCGAGGTCCAAGCCACTACAAAAAGAGCCGCTCTAAATCGGAAATTGCGCTCCGTCGCATTCGTGGCGAAGCAACGAGCACAAGAGCGCTTAAACGACACTGTTGATGAGCTTATCTCGCGACTGTTGAAAGTAGGGTATCAGGCTCGCTGCATCACTCGTCCTGTAGACAGGGCGAACGCGCCATATTGGCCGGCAGTTGAACTTGCGATTGTGATCTCTGTCGGGAGTTTTGAAGGGCTGGCGACGTACGTGGACGCCTGTTTGCCCATTGCAAAAGAAGTGGTCGGTGATCAATGGAGCTTCCGATTGGTGCCACAAGTCGAAAACCGGTTTTTCACGTCGATGGCAATCGCGCCAACCATGGACACAGTGGTCCCAGATACAGAGTTTAGATCGAGATGGGAGCGGCACTTGGATGGCCCCATTGCGGACACGCCACTGGCTGACAAGCTGGAAGCTGGACTAAACGCGTGCGACCAAATTTCCGCAGTATTGTGTGCGCTCACCTTTGATCGCCTTCATCCCGATGAGGATCGAGCGATGGGCACACTGAACGACACCTACCATGACGCTCAGCATGCCTTAGATATGGCGATTGCGAGTTTTCCAGAGGCAGACGAAATTGCGTTTGCGGGAGAGGTTCTGCGCGATCAATACGCATTGGTAGGGAACGAGCTTGTTGCGATCCGCGAAGGTGGACGCCCTAAGGCTTGGATGTGGGAGGACGTATTTGCGGCCGCCAATGGTGCCGATCCATCTGCCAACCTTGTCCAAAGAGGTATTTCGATAATACAGATTCGTGAGATGGAAGCGCGCCTCAACCTAGCTCGAGATTAAGTTCGCGATACTTGCCGGCCGGAGCGAGCGGTGCTTTGCTTCGGTCAGGCCAAACACCCTTATCCAATTTACCGTAACCCGCCCGGCTACTGCACTTCGAAACGCGCCCCTGCTTGCCGACGCAGTGCTGAGGCTTGAGAAATTCGGCCCGAATAGCGGACTAGCCAATCGCGAAAGACGGTTGGTAGCTCCGGTTCCCACCTCTATCAAAATCGAACTCGTAGACGATGCAAGGCGCAATCCCTTGATGTTGCTGGCCAAGATAGAAAAGTAGGCTGTTTGGACACGCTGCAAAGATATGGACCAGACGATCAGGGTCATCTGCCTTCAAGGCGCGAACTTGGTTAGATATTTGCTCAGCAAGGACCGCTGCGTGCCCTCCCCCCAATATCGACTGCTGTCCTGGACCAGATGGAAAGGCAAATGAGATAAGCGTTCCAACGGTAGAGAGCTCCTTGTCGATATAGGCCCGAGTTTGAGCTTCCACGCTCTGCGATATGCTGATCGCCAATGCTATATCGCGTCCGGAACCCAAATCCGTGGTGGCACTTTTCAGTCGAGCGGCATCTAATTCCGTACCGTCGTCCGCGCGCCACGTCTTTGACCCCACTCGGCCCTTCTGGATCAGCGAAGTGTCAATGCCCGACTTCAGATCCAAGACCGCACCCGAAAGAAATGCGATAGACGCATGCGCGTCGAGAATAACCCGCAACCCACTAGACCGTCGCGCGGCGTCTCGCAGGAACTCTTCCACGCGAGGGCGGATGTCACCCTGCCAGGAACGGTCGTTGATAAGGTAGCGCTGATTGAAGCTGTCCGTCAGCGAGAGAGTGTTCTCTGGCAAGGTGCCGCCGAGGTCTGCAGCCACGCCTTGGAACGTTCGAATTGCGATTGCCAAACCTGGTGGAGGAGTTGGTGCAATATCGGTCAGCATGCCCTCCTCCCGGAGGATCTGATGCAACGTCTCACGAGTGAAGCGGTTCAGCTTCCTCGACTTAAGCGCCTGAGCGAGTCCGTCATATCGGAAATCAGATTGCGATGAGCAGGTCAGCGCTCCTACGATCTGCGCCCGAATATTGATGTCTTCACGCAACTGATCGAGTGAGCGCGCCCCATCCAATATCCGAAGCCCCGCGACCACGGCCTGAAGCTCATCGTCGGAACGAAGACCAAGATGCTCTCGCCACAGCTTACGGACCTTCCCCATCCGGCTGCGATCCGTCGTTCCATCGAAAAGACGTTCCAAGAGAATGGATTTATCTGTCCCAGACTGAACGGATGCTAAGGGGTCACCGTCTCGGATACGATAAGTCGTGACAAAATCAAATCGCGCGCCGCTAGGTGCCGCCTTTTTAGCTTCCCTGAGACGTTGAAGCAGCGAAACACTCGTTGCTCCAATGAAGTCTGGATTGACCAAATCCTCAAAGCCAAACCGCCCAGCGGTGGCGACGTGCCACTTGATTTGCTGGTAGGCGACCGTCACCCGTTCAGGGCCGCCGCCAGCGATCGGTGGGTCATATCGAACCACAACGTCATCGAATGATTTTGGTGCGTCAGCCTCAAAAGAAACCTCGACAACAACCGAATCCGGCGAGAGCATCTCCAGCGCACTCTGCCAAAAAACCCGCGCTTGGTACTTATCGCCATTCCAGCGTGCGGTAACCGCATCAGCCATTTTTCATTCCGTAGGTTGCAGAGATCATCCCGGATGTCAGGAAAGCGGGAACTTGGGTCCGAACAACGCCCGCCAGGCCTTCAATGCCTCGCCATTCTTGCCTTGGCGGGCGAGATTGATTGCAATACTCGCTTCGCGGCTGGCCGCCATTAAGAGAACACGCGCTCGCTCCTTGCGCGTGTCGTCCATCCCGTCACTGACAGCTGGGCCAAGGCCGGCAGGGTCGGGCCAAGTATCGAAGATGCGGTCGCCGAGTGTGGCGAAAAAGGATTGAAACTCGTAGGCAAAATTGCCTTGCCAACCACCGTACAGGCACTCCAGAGCCATCACTTCCAAGAGAAATGAAGGCTTCACCGGCTTTTCACCATGACGCGGCTGGTTGTTCCAGTACTTCACCATACGGACCAAGCCCTTCCATTCGTTGGAATAGGCCTGGTGGGCAGTGGTCGCTTTTGCCGCATGGGTTTCGGGATTCGTTTTAATCCATTCGCCCTTGTCGGTGTCTGGAATCTCGTAGTCCGATCCCGCCGCGAAAGCGGGCACCACGTCGACGCTCAGAATGCGATAGTCGGTGTCGTCATTTGAATCGACAATCACGCCAAAATCGACATTTACAGACCGCCCCTGCTTCCTAATGGCACTGGAGCCGTACTTCGCGACCAGAGCATCGTAGAAATCACCAATCACAACTGACGGCGCTTTCTCGCGGAACTTGTTTTTCTCCGACTCCTTGATGGCGAAGAAGATGTCGATGTCCTTGAGCGGCTTCGTCTTGGTGTGTCGCTTGTATGACCCCGTCAAGAAGCTCCGGTCGATTGCGAATTTTGTGACCAGGTAGTCTCGCACCTCGTTCTGACGAGATGAGGCATTCTTCTGTTCCTTGTCGTTAAGCTCAAGCCGACTCTTAAATTTTCTGAATGCCTCGTCGACCGTAATCATCCTGACTTCCTCCAGTACGCAGTGTTTGCGCCCAACCCGCTATGATCAATGGTCGTTCCAAGCGATTGCCGCGTGAAGCCCGCGGTCGATCGTCCCGTCGACTTTTGCCAGCCATCCACATCGGGACGCCCCGGCTTGGTGCGGAGTAGCAAGCTGTATTTGGCTTGGCTGGGCACCAGTCCCGCTTTTCGGATCGCGTATTTCAGCTGATCGGTATCGACCCAGAAGTTTCCATCATCTGAGCTCCAGCCATAGACGACATCCATATCCCAGCGAAACAGGAGCGCATCGGTCTTTGGGTCGTAGATCTCCAGTTCAACGCCTATTAGATACTGCGTTTCCAGCCAGCACTTGATACCGCGTTTATTGACCTCCCAGTCTTCGATAAAGTTAGCTGGGTCTAGTCCACTCAGACGGATGATATCTTTGAGGCTCTTAAGCATGTTGTCGGCGACATAGGTCAC
The DNA here is from genome assembly GCF_047308265.1 of Maricaulis sp. D1M11. NCBI lineage: Bacteria > Pseudomonadati > Pseudomonadota > Alphaproteobacteria > Maricaulales > Maricaulaceae > Maricaulis > Maricaulis sp. D1M11. Next base: position 177,400 of record NZ_JBKQWY010000008.1, read on the forward strand.
CGAATGGGTGTAGGTATTGACGCTGACAGTGGTCATGGATCGAGAAACCCTTTCGGATCAAAGACGAGTGCCGCCGCCACCTCCGCGCTTTCGCTGGCTTTTGCCGTCGTCGCTTCAGATTTATCGCGGACGGTGATGCGCTCGCTATGCTTTTTGAGCGCCCCCTGAATCCACGCTAGGTCTTCCGCCTCGCACGGGAGCGAAACGCGCCAGTCGCCGTTTAGCGGGTCAAACCCGAGAGGGTCTTCGTTGGCGTCTGAGCCATCCGTCGCGGTATCGTCGTAGACGCAGTAGATGCGCGTGCGAGGTCCATCACACGTCACAACGATGGCAGCGTCTTTCGGAGCCTTGTCTGCGATGATGCTGGAGGCAACACCGTGCACCTTCAGGAGTTCATCACGCTGCACTCCCGCCTTGCCCTGCGTCAGCAGTTCGACGATTGCGTGCCACGTTTCACCGGCATCGCGGTGAGGCGTGCTGCCAAAAGTACGCCGGACGACTGTTGTCATTTCGCTTTCGTCCCTGCGCTACGGTTCAACTTAGCCTGCTGTGCTGCATGGTAGATATCTTCAAGCGTTACTTTGCTCGGATCCATCGCTACTTCAGGGCGGCAAGCCAAAGCATTCGCCACCATCTTCCGAATTGCGCGGCCATCCAGGCCGACGCATTCTCCAGCACATCGATCAAACCCGGGTTTCGACACCAGCGAAGCGATGGGAGCATAAGTCTGACCCAAGCCGGTCAAACAATCGCGAAGGATATGCGCGCATGCGGCGTGATCGGGCAGCGGAACGCGCAGAACGAGATCACAGCGCGACGTGAACGCGCTATCGACGGCATCCGGGAAATTACTCGTCGCAACAAAGAGAAGCTGGGGGAACCGCTCCGCCAACCCGTCGAGTTGAACCAGAACTGCGTCCGTCGCTCGGTGAATGTCAATGGGGTTAGCCTCGAGGCTCATTTTGGAGCGATCAGCCGCAAGAGTTTCGACTTCATCAAGCAGCACAATCGTTGGTCCTCCACTTGCAGCTTCGGCAATAGACTGGGAGAACAAATCAGACACCGCGCGCTGCGTCTTGCCCATCGCCGAACTGGTAAGCGAATGCGGCTCGACTTCGAGAAGACGAAAATTGGCTCGGGAAAATGACTGGGCCGTGCGGTGAGCTAGGCCTCGGGCCAGCGAGGTCTTGCCCGTTCCAGGCTCGCCAGTCAGCAAGATGACGCCGTGCAAGGGAATAACAGTGCGCGCGACTTTACCCCTCACTGAAAAGTTCAGCATTGCTTGCGACAGCAATTGTCGTTTCAACCTTTCGTCGATGAAGATCGAGTCCCAAAGCGCTCCAAGCGCTGGGTCCGGAAGCGCCCTCGCATTGCTGATCCCTTTCGGCAGGTCGGCTCCAAACGACGGCTGAAACGTTGTGTTCATTACGCATTCTCCATTTAACGCGCGCGCGCCGCTTCGAACAGATAGCTCGAAGCCGCAATTTCACCGTGCACCTTCGCGTCCCTACGCCCCGACAACGGGTTGTTCAGCTTATGCAGATGGTTAACCTTCATCTCACATGGGAACGATGAAGCGGTCATTCAAGATGTAGTGCCGAAGAATATTGACACCACGAAATATAGAGTCAATCTGGCCCGAATCGAAACCAATCTGACAACAGGATGCGCTAGCCTTCGGCATCGGCAAGCCGCCCACTCGCTAAGCCTGTGGATTTCCAGATTGTTGAAGCTTCCGATCGGCAGCACACCTCAGCGTCTCTCAGCTTCTCCAAGCCTCACACAGTTGGTTCGAAACAGACATTCCGCTACGCTGACAGCTCAGGTATGAAATGAGGGCTCCGCCCCTCGCGCCGATCAAGGGTGCGGTTCCCGAGGCTCGGGCCGATGGCCCTGCGCCCGCCGCACTAATCCTTGACTGCGCTCACCCCCTTATTGGCTGGCTGTCATGGGTTGCAGGGGCAACCCTCATTCCAAGGTGAGGGAATGGGCCTGTTCAGGGCTCAATGCTTGGGCTTTGAGTGTGCTGGCGCGTTGGCTTCGCGCTTTGGCGATTGAAGGTCTCGCGCAGAGGTTCGGCACCGCGTTTTTCGAGGTCACAGACTTCGCGGTGGATAGCACTTTCCAGCTCGTAATGCTTCATCCGCATGGCACGGATTTTCACTTGCAGGCGCTGGCGCTCTGATAGCTGGCTTTCCATCACCTGTCTGCGTTCCGCTAGGTCGCGGCGTTTGGCGGCCTCAGTTTCCTGTGCGTTGCGCTCCAAGGTGTGAGTGTGGCGGCCGGTCAGCCTGTCCCACAGGCCCAAGATGCCACGCCTAAGTCGAGCGGCGCGTTCTTGCGCTTCGAGCTTGCCGCGTTCCATTTGGCGGGCCTTGAGCTCGTGGCGGGCTGCGCGATGGCGTTCCACCAGCTTGTGGCGCGCAGCATTCAGCGGGCGTGCTTCCCGGCGTGCCAGCGTCTTTGCCTCTTCGAGATAGCCGCGCACCACAGGCGCCAGATCACGCGCGATCTGACGTTTCGTTTCTTCCACGCTCGGCAAGTCCTGCGGGTCGCCTAGGCGCTCGGCGATGACATTTGCCCGCTGCCGTGTTGATCGAGCAATCGCCAGCGGTTCGCCTTCGACCGGAATGGCCACAAACCCGCGCCGATCACCGCGCGCGAGGTAGAGGCCGCGCTCTCGAAGCGCCGCCGCAAAGCTAGCCCGCGAGTCTGAAACCGCCCAGCAGTCCTGGATCGCTTCTTTGAGGTTACGGGCATTGCGGCCCATCCGCTTGGCTTGCTGCCATTCGGCGAGCGAGAAATTCCTTGGGTCCGCCTCACGGCTATTCATAAAGCCGCGCGGCATCTTCCAGCCGTGCTCCAGATAGAGCTCACGCCCCAGATCCCGCAGCTTGTTCTTGAAATAAGGAAGCGGCTTTGCCGTCATGGTCTGCGCATCGATCCGCGACCACACCGCGTGGCAATGCCGGCGACCTTCCTTCTCATGAAAGACAACAACCCGTGGCTGGCCGGTCAGGCCGTTGGCCTCCTCGATACGAGACAGCGCGTTTTCAAAGGAATCGATATCGACGCGTTCGGTTTCAGGTGGGTTCAGCGATACCGAGAAGAGATACTGCTTGCAGCGCGTGCCCTTGGCCACCGCCTGGGCTTCTTTAAGCGCTTCCACGACACCCTCTGACACAAAACCGCTGATCTCGTGCACTTCCACATGCTCGTTCTCGTCCGTGCGCAGAAGGTGAAGGCCGAGTTGCTTTGCCCCGCCGCGCTGTGATGCCACTAAGATCATGGGTCAGCGCTCCTTGATGCCGAGCGCCTTCATGAGCAGCGATTTGATCACGGCAATATCGGCGCACGCCGCGCGAATAGAGGCTTGGGTTTCTGGGTCGAGTGGGAGTGCGCCTTGCTCAATGGCCTTGGCCATTGAGCGAATAGCGGGACCAACCCCGCTTCGCCCCAGTAGTGCCAGCGCTTGGGCAATCTCGCCGCGCGATGGATGTGCCGCAGCTTTGCGGCGTTCACCGAACAGCCGCGCTTTGATGAAACCACCCAGTGGCTCACCGTCCGCCATACGCTCCAGGCGCATGCGTTCGTCTGCGCTCAGGCGCAGCGAAAGCGGGGATGGGCGTTTGGCGGTCATGGGCGGGTACGGGTTCCTTGAATTGAATACGAAAAAGCCCGCCCTCACAGTGTGAGAGCGGGCGACCTATGGCGGGAGGAATGAGGCCCACTTCGGGGGCTTTCCTGTGGATGACGCGAACCTACCTCTTGGTTGCAGTCACCTGACCGTTATCCTGGAAGCAGATTCCAAACTAACCTCAAAAGCCTTTGACCATGCAAAGATTCACATCCTTCGCTTACTGGCATTGCCCCCAATGCGAACACGTAAACAGTCAGGACATTTGCGTGCCTGAGCTGGATTTCTCCGCCGAACGCATGTCCGAAATGACCGTCGATGATGTCACGGAGATTTGCTGCGATCAGTGCAAAACGATCTTCACTGGGCATGTGTGGGTCTATTCCGGCAGCACCGAATTCAACATCGAAGGTCCGCATGAATTCGCCTTCCAAGGTGATATGCCAATGTACGAGCCGGAAGAAGAATTCGAGCCAGCAGATGACCCCCACTCAATCGCGCTAGAGGCCCTGGAACTCCTAGACAGCATGGTTGGCTCAGAAGGGCCTAGAAATGACCCGCAGTTCACGAACCGGCTTGTGTTCGCCGGGGCCGTTGCATGCCTCGAGGCATACCTAGGTGACACTCTGATCAACGAAATCCGCGCCGATTCCGACGCCCGCGACCAGCTTCTCAAGAATGATCGCAATCTTGGCGGAGAAAAACTTACCGCAGCCAGCCTAGTAGAAAATCCTGACGCGCTAACCACCCTTGTCGTAAGCAAACTTCGTACTGTTTTGTATCACCGACTGGGAGACGCCAAGCGCATGTACCGTCAAGCCTTGGGTATCAACATCTTCCCGTCGGATCACGAGCGAGAATTTTTGTTTCCAGCCATGCAGTTGCGCCATGATTGCGTTCATCGCAACGGCCGAGACAAGGAAGGAAACAAACTCACAGGCTTTACTGAAGAGTACGTGCATTCCGCCATCGCCGCGATCAGAGCCGTTGTAGATCACGTGGAATTCACAAGGACCGATGATTTAGAATTCTGAGGGCTCCGGTGGATTAATCAGCGTCCCCACCTTCATCTCTTCCAGCTCCCTGTTCCATTCCGCCATCGTTTCGAAGAGAGAGTTCAAAGTTTCTCCCTCTAGCGGCACCATTTTTCTCTTTTTTTTCCGCTCCGCTCGAAGTCGTGTCCTGTCGCGACGCGTGCGTCAGGGTTCGGGCTCGCATGAAGCGCGCTCAGGGCTGGGGTTCCTCTCCCTGTGCGATCCCACAAAAGGCCTGAGTGCATTACACCTTATGCGAACCGTGCATAGCTCTGATGCGAGCACTCCAGATCCCTGTTCGCTGATCACACAGTAATGTCAGCAACACGTGCCGCCATTTCAGCGGCCGTCGAGGTATGAGTGCAAGGCGTCGGATCTAAACATGGCAGAACTTCAAAGCCTCAAAGACAGACCTGCCCCGCATGACCCGGCGGCTGAGCCCGTCGCGATTATGCCACCCGTCTCGCCAATCCCTGCAAAAACCATCCTGGCGAATGGGAGCGCTGCAAAAACAGGCCCTGCGCTCACCCGACCTGCGAACACCCGTCTGAACCCGGAACCGCACCCATCTTTGATCGTCAGCGCTGTGCGTCTCGGTCTGGTGTGCGCCGTGATCCAGACCCCGCCCCAATCCTAGAGCCGGGCCTGAATTCGGTCTCAGTTTCGAGCCCAGGTTCGGGCCCAGATTCGGACCTAGAGACGAATGAAATCCTTGTTGGCATAACCCCGGGTTCGCAAGCAAACCTCATAGCCTTCGCGCGAACCGTCATCATTGGTATTGCCTTCCAGCGTACGAAGCACATCGTCGGTCGCCGACATCACAAGCCCGATATGCACCCAGTCCGTCTCGGTTTTGCGGTTCAGGAACAGCGCTCCACCCGCCAGATGATGGGCCTGAACGTCCGCCTCGGGGATAAACAGATTGGCCGCCTTGGCCTGCTGGGCGAACTGGTCGCACCCCACATGGCCTTCGATGGGCATGTCCATATCAAGTGCCTCGGCGGCCTGACGCATCACGAAGCGCACAAATCCGGCACACCAGGCCCAGGCGTCGCCATCCTGGCCATCCATGAAGAGCCGCACCCACGGACCCCGATTTTGTCCGCCCACTTCACGCGGATGCCAGACGAGGAGTTGACGGGCAAAGGCCCGCACCGCTCCACCATAAGCCACAGGAAGATTGGCCGGAACCACGAGGGAGGCCACCATCGGAGCGACCAGCACCGACCACGTCTCTTCATTCACGACACCCGTGACCGGCAAATTGGTTCGCGTCTGAAAGTCCCGCACACCCTGATCGGTCGCGGAACCGAAATCGCCATCAATGACGAGTTTGAGATCGTGAAGTAAGAGCCATTCCTGCACGCGCTGAGCCCGGAGTCCCTTTTCCCCGCGTGCTATCTTGCCCGGAAATTCGATCTCATGCTGGATAAAGTCTGCGAGTTTATCCATGCCGTGTCTGTCGGTGTACATCGCTGCGCCTTCCCTGTTTTGCCGTGTTCGTCTTGTTTGCCGTGTGGGCCGTGTTCGCCTTTATTACCGTATGCGCCGATTAGTCCTGAGGGTCATTTTCACCGCGCCTTTGCGAGGTATTCGGCAGGCCAAAACGACGTGCTGGAGTGCTGTTCCGGTCGACGGTCAAACGGGGCAACACTAACGCCGATACTCTAACGGACGCAGAGCCTGCCCACCCCGTGAGCGCGATCACGCAGACGGCAATCCAGAGGGCCAGACGCGACGCACCGAACCAACCCAAATGATCCTACCTGCTTTCCCTCATCACGTGCGCGACATGTTTATAAAACCCGGTACTGGCCATCCCCTGTAAGGCGTGGCACAGGTGAACCATGTCAGCTTTTTTCCCGCTCCTATCCCCCCGCGAAACCGGCCGCCTCACCCTGGAGGACGGCGCTGAGCTGGTCTGGGAACGTCACGGCAACCGCTCCGGCACCCCCCTTCTCTTTCTACACGGCGGTCCGGGGTCTGGCGTCTCGGACAAACAACGCCGGATGTTCGACCCCAACCGGTTCGACATCATCCTGTTTGATCAACGCGGTGCAGGGCGCTCGCGCCCGGTGCTCGATCTGGAGCGCAATACGACCACGCAACTCGTCGATGACATCGAGGCCTTGCGTCACCATCTCGATATTGAATCCTGGATCGTCGGTGGCGGCAGCTGGGGATCGACCTTGGCGCTTGCGTATGCGCAGACCCATCCCCAGCGTGTCCGGGCCCTCGCCCTGACCGCGGTTTTTCTCGGCCGGGCCCAGGAGCTTGGCTGGTGGCATAACCCCCAGGGTGCGCCGCGCTTTTATCCCCAGGCCTACGCGACCTTCCTGGAGCCCGTCCCGCTGGTGCACCGGGCAAGCGCCCTGTCGATCATGGACTGGTATTACTGGGCCATGCGCTCGGAGCTCAGCAAATTCCCTGACCGCATTCGCCGCCTGGCAGACCCGGACTGCACCCTGGAGGACGCGCGCGACTCGCTCCTTTACCGCTGGACGGAATACGAGGATCACCTGTCCTATCTGACGATCAGCGAGGCCGAGGTGTTCGACGGCATCAAACAGGCCGGTCCGGAATTCACCACCGCCCATTCCCTCATCGAAGCCCATTATTTCGTCGAGGGATGTTTCATGGACGAAAACCAGCTGATCGAGGATGCCGGACGACTGGCCGCCATCCCGATGACCATCCTGCATTCCAAACAGGACATGGTCTGCCCGCCCCAGGCCGCGGTTGATCTGGCCAGAGCCTGCCCGCACGCCCGTCTTGAACTGGTAGACGCGCACGGCCACGCCCTGACTGAACAGATCCAGCCGCTCTGGCGGGAGATGCTGGCCGATCTGGCCGATCAGGTCGAAGGGTCGAACACCAGATAGTGCGCTGTCAGACGGATCCGACCGCCTGCAAACACCCCGCCCTGGGCCAGCAGCCGCACGGCCGTATCGGCATAAACCGGCCTCGGCCCGATCACACCCACATTGCGCTGGCCCGCATGTGATCCCAAAGCGCCTCCAAACAGGGCCGGATCACCCGCCAGGCCGCAGGCATAGCCGGTGACGCCGGGAAGCGTATCCACAACCTCGCTGATAACGGCGAGCACAAGCCCCCGGGCGGGGATCACGAGACCTGTCTCGATGTCCTCTCCGCTCAATCCCTGCACGATGTGTTCGCGTGAACGACACTGGCAAAACTCGGCCGGGGAACGCGAAAGCGGCCCGGACGCATCCGGCGTCCATCGGCTGTCCGCAAACCGCAACAGTGCCGCCTCGTCTTCGACCCAGGCACTCCATCCTGGACGCGGCATGAGGCTGACCCAGCCTGCGGACTGAAACACCACAATCTGCCCCGGCGACAGTCCAGACCAGGCGTCGCCTTCAGTATCGGCGGGCAGGATCCAGGCCTGACCCTCCTGCGGATCGGCCGGGGCTTGTTGCCGGGACCGACTGATCACACTGAGCTGTGTCAGACGGTCCAGGCGCAGCAGGGCTTCATTGACGGTGAGGTGTTTCTGCCTTTGCTGCGCATCCAGCAGGGGCAGTGCAAGATTGGGGCTTGTAATCGACATGACTGGCAATCTCCGTGCGGCTGACCAAGAAAATACAGCCGCTCCTGCCCATGGGGACAGGCGAACCGCCAAATTGGACCTTCCTCCCTCTTGACCTCGTGGCCCGCACGGACTTTGTGTCCTGCTATATCAGGGAGGAGCGCAATGGTGACCGAATCCGAACACACCGGACAGATCCATGGCTGGGCCGGGGATTTCCCGACCGCGGATCACACCGTCTGGCGTCAACTGGCCGACAAGGCCCTGCGCGGGGCCGATTTCGACGATACGCTCGTCCGCCACACACCCGACGGGCTTGAACGCGGCCCGGTTTTCTTCAGCGCGCCCGAAACCAGCGGTCCGGTTGATACCGCTCCGCGTGACATTCACCGCCCCTTCGCCATGCGTCAAACGATTGTCGAAGCACAGCCCGCAGAAGCGCGCCAGGCCGCGCTGGATGATCTCATGGGCGGCGTGTCTGATCTGGGACTTGTGCTGGATCCGACCGGAGCGACCGGGCTGAAGGCGGACACGCTGGATGATCTGGATGCGGCACTCGAGGGCATCGATCTGGCGCTCGCCCCGGTCCATCTTGAAACCCTCGTCGGTCAGGGTCATCACGCCCATCTCCTGCTGGCGCTGTATGCGCGTCACCGTGTGGACGGAGAGACTGTCACTGGCTCGCTCGGACTGGACCCAGTTGGCCGCGCGGCGCGTCAGGGCGTCGCCCAGGCCCCCTCCTGTTTCGACAAGGCGCGCGATATTGCCCAATTGGCGCAGGAGGCCTTCCCGCGCCTGCATGTCTTCAAGGCCAATGGCGCCCTGGTCTTCGAGGCTGGCGGTAGCGAAGTCCAGGAATTGGCGGTCACAGCGGCCAGCCTAGCACTGTACATGCGGCACCTGATCGGTTGGGGGTTCACGCCCGACCACGCCGCCCGCGCGATTGAACTGCATGTCTGTGTCGATGCGGATATTCATCTCGGCATCGCCAAACTGCGGGCGGTCCGGCGCGTGGCGACACAGATACTCACCGCCTTCGGGGTAAGCGAAACAGCCCGCCGGATCGATATCCACGTCACGACCGCTCATCGCATGCTCAGCGCGAGCGATCCGTGGACCAATCTGATCCGCAATGCCTGTGCCGGTTTCGCCGCGGCAGCTGGCGGTGCGGACAGTCTCTCCATCCGGCCCCTGACAGATGCCATTGGTCGCCCGACGCGGTTTGGACGCCGTGTCGCCCGTAATCTGCACATCCTCCTCGCCGAGGAGAGCCATGTCGGCAAGGTGACCGACCCGGCCGCAGGGTCCTATTTGCATGAAAACCTGACCGAGCAATTGGCCCAGGGGGCCTGGTCCTGTTTCCAGGCGATCGAGGCAGAGGGCGGGCTGGCCGCAGCGTATGACGCCGGCACCGTGCAGGCAGAGATCGTGCAGGCCCGCACAGCCCGTCTCGCCCGCATCCGCAACGGAGATGAGGCCATTCTGGGTGTCACGCAATACCCCGACCCAGACCCGAGGGCCGTGGAAACCGTCGGCCGATGGCCAGACATGCCGGACAGTGATCTGAGCCCGATACGGTTTGCTGCCGAGTTTGAGGGAGAGGCCCAATGAGCCAGATGCCGGACTTCACCCAGATCGAGCTGGGCTCTGCCGCCTCGACGCCCGAAACACCGCAAAACCAGTTCACCACCGCTGAACGGATCGAGATTGCCTCGCGCTATGTGCCCGATGACATGACCGGCATGCGCGCCCTGGGCGGTGTACCGGGGGCATCGCCCTTCATCCGTGGCCCCTATCCCACAATGTATGGCCAGCGTCCCTGGACTATTCGCCAGTATGCCGGTTTCTCGACGGCCGAAGATTCCAATGCCTTCTATCGTCGCAATCTGGCGGCCGGTCAGAAAGGCCTCTCTGTGGCGTTCGACCTGGCCACACACCGCGGCTATGACAGCGATCATCCGCGTGTGGCGGGAGATGTCGGCATGGCCGGGGTCGCTATCGACAGCATCTACGACATGCGCACCCTGTTTGACGGTATACCGCTCGACCAGATGTCCGTCTCCATGACAATGAATGGTGCGGTTCTGCCGGTCATGGCGTTGTATATCGCCGCCGCCGAGGAACAGGGGGTCAGTGCCGATAAACTCTCCGGCACAATCCAGAATGATATCCTCAAGGAATTCATGGTGCGGAACACCTATATCTATCCGCCCACGCCCTCCATGCGGATCATTTCCGACATATTCGGCTACACCTCGCAGAACATGCCGAAATTCAATTCCATCTCTATCTCCGGCTATCACATGCAGGAGGCGGGTGCGCCAGCCGATCTCGAACTGGCCTACACTATCGCGGATGGTCTTGAATATATTCAGACCGGGGTGGATGCCGGGCTGGATGTCGACGCCTTTGCGCCAAGACTGTCATTCTTCTTCGGCATCGGCATGAATGTGTTCATGGAGATCGCCAAACTACGGGCTGCCCGCCTTTTGTGGGCCCGCCTGGTGAAAGAACGCTTCCAGCCCAATTCCGACAAATCGATCTGTCTTCGGACACATTGCCAGACGTCGGGCTGGTCCCTCACCGCCCAGGACGTGTTCAACAATGTCGGTCGGACGGCCCTGGAAGCAATGGCCGCTGTGGATGGCCATACCCAGTCGCTGCACACCAATTCGCTGGACGAAGCCCTGGCCCTGCCGACGGATTTCTCCGCACGCATCGCCCGCAATACCCAGATCCTGTTGCAGACCGAGGCTCATCTGACCGATTGTGCCGACCCTTGGGGCGGCTCAGCCTATGTTGAAAGCCTGACACGCGATCTTGCCGAACGTGCCCTGGAACACATTGCCGAAGTTGATGCCCTGGGCGGTATGGCCCGCGCCATTGATGAAGGCATTCCTAAACTGCGTATCGAAGAAGCCGCCGCGCGGACCCAGGCGCTGATCGACAGTGCCCAGCAGACCATTACGGGCGTTAATAAATTCCGCCTCGACGAGGAAGAAGACGTGCCCGTGCTCAAGGTCGACAATTATCTGGTGCGCAAACAACAGATCGAGAAACTCCAGCGTCTGCGCGAGGAACGAAACCCGGCCGACGTCGAAACCGCCCTGAATTCCCTGACGTCAGCGGCGCAAAGCGGGGATGGCAATCTTCTGGCCCTGTCCGTAGACGCTGCGCGGGCCAAGGCCACAGTGGGCGAGATTTCCGACGCCATGGAACGCGCCTTCAACCGGCATGTTGCCAAGATCAAGGCGGTCAGCGGCGTCTATGGGGCCACAGCCGGTGATGACCCCAAGGTCGTGCGGGCAAAGGCCCTGGCTGAAGACTTCCTGCGCACCACGGGGCGCAAGCCGAAAATCCTCATCGCCAAGCTTGGCCAGGATGGTCATGACCGTGGTCAGAAAGTTGTCGCCTCCGCCTATGCGGATCTGGGCTGGGATGTGGTGATCGGACCACTCTTCCAGACCCCCGACGAAGCGGCAACCCTGGCGGTCGAGGAAAACGTGCATGCGGCCGCTGCCTCATCCCTGGCCGCCGGTCACCTGACGCTTGTGCCCGAATTGCGTGATGCCCTGCGGGATAAGGGGCGCGAGGACGTGCTGGTGATTGTGGGCGGGGTCATCCCACCGGATGATGAACCGGTTCTGCGCCAGATGGGTGCCGCGGCGGTCTTCCCGCCGGGGACCGTTATTGCGGACAGTGCGCTGGTCATGCTCGAACGCATGGGGATTGACGTCGAGGTCTGAGAACCGGCTTGATGGTACTCTATTGGGAGAGTTGTCATGCGTGTGATCACGACCGCCTGTCTGAGTCTGCTGGCCCTTTCGGCTTGTTCTAACACCGAGACCGAAATCCGCGAGGATCTGCGCTGTCTCACCGGAGCCTACCGCATGGCCAATGGGGCTGTGTTTGATGTCGGCCTGTCCGGCGAAAACAGCCTGCGCTGGCGCACGCTGGACGGACAGAACGGGCACGTGACCCAGACGGATGACGGTGTCTGGTCGGGAACGACCGGATGGTCGGACAGGCCGAATCCCGCTCGGATCGTGCTGGGCGAGTGCGGAGACAACGTGATCGAGATCGTCGGCATTGCAGGCCATGACGGCACCGGCGAGCGCATTCCCCTTCAGGTCGAGGACATGCGCTTCCAGGGCGAGGGCGAAACACTTGCAGGCCGTCTGGTCCTGCCCGAGGGCGAGGCACCTGTTCCGATCGTCGTTCTGGTCCACGGCTCGGAGGATTGGAGCGCACGGGATTATGATTTCCAGCAACGCACCCTGCCCGCTCAAGGCATTGGTGTCTTCGTCTATGACAAGCGCGGAACAGGCGGTTCGACCGGTACATACTCCCAGGATTTTGATCTGCTGGCCGCCGACGCTGCCGCCGCTCATCGCACCGCACTCGAGCATGCCGGCGAGCGTGTCGCCTATAGTGGCTATTTTGGCGGCAGCCAGGGCGGGTGGGTCGCCCCGCTCGCGGCGACTTTGAGTGATGTGGATTTTGTCATTGCCTCCTTTGGCATGGCCGAAGGCCCCCTGGCGGAAGATCGCGATGAAGTTCAACTCCGCCTGCGCGATGCCGGTTTTGGTGCTGAGGAACAGGCCAAGGCCCGCGAGATCACCGACATCACCGCGCGCCTGTTGCTGTCCGACTTCCAGGACGGGGCATCCGACCTGGCCCGTGTCCGGCGGGAATACCAGAACGAAGCCTGGTTCCCCCTGCTGGAAGGCGGTATCAGCTATGAAATGGTGAAGCGGCCACTCTGGCAGTTCAGAATCGGCTTTGCCTTTCTCGACACCGGAACCAGCTGGGATTATGTGCCCGTTGACGTGATGCGTACGCTGGAGACCCCGATGCTGTGGGTCATCGCCGGATCGGATCGAAGCACCCCACCGGAAAACACACTGCGCATCCTCGCAGAGCTGCAGGCGGAAGATCGCGCAATCGATGTCGCCCTCTTCCCGGGCACAGATCATGGCATCGTGCGGTTCGAAGAGGATGAAGATGGCGAACGCACAATTCTGGGATATGCACCGGGCTATTTCCCCTTGCTGTCCGACTGGATCATCCAGCAGGAATTGGGGGCGGCCTATCCCGGCGCCGAACTCGCCCCGCGGCGGCCATCCGAATCGGATCCGGGATAAACCTCCCAACAATCCCTGCTGTCGGGAGGCATCATCCCCGTCATGATACCCTCCCGTAACAAGGAGAGACGCCATGATTGTCACCACAACCCCGTCCGTCGAAGGCCGCCAGATCCAGGATTACAAGGGCGTGGTGACCGGAGAAGCCATACTTGGTGCCCACCTCTTCCGTGACCTGTTTGCCGGCCTGCGCGATATTGTCGGTGGCCGATCGGGCAGCTATGAAAAATCCCTGCGCGAGGCGCGCGAGATCGCTCTGTCGGAATTGCAGGACGAGGCACAGCGCCGCGGCGCGAATGCGGTTGTCGGCGTTGATCTGGACTATGAAGTTATTGGCGAACAAGGCTCGATGCTCATGGTCTCCGCGTCGGGAACGGCCGTTGTCCTTTCCTGAAGAAACCATTTGAAGAAATTGAAAAACATAGAGTTTTAGTCATGAACTGTTCACCTAGAACGGGTTATCCCCTGCCTGTACGTGTCTGTCGGCCAATCGTCACTTGGCTCGCCTCGTTAAACATGTAGTTTAGCGAGAGGGACACAATTCAAGCAGGGGGGATCCCATGTCCAAGACTCTTATTGCAGCTGCCGCTCTGGCCGCTTTCTCCACCACGGCTGTTCTTGCTCAAGACTACAGCCTGACACCCAATTACGGCACCTACACGCTGAACGGCGGCTTCCTGCCGGATCCGTCCGAGCTGGACGTTGTCGCAGGTGGCAGCGTTGACGCCGGCAATGTGGGTTGCTCCGGCTACATCTCCAACGCACCGGACGTGCGCCTGATGTGGAATGGTGGCTCCATCGGTATCGGCGCCCGCTCTTCCAGCGACACGACGCTGGTCGTCAACGCGCCGGACGGGAACTGGTACTGCTCCGACGATGTTGATGGTCTGAACCCCTACCTGAACCTGTCCGGTTCCGGCCAGTATGACATCTGGATCGGCACATATGATGGCGGCACCGCGAGCGCTGTCGTTTACGCCACGGAATATGGTTCGCCGCAGTAAGCGCGACGACGACTGTTTCGAGAACGCCGTCGGGTTTGCCCGGCGGCGTTTTTCTTTGGGCGGTCGTTTCGTGTGACGGTGGTTTCGTTGAAGGGTGGTTTCGTTGAACCTCAATCGGCAACTGCGGATTCGATCACATTCCGGGTGAGGTTTCCGTCCAGCGACTTACGCTTTGCTCATGCTGACTGTGTCTGCAGGCAGAATGCTTGACCCATCCCGCTTCGCGTCTCACTCTTTGTTATCGTGGGTGGATGCGATCGAGTTGCGGAGTGATGTTCTCATGAAAACACGGATCAAAACCTGTCTGCTTCCGGCCCTGCTCGTGGCGGGATTAGCGGCCTGTGCCAGTCCTGCGCCCAGCCTGTACGCCCCGTCGGGTGGCGGAGATCGTGGCTATACACAAACCCGTATCGAGACTGATCGTTACCGTGTGCGCTTTTCGGCAGGCCATGACATGAACATGCGGACCGTCGAAGATCTTGCGCTGCGCCGCGCCGCAGAGATCACACAGCGCGATGGCGGCGACTGGTTTCTGGTCGTCAATCGGGTTCGCGAGGGTGAGGATGCCGATCCGGTCGACATCGCCACATCCGTCGGTGTGGCCTTCGGGTCCGGCGGATATCGCAGCACCAGCCTGGGCCTGGGTGTCCAGTACGACCCCAGTGCAGGCGATAAATCGGTTATGCTGGAAATCCTCGTCCGATCGGGTGAACGTCCGGATGCTGAAACCCGGGCTTATAGCGCGGAGCAGGTGCTCGGCTTTACCGAGCGCGCCGCGGGTACGTCTTACTGAGACAAACCACGCCCGGCGCCGTCAGGCCGGAGGCAGAAAACCTAGCTCGCGTTGCAGTTTCTTTGTCAGGCCGCTGGCCACTATGCGATGGCTCTCTGCGATATAGGTTTTCAGCCCATCATCATCGAGACCGGGCTGATCATAATGCTGGATCCAGCTCATACCGCGTGACGCCAGATAGGGTGCCGGTCGGAGCCCGTCCTGTTCCTGAAGGATTTCAAAGGACACGTCCGACACCTTGAAAGAATAGCGCGGCTCATCACCGGCATCGAACATGCCGATCACGAACATTTTGCCGCCTACTTTCCAAACATCACTTCCGCCCCACTGGATGACGTGAGTGGTGTGCGGCAGCGCCTGGCAAAAAGCCATGAAATCATCGCGCTTCATCCCTCAAGCATTTCCCGTCAGAGAGCGGGCCTGCCCGACCCAGTCATCGCGTGCAATACGGCCGCGACCATTGATCTGTTCATCCCAATGCGTCACATCGGCTTCGCCCCATTCAGCGATCTGGGCAATGCGAGTCACGCCCCCTTCCAGCAGGCTGGCAGCGGCTTTGGGACCCAGCCCCCGGATGACAGTCAGATCATCCGCCTCGGCAGGCTCGGGCATGCCGATCACCACAGATTTTGCGGCTTCGGGCAAACCATCCGCACCGCTCTTCACAGGCGTCGTTTCGGACGTTTCCAAAGCCTCGGGCGTTGAGGTGTTGACCGGTTCCGGGGCGATGTCAGAGGTCGCGGGTGTGTCCACAGGGAGAACCTCGGCGGCCGGGGCTTCTACCGTCGGCGTCTCGCTGGCATCCGGCAGACCGGTGGCACCGGACTTGACCTCTTCAGCGCGATGCGCCGGTTCGTGATCCTGTGTCGCAATAACGGGGGGGGCGGCGGGTTCTGTAGCAACGGCCTCGGCCTCGTTGGCGCGGTTTTCAGCTTCACCCACGCGACGCGCCAGCGCATCATTCTCGCGACGCAGACGATCATTATCGCGCTCGAGCTTGTCTGCCTCACGCGCCCGCGCATCACCGCTCCAGATCAGCCAACCGACCAGAACCCCGATACCAAAAGCCACCAGGAGATAGGGGGCCATCTGCCAGATCATCCACATCATGATGCTGTTTCCTCTTCAAGAACCCGGATCATGACCCGATCACTCTGATTCTCCACAATCGCGACAGTAATCCGCGCATCTTCTGCTCCGCCTTGAACCAGAAGGCTGCGCACGGCAGCCGCCCGGCGACGCGATAGTGTGTCGTCAGACGGTGTTGTCTCCGGCTGGATATTCACGCCCAGGGACAGGTTCTCCGGACAGTGGGAAAACGCCCGCCCGACCTGTAGAAGTGCCGTCTGGGATACCGGGCTCGGCGCCGCACCAGCCGGTTCGAACCGCATCTGGTTGGCGCCCCGCGCTGCTTGCAGCACGGCATCACAGCCCTGAGCGGTTTCAATACTTGAGAAGACCTGACCACTCGACCGGATCAGGAGTGCCATCTGATAGGGCTCCGGCAGCTCAGCCAGAGCTGCTCGGGACGAGCGCGCCGTCTGGGCATTGGGGGCCTCGGCAATCAGGGCGGCCTGTTCACCCTGGATCACGAGTGCACCACGGTCGAACCGCGCCAGCTGGGCCAGCAGCAATTGGGCGACAGACTGCCATTCCGCGGACGCCGCACCGCCGGGGATCAGGGTCAAATCGCTTTCGGCACCAATGGGAAAACGCTCCTGCGCGAAAGCTTCCACGGCCCGGCGTGTATCATCGTCCGAGGCATCGCCGCGGATAAACACCCGCCCATTGGCCGCATCCGCACGAAAGGCGAAACGACGCTCGAACCGCGCCTGGCTGGTTTCGTCCCGGACCTGGGTGATCCCCCCCGACACGACACCGCCCGTCCAGGTCGAGGCCCGAACCGCGGCCAGGGCGTCATCACGCGCAACTAGATTGGGCGCGGCTCCCGACAAGATTGCGGTCTGCCCGCGCACGACGACACGCGCCCAGTCATGCTCGCGCGCATCCAAGGCAGCCTCGGCCGCCGACTGCAAGCGTCCTTCCAGCCGATCCGGCCGGATCGGGCTGAAAACAATAACAATCAGTCCCCAGACAATCAGGGCAGCGAACCCGCCCGCCAGGATTTTTCGTGTGCGCAGTGTCATGGTCCCTCGTTCGGATCGAACTGATGGTTCAGGCCTTGGCGGGCAAATGTGGTGAATTTGCGGTCTCACCCGCCGCAGCGCAGCATTCCCATACCTTCTTTTAGGGGCTTCGCCGCGCTGCGCAAGATCACTCCGGAAGAAAGACACGTGCGCAAACCCATACAGAAAGGCCGGGGCGTCGCCACCCCGGCCTCACCTGGTGTGTTGAGTATGCCCTGTCTAGTTCTGCAGACGCAGG
Source organism: Maricaulis sp. D1M11 (assembly GCF_047308265.1). Lineage (NCBI taxonomy): Bacteria > Pseudomonadati > Pseudomonadota > Alphaproteobacteria > Maricaulales > Maricaulaceae > Maricaulis > Maricaulis sp. D1M11. The sequence goes on from NZ_JBKQWY010000008.1 coordinate 194,947, forward strand.
GTCAGACCCCAGGTGCGCGGAGCGCCCAGGAATGCATTGAAAGAGCCCGGCTGGAACGGACCATCGAAACCGACCTGGATATAGTCTTCATCCAGAAGATTGCGGCCCCACAATTCCAGCGACCAGCTTTCATCGGCTGCCATCAGGCCGACACGACCGTTGAACAGGGCATAGGCGTCCTGGACTTTCTGCGGATCCAGGTCGGAGCCGGTGTTCTGTTCGGACACCCAGCGACCATCGAGGTGGGCGAGCCAGTTCAGGTCATCCGTCAGGCTGGCCTGATAGGAGACAGAACCGGAGGCATACCATTCCGGTGCCAGCGAGAAGTTTTGACCGGACAGACGGTCCACGTCCGGCGTACCGGTCGGGTCGAACTCTTCATACTTGGCGTCAGAATACGTCAGCCCGCCCTGCATGGTCAGACCCGGCATGCTCTCCGGCAGGTAGAGCAGCTCCAGCTCGGCACCCCGGGTCGACGCGCCGTCGATCGAGGTCACAAAGAAGGCAATGCCGTTGAACGTGTTGAGCTGGTAGGTCTCAAAGTCCGAATAGTAGAGATACAGGTTGGCCAGCAGGGTGTCGTTGAGCCACTCGGTCTTGAAGCCCAGCTCGAAGCTGTCAACCAGTTCCGGGTCGAAGGTGGCCGGATATTCCGACGTCCCTGCCAGGATGCCTGTGAAATCAACCGCGCTGGACCCGGCTTGCGTGAAGCGGTCCAGGTTGAAACCACCGGCCTTGTAGCCACGAGAATAGGTACCATAGGCCAGCAGGTCTTCGTTGAAGCGGTGCGACAGCGACAGGAGACCCGTCACTTCTTCCTCTTCAAGCGATTGATCCAGGCCGATCGTATTGTAGACATCGCGCGAGAACGGCAGGCAGGTGAAGGTGCCGAATTGCACAAGATCAGGAATGCCGACACCTGAACCGGCCGAGAAGCCAGCAAGGATCGCCTGGTTCTGAGCCGTCGAGAAGTCGAGCGCCTCACCAAACACCGCTTCCCAGACATCACAGGCCGGCACGTCCGAGGTCGCAAAATCAGCCGTCGCCGCCTTGTCCGTGCTGGTATACCGCAGCCCGAAGGTCACATTGGTGCTGTCGGTGAAGTTCCAGGTATTGTGCGTGAAGACGCTGAGGCTCTCAGCATCCTGGTTGAACACATCACCCGTCGGATTACCGCCACCAGACGGGGCCCCGGTTCCCGGCGCAAGTGGGGTAAAGGCCGGGATGAAGGTGAGACCCAGACCGTTGGCAAGATCCGTCACAAGGGTCGGCGATCCACCCAGAAGACCCAGATAGGCCTCGAACTGATCACCCATGACGATCGAGTCGCGGCGGACCAGTTCTTCTTCCGAATAATAACCACCGACCATCCAGTCGAGCTGGCCGCGCGAACCGGCCGCGCGCACTTCCAGGGTCCGCGTATCAACGCTGACACCATTATTGGACGCATCACGATAGACGACGTCGGCACCGGTAAAGTCGGTGTCCTGGCCGGTCGTCAGCTCGTAGGCCCGGTCAGACGCGATCACAGTCAGGTCGAACGCATCGAGCGCCCACTCGAACGTGGCCGAATAGCCACCATCGGTGATGTCCTGCGTGGTGTCACGGTTGGACTGGATGACCCGGCTGAACGGATCATCGGCACCCGGAAGCGGACGCGATCCCGGTACCAAAAAGTTCAGAGCGCCAGCCGTCGGGCCTGATTCCAGAGACGGAGCACCACAGCAGTCTTCACTGCGCTCGGTATAGTCTGCGGACAGCAGCAGCGACATGCTCTCATTGATGTCGAACAGCGCCTGGCCACGCATGGTGTGGAAGTCTTGATTGGCGTCTTCCGTCTGGGTGCGCGGACCGTTGAAAGTCTGCACAGTCTGGAAACCGTCGCGCGAACGGGCGGCACCGTACAGGCGAACGGCGACATTGTCGGAGATACCGCCGGTAATACCTGCGGCCATGCCCAGACCTTCCACATCACCGGGCATGACGGTGAGTTCGAGATTGGCGCCGAAATCATATTCCGGACGCTTGGTCACGACATTGATGATACCGGCAGAGGTATTGGCCCCGAACAGCGTGCCTTGCGGACCGCGCAGGACTTCGATGCGCTCAAGCTCACCGAGATCATTGAAGCCGACGCCGTTGCGAGCGCGCGGCACACCGTCAATGACGATACCCACCGAGGACTCCAGTCCCGGGTTATCGCCCACCGTACCGATGCCGCGAATACGCGCCGTCGTGACAAATTCATTGGATGTTGAGGTGACGTTGAGACCGGGCGAAATCACCGCCAGATCCTTGATGTCACGCACACCGGCATTTTGAAGCAGCTCGGCGTTATAGGCCGTAACAGCGACCGGAACGTCCTGGATCCCCTGCTCCCGCTTCTGGGCGGTCACGGTGATCGTTTCGACAGTCCGGCTGTCCTGGGCCTGGGCAGCCCCGGCAGTTACGGCAACAGCGGACGCAGCCGCCAGCAGAATGGCGCGTTTGGTATTAGCCATCTATTTCCCTCCCGTTAGTCAGTGTTTTTACTGACCGGCGTGTTTAGCCATTTTTGTATGTGCGACATTCGTTGATGACGCGATTTCGAGAATGACAGCTTTGCAACAGAATGCACGCCCCTACGGGTCAGGAACTTTGTTGCATGAGGAGTATTCAACGGGTTTTTCGAAAATTGTGGCAATCTCGTCACATCTTGTGAGCGGAAGTTGATTGGAACGCGCGTCCAAATGCGCTGTGATGGTGCCCAAGGGAGGACCATCCACGTGTCTAATAGAATTATTGCAGGCAGCAGCCTGATTCTTTGTGCTTTTTCCGCCAGTTTCGCGTTTGCCGATGATGGCGCGATGACATCTCGCGCCACCGACGAATTGCGCATTTTCACGCCTGCCGATGTCTTCGACCTGGCCTCAGCCTCCCAGCCCCAGATCTCTCCGGACGGACGATTTATTGTCTACACGCGCCGCGAGAACGATATCCAGACGGATCAAACGCTCGCCACACTCTGGTTGTTTGACCGAGACACCGGAGAAGAACGCCGGATCGCCGGCGGCGAGACGCCGGCCGCATCGCCCCGCTGGGCCCCGAACAGCCAGGCCTTTGCCTATGTCCAGTCGGGTGAAGCACCGGCGCTCATGCGATTTGACATCGAGACCGGAGTATCAACCCGCGTGACCGGTATCGGGTTTGGTGCCAATGGGCTGACCTGGTCGCCGGACGGTCAACGACTGGCCTTTGCCAGCTTTGTTCCCGCTGCGGGTATCGCGCCGCAAGCCCTGCCCGAACGTCCCGACGGTGCAGACTGGGCCGCACCGGCCCAGATCGATGACCGGATCGTCTTTCGTATCGATGGCGTGGGTCCGCTGCCGCGCGGCCGAAACCAGATCTTCATCGTCAGGGCCGAGGGCGGCACCGCCCTGCAGGTGACAGAGGACGCCTACGGTGCCAGCGCCGATTTCACCTGGAGTGCAGACAGTCGCAGCCTGATCGTCTCGGTTGATCGTCGCCTGGACACCGATACCTCCGTCAGCGATACGGAGCTCTATCGCCTGGATCTGGATGATGGCAGCCTGAGCGCCCTCACTGATCGTCGCGGTCCGGACAATGCGCCGCGCCTGTCCCCCGATGGCCAGCACCTGGCCTGGCTGGGGTATGATGATCGCCGCATGGGCTATCACAATACCGAGCTTTACATCGGCAAGGCTGACGGCACGGATGCGCGATCCATCAGTGCGGATCTCGACCGTGCGATCACCCAGGCTCGCTGGAGTGAAGACAGCGAACACCTCTTCATCAGCTATATTGATCATGGCCGGACCCATCTGGCGCAAATCGACCTGGACGGCCAGATCATCCCCGTGCGCGATGATCTGATGCCGGACGTGTTCGGACGCCCCTATTCGAGCGGATCCTGGTCCGTCTCCGCATCAGATGAGCTGGCCTATACCTGGGGCGATGTCAGCCACCCCTCCGAAATCGCCGTTCTGGACACGCCGCAGGACGAGCCGCAGATCCTGACGGATTTTGCCCGCAAGAGTGTCGCCGGCATCACCTTCGGCCGGGTTGAACAGATGGACTGGACCACACCCGTTGATGGCCTGGAGGCCGAGGGCTGGATCATCTATCCGCCCGATTTCGACCCGGACCAGCTCTACCCCATGATCCTGGAAATCCATGGCGGTCCCTTCTCCAGCTATGGCCCGGTTTTTACGGGAGAACTACAGCTAATGGCCGCTCGTGGTTATGTCGTGCTGTACACCAATCCGCGCGGATCGACGGGGTATGGCTATGAGTTTGCCAATGAGATCCACCACAATTATCCCGGTCAGGATTATGACGACCTGATCGCGGGGGTCGATGCCCTGATCGATCGCGGCTTTATTGACGAAGACCGACTGTTCGTGACCGGTGGATCGGGCGGAGGTGTTCTCACGGCCTGGATCATTGGCAATACGGACCGCTTCGCCGCTGCCGGTGTCATCAAACCGGTGATCAACTGGTCGAGCTTCGTCCTGCATTCCGATCTGCCGAACTTTTTCTATCGCTACTGGTTCGGTGAAGCACCGTGGGAAAACCCGGACGAATATTGGCGTCGCTCGCCGCTCTCCCTGGTCGGCAATGTCGACACGCCGACCCTGATGATGGTGGGTGGAGCCGATAGCCGGACCCCGCGCAGTGAGACCGAGCAGTATTACTCCGCCCTGCAATTACGCAATGTGCCAACCCGGCTGGTGGTCATTCCAGACACGCCGCACGGCATCGCCAATTCACGGCCCAGTCGCCTTTTGACCAAAGTGGAAGAAATCCTGCATTGGTTCGAGACACATGACCCTGCGCGTGTCGACGAATCTGACGCGGAGTAAGGCCCATGTCCCTATCCTCAACCGTGAAACTGGCCGTGGTCCAGGCCGCTCCGATCTTCTTTGATCGCAAGGCCTCGACCGAGAAAGCCTGTCAGCTGATTGCCGAGGCCGGACAGAATGGCGCCCAGATCACCGCCTTTGGTGAGACCTGGTTGCCCGGTTATCCGTTTTTCATCGAGGCCCCTTTGTCGGACCTGTGGTGGGACGCCTCGGCTCTCTATCTCGACCAGGCCGTGCGGCTGGACGGTCCCGAAATCGCCGATCTGTGCATGGCCGCTCGCAAGGCCGGGACGGATGTGGTGATCGGTATCGCAGAACTCGACCCGCAGACCGAAGGATCGATCTACGCCAGCCTCGTCTTTATCGGCCGGGAAGGCACGGTTCTGGGACGTCATCGCAAGATCAAACCGACCCATCACGAACGCTCCGTGTGGGCGGACGGCGATGCCCGGGGCCTGGTCGCTCATGAGCGCAGTTACGGGCGTCTGTCAGGATTGAACTGCTGGGAGCACAATGTGCTGTTGCCCGGGTTTTCACTCATCGCCCAGGGCACGCAATTCCATGTTGCGGCCTGGCCGGGCCGGGAGCCCGAAACCGCACCCAGTGAACCGGTCTGGTCGCGTCAGCTCCTGTTGTCGCGGGCCTTCGCCAGCCAGGCGGCCGCCTATGTCCTGGCACCCGCCGGCCTGCGGCTTAACGCGCATGTCCCCGAGCGGTTCCAGCCGTTGAACATGTTTGAGCATACCGGTCAAAGCGCCATTATCGACCCGCGTGGAGAAGTGATCGCCGGGCCCGCTGAGGGCGAGACCGTGCTCTACGCCGATGCCGACCCCGAACTCATCCGCAAGTGCAAGGCCGCCTGTGATCCGGCCGGACATTACGCCCGACCGGACCTGTTTGAAGTGCGGCTCGAAGGCCAGACCATCTGGCCCGGGCCGACACGCTAGTCGGTCGCCTTACCGGCCTGGAGGGCGTGTCTGTATTGCATGACCGGCACGCCTCCCACGCCCCAATTGTCGAGCGGGACTTCCTCGATCACAACAAATGTGGTGGCCGGGGATTTGTTGAGCACATCAACCAGAAGATCGGTCGCGCCCTTGATCAGGGCCGCTTTCTGCTCGGCGGTGACACCTTCTTCGGTCACCTGAATATTCACATAGGGCATCTAGGCCTCCGTGGATGTGGATGTGTGGGAACGGGGCAGGATCTGGAAAATCTTGGAGATGATCTGCCAGCGGCCCTCAACGCGGATGAATGTCAGAAAATCGACGAAATCCTTGTCACCGATCGAGCACCGCACGCGCGCACGCGCCGTGTTTTCGCCGGCCAGATCAATCCCGTCGATGATGTCGCGACGCGCCTCACCGCGCGATTGCGGCGACTGCCGCGCCGCCACAACGGGCACATACTCGTCCATCGTTCGATAAAGGAGCGGGCTTTCATCGGCAGTGGCATAGATCGCACGCGGATGAAACACCGCCTGGAGCAGATCCGTATCGCACGTATAGAGCGCATCAAAATAACGGGCGATCAGCGCTTCGATCTCGTTCAGAGCACTCACTGGACCAGTCCCTCCGCCTTGAGCGCTGCCTGCACAGCCGGCCGCTCGCTAACCCGGCCATGCAGCCCGGCCAGGGCCGGCCAGTCGGCCAGGTTGAGACCAATAAAGCCGGCCCAGTTGAGCACTGTGAACGCATAGGCATCGGCCAGGGAGTACTGCTCGCCCAACAGATAGGGACGACCGTCCGTCATGAAACCGGCCAGCAAGCCCAGACGATTGCGCAGCTTCGCCTCGTGCGGCTCAGCCCCTGGCTCTCCCAGGGTCACCCCGGAGAAGAACGGGCTGAACGCCTTGTGCACTTCACTCGCCAGAAAGCTCAGGACTTCTTCCAGACGCGCGCGTTTGACCGTACCGGCCGTCGGTGCCAGCGCCGTGTGCGGGGCCTGGTCGGCGATGTATTGCAGGATGGACAGGCTTTCTGTCAGAACATCGCCGGAGCCCAGACGAAGGGCCGGGACATAACCACGCGCATTGACGTCGCGATAGGCATCACCGCTTTCGGTCTGTCCGCTCTCGGTATCCACCTTGACCAGTTCGAAGCGCTCTTCGGTTTCGCGCAGCAGGATATGGCTGGCGAGCGAACAGGCTCCGGGTTTGTAATAGAGTTGCATGGATCTCTCCTTTCGTGATCGACGCCGCCGAGATGGAGAGAGGAGTATCTGTTTACAAGCAGGTTTCCATTAGTTACCGTCATTTTCAAGTTACCGCCAGGAAACCTGATATCCGCCATGTCACTCAAAATGCGCAAAAATCACAGCCCAGATCCGCCCGTCCCGTGTGCTCTTACCGAATGCATGAGCATTATTGCCGGGGCCTGGGCGCCCAATGTGGTGTGGAGTCTGCGCTCCGGCCCCCGGCGATTCAACGAGCTGCGTGAGGATATCCCGCCCGTCTCTGCCAAGGTCTTGTCGACACGCCTCAAGGAGCTAGAGGAACGCGGTGTGCTCAAACGCCGGGTCAAACGCACCTCCCCGCCCTCGGTGGAGTATGAACTGACCGAGCTGGGCCAGGATCTCATCCCGGCCCTCGACGCCATCGTCCAGGTCGGTTTCAAGCTGAAAATTGCCCGCGGTGAGTGGCCCGCAGACGAGCCCATTCCCAGCCACGCCCGGGTTGAACGGCCCTAGGCACAGCCCGCACAAAACGGGCGCAAACCCGGGTCAGGCCGAAACACTGGGCCGCGCGTTCACAGCATCACGCCAGGTCGCCAGCGCCTTAAAGGTCTCGGGCGGCCCCATTTTCACCCAGCCCGCGAAATCACAACACACAAGAGCGGCGATGTCGGCCGCGGAAAAAGCTTCGCCCGCCAGGTAGGGTGTCTCCTGCAATCGGGTATCAAGCACCTCGAAAAACGCCTCGATCCGCGCCGCGCCGCGCTCGGCAAGCGCCGGGATCTGCTCATAATCGCGCGGCCCTGTGAGGCTGCGCTTCTTGAAGAAGCTGGAGGTGTTGCGCAAGACTTCCGCGATGGCCATCAGCCCTTCGCTCTCCACACGCGCCGTCCATTCCGCCACCAGAGCCTTTTCAATCGGATCACGGCCCAGGAGCGGCGGCTCGGGGCAGGTCTCTTCCAGATAGCGTGCAATGGACGCATTATCGGTCAGCACCACGCCGTCTTCGAGCACAAGTGCCGGGACAGTCTGACGTGGATTGATGGCGGTAAAGGCCTCGCCGCGCTGTTCCTCCGCGCCCAGATCCACCTGGATGATCTCAACATCCAGCCCTTTCTCCGCCATGAAAATGCGCGCTCGTCGCGGGCTGGGCGCTCGGGCAAAATCATAGAATTTCATGTATCGACCTCCTGAAACGATCCGGTCTGGCGCCGGACTGTGCGGCGCGAGCCTGTCAGACAGGCTGCGTTCATACAAGGCCTGATAGTGGCGGCGTTTAACGTTGTTTTCCCGCGGGAGGGGAATCGCGAGACGGAGACTCATTTGAGGCGAGATTGCCTTAATTTGCCCCGAAATCGCCTCCCTCCCCGAAAGTTCCGGCCATGATTGGCGTTAACCATGATGAAATCGACCTATGGGGGTCTAATTCAGGGAGGGGAGGCCATGCCCCAGAAGATTGCAGAATTTCTGAACAAGCCGGGTGCCAAACCCGACCGTGATGCAGATCTGGATGATGAGTTCGAATCCGATTCCGAAACCGGTCTGCTGAATGTGTCTCTGTTGCGCCTTGAAGGGGCGACGGCCCGGGCTGAAGGAGCGCAGGAGAATCTCAAGGTTTTCCGCCGCACCTGGGGTAATGCCATCCCCGATGAGACCACGAGTGAATTCTCTTCGGACGTGTCCACACAGCCGGATGTGAAACCGATCAATCGTGCGGCGGTTTATCCCAAATCGCACATGCTGCACTTCTCCGTGCTGGCCGCTCTGGTCCTGTTCGAAGGCCTCGCCAACGCCTATTTCTTCTCTACCGGCTCGGATCTGGGTCTGTTGGGAGGCTGGCTGCAGGCGATCACCGTGTCCTTTACCAATGTGATCACGGCGTTCTTCCTGATCGGCTTCATCGGCCTGCGTCTGATGGCCAATCCACACAAGCGGGTCCACCAGATCCTGGGTGCCGGGGTAATTGCCCTGACGACGATCGCCCTTTTGGCCCTGAACTTGTCGGCGGCGCACTATCGCGATCTGATGGAGCTGCATGCTGCCACCCTGGCCATGGGCGGAGCCGAGCAAACGGGCGTGATCCTGGATCCGGTTCAGGCGGCCTGGAACAATATGACCGGGCTGAAATCTCTAGAAGCCCTGTTATTGTTCATCCTGGGTACCACATTCGCGGCGATCGCTGCCTATAAGGGCCGCACCTTCTCCGACGCCATCATGGGATATGCCGGGGCAACGCGGAAGCTGGAGAAAGCCTCCGAAGGCCTGATGAAGGCGCTCGAAGAGGCCGCCAAGGACAAGGACGTCAAGAAAATGAAGGGCCATGCCCTGCTGACCGACGCCCAGACCCTGAATGTCGAGATCCTGCGTGAGCTGGAAGGCCCGGCCCGCACCTGATCCTCACTCACCCGCGTCGGGGACGGTGATACACCGTCCCCACGATTTTCGCCCCGCTCAGGAGAAATCCCTGTATAAGACGGGCGGGGTTTCGAACAACAAGCGACGGAGGGGGCCATGTCCGGACGCGATCTTATCGGTGTATTCAATCTGATCATCGTCGTGGGTATTCTCGGCGTCATCAGCTACGCCGCCATCATCCTGCAACCGCCGGAATATGATCACCAGACGCTGTGCGTGGTCGACGAGATACCGCCCCACCGCGCTGTCGTGATCGACAAGACCGATCTCTACTCCCCGGAACAGGCAGATCGCATTGCCGCCCTGATCCGGGCCCAGAAACCGGGTCTGGCCGTCGGCGAGCGTCTCTCTCTCTATGAGCTCAATGAGAGCGGCCAGCTGGCCAATACCAACCGGTTCTCCTTGTGTAATCCCGGTGCCGGCGAACAGGTCAATCCGCTCTATCGCAATCCGGACCGGGTCCAGGCCCGCTATGACATGCTGTTTGCCGAACCGCTTGAGGCCGCGCTGGCCGATCTGGTGACGCCGAAAAACGCCCCCAACAGCCCGATCATCGAGGCCCTCGCGCAATTGACGCAGGACCCGACATTCGACCGCAATGCGCCGCGTCGCCATATCGTGCTGGTGTCGGACATGCTGCAAAATTCAGATCTTTTCACGGTCTACCCCTACCGCCAGCGCATGGATCTGACGTCACGGCTGCCCGCCCCGACCACCGTCGCCCAACTGCTGCGCGAGACGTATGGGGACGGCCTGCGCGGTGTGACGCTGGAAATACGCCTGATCCCGCGCGATCCGTGGCAACAGGTCCAGCAAAGCCAGATGCGGGCTTATTGGGACCAGGTCCTGCGCCCGCTCGGTGTGAGTGTGCAATGGGTCGAGCTCTAGGCGCTCACACACGGTAAACGCCAGACATCCGCGCTAACGCGTTCAAGAACATGACCAAATCGCCGCTCTCCACAATGGGGAGCGGCGATTTATGTTTTATGCGTCCATTTCGGAGGAAACCCCCATATCTTGTGGAGACCGACCACAACAACACCGTATATAGACATGGCCGCTTCCAATCCCGACACGCCCGTTCCGGCTCATCCGACCGAGCTTCTGGACCTCGATATCGTGTCCTTCTGCGCGCGGCGGCCGGATCTGACAGAGCTGGCCTTCACCCTGGCAGATCATGGACATGTCTATCTCGGTGATGTTGTCAGGCTGAGTGAATACACGGTGCTGGATCTGGCCAATGGACGCCGTGATCAGGCGACCATGTTGAGATTGATGCTCAACCAGTGCGGCCTTCGTCTTGACCTGCCCTCACCGGACTGGCAGGCGCCGGCGAATGATCTGCTGGCAAGCGAGCTGGACTAGCGACTGGTCACAGGCGCACTCTGCCCTATGTGTCGCTTTAGGTATCCATCGACGAGTCCGCCATGATCACGCTTCACCATCTCGACCAGTCCCGTTCCCAGCGTATTGTCTGGCTGCTTGAAGAGCTCGACCTCGAATACGAGATCCGCTCCTACAAGCGCAACACGGAGACCTGGCGCGCACCGGCCGATCTCAAGGCCATCCACCCGCTGGGCAAATCCCCCGTGATCACCGAGGGCGATGTGACTGTCGCCGAATCCGGCGCGATCATCGAATATCTGATTGAGACCCATGGCCCCGGACTGAAACCAGCGGCAGGAAGCCAGGCGCGACGCGATTATCAGTACTGGCTGCATTTCGCGGAAGGCTCCCTGATGAGCCCGATGCTGATCAAGCTGATCCTTGATCGTATCAATTCGGCCAAAATGCCCTTCTTCGCCAAACCCATCGCCCGCAATATCACCAAGCGTACCATGGATGGATTTGTCGGACCGGAACTGGAAAACTTGTTCGGCTATATCGAAGACTATCTGGGCCAGCACACCTGGTTTGCCGGCGAGGAGTTCTCCGGCGCGGATATCCAGATGAGCTATCCGCTGGAGGCCGCCGCAGCGCGCGGCACCCTTACCCGCACGCGCCCCCATATCACGGCCTGGCTGGATCGGATCCATGAACGACCGGCCTATAAACGTGCGCTGGAAAAAACCGGCGATTACGGCTTTCTCTCGAGCTGATCCCGAACCCGGATCTGAGCCCGCGTCCGGCTGTGCGAACCACGCCTCAGGCGGGTTCGAACCCGGTCTCGAAAATCCGCAACTGGCGGGAGTGAATACCTGCGCCCGGCCAGGACGCCCGCCAGCGCTTGAGATGGACGCTGTCGAAATGGGCGTCCAGCGCCTCGCGATCGCGCCACCGCTCGATCACCCGGATCACGCCGGGCTGCAGCACGTCTTCGCCATAGGCGTAGTCGAGACAGCCCTCCTCCGCGCGCGAGGCCTCAATCATGACCGCCATCAATGGACGGGCCCTCTCAATATCATCAACCTGAAACTGGCCTTCCACAATGACCATGCCGAACTCTCCTGATCTGTCGGCGTCCCTCTAGAAACCAAACACCACGCGCGCCATCACCCCGTCATCATTGCCGCCATCGACATCGAACAGGTATTCCACCTCGAAATCGACGCGCTTGCGGGCGCTGTGATAGCGGTCTTCGTCAAACCAGTGGGTGAAAGCCACACCCGGACCGGCTTCCCATTGCTCCTGCGAGCCGAAATTATCGTCGGCATACTGCCCGATCACCGTCATGTAAGGCGTGACGGCCCAGTTATCGGCAACCGGGAAACGACGTCCTTGGCGCGCTTGCAGGTAAGCGCCGAAAAACTCGTCATCACCGGGGATGTAGGCCAGATCGGCATAGAGGCTCGTATAATTCCAGCTATCTTCGCGACCTTCCCATCCATAGCCGTCGGTCCAGCCATAGGAGGCGCGCAGCAACCAGTCATCGCGAGCGTCATCACCCAATGCCACCAGCCGCTCGGCAGACAGGGAAAAGTCATGTGCGCTGAATGGTTTGTACCGCACACCGAGACCGGCCTGCGTGCTGTCGCCATCGAAATTGAACGTGCCCGGGTCAATCGCCGTATAGGCGCGGCCATAAAAGCTCAGCCCACGCCCGTCCTGATACAGGCTGTCTGGCCGCCAGTTGATCTCTCCCCCCAGCGAGGAATAGGCGGCCGAGGTCTGCACTCCATTGGAAATGCTCGTGCCGGCATCGCGCCAAGTGTAATAGGCATAGCCGTAAACCGACCGGTCCAGCTCGGTCACTTCATTGCGAAAACGGGTCAGGCGTTCGTCATCGCTCGACACGCCTTGTGAATGCAGACGATCAATGGCCCGGCGGAAGGCCTCGCTGGCGCCCTCACGGTCACCGGCATCCTTGAGCGCATAGCCCAGGTCCTCATTGAGATCAGACCGCGAGGGATCACGCGCCATGACCGCGCGAAAGAGCTCGGCCGCCTCTGCATCCCCACCGGTCCGCCGCAGGGCATAGGCCAGCGACAATTGTACATCCATGTTTCCGGGATCACGGCTGAGCACGGTGCGATATTCGGCGATCGCGGCATCGGTCTGCCCTGCCGCATCCAGCATCAAGGCCCGGTCAAACCGACGCCAGGCCTGGTCATCCAGGGCGATGGCCCGCTCCATATAGCTCGCTGCGGCCGCGGGCTGTTGCTGGCGCAGGACCTGGGCCCGCTCGTCATAATAGGAGGCCAGCTGATCCCCCTGCAGGGTGCCCGCATCAATCTCCATCAGGCGCGCTTCGGCGCTGCGAACACGGCCGGACAGGCGCGAGGCCCGGGCGGCCTGCAATTGATCAAACCCGTCGCCGGAGATGCGAGAGGCATATTCCCACCCGATCAGCGCCTTGTCCCAATCGCCCACCGCTTCGGCCTGATACCCCAGCGCCCGCAGGGCGTAGAGCTGCTGCTCCGCGCTCAGCTGATCGCGGCGGCGCACAGCATCCCACAGATTATTGACGGCGCGCTGGGCATCACCGGTCTCGACAGCACAGTTGGCCGCATCGATGAAATCCACGGCGCTGGAACGGGCACGGGCCAGGCGTTCCCAGATTGGCATGGCTTGCGCACACTGTCCGCTGCCGGCCAGGTCATAGGCGTGAGAGCGCGCGGCGTCGATTTCCGCCTGGGTGAGGTCCGCCCCGGCCTGGGTGACAATCAGGACGGTGGCGAGCGCCGCCGAACCCAGCATCAGCTGGCGAGAGGCGGAAAACAGTGCGGGGCGGGCCTTGTGTGTGGAGGTCATGAGTCTCTTCCTTCCCATCAGGCGTGTTCAGGGGTGTCAGCCGTTTGCGGCACCAGGTCCGGCTCGGCTTCGGCCAGGGCGTTCCAGTCGGCGTCGGACAGGATGCCGGCCTGGCGCGCAATGGCGATAAATCCAAAGGGTGGTGTCAGGCTTTCGGCCTGACGACGGATCAGTCGCCAGACATCGGCAATCTGATCCTCTGTGAGAAGTTTCATCTGACGCAGGACGCGTGCGGCCCGCAAATCCGTGTCCAGTGGCTCGCTGTTCCAGGCGAAACGCAGGGCAAAACGAATATCGCTGCGTGGCGCGAGGGCATACCTCACCCCCTGCCCCAGTGCGGTTTCCAGCGCGGCATGGTCCTCATCCGAAACCGGTTGCGCCACGGCCAGCGTGACTGTGGAGCCCGAACGCGACAGCGGGAAGGCCTGGTGGAAACGCGCCGCCTCCTCACCGATCAGATCGCGAACGCTGGCGGCTGTCTCCAGACCATCAAAACCGATGACTTCAAACCCGGACACCTCGCCCCAGGCCTGGGCCACTTCTTCCTCGGTCGCCAGCCCTCGACGTACGAGAACCACACCGATCGTGTCGCCGGTTTCCGCCATCTCGGCTTCCACCTCCGCCAGCACCTCATCATTGACCAGGCCATAGAATATCAGGGCTTCACCAATTGAATTGGGCTGACCGGAGATTTCCGCCATCGAGGGATAGGCGTGCATGGTCTTGTCCCAGGTGATGCGATTGCCGGTGATCATGTGCCAGGCAAACCGACGCGCGGCACGCATCGAGGCCAGGAAGCCGACATAGTTTGCCAGGACCATGCGGATCGGGGCGATCAGCGCGTGACGCAGACCATGGGCCGAGCCGGTGAAGATGATCCGGTGCAGCACACGGTTCACCAGATAGATGAAGTTGATCATCACCAGGCCCCAGACCCAGGAGTTCGGGTCGATCAGCGGCGGCAACATGCCAACACCGGGAACCAGCGTCGCAACCAGCCAGACCAGGAACCATTGAAAGACGATGGCATAGGCCAGCATGCCCGTCGGCGCAGTCCAGATCGCCTTGCGATCCCGGAACATGAAATAACGGTGGGCGAACGGGCCGAACCAGCCCAGCTGTTTCCAGCCCAGATAGGAAATGCCCAGCATCCAGCGGGATTTCTGCTTCACCGAGACATTCAGCTTGTCCGGGAAGTATTCCCGAGTGGCCACCAGTTCGCGGCGATAGAGGGTGCGCATGCCGCGACCATCACGCCGTTTGATTTCACCCACCGGAACCCTTGCCCAGTAGCGAACAAAATCCGAGCGCAGACCGGCTTCAAACAGGCGGTGACCGACATCATAGTCTTCCGTCAGGCTGTCGGTATTGAACGGCTGGTTGTCGCGCTCCTCGCAGAGGAGCTGGATCGAACGGCGCGAGAAGGATGTCGCCACACCGGCAGAGGGCACCAGACGAGTCATGGCCGAGCGGGCGATCAGGTCCTTGCCATGCCATTCCGCGAACTCATCCATATAGTGACCGGCGACCAGATCCCGGTATTTGCGCGGCATGGACAGAACCGGCAATTGCACCATGTCGGAGCGTTCCAGATAGGCGTTCACCACCTTGAAGGAGAGCGGATGGATCACGTCCTCGCTGTCCTGCATGACAAAGCCGGCATAGGTCACATCATGCGCTTTTTCATGGGCAAAGATGTTCTGGATCATCCAGTTGAGACAATCCGCCTTCGATGTCGGCCCGTCATGGCCCACCATGGCGCGATGAACCTGGGCGTGCTGGGACGCAATCCGGTCGACCTCACGGATGGTGTCGGGGTCATTGGGATAACAGCCCACGAAAATATCGTAGTTCTGATACTCCATCGTGGTCAGCGTATTCATCAGCATGCGCGCGATGACATCGCTTTCCTGCCAGGCCGGCACCATGATGGCGAGCCGGGTTTCCGGACGATCCAGCAATTGCTCGGTTGTCGGCACTTTGCGGAAAGGCCGGGTGATCACCCTTTGCAGCTGCAGCACCCAGAAATAGAGATCCAGGAAGGCATCATCCGTGGACGAGATAAAAATCGCGATGGCCGCGTAAATCGTCAGCCAGGACAGGATCTGCCAGTACAGGCGGGCCATGCCCGCATAGTCCAGGCCCATCACCCATTGAACGGCAAAGCCAAAACCGGCATTGGCCACTTCAAGGGCCGAAACGGCAAGATATGTATCGGTCGTGTCGATCATCGGCCCCTCCCCGGAGCTGGATCCGCGGTCAGGCCGAGGCCGTCCGCATCATCGGCAGAATGGACGCGCCGGGCGAGTTGACCTGACCCTGGCTGGCGAGCAGAAGCGCAATGGCCTCCACAATGCGCTCACTGGCCTTGCCATCTCCGAACGGGTTGGACCGGCGCGCCATGCGGGCATGAGCACGGCTGGATTTGAGAAGCGGACGCGCGGCAGCCAGAATGCGGGCCGCATCGGCGCCGACCAGTTTCGCCACCCCGGCCCGAATGGCTTCCTGCCGCTCGGTCTTGTCACGCAGGACCAGTACCGGAACACCGAAACTGGGCGCTTCTTCCTGCACCCCGCCACTATCGGACAGGATCAGATAGGCCCGCTTCATCACGGCCACAAACTCGGGATAGGCGAGAGGTTCGATCAGTTCGATCCGGCCCTCATTCCCCAGCGCGGCTTCGATCGGCCCGCGCACACGTGGATTGAGGTGGATCGGCAGAATGATCCGCACATCCGGGTTTTCATTGCGCAGGGTGCGAATGGCTGTGCATACGCCGGCCACGCCCTCATCCCAGTTCTCGCGGCGGTGCAGCGTGACCAGGATAATGCGTTCCCCGTCGTTTACCCGGTCCAGAACGGCCGGCTTTCGATCCAGGGCGGCGACCTGTTGAACCGCATCAATCACGGTATTACCGGTCAGCCGGATCAGGGCGTCTTTCACGCCATCCTGTTTGAGATTGCGGGCGGCCTGACGGGTCGGAGCGAAATGCATCTGACCAATCGGTGCGATCAGCTTGCGAAACCCCTCTTCCGGGAAGGGATGGGCCAGATCACCCGAGCGCAGCCCGGCTTCCACATGGCCTACAGGGATGTTGGCCAGAAACGCGGCCATGGCACCGGAAAATGCTGTGGCCGTATCACCCTGCACCAGAACCGCATCCGGACGGCTCTGGGCATAGTGCGCGCCAAGATCATCGATCAACGCCCCGGTCAGGCTCCACAAATCCTTGCGGTTCCAGTCGGGCTGGAGCTTGCGGTCCGGCGTAATGCCAAACACGGCCTCGGCCTGTTCGGCCAGCGAGCCATGTTGCCCGGTGGCAACCCATTCTGCAGTCATGCCCGGCTTGGCCGCAAAGGCCGCATGAACCGGCGCCAGCTTGACGACTTCCGGGCGCGTGCCCGCAATGATCGAGATCTTCATCCTGTTACCCCGTCTTCCCCCGGGCCACCGGATGGCCGCCCTTTTGACAGGGTTAATTTCTCGCAAGAATTCGGTTGAAACCGTGCCAGACTACGGCGCTTGTGCGATGAAATAAGGAATTGTGGCCGGACATGCGGCCATGCCGGGGCAGCGGCGTTCAGACAGCGTTCATGAAACCCGAAGGGCGCTGGTGAAGCTCAAACAGCGGGCATGAAAAAGGCCCTGCCACTGCAGAGCCTTTATCTTTACCGTCTGTCAGCAAGGTGCAAGCCTTACTCGCTCGCTCCCTCAGGGGATTGTGTCGTGCGGAATTCCACATCCAACTCGGCGGCCAGATAAACCAGCGCAGCATAGGCCGCCACGTTTTGCGAAAGCTCGGCGGGGTCGATCTTGTCGAGCGTGTCGTCCGGCGTGTGGTGGAAGTCGAAATAATCCAAACCATTCTGGTTGAGACGCACGGTGGGCACGCCTGAATAGGCCAGCGGAATAATATCCGGACCGCCTCCGGGCACATCACTGCCGCCGCGCACAATGCCCAGAGGAGCGATCAGACGCCCAATGGCATCGACCGCCGGATTGGCATCATCATTCACATTCGACACCAATTGCCACACGGTGCGAGCGCCAAAATCGGATTCCGTCGCGAGGACATGGTTGGCGATCTCGTCCTGGTGCTCGCCCGCATAGGCGCGCGCACCCAGAAGTCCGACTTCCTCGGCGCCAAACATCACCACACGAATGGTGCGTCGCGGACGCTGCGGCAATTCAGAGATCAGCTGGGCTGCAGCCACAGTGATCGCAACACCGGCGCCGTCATCCAGCGCACCCGTGCCCAGATCCCAGCTGTCCAGGTGACCGCCGATCAACACAATCTCCTCTGGCGATTCCCGCCCGACGATATCGAGCACCACATTGCCGCTGGTCACATCGCCATGCCAGCCCGCACCGGAACTGAGCGTGAGTTCAATGCTTTCACCCAGATTATGCAGGCGACGCAGATGATCGGCATCCGGATTGGAAATGGCGATCACCGGGATATCGGCCCAGTCACCATCGCGCGATGACATCATGCCTGTGTGCGGAAAACGACGACTGTCCGAACCGACCGAACGCACCACGAGGGCGGACGCCCCGCCCCGCTCGGCATGCTGCCAACCAATCCGACGCCGCTGATTGGCCGCGCCATAGCCCGCCCCGACCTGGCTCGCAACCATGATCTCGCCATCGACAAAGGCAATCTTGCCCTCCAGCGCGCCGTCCTCGACGAGTGTCAAAGCGTGAATATCGCGGAAATAGACAATCTGGGACGCGATATCACCATCCGATCGCCCCGATCCCCCCAGCGCCGTGCCATACAGCGCCTGGTCATACGGCGCCGTCATGGTGATCTCCATGCGTCCGCGATCCCAGAACGGCATCGTGAATTCCTCGATCTCCACCACATCAAAGCCCAGCTCTTCGCCCAGCTTCGCCCCCCAGGCACGCGCCCGGGCTTCCGCTTCCGACCCCGCCAGACGCGGCCCGATTTCCGTCGTCAGTGATTCCACGATCTCATAGGCCAGATCGCTATCAAGCGCTGTTTCCATGAGTTCACGCGCTGTCTGCGCGGTTTCCTCTGGAATTTCATACGATTGTACGGCTGTCGCCGCGCCGCCCCACCCCAGTGCCAGGGTCAGGGCCGATACACAGACCAGCTGTTTCATGTCCGCCTCCACTTACTCTTCCGCGCGTCACTATGAAGACTGAACGCTCGCGTGCAAGCACGGTGCGCTTCCAGGTCCGGCGGGACGGGTGTGTTTGGCCTCGATTTTCGCGGTCGCGCACCATATATGGCGCAACAGATACACCGAGGAGCCTGCCATGACCGATCTTCCCGCCTCCATCAGCAATCGCATTGCCGGCCGTAGTCGCGATCTCGGCGGGTTTTCCGTCAAACGTGTTCTGCCCGCGGCGGGTCAACGTCTTGTCGGGCCCTTCATTTTCTTCGACCAGATGGGACCGGCCACATTTGCCCCGGGTCAGGGTATTGATGTGCGTCCCCATCCGCATATCGGCCTGGCGACCGTCACCTATCTGTTTGAAGGCGCCCTGCGTCACAAGGACAGCCTCGGCGAGGATCTCGTGATCCGCCCGGGCGATGTGAACTGGATGACGGCGGGTCGCGGCGTTGTTCACTCCGAACGCACCCCCTCGCCCGAGCGCGAAGACGGCCACACGATGTATGGTATTCAAACCTGGGTCGCTCTGCCGGAAGAGGATCAGGATACCGACCCGGCCTTTTTCCACCATCCCGGTCAGGATTTGCCGCGATTTGATCGCCAGGGCGGTGATTTCCATCTGATCCTCGGCACCGCCTGGGGTGAGACGGCCCCGGTCAAAGTCTTCTCTCCCATTTTCTACCTGGCTGGCCGTATTCCGGCTGGTGCCCGCATCACGCTGGATATCGAACATGAAGAACGCGCCATCTACCTGGTGGACGGTGCCGCTGAGGTCGATGGTGTGACGCTGGAAGAGGGAGAAATGTTCGTCCTCACGCCCGGATCAGCGCCTGAATTGTCAGTCAGCAAGGCGAGCAAAATCATGCTCTGCGGCGGGGCCCCCCTGGGTCAACGGGTGATCTTCTGGAATTTCGTCGCCAGTTCGCAAGAGCGTCTGGACGCCGCCAAGGCTGATTGGGCTCAAGCCAGCGAAGACGGTTTCCCGGCCGGCGGACGCTTCACCCTGCCGGATGGTGAAAACGAACACATTCCTCTGCCTGAAGGTTAGTGGTTTCTGCCCAGACGCTAACGAACCCTGCCTGAGGTTAGTGGCCCCTGCCTGAGGTTAGTGGTCCCTCAAACACCCCAACAATCTGGATTATTCCGGGACACAGCATGCGCTCGCACACAGGGCCTGGCCTCTCCCTTGGCGCTTGCAGCCTTGTCCGAGAGCCGGAGCCATCAACCCGGTTTCGTGATGCATCCTGCGGCATTTTCGCCGCGCCATGAAAATTTGTCTGTTTCGTCATGAAATTCGGCAGATTTTCTCATCTTGTCGCTTTCGCGAACGCGATGGCCGCGAGTCTCCCTACGGTGACAAGGGTTTGACCTTGCAAATGTTTGCAAAGACGCCGCGAGGCCCGTCACATGTTTGCGCTAACTCTCTAAACCCTTAAAGCAAAAGGCTTTTCGGGAAGACCCGAAGGGGTTCCCGCCCGCTCCTCGATCTGCTACCCGCGATGACATGCCCAGTCTGCGTGTGGCCGTTTTCTTGCGTGAGCAAGAGATTGATCGGCCTGTTTCGTGGGTATGGGTCACATAAAGGGAGCGGCGCGGCGGCAAAAGCCGACACACCGGATGACCGCTCCCGGGGGAAAGTTTCGTAGGCCGAGGCCTGCCTGTAATGAGCTGGAGAGAGGAATGGACGGTGTCCTGAACGGTCTGGGGGTCACACCCGCCGAGCTGCGTCTGAACTGGAATGAAGAACGCCTATACGAGGAGGCTGTGCGCTCCGGTGAAGGCCGGATCGCCAAGGGCGGCGCCCTGGTCGTGGAAACCGGCCAGCACACCGGTCGCTCTGCGAAGGACAAGTTCACCGTCCGTGACACCGAGACGGAAAGCCAAGTCTGGTGGGAGACGAACGCCGAAATGAGCCCGGCGCATTTCGACGCCCTGTGGTCAGACTTCCAGGCTCACATGGCCGACAAGACGCTGTATATGCAACAGCTCTTCGGCGGTGCCGATCTCGACCACCGCCTGCCTGTGCGGGTGATCAATGAACTGGCCTGGCACTCGCTCTTCATCCGCCATCTTCTGCGCGTACCTGCAGCGGATGAATATGCCGGGTTTGCACCGGAATTCACCATCATCAACCTGCCCAGTTTCAAGGCGGATCCCCAGCGCCACGGATGCCGTTCGGATACCGTCATTGCCGTGGATTTCTCCCGCAAGCTGGTGCTGATCGGTGGCACGTCCTATGCCGGTGAAACCAAGAAATCCGTCTTCACCATTCTCAACTATCTCTTGCCCGCCAAGTCGATCATGCCGATGCATTGTTCGGTCAATTGTGGCGATGAGGATGCCGCCATCTTTTTCGGCCTGTCCGGCACCGGCAAGACCACCTTGTCCGCCGACGCCAGCCGGACCCTGATCGGGGATGACGAGCATGGCTGGTCCGAAAACGGCCTGTTCAATTTCGAGGGCGGTTGCTACGCGAAAATGATCCGCCTGTCTGCCGAGGCCGAACCGGAAATCCACGCCACCACACAGATGTGGGGAACAGTGCTGGAAAATGTGGTGATGGATCCACAGACGCGCGCACTTGATCTGGATGATGACAGCCTGGCCGAAAACAGCCGCGGCGCCTATCCGATCAGTGCAATTCCGAACGCCTCCGACACCGGTCGCTGTGGTCACCCGAAAAACCTGATCATGCTGACTTGTGATGCCTTTGGCATCATGCCGCCGATCGCCAAGCTGACCCCGGCTCAAGCCATGTATCACTTCCTGTCGGGTTATACGGCGAAAGTGGCGGGTACCGAAAAAGGCGTAACCGAGCCCACCGCCACTTTCTCTGCCTGTTTTGGCGCGCCCTTCATGCCACGTCACCCCGCAGAGTACGGCGCCCTGCTGCGCGAGCTGATTGCCCAGCACGATGTGGATTGCTGGCTCGTGAATACTGGCTGGACCGGCGGAGCCCACGGCACCGGTCATCGCATGCCGATCAAGGCGACCCGCACCCTGCTGAACGCCGCGCTCGACGGCTCGCTCAATAGCGCCAGTTTCCGCGAGGACCCGTGTTTCGGCTTCATGGTGCCCACCGCTGTCGACGGCGTGGGATCGTCCATTCTTGACCCGCGCTCCACTTGGGCCGACCCGGAGGCCTATGACGCCCAGGCGGCCAGGCTGGTCACCATGTTCAATGAGAATTTCATCAAGTTTGAGGACCACGTGGCGGCCTATGTGCGCGCCGCAGCCCCCAAGGCGCCCGCCTCGACACGCGAACTCGTCGACGCGGCAGAATAGGACCCGCGCGACAGTCGGACTTCCACAGAGTCCAACGGAAAGCCCCGCTTCTGCCGAGCGGGGCTTTTTGCTGTGCGGCGACACAATAACCGGCTCCAGACCGGGCAGGATGTGCTGCCCCGATCATCCGACAAAATAGCCACACATGTGGTGCGCGTATGACCCTATCCAAAAAAATTGTTTGACCCCCGGGTGAAACTCCGGTTTTTTGAAATGGAATTTCGCAACGGATCGCTGAGGCGGTGATTTTTCCCGGACACCGGGATGTGCACCTCCGCTGACGCAAGAAACACCTCCCGCGCGAGTCGAGCAACAACCGAAACGGATCTCACATGACGGGCCTGTCCGCTTACATCGCCACCTCCAGCCAGACGCAAGGCGTGTGGACGGGTGACGTGTATGCCGTGTCCGCCACGACATCCACCTCCCTCACAACAGGTATGACCACCGGCACCATTATGGGCACCGGTATGATTACCACCTCCCAGACGAGGAGCGGCACGAGGTGAGCTAGCGGAGACACACACCGCACACACCCCGCCCGCTCCCGGACACCGGAAGCGGGTTTTTTAATACCCAAATTCCGGATCTTCACCACCACCGACCCCAGACTGACCAGACCCAAAGGACCAGACCCGTGAACAAACTCGCCCACGCCCTCCAGGCTCCCGACGTCCACCCGGCCCCCAAACCGGCCTGCCGCCACCGCATCTGCGTGCTCAAATTCGGCTCGTCCGTGTTGTTCTCGCCGGCCGATTATTCGCGGGCAGCGCATGAGATCTATCGCCATACCCGCAATGGCGAAAAAGTCGTGGCGGTTGTCTCGGCTCTGGATGGTGAAACCGACGAATTGTTCGGACTGTCCGACACGGTCGGGGCCCAGCACGAAGCCCTCACGGCCCGTCTCGTCCGCTGCGGCGAGCTGAAATCGGCGGCCCTGATGGGCCTGGCACTCGATCGTGCCGGCATTCCGGTCAATGTGCTCGACCCGCATGAGATGGATCTGACAGCGGCCGGGTCACCGCTGGATGCCAATCTCACTGGTCTGGACGCCAACCGCCTGCACGACGCCCTCGATACGGCAGATGCCCTCGTGGTGCCGGGCTTTTTTGCTGAAGGAGAAAACGGGCCGGTCACCCTGGGTCGCGGTGGCACGGATCTGACGGCGGTAATTTTCTCCCACCTCCTGGGCGCGGACCGGGTCCGCCTCATCAAGGATGTGGACGGGGTCTATACCGATGATCCGGCCCGCAATCCGGATGCCGAACGCCTTGACCGGCTGGACTATTCCGAAGCCCTTCGCGTCTCGCATGGCCTAGTCCAGGAGAAGGCGCTGATCGCGGCCGAGAAAAACGATGTGGTGGTCGAGGTCGCCGCACTTGGAAAAGGTTATGCCACGCGTATCGGTCGCCATGAGCGTGAACCCGGTGCCAAGCGGGATGTGAAACCGCTCCGTGTGGCCCTGCTCGGGCATGGCGCTGTGGGGGCCGGTGTCCGCCAATTGCTCGAGGCTCATCCCGGCCGTTTCGCCCTCAATCCGATCCTGGTGCGCGATCCGGCCGCCCATGCCAGTGCACATCCTGACACAAAGGCCGACTTTACGGCAGACCTCGCCGAAGCCCTCGGCTCTGACCCGGATATCGTGGTGGAAGTGCTGGGCGGTACGGGCCTGGCCCTTGAGCTGTTGCACAGCGCTCTCGACCAGGACAGCGCGTTGGTCTCGGCCAACAAGGCTGCCCTCGCCCGTGATTTTGAGGCCCTGCACGCCAAGGCCAGAAAACAGGGCAAACCTCTTCTCTATTCAGCCTCTGTCGGCGGAGGCGCGCCGATCCTGGAAGCGGTGGACCGTCTTGCCCAGTCCCCGGGTCTGGCCATGATCGAAGGCGTGATGAACGGCACCTCCAACTACCTGCTCGATCGTCTCGCCGAGGGCATGCCTTATGACGAGGCGATTGCCGAAGCCCAGGCGCTCGGTTTTGCCGAAGCCGATCCCTCGGCCGACACGGATGGTCATGACGCGGCGGACAAACTCTCTCTCCTGATCCGTCACGCCTTTGATGTGGCTGTGGATCCGGCATCGATCCCGAAAATGTCGATTGGCGATATCCAGCCCCATGTGATCGCTGCGGCCTCGGCTGAAGGCGCTCGCTTCCGCCAGGTTGCCCACTGCCATCTCTCCGATGACGGACAGGTCTCCGCGCGTGTCGATCTCGTACGCCTGCCGGAAGATCATCTTCTGGCGCAGATCCGCAATGAGGAAAACCGTTTCCGGCTGGTCGACAAGGCGGGCGGTGTGCACATTGTCAATGGCAAGGGGGCGGGTCGCTGGCCCACCGCCGAAGCCGTGTTTGCCGATCTCATGGACATTCAGCGTCATGCGACCGGTGCGGTCGCCCTGCCCGGATTGTCGGCCCGAATGCCGGCGCTCGATTTACCCGACAACGCCTGACGCACTGATTGCGTCCGGCCTCAAGCGAGGACTGACCCATGCCCCAGATGGCAACTGCATCCGCCCCCGCCAGTATCGGCAATGTCGGCGTTGGATATGACGTGCTCGGCCTGGCCTTCGATGCTGTGCGCGACACCATTACCGCACGGCGGGTCGACCGCCCGGGCGTGCATCTGGGACAGGTAAGTGGGCTCACCGACTCGCTCCCGGCCGAGGTTCACAAGAATTGCGCGCTCGCGGCCGCGCACGCCCTCATCGCCAGCCAGGCTCCAGGCCTGGGCGTTGAGCTCGACATCCACAAGGGTGTGCCCATGAGTGCCGGCATGGGCGGATCGGCCGCCTCGGCTGTCGCGGCCGCCGCGGCAGTCAACGCCCTGCTTGAAACGCCGCTGGAAACGCCGGACCTGTTACTGCACGCCATTGAAGGCGAACGGGTCTCCGCCGACCCGCCCCCCTGGGACAATGTGATGGCCAGCCTGCTGGGCGGGCTGGTCATCGCGGCCCGCCTCGATCCACCCCTCATCCGGCGCTTACCCCTGCCGGAGGGCTATGCCTGTGTCCTCTTCCACCCGAACAGGAAGATTGAAACACAAATGGCGCGGGAGCTGCTTTCCGAGACAGTCTCCCATGCCGTGGCCGTTGAACATGGTCGCAATCTCGCCGGTTTCCTCGCCGGTTGCGCCCTGGGAGACGAAGCTCTGATCGAGGCGGGCCTTCAAGACATTCTGGTCGAGCCCCAACGCCTGCCGCTCTTGCCCGAGCTGGCCGGCGTCCAGTCCGCCGCGATCGGGGCGGGGGCGCTGGGCTGTTCCTTTTCCGGATCCGGCCCCTCGGTATTTGCCTGGTGCCGGGCAGCGGACAAGACAGCCGTGCGAGACGCCATGGCGCGAGCCTTTGCCGATGCAGACTGCGAGGCGCGGGCCTATGATGCGCCTATCCTTTCCGACGGGGTCACGGTTGAGCGTGTCTCCGACACTCCAGTGCACGAGAGCCTTCAGGAGAAAGCGGCCTCATGACCTATCTCAGCACGCGTGGCCAAAGCCCGGTCGTCGATGCCCAGAGCGCTCTGCGCGCCGGCGCCGCCCCGGATGGCGGGCTCTACCTGCCCCTCTCCCTGCCGGAATTTTCGCCAAAGGATTTTGACGACACACCGGAACTCCCACGCCTGGCCGCGCGCCTGCTCGCCCCGTTTTTTGCCGGCACGGATCTGGCCGATCCGCTCCCGCAGATCTGTGGCTCGGCCTTCAATTTTCCCGTCCCGCGCGTGCAGCTGGGCGAGACCGGTCCGCAAGTACTCGAACTCTTTCACGGTCCGACCGGAGCCTTCAAGGATTTCGGGGCGCGTTTCCTGTTTCGCTGTTTCGATGCCATTGCCCGCACCGATGACCCGATCACGGTTCTGGCAGCAACATCGGGGGATACCGGCGGGGCGGTGGGCTGTGCCGCAGAAGGCTCGCGCCAGGCCGGGGCTGTGATCCTCTTTCCCAAGGGCCGGATCTCCCCCTTCCAGGAACACCAGTTGTGCTGCTGGAATGACCCCGTGCGGGCCTTGCGTGTGGATGGCGATTTTGATGCCTGCCAGGTCCTGGTCAAGGCGGCCTTTGCCGACCGCGATCTCAGCGCCCGGCATGGTCTGACCTCGGCCAATTCCATTTCCATCGGCCGGCTCCTGCCACAAATGAGCTATTGGGCGCATGCGTCCCTGGAGATCTGGCGCGAAACCGGGGAAACACCCGGGCTGATCATACCGACTGGCAATCTGGGCAATGCATTTGCCGCGGTCCTGGCACGCGATTGTGGCCTGCCCATCGGCCCGATCCACCTGGCGACCAATGCCAACGCCACCCTGTCGGACTGGCATATCACCGGTCGGTATGCGGCCCGCCCGTCGATCGCCACCCTGGCCAATGCCATGGATGTGGGGGCACCCAGCAATTTTGAACGTCTCAACCTGCATGATCCCGAAGCCATTCATCGGGTTCACCGGGTCGAGGATCATGATATCCAGACACGCATTCGCCAGACATTCGAGGATGAGGGATATATTGCCTGCCCCCATACCGCGACCGCGCTGGAAGCCTATCATCGTCTGCCGGACGCCCAGCGCGAGGCTCGTCCTTGGCTGGTGGGCGCTACCGCCGATCCTTACAAGTTTGCGGAAACTGTGGAAGCGGTGATCGGGGAAACCCCGCCCCTGCCCCCGGCCCTGGCAGAGGTGAAACAACGTCCGGCGCGGGTCAGCGATATCCCGGCGGATCTGGACGCTCTTGCTGAAGCGCTCAACCTGCAACCGGCCTGATCAGTCCGACGCGCGCTCGGCGAAAACCTCGTCCCAGAAGGCGAGGCTGATGTTCAACACATCAGTCTCTGCTGCGCCCAGCGCCTCGAAGCGGATATCCGCGCCCATCGCTCGTCCCAGCGCGACATATTCACTATTGCCATTTTCAAGACAGGTACGCGTTTGCCCGCCTTCGATCACCAGCACCACACCATCAGGCAGAATACGTTCGGGACCATCACCGTCCAGACAGGAATCGATCAACAAACGACCGCGCACCGTATCGGGCGGGAGATCGGCAAACACCGTCAAATCCCCGCCCATGTCCGCACCGGCCAGGGCAATGCGGCGGGCATCCCCGCCAAACCGGTCCGCGCGCTCCATGACCCAGGCTAGCGCATGGGCCGCATCCGCGTAGGCATCGCTACGGTGTCCACCATGGCGGTGCGGCAAACGGTATTCGCTCTGTACGGTGATATAGCCGGCCGCGCGCCACGCCTCGCACAGATCACAATCAGCCCACCGGCCGCGAACTCCGCGCCCGCCATGGAACCAAACGATCACCGGTCGGCTTTCGCCGGCCTGGAGGTCGGCAGGCGCCAGAACATGAAGATCCAGTGCCAGACCATCATGACTGTGGAAGGTCGCAACAAGGTGTCCGTCATTCTGCGCCAGGTAGCGATCCCTTTCCACGCGCAAGCGCTCGGCCGCCACCCCCGGACAATCACGCGCAAAGATCTCGACTTCGCCGTTGAGCCCTCCCTGTCCATAACGCTCAAGATGATCGCCCAGCGCCCATTCCCGCAGGAAACACCGTACAGCCTCTGACTGGTGCAAGCCGGCGGCGGCCAGTCGGGTTGTCAGTTGCAGCGAACCGGCCCGAGCGGCGTCGCCCGCGCGTTCACGCAAGGCCAAGGCCCGCCAGTCCGCATGTTCTGTCAGCAGCGCCTGATAGGCTGGCCGGTCCACGAGATCTGCGCGATCCAGATCAATCTCATCCAGAAATGTCCAGTAATCCGGGGCGGGCAACTGACCGGTTTCGCCAATATAATCCGTCACATGTCCCAGACGCCCGCGGGCCCAGAACGCCTGAAGTAAGGCCGTTTCCTGCTCGGCCACGAGGGCTGACACACCAGATGCGTACGCGTGCTGTACCAGGGCCGCATCCTGACGCTGATACACTGCATCCCAGGCCAACCGGAATTCATCCGAACTGGCCTGCCGATAGCGGGCATACTCGCGCATCATCTCCCGCTGTGCTGTTTCCCGCAGGGCTAGGGCTTCGCGCTGAAACTGTGCGTCTATGCGGTCCTGATCGGCCAATCGAGCGAGATCCTCCGCCGATGCGGCAGAGGTGAAGTCCGAGCCCGCGCGATCCGTCGTGTCCTCACCCGGCTCAGTCGAACAGGCGGCGAGCAGGATTGTCAGCGCGATTGGGAACATGATCCGGTGCAATGGCATTATCTGTCTCCCTGAGCACGTCCAAACTAGGCGGTGATCCGGGCGCAGGCCAGTGCCTTGTGGGCGGGTTCACACCCGGGCGGGGGTGTCGCCAGCCTCTGTTGCCTCGAGCGTGCGACCGCGCGTTTCAGGCAGAAAGAGAGCGACCAGCACAAAGAAAAACGCCGCCGCCAGGCCATAGATCAGGAAGGTTAACATCGCCCCGAGCGCCGCAAGTTCGGCGGGGAAAACCAGCTGCACGGTGAAGCTCACCAGGGAATTGACAAACGCCACCAGCGCGATGGCGGTTCCGCGCACCGAATTGGGGAAAATTTCGGAGAGAAACACCCAGGTCACCGGCCCCAGGGACACGGCAAAACTGGCCACGAACAACAATATCCCGGCCAGGATGATCCCGGCATTCATGTGAATGGACAGGCTCAGCAATTCGGCCTGGTTCATCCGGAACGCGTCGGCACCGAGATGCTCGATCAGGGCCGTCTTGAGGGCCACATCAGAGGAAAACTCCTGGCCATAAAAGACCGCCAGATCCAGGGCCTGCACCGCTTCACTGGCCGAGGCCACAGCTTGCGGCGTGAGCGCATAGACGGCATGGGAGAACGCCAGCGCGACCGTGACAAGACTGATCGCCACGCCCCCTAGCCCGAACAGTAGCAAGGGTTTGCGCCCGACCCGGTCCACCAGCAACATGGCGGTAATGGTGAAGACGACATTGGTCAGCCCGACAATCACCGCCTGCAACAACGCCGCATCCGATCCGATCCCGGTTTGCTGGAACACGGTCGGCGCGTAGAAATAGATCGCGTTCACCCCCGTGATCTGCTGGGCAATGCCCACAATCAGGCCAAAGCCCAACGCGGCCTTGACCCGGGGCGTCAAAAGGGCGGACAGCGAGAACACCTGTTTTGTCTCTCCCCCCAGCGTGAGGACACGATCAAGCACGGCTGCGGCATGACCGGGTTTGAACAGGCGGGCCAGCACCTGTTTCGCCTCATCAATCCGCCCGTGAAGAATAAGCCAGCGCGGGCTTTCGGGTGTCATCGTCATCAGTGCCACAAACCACAGGATTGCGGGCAAGAGTTCGGCGCCCAGCATCCAGCGCCAGGATTCCCGGTCCATGCCGACCATCACCACCCAGTCGAAACCGGACTGGCTGAGGGTCTGGATCAAGAGATTGGAGAAATAGGCCGCGGACAGTCCGAGCACGATGGCCAGCTGGTTCATCGAGACCACGCGGCCGCGAATCTGGGATGGCGAGATTTCGGCCAGATAGACCGGCGCGATCACCAGGGAGGAAAAAGCCAGTCCGCCCACACCGCGCGCCAGGAGAAGTCCGATAAAATTGGGGGCCAGTGCGGAAAGAATGGAGGAGAGGATATACAGCCCGGACACCACGCGCAGCATCGTGCGACGTCCAAAACGGTCACTGAAATGACCGGCCGCAAGGCTGGCAAACATGGCCGTCAGCGTCGGCGCCGCGACGATCCAGCCCATCTGCCAGTCTGTGAGTCCGAACTGGCGCACCACCGACTGGGCTACGCCTGAGATAACGACCGCATCATAGCCAAAGACAAAACCGCCCAGGGAGACGACAATCGCCAGATGAAAGGCGGACCGGTATTCCGCTTCCGATCCGCCCGGTTTCATGCTCAGAACTCGCAGCTCATACCGTCAGTGGCGTCAACCAGGCGGATATCGGCAAGGCCCATGGTCAATGCGTCATCACTGGTCAGGCTCAGCGCCAGGGACACGGTTGCGAGGTCGGCGCCCGCCTCGGCAAAACAGCTCAACGGCAAGACCGCTTCGCGCCAGCCCTTGCCCTCGGCGATCGTCAAACCCTGGGTGATATCCACCGCTCCCGCGCAACCATCACCACATCCAACCGTGGCCGTCACCTGTCCGGCGGGCGCCGCGGAGACGTCATAGGTGAACTGGATCGCCAGCGTGTCACCACTCCAGTCCAGCGGGCCGGCCAGCGGCGTGACTTCGAGCGAGGCCTCGTCCGTCCAGCTAAAGCGACGTGTATCTTCCTGGGCGAAGCGGTCTTCAGCCTGGGCCACAAGCGCGCCCGAGGCCACGGCACTGGAGGGACCAGACACGTCGACACGGTCTGACACGGCGTCCACAAGGCTCAGCGCAAACCCGCTGCCCGCACGTCCGGCATTGATCAGGGAGAGGCCCTCACCGGCATCAGCCGTCACAGCCGCGCTTTCGTCCAGCTCACCCAGTGTCTCGCCGGGCTGGGCATAGGAGAGCCCGTAATCATAGGCGAAGAGCGGGTCATAACCCTCATCTCCCACATTCAGCGGTGTCTGATGCGGCGTGGCCGGCCAGGAGAAGGGCAGAACACCTTTGAAATCATGACGCATTTCGCCTTGATCATCCCCGATCAGGACATCGGCGACACCTCCGCCCTCAGACCCCGGCAGCCAGGCGGCCACAAACGCATCCGACGCATTGATCTCCGGATTCATCCACATCGGACGCCCGGAGAGGAAGACAGCCACCGTGGGGATGCCATCGGCCTGCAGGGCCTGGAGGGCCTGAAGTCCGCTTTCATCGTCAAAATCAAGATGAGCACGATCACCCTGGAATTCCGCATAGGGTTCTTCACCAAACACCACAATGGCGGCATCAGGCCGGGCCGTATATTCGGCTGTCATGGCGTGTTCGACCGTGCCGCCGAATTCCGCAACGGCCTCGACAATACCGCCCAGGATCGACTGACCATTGGGGAAGTCGGAATTCTCATTGCCCTCGCCCTGCCAGTTAATGGTCCAGCCGCCCGATGCCACGCCGATATTGTCGGCATGCACACCCACGACCAGCAGATCGGAGGATCCCGCCAGGGGGAGAAGCTGATTGTCGTTTTTCAAAAGCACCAGGCTTTCGCGAACGGCCTGGCGGGCAATGGCCCGGTGGGCGTCCGATCCCAGGTGCTCGTAGAGACCGGATCCCTCTCGTCCCGACGGGCGCACATCATCGAGCAGGCCCATGCGCAGCTTTACCCGCAGGATACGGCCGACCGCCTCGTCCAGGCGTTCATGACTGACCGTGCCGTTTTCGACATCGCGCAACAGGCTGGCATGCAGGCCCCGCCAGCTATCCGACGCCATGAACATGTCGACACCGGCATTGAGAGCCGCGGCACAATCGGTCGGTGTACAACCCTCAATCTGGCCGTGGCCATTCCAGTCGCCAACGACAAAACCGTGAAACCCCATGCGGTCCACGAGCACATCGTCCAGCAGCCCGCTATGACCGTGCAGTTTCTCGCCATGCCAGGAGTTGAAACTGGCCATCACGGACAAGGCGCCCGCTTCGATGGCGGGGGGATATCCTGCGCCGTGGATATACGCCAGATCATGCTCGCTTTCGCGATTATCCCCCTGGTCGATGCCGCGATGCGTCCCCCCGTCTCCGATGAAATGCTTGGCGGTTGCCAGGACATGTTCACCGACGAGGAAATCCTCATCCCCGATCGCGCCCTGCAGGCCCTCGATCATTTCGCTCGCATAGGCCGCGACAATATCGGGGTTTTCCGAGTAACTCTCATACGTCCGGCCCCAGCGATCATCCCGGACCACAGCCAGGGTCGGCGCAAAGGTCCAGTCCTGCCCGGTCACACGCACTTCCCGCGCCGTTGCCTCACCGATCTGGCGGATGAGGTCGGGATTACGGGCCGCTCCCAGACCAATATTGTGCGGGAAGATCGTCGCGCCCACGATGTTATTGTGGCCATGCACTGCATCCGTGCCCCACAAGGCCGGAACGCCCAGTCCGCCGTCTGCCGTATTGGTTGAGGCGGCCCAGATGTCGTCTGCCAGGGCGAGCCATTCCGGAGCGGCCGCATAATTATTGGCGCCCGGGGCTGAATTACCGCCATTGAGGACAGAGCCGAGATTATAGGTGCCGACTTCTTCCGGCGTGATCGAATTGATGTCCGCCTGGATCACCTGCCCGACCTTTTCTTCAACACTCATCCGCGACAGCAGGTCCTGGACCCGGGCCTCGATGGCCGCATCTTCCTCAAATGGGGTTTCACCAGCCGGCCAGACGTCAGGATTGATGGCCGGTGGCACAGCCGGCGCGGCGTCTACAGCCTCTGCCGCACCTGCCGGGGCAACTGTATCTGACGCCTCCGGTTGGCATGCCGCCAACAAGCCGGCCGTCACAAGGGCTGAAAAGAGAAGCGCGCTTTTACTCGTCCGTGTCATTGTCTGTTCCTTCACAGCGTCCATCCGCCAGTATTTCCGTCTCGCAGGCATAAACCCGCACCCAATCCACACGCATCTCGCGGGGAAAACCCCAATCCGACACGCCGCCCAGGTTTTCACGCTCGGGCCAGGCCCCGCCGATGGCGAGGTTCAAAATCAAGTAAAACGGCTGATCGAAGGGCGCCGCCTGTGAGCCGCCCTCAGTGGCCGTATACCAGTCCTCCGGCGTTTGCCGGGCATAGGCCTCACCATCCACAAACCAGGTCATCCCGGTCTCGCTCCAGGTGATGGCATAGGTATGGAAATTCAAAAAGGCGTCCGGTACCGCGACAGACGTACCGCTGTGGGCATTGTCTGGCCAGGCATCGCCGTAATGCAGGGTGCCATGGATTTTATCCTCGCGGCCACTGAGACACACCTCACACGGCACACCCAGATTGACTGCTTCCATGATGTCGATCTCGCCCGATGCCGCCCAGCCGCCATAGGCCTCGTCCTCGGGAAGCATCCAGATCGCCGGCCAGCTGCCCTGCCCGCCCGGCACCCGGGCCCGCACCTCGATCCGGCCATAGGTCCAGGCTGCCAAGCCGCGCGTGCTCAGCCGGGCGGAGGAATAATCCCGTGTCGTCCGGCGACGATGATCCAGTGCGTTGCGACGCTGGGTGATCGGCAGGGCCGGACCGGAGACCCGTTCCCTGATCGCGCGGATCACCAGCTGCCCGTTCTGGATAAAGGCATTCGCGGGGTCATCCGTGTAACACTGGCGCTCGTCATTCCCGCCGCCCCAGCAGTCAATATCATGGCCCCAGCGCGCCGGGTCGATCGTGTCGCCGCTGAATTCGTCCGACCAAACCAGGGTCCAGTTATCCGGGACTGGTACGGGTTTGGTGTCCGCCACGGCCAGCGATGCGGTCGCAAGGAGGAACGGGTACACGCTCACGAGACCAGCGCCTCCTCGGCACCGCAATACTGGCGCACATAATCTGCATGGCCGGGCAGGCCCGCCACGGTCTTGGTGACCGCCCCCTCGATCTGTTCCAGGAAACCTCGCAACTCGTCAGGACGCATCTTTGAGACAATGGGATGCCAGCTCCGGGGCACCAGACCCTGTCCGAGCATCACCTGTATCCAGGAGTTTTCGGCGAACAACTCCTCGGCATTGCGGAAAATACGGCCGCTTTCGCGGAAGAGTTCGATCCGGTGCACCAGAGTGTCAGGCAGGTCCATGCGGGCACAATGGCGCCAGAACGCCGTGTCCTCGCGCTCGGTCACCGTGTAGTGGAGAACGAGGAAATCGCGAATGTGTTCGAAATCCCAGATCGATTGCTGGTTGAACACATGGCGATCCGCTTCGCGGATCTCGCCGGCCGGGAAGGTGCGCATCAGACGCAATATGGCGCGCTGGATGAGGTGAATACTGGTCGATTCCAAGGGCTCCATAAAACCGCCCGACAGCCCCACCGCCACACAATTCTTGACCCACTGGGCCCGGCGCATGCCCGTGCGGAAGCGCAGATGATTGGGTTCGGTCAACACCTCGCCCTCCACGCTCGACAACAGGAGCGCGCGCGCATCCTCGTCGCTGAGATGCTGTGAGCAATAAACGATGCCATTGCCCATGCGATGCTGCAGCGGGATGCGCCATTGCCAGCCGGCCCCGTGCGCGATGGATCGGGTATAAGGCACGGGCTCGCGATGAGACCGGGTCTGCACCGCAATGGCTCGATCGCACGGCAGGAGATGCGTCCAGTCATCATAACCGGTGTGCAGGGTCTGACCGATCAACAATGCCCGAAACCCGGTGCAATCAAGGAAGAGATCGCCCTCGATCCGCTGCCCGTCTTCCAGCACAAGCGCGGCAATATCGCCGCTCTCGCCGTCCTGCTCGACCTCGCCAATACGCCCCTCGATCCGACGACACCCGGCCTCTTCGGAAAGCTTGCGCAGAAAGGCAGCGTAACGTCCCGAATCCAGGTGATAGGCATAATTCAGCGCGTCCTTGGGCAGGTGCGCGAACCTGTTTTCCATCGCCGCCGTCAGTTCGAGGCAGTAATCGCCATAGTCCGACGCCACGCCGTCCTCACGGCCGCGCATCCAGAAGTGCTGGAACCCGCTGGTCCAGTGGTCCCGACCCGTTTCGCCGAAGGAGTGGAAATACGCATCCTCCCCCGTCCGCCAGCCTTCAAAATTAATGCCCAGCTTGAAGGTCGCCATGGTGGCGCGCATGAATTCGGCCTCATCGACATTGATCAGCCGATTGAAGGTGCGCAGTGGCGGGATCGTCGCCTCTCCCACGCCCACCGTGCCAATCTGTTCCGACTCGACCAGCACAAGATCAATGACAGGCCCCATGGTGCGGGACAGGGCCGCAGCGGCCATCCAGCCCGCCGTCCCACCTCCGGCAATCACGACACGTGTCGGCGTGTGGTTTTGAAATGGGGTCCCGGTCATTGGCTCAGCACCCGCAACAGATGGGCGCGGACACGACGTGCCATGTCCGCTGTCATCGGACCCAGAACCCCCTCCCCCCCGGGAGGAATATGAGCCGTGACATCATCGCCCGCATTGAACACGTAGTGGTCGAACATCTCCCTCCAATGCGCCCGGTCGGCGGCCGACAGGTCCCGGATCGACATCATCGCCAGATGCAACGCCTCCTGGGGCTGGCCGAGATAGCGCGGCGTATCGCGCCACCAGAAATTGACCAGAATATTGAAGCCGTCCAGCGCCTCGACCTGGTGCCACCACTGGCTGGGAATGAAGATCGCATCCCCCGGTTCCAGCTCGGCGGTCTGGGCCGCGTCGAGCGCACGGGTATAGTTCGGGAAGCGCTCGGGATCGGGATTGTGGAAATCGACCAAGCTCACCGGACGACCCGCCGGCGTATTGTCGACCGGACCGAGGTAGAGATTGGCGAACTGGTCGGGCGGAAACAGCGTGAAACGCCGGCGCCCCGCGGCCACCACGGCCATGTTGTCAGGAAAATCATTATGCGCCGAGACCCGCGTCCGTGTGCCGATCCAGATGCTTCTGAGCATGTCCGGGGCCGTCAGCCCGTCGATCACATGCGTGTCCGCCAGGCCGGTAAAATGCGTCTCCAGGTCGATAGAGCCCATATAGACGATCGGCTGATGATCCTCATGCTCGCAATCGGCAAGGGTGTTGAGGATATCGCCCAGACGTCGACGTTCCGTACGGATATTCATCGACATATCGTCATTATAGGTGATCCAGCCGCCCGCCTCGCGAGGGCCCTCTGTCACGACAAAAGAGCGTTCGACGTGATGGTCCAGCAAGACCTGGCGGGCCGCCGAGGAGGATGTTCGACTCGCCTGCACGAGGGGCCAGTGAGACGCCAGACCGCGCACAATGAAAGGCGTGGCAGCGTCCATCTCGGCACGTAGATGATCAATGGGGCCTGGCGGCGCGGTGCGGACAGGCGCGAGGGGCGTCTCCATCTCGAACCGTCCTTCAAACATGACCCAGACGGGCATTGCGCCGGGCAATCAGATCCTTGAAATGGGCCAGCGAGGCGATCACCATGAAGATCGGCATCAA
The DNA here is from genome assembly GCF_047308265.1 of Maricaulis sp. D1M11. Classification (NCBI taxonomy): domain Bacteria; kingdom Pseudomonadati; phylum Pseudomonadota; class Alphaproteobacteria; order Maricaulales; family Maricaulaceae; genus Maricaulis; species Maricaulis sp. D1M11. The sequence continues at coordinate 230,976 of NZ_JBKQWY010000008.1, forward strand.
ATGTCCGCGCTCGTGCAACAAGGCCACATCCGGCGCCGGCAGTGCGGCCAGTCGCTCCTCGTGGATCGTATGGAAGCCGGCCAGCTTGTGCTGGCTGCCATCGTTGAGCTGGATATCCATCGAAAAGGCTTCCAGCAGTTCAAAATCGGTCAGGGACTGCATGAAGGCGTCGGTCTTGGGAAAGCCCGCATGTACGCGTCCCAGCTTGTGGGTGACAACGTCCAGAAAGTCAGTCGGCTGTCCGTTTTCGCCGAACAATCGCACGCCATTGGCGTCTCCCACACGCGGGCTCGCCATGTCGATGTGGACGCTTGGCCCGCTCTCGGCACTGGCACCACGGCCAATCAGAAACGGACGGATATCCATGCCCAACGGGATATAAGCTGCATCCCAGCCACGGTCAGTCAGAAACAGGTTCTCACCCTGTTCAAACCCCATCAGGGCCAGCGCATTGAAACGGCCAGAGCTGGGATCCTTCTGGAAAACGATAGGATAATGCGCCTGCACATCACGGAACTCGTCCGGAAAGGTCACACACACCATTTCACCATCGCCCAGTTCCGCGCGCCGTGACGTGGCGACCCGCAATTCCCGATGATCCTGGCTAGATAAGGCGGTGTGTTGTGACATGTCTCTTCCCCGTATTGTTGGCTGATTATTCTTGCCGGCAAGCGGGAAGTATCACGCGAAACCGGTCGCCCCGCCAGCCTTTGCGGAGCGGGTTGGCGGGGGTGGATCAGGACCCCCGCCGCACCTTGAAGCCCAGGGGCTTCGGGGACTAGTAGGTGTAACGTGCCCCGAACATGTACCGGGCTCCGCCATCGAAGGCGAAGAAGGCCGTGTTCGGATGCCGGCGATGTCCGCGGAAATTCTCGTTGGTGAGATTGATACCCTCAACGAAGACGGTCAGACCGTCGCGGAATTCATAGCTGGCATTCGCATCGATCTGGCCATAGGCCTCACGATAGAACGGGTTGGGGCCATTGCCGGCGAGATATTCATCGCGCCAGTTATAGGCAATTCGGGCCTGCAATCCGTCCTTGTCGTAGAAACCGATCAGATTGGCACTGTCGCTCAGCCCGGTCAGGGTGAACTGGGTCACGGTCCACGGCTGGGTATTGTCGAACTCCACGTCGCCATCAACGATCGTGTAGTTGGCGATCATGCCGAAGCCGCTCTCCCCGAAGGTGTGCTGCAACGCGATTTCCCAGCCCTTGAGCTCGGCCGTCTCTTCGCTGTTGACCGGCACATTCACACGGAAGTTCACAAACGGATCCTGACCGTCCACACCGAAGATCTGACCAGTGGTGAAGCCCAGGCTATTGGTCCCCGTCGCGTTAAAGGTGCTGGGGTCCGCATTGTCGAAGATCCACTGACGGATATCAGACGTGGTCGCCCCTGCGCCCAGTGCGGCGACAGCCGCATCAACCCGTGCACCCAGCCCCGGGTGAGGCAGGCTGAAGGCCGCGACATCCACAAGGTCGGAACTGATGAAGTTCTCGACGTTCTTGTGGAAATAGCCGATCGAGAAATAGCTGTCCTCGCCGTAATACCACTCGGCCGAGAAATCCCAGTTCTCCGACTCGAACGGCAGCAGGCCCGGATCGCCCTGGCTACCCGTACCGCCACCGATACGGAACAGCTGATCCACGGTCTGGCCACCCTGCATCAGATTATAGGCCGGACGGGTGATGGACTGGCTGTAGGACGCCCGCAAGACGACATCCTCGCGCACCTCGATATCGAAATCGACAGCAGGCAGCCAGTAATCATACTCGCCCTGCAGGGAGGTGAAGTCCTGGGAACCGTCGAAGATGAGACCGTATTCATTGTCGGCCACCCATTGGGTCCCGATCGGAATCGGCACCAGAGCCGCAGAGTCGATCTCGGTTTCCTCATAACGCACACCGGCGACCAGATTGGCCGGGCGGTCAAACAGGTCGAACCCGAAATCAGCCTGGAAATAGGCCGCCGTCGTGGTTTCCTCGATCCGGCGATCCGTCGTGTACGGAGCCAGACAATTGCCGGTGCCACCGCAGGGAGCGGAGATACCCTCGATGATCTGAACCATGCGCGGAATATCAAAGGCCAGCAGCGACTGGATCATGCGCGGATCATCGCTGCCCGACAGATCGGAGAAGGCCGACGGCAAGTCCCGCTCATAGAAGATATCATCCGGGATATCCGCGGCGGTTCCATTGCCGCCCCACAAATCCTGCTGGATGAAGCCGAATGCGGACCGGACCTGGTTTTCCAGACGTTCGACACCAAAATCGAGGCTGTCGACAAAACCGATATCCGGCTGATAGCTGGCCATGAACCGGGTCTGCTGGATTTCCGAGCTCTGGAAGGCATTGCGGAACGCGTTACCGGTCGCGAAACGCTGGGCCGGGTCCTCGACATCCACACCCGCAGGTTCTGTATAATACAGGACCGGCAGATCATTGGAGAAATCAATACCCTGGGTCTGCAGGCCGAAGACAGCCGTGCCCAGCGAGATGCTGGTGCCCAGATTATTGTTCGGGCGGCTTTCCGCGCTGGAGTCATGATAATCCAGCGTGAAGGTCAGATTGTCCCGGGCGGCCCATTCGAGGTTGAAGCCCAGGCTTTCATTTTCTGACAGATTCTCTGTCAGCGCGCCGGAGTAAGACAGATCGCTCGGCCCCGCCCCGAAATCTTCCTCATAGAAGATCGGACCCGCAACCGGACCATCCGTCCAGGCGCTGGATGTATTGCCATGGTTGAACCAGATGCCGACTGAATTGGTCCGCACTTCCGACACGCTCTGGGAATAGGTGTAGTCCAGCGTGCCTGTCAGGCTTTCGATCGGGCGGAATTGCAGGGTCAGCTGCCCATTGATCCGTTCGCGTGTAATGTCGGAGAGATCATAGGATCCGTTCTGCGGTACAGCATAGACATCATTGGGGCCGGGACGATTGGTGATATTCGCCGCCCCGGGTGTTCCCGGCTGAGCTAGCGAACCCCAGTTATTCTCTGAACCCAGATACCCGTCACGCCAGCCGATATTGGCCTGGGCGATCGACGATTGCCGTTCCTGGTAAGAGCCGGACAGGGCGACACCAAAGCGGTCATCCGCAAACGTGTCGCTGTATAGCATGGAGACTTCTGGCGTGACCGTCTCGTCTTCCAGCTGGGTTGTGTCATAGACCCCCTTAAAACCGGCTGTGAAATGCAGGCCCGGCGCCTCCAGCGGGCGTGTCGTGGAGATATTGAGCACCGAACCGATACCGCCGGTGGGCAGGGTCACATTGGTGGTCTTGTAGACTTGGACACCGGAAATGCCTTCCGAGGCCAGATTACCGAAGTCAAACGACCGTGACGACGGCGGGCTGGCGCCATCGCCCAGAGACGAGGTGGGCATCTGGCGACCGTTCAACGTCACCAGGTTGAACTCGGGACCAAAACCGCGAACGGTGACTGTCGCCCCTTCGCCATTATTGCGCTCGATGGACACACCAGTGATCCGCTGCAGCGATTCAGCCAAGTTGGTGTCCGGGAATTTCCCGATGTCTTCAGCGGAAATCGCGTCGACCACACCCTGGGCCTCGCGTTTGATATTCATGGATGCCTGAAGACTCTGGCGGATGCCGCGCACGATGATGACATCGCCATTGGCCTCTTCATCACCGTCCTGGGCCAGCGCCCCTGCCCCTGTCGCGCAGGACAGCGCCAGGACGGACGCGCCCAGCTTCAAGAAATCTGGTGTTCGATAGGACTTCATTGTCTCTCCCCTCTGGAACCGACCTGTCTGCCGCAAGTCGTGTCCCACTAGGAAGACATTATATGTCCCCTACCGTCAATTCATTTTGTCCCGCAGCCCGATAAAGGGACGCCTTATTGTCCCGTGCATGTCCCGTTTGTGTGACTATTCTGCCGCATCTGCGTGTAAAACCGGTTTTGTCGAGTCACGAACAATCAAGTTATGGGGAATCACCGTGATGCCCGACGCCTCACTGTCCCCTTCAGTGGACAAAACCTGGTCCAGCGCGACCCGGGCCATGACATCATAGGGCTGCGCAATCGTCGTCAGTTCGGGCCAGACCGTCTGTGAGATCTGGGAATCATCAAAGCCGGCCACCGAGACATCACCCGGGACAGACAGCCCCAAACTCTTGGCCAACAGGATCACAGCCGCCGCCATTTCATCATTGGAGGCAAAGATGGCGGTTGGGCGGTCACGTCGATCGAGTAGTTTTCGTGCCTGCTGCATCGCCGTCTTGAACGAGAAATCCGCTGTGACGGTCAGGCTTTCATCCGGCAGGGCCAGCCCACGCATGGCATAGGCCTCTTCGAAACCCTGGCGGCGCAACAGGGTCGCGACGTGACCCGATCGCCCGGCGACAAAACCAATCCGGCGATGTCCCAGGTCCAGCAAATGTTGGGTCATCTCCATCGCTGCGTGGCGATCATCCATCGCCAAAGACTGCATGCCCGAGACCGGACGGGACGGGGAAATCAAGGCCGAGCGAATTCCGCGGGCCTTCACAAGGGCCTGAATTTCATAGGAATCACACAATGGCGGCACAAGGATCAAACGGGTGACACCGGAGCGATCGAGAAACCCCTCCACCTGGCGCGCCCATTCCGCACTTGTCTCGTCAAAGGCTTCGACAACCAGGTAGCGCGACCGTTCCTGACAGGCATTCAACAGGGCCTGGTACAGGCTGACCTGATAGCCCGCATCCGGATCGCCAAACAACACCCCGATACCCGGATTGCCATGGGTGGGAATAACGTCCGGACTATCGGCGGATTGGGCATAACCCAGCTCCGCCATTGCGGTTTCGATACGCTTTCGCATCCGGTCAGAGATATTGGGATGTCCATGAATCATCCGGGACACGGTCTTGCGGGACACACCGGCCCGCGCCGCGATATCATTAATGCGTCCCATACTGATCTCCTTACCCGAGTGTCTTGTCCGACTGTCTGTCCCGGTTTTCATGGCCCGAATGACAAGATCCGGCCGGGCGACAGTCGAACCACCTTGTCCCATCTAGGACAATTTCCGGTTCGGATGCAATACGTGCTTGTGTGAAGAATTATATAGAATGTTAGCGAAAACATCCCGTTTCGCCCGTGGGACAAGGCGTTTCCGCAGGACAATTGGGGCGATCACTTTTGATGACGGACCGGATCGCCCCGAACGTGCTCAGGGCTCAAGACGCGCCTCTGGCCCCACGCCCTCGCGCGTGTCCAGCTCTGTTCCATTATGCACGAGACGGGTCATCCACGGCAGCGGGTTTCGCAAGGCATGGTGCGCCATACACGCGCCCTCCGCCTCGGCCAGCAGGGCCTGAACGCGCTCTGGCGGTTCGGGGCTGTCAATGATCACATGGCTCTCAATCCCCTCACACGCCCCTTCGGTCGTATGGCCCAGATCGCGCATGGTCGACAGATTGGTCATAAAACGCATGCGCTGCTCGATCTTCATCGATGTGATCTCGATCTTGCGGGCCGTGAGGATGTCCGTGAGATGGGTCAGCAGACAAAACGCGATCCCGGCCGAGAAGAAGGCCAGCGGCGGCGGCGCCGTATCATCGCCCACCGGTTTTTGCTCGTCACAATAGAGCTTGGCCGGGCTGAAGCCGGGGATGTTCACCTGCACCACACCGCTCTTTTTCTGACGGTCATGCGCTTCGGCCACCACATTCACCTCAAAATGCAGCGGTTCGGGCGGGCGCCCCTTTTTAAACGGGCTTTGTTCAAACTGGGTGATGTCCGGCACGTCTGTGCCCCGCTCTCCCACCTGGAAACTCTCCTGATCCGACATGGCCGTCTCCCTCTGGCTGACCCCTACCGGATTACCATGACGCTGATGGTGCTTCCCGCCGTTTTCGGCTCATATCACCCCAGAATCGGTGTATATCACCACCATTGGCCTCATTTCAGGAGATATGCGCCATGACGCTGGATGCCCAGGACCGCCGCTTGCTGAATCTGCTCCAGACCGAGGGGCGGCTGTCCATGGTCGAGCTGGCACGCCGCGCCAATCTTTCCGAAACAACCTGTCTGAGGCGTGTGCGCAGTCTGGAAGCGGCGGGCATCCTCACTGGCTATCGCGCCGAGATCGATCCGGTCGCCGCCGGGTTTCACGTCACGGCCTTTATTCAGGTCAGCCTCGACCAGCGCGTGGAAGCCGCCAGTGATGTCTTCAAACAGGCCGTCGAACGCGAAGACTGGGTGCTGGAATGTTATTCCGTGGCCGGAACCTATGACCACCTGCTCAAGGTCATCGCCCCGGACAATCAGGCCCTGGCGCAGTTTGTCCTCAAACGCCTGGCCACCTATGAGAGCGTGCGCGATTTCCAGACCGTCTTCGTGTTGGACACGGTGAAATGCCAGCGCGTGGTGCCGTCGATCTGAAACAGACGAGCTGAGGGGTTCACGGCTCGAGACGGATAGGTCTGGGAAAGACAAAACCCCGCCAGGCGAGCCTGACGGGGTGGTGTTGGGTGCTCCAGCGAATAGCCGACTGAAACGTCTTGCCTTAGCGCGCTAGTGTGCGGCGCGAACAATCAGGCACGGGCTTTGGCCATCCAGCCCGAGAAAATCGGGACGCAACCCTTTTGCATCGAGGATAGCCAGCGTGCGTTCGGGCTGGTCGGTCTGGATGATATCTACCTCGGCAGCCAACAATCGATCCAATGCAGTTTGACTGCCTTGCGCCAAAAACTCGTCGACCCGTCCAAGTGCGTTCAACCAATTGCTGGAATTTCTCTGGTCCAATGCGCGCGCAAGATCCGCATTGGCGTAGCTGTCGCGCAGATGAATAACTTCAATCTCGAACCGGTCGGAATAGTCCTGCGCCGCCGCAAGCGTGCGCGCGAGCGGCATGATCTGCACCCCAGGCTGTAACTGCCTCAACTGCGCCAACACCTCTAAATCACCGTGATAAAAGAGCACTTGATCGAGGTGGGAATGCCTCTCAACACTCGCCAGGACAGGAGCAAGCTCACTGACCTTGAGATCAATATCGACGATGACACGGTCGGCTGCGCGACCCAGGGCTTGGTCCAGTGTCGGAATAGTCATGTCTGACACCTGGCCATCGGGCATCAACAACCGCAATCTCTGAAGATCGTCAAACATCCATTCATCGAGACGCCCTTGGCCGGTGGTTGTCCGGTCCAGTGTGCTGTCATGCATGAGAACCGGGACACCATCAGCTGTCAGGCGAACATCAAGTTCCACAATGTCAACACCCAACTCCACAGCCCGGTCAATCGACGCCAGGGAGTTTTCTGGCACAGTCAGATGGGCTCCCCGGTGCGCGGCGACCAAGACCCGTCGTGTTTCGTGATCAGTCATGGATTGAGCGACAAGGTCAGCACGGCAGACAATTCTATCGGCAGCTGCGTTGCCCTCGGCATGCGTTACACCCGCAATGGCCATTGCGGCGATAGAACCTGTCAGACTCAGGATTGCAATTGTTTTCATTGTTTAATCCTAGCATTGGCGGCGGGGCATGCCCCGCCGCACGGTATTTTGCAAATCGGGCTCTCCTAGTAACGGAAAGACCCACCCACGAAGAAGGCACGACCGGCGTCTGACTCCCAACGCGTGAATTCCTGATCCACGCCAAACATCTCGTATGAGCGTTGGTCTGTCAGGTTCCAGGCATTCAAGTAGACGCTGAACTGCTCGTTGACGTCGTAGCGCAGCTGGGCATCGATCTGGGTACGGTCGTCATCGTACTGATCGCGATAGGTATCTCTGATATTGCTCGTATAGAGATTATTCAGCTTCAGACCGGTGTGGTTGACAGCCAATCGGCCTTCAAAGCCGCCACGCTGATAGTATACGACCGCATTCGCAGTGAAGTCAGCCTGGAGGTAGAAGGTCTCTGGAGCACGCGAATTGCCGTCTTCCAGCTGAACGGTCCAGTCGGGATTGATAATGGTTGCATTGACGTTGAACCCAAGACCCGGGATCAATTCGTCGAGCTCGTGGGTCAGTCCGAATTCCGCGCCCCAAAGGCTCGCCGCCTCCCCATTGACATATTGGCGGACGCGAGCCGGCGTTGGCTCTTCCGTACCATCACCATCTTGATCATAGAGCAATTCCAGATCCTCGGTCGTACGGTAGATTTGATTGTCGATATTTTTGTAGAAGACCGCCGCAGAGAACAGGCTCGACCCTTCGTTGAAATAGTATTCCAAACCGAGATCGAAGTTATCAGCCTCGCGCGGGCGCAGCTCCGGATTACCCCGGGTGATGGAGAGCTCTGAACCGTTAAAATCGAAGGATTCGCCCCGAGCCGCCTGCCATGACATCCGCGGACGTGAGATCGACTGGCTGAACGCAGCACGAAGGACCAGATCATCCGAGTAATCATAGCGGATATTGGCCGACCCTAGCAGGTGGTTGTAGCTATTCTCGTTACTTGTCGGCACGTAGTCGCCAGCGACATCATTATCACTGAAGCCGGACGACCTATAATCCGTCGCCTCATAACGCAATCCGAAATTGCCGCTCAAACGCTCGCCTTGCCACAGTGCCATTCCGTAAAGTGCACTGACTTGTTCCGTCGCATCGTAATCGCGCAAGGCATCATCGTCCTCGTTTTCGCGAAGATCAGTATCGGAGGAGTCCAGGTAAGCAGCGACCAACTCGTCGATTGATGCACTGTCCATAGTAATGAACATATCGTTTGTGCACGCTGGCATTGTTTCCGGGCAGCCATTGGACCAGTTGATATCGGCCAAGGTCAGGTCGTCACCGAACCGATACTCTGTACGCTCATAGTCGTAATTCTTATCTTTCTCACGATACTGGAACCCCGTACGGAAGCCCCAGCCGGCGTCGTCGTCCTGATCATTCCAGCCCAGATCAGCGAAGATATTGATCCGCTGTTCTTCCATGCGGTCGTCGTTCAACTCACGCTTTTGGTAATCGAACAGGCCGGCGTCGAATGCGTCAGCCGTTGTCGGGTTCCAGCTGGCGATCCTGGAGCTTGTGTCGAAAGAAAAGTCAGCCGATTTCTGGATAAAGCGATCCCAAGTCTGCGGCTGTTCGTACGTCGCCTCGGAGAGATTGATCGACGGGCGGAAAGTGAAGTTCTCGCCCAATTCGTACTCGCCGCGAAGGTTCAGCCCCCATGTCACACGCTCAAAATCAAACCGTCCGAGTTGGGTCGACCATTCTGTGTTGTTCAACGTACCAGTCGTTGGAGCATCATAGGTAATCCGAGCATTGCGCTCACGATTCCACATCTTGGTTTCCATCCGCGCTTCGGCGTCGGAGGCGATATTATAGTAACCGCGAAGCCAGGTGCGCGACCCGTCTTCAGGACGCCATTCCAAGCGGAAACTGCCACCATAGCGCTGGCGGTCATTGTGGTAGTTCAATGCCTTCCACTCTTCGGGAATGAAGAATTCGCTATCGTAAGCATCCACCCGGTCGCTACGGGAACTGTATTCAGTGCCCGAACCCGGATGGAAGAGTATTTCGTCACCCTGCTCAATACGGCCTAGATACGAAGCACGACGATAATAGTTCGCGGATACGACAAGCCCCCACTGATCCGCATCACCGAAAAGGGTTGAATAGACGAGGTCCGCATTGCCCGAGGGGGCGGAACCGTTATAGCCGTCACTATGCTCATAAAAGCCTGCAGAGCCAGTCACCGCGAAAAATCCATCGTCGTAATCAAACGGGCTACGCGACACAAAATTGATTGCACCGCCAACCGAGTTGGCATCCATATCCGCCGTTAACGTCTTGACGACTTGGATAGAACTCGCCAGCGATGCAGGAAGAACGTCCATCTCGATTTGACGGGTATCGATTGACGTCGATGCCACGTCGACACCATCAACGGTGGTTGAGTTATAGTCTGGATCGAGACCACGAATGGTTACAAAACGGCCTTCGGCCTGATCGGACGTGAGTGTCACGCCTGGAATGCGGCTGAGCGCCTCGCCCGCATTAAAGTCGGGCAGGTTTCCGATATCGTCCTCGGCAACAACGTCCGTGATCGAATCGAGCTCGCGCTTCTGCGCGATGGCATCGCGCAATTGAAGACGCGTACCCCGCACCGTGATCACATCCGTTATTACCGTGGCCCCGTCTTCTGCAGGCGAAGAAGTCTGGGCGCCAGCAGTAGCCGTCGCCAAGGTAGAAAACGCTGCTGTCCCTAGCAAAACCGCTTTCAGGTTAAACTTGGTCATTGGTGAACCCCTATTAAAACCAACATCGCACATGGTCGATCAATGTGCGATGCCCATTAACACTCACCATGCGTAGGTTTTATGACGATTGAATCAATTTTTACTCTTGGCGAGTTATTTTCTTCGCGGTAAGTGCGTAGGAGATGAACACAGGGGAGATCTGGACCGCATGACAGCCTTTCGAGAAGCACTGATAAATCCACGGTTTTTGCCGGAAAAAAGTCGCGATCTTATCAGTGAGAGTGAACGATTGATGCTGGGCTTGATTTTCCAGTGCGGGACGCTCACACAGGCCGAATTGACTGCGGAACTACCACTATCCCAGCAATCCATTTCGCGCATGACAACAGCACTCGAGTCCCGTGGCATGCTGAAGCGCGGCGCCCGTCGCTCCAATGGGCGCCGAGGTCAACCCAGCGGTGAAGTCGGCCTTGACCCTGACTTCGCCTATTCTATCGGCCTGTCGCTTCGCGCCGACAGTTTGTCCGGAACGATTGTAGACTTTGCCGGAAATGCGAGGGCCAGTTCCAGCGTACAACCCGACCAAATGTCACGGGTTGCCGTGCTTGATTGCGCTCGAAGCCTTTTATCTGAATTGACAAAGACCGCTTCCGTTGATTCAGCAAAGATCTTTGGCGTAGGTCTGGCGACCACCGGCTTCAGGGTCAAACAAAACGCACAATTCAACCCGCCGCCCTCACTGGAAGACTTCGCGCTGATAGATCTAGAGGCGGTATTCGCCCAAGCTTTGAATCTGCCGGTCTGGGCGGAAAATGACGGCAAGGCGGCCACTTTGGCGGAAATTATGAACGGCGTCGGCCGAAACTGTTCCGACTTCGCCTATTTCTACATCGCCACGGGCGTCGGCGGCGGTTTCGCAATGGATGGCAAGCTCGTAACGGGCAAGCATGGAAATGCCGGTGAATTCGTCGGCATTCTGCCCATCGATGATTATGCCTTCCCAAACTTGGAACTGCTACGAAACATGCTCGTGGAAGACGGCCTTCACTTCGCCAACGTAAACGAAATGGTACAAAACTATGATGAGGAATGGCCAGCCATCGGGCGGTGGATCCAGACAGTCTCGCCCTCCTTGTCTCTTATGGCCTCAGCAACGGCCGCCATTCTGGACACGGAATTGATTGTCCTTGGCGGAATGATTCCCCGCGACCTGGCCCAACGCTTGATCCCCGAGATTGGCTTTTTCGACATCAACCGACGTGCGGTCCAACGCCCGAGAGCGCAAATCGTCTACAAGCAATGCCACGGCGATGCGACCTCGACCGGCGCAGCCCTGCTTCCCTTGTCACACAAATTCTTCACCTATTGCTAGCCGAATGGCCAGGCAACCGACGGAGGCCAATGGGCATGCAATCAAGGCGAATTGAGATCAACGCCACCTATGGTGCAGCCCATTATGGAAAGAGCCTCTTCTGGTATTCGACCGAATTCCTGTTCGGTTTCTATCTGGGAGAGGTTTATGGTCTGCCGGCACAGACCATTGGATCCCTCCTGGCAATCTTCCTGCTCTGGGATGCTCTTACCGACCCGATCGTCGGCCTGCTGGTTTTCCGCGGGCGTATCCGGACCAGGAACCTCACCCGGCTGCAACTCGTCGGCGCACTGCTCAGCGCCGTCACATTCATCGCAATTTTCTATCAGCCCCCGTTGGGGTCAACAGATTTATTCTATTACGCCTTGGCCTGCGGTCTGCTTTTTCGCACCAGCTACACGCTCTATGACGTTCCTCAGAACGCTTTGCTCGGACGCCTGGCGCAGGATGGGAAGCATCGTCTATCTTTAGCTGCCATAAGAGGGGCGTTAAGTGCTGTCGCGACCCTCACCATTTCTCTCTCATCCGCCATCATCCTTTCGCAAGCACACACAACCGGTATCGCGGGAGGCTTTACCCTTGCGGCCGCGGCGTTCTCCAGCATCGCCATCACGAGCGCACTTGTGCTCCATTGGCGATCAGACCGCCTAAGTGATGCGCCGGATCCCGTAAACAGGCCGACGGTCAGCTTGCGCATGCTGACACTGACAGATCGAAATCTTCTGCAGGTCACAGGCGCGGGCTTTCTTCTCGCAATCGGGTGGCCTCTTTTTGGAAAGATTATCCCCTTCTATGCGTCCTTGGTAATGGGGACGCCGGCACATGCGGGCACAATGATACTCGTCATCGGCCTCGCTGCTCTGATCTCCCAACCCGTTTGGACTGTGATTGGCCACCGCACCCACCGCTCGACGCTGCTGGCATACCAGCTCGCCACGACAATTCTGGGCGCATTGATGTTTGGCCTGGCTGCTGCAACCCAAATCATTGCATTTCCCGCCATCTTCCTCCTCTCGTCCGGTTGTAACGGACTGGGCATGCTGTGCTGGACGAGGCTGGCGGATGTACTTTATGCCCGCGCGCTCAACGATGTTCTTGCCTTCGGCTTGCTCACCTTCGCCTCCAAGATCGGCTTGAGCTTGAGTGGCCTGTTACTCGGAGGCGCGCTTTCTCTGGCTGGCTATCGCCCGGGCGACACCCTGACAGGTGACGGCCAATCCGTCCTGGTCCTGGCGATGGTCGCTGCCCCCATTCTCTCCTCTGTGGGAGCGTCAGCATTGCTGATACGACGACGTTCAGACCTGCCCCGTAGTTGTGACGAGCAATAAAGGACGAGGCGGAGCAGAGGTGGACATCCGCTCCGCGAACCGATTTCCTTGCTCCTCATCTCGCCTTTCGTGGCGGATCCGAGCTGGCGCGCCGTGCCGATCTTTCCGAAACAACCTGTCTGAGGCGTGTGCGCAGTCTGGAAGCGGCGGGCATCCTCACCGGCTATCGCGCCGAGATCGACCCGGTCGCCGCCGGTTTTCACGTCACGGCCTTTATCCAGGTCAGCCTAGACCAGCGCGTGGAAGCCGCCAGTGATGTCTTCAAACAAGCTGTCGAACGCGAAGACTGGGTGCTGGAATGTTATTCCGTGGCCGGAACATATGACCACCTGCTCAAGGTCATCGCCCCGGACAATCAGGCCCTGGCGCAGTTTGTTCTCAAACGCCTGGCCATCTATGAGAGCGTGCGCGATTTCCAGACCGTCTTCGTGCTGGACACGGTGAAATGCCAGCGCGTGGTGCCGTCGATCTGAGGGGGTCAAGGTTTGAGACAGACAGGGTCTAAGTCAGACAAAACCCCGCCAGGCGAGCCTGACGGGGTCTAACTTG
>NZ_JBKQWY010000009.1:0-4334 GCF_047308265.1 Maricaulis sp. D1M11
TCTCAAACGCCTGGCCATCTATGAGAGCGTGCGCGATTTCCAGACCGTCTTCGTGCTGGACACGGTGAAATGCCAGCGCGTGGTGCCGTCGATCTGAGGGGGTCAAGGTTTGAGACAGACAGGGTCTAAGTCAGACAAAACCCCGCCAGGCGAGCCTGACGGGGTCTAACTTGGGTGCGGGGGCAGGATTTGAACCTGCGACCTTCAGGTTATGAGCCTGACGAGCTACCGGGCTGCTCCACCCCGCATCAGGGTGTCCGTCGCGGAGGTCTGTTCCGCTCGGGAGGCGGGTAAGTACGCCGGGAGCCGGTGTGGGTCAACAGCCCAGCTGCGCTCTGTACGGATTTATTTCAGTTCGATGTCAGCGACACCCTTGCAGCGACCGCCGGACTGCGGATCCGGTGCCAGAAAACCTGTTTCAGGACGCCCATAACCCCGCCGCGCGCGGGATCATGGGGCCTGTCCGGTCATACGGCTGGTTTAGGGAGCCTCAAAATAGACCCGCGCCACGGCGTCACCTTCGTAGGAGTATTCCAACGATGTGATCGATCCCTCCTCGGATCCCGGATAAAGCGGATCCATGACGCTCAACGCCAGAGAACCGCCGATATGTTCGGGTTCGAGGGACACCACAACATAGGCTTCATCGGGTCTGGGCCGGATGAACACGCCGTGGATTGTGTGCCGCATGTGCAGATCATCCGTGCCATAGCTCCGGGTGATCTGACCTTCGGCATCCAGCACGTCGACCCGGGCAGGAATGATCCGCGCCCGGCCGAGGGAGGCCCCGACGAGGTAAGACACCGCATTGGGCTTGGAGGACAGCGCAAACACGGAATAGGGCCGCGCCGCTTCGCCCTCCCCCTGGATACACAGGCTGGTGTTATTGAGCAGACTGCTGGCAGCCGCATCGCTCACCTCGGTCTCGAGCTCCAGGGATACGGCCATGGAGACATCATAAGCCGACGTGCATTCGACCTGGGGCGCATAGTCCAGAACGGCAAGAGGAACAGGAGCCGGAGCCGGAGCTGCACACGCTGTCGCGGCGAGCACGGGGACCAGAATGGACAAGGTACGATAATTCATGGCGTCATCTCCCCTCAATCACGCACAACAAGATCAGCGGCCGCAATAGCCGCCTGTTCCAGGCTGAACTCCAGCCCCCGAAGCGCGATCTCCGGTGTCTCGTCAACAAGCTCGTCCACGGTTTCGAAATAATAGCGCTCATCATTCAGTGCGACACGGATTTCGGGCGGCACCAGATAGGGGTTGGGCGAACTGACCTGGCTGGGTTGACCCACGCGCACACGGTCGGCGATCAGCACGTCACCGGACGGCGAGGTCATGTTCACGCTGAGATTGACCATCGGCACCCACCCCGTGACAGAGGCCAGTTGATAGCCATAGCCATCAACAGAGACGGTGAGAACAGCGTCCGCCTCACCCGTTTCGCCCGTGTCCTGCTGTGTCACGATCGTATAACCGCGCGCCGTCAGAGCGTCTTCAAGGGCTGTATTGAAAACACCCTCAGCATCAAAACCGGCCTCGTCCAACAGATCATTGATCCGGCCATTGCGGTGAGCATCAATGCTGGCATCAACAGCCGCGATAATGAGTACAGCAACAAGACCACCGGCCGCTCCCGCTCCAGGCGAGACAGCCGGATTGGAATAGGCGGCGACATTCGCCTGGTTCTGAATGGCGCCATAGTCCACCGGCATGTCCAGCGCCACAGCCGGTTCGTCCGCACCGCTGGCACTCACAACCAGGGTATCAACCGGATTCATCACCCCGTCATGCGGCAGGATCGGATTGTACGCGACCGGAGTCGCACACGCTGCCAGCCCTGCCAGAGCTGCAAAAGAAAGGTACTTAACTGTCATCTTGTCCCCACTCAGATAGAAGCGGGCAGAATACAACCGGTCGCCTTCAGTTCAACTCTTTGATGCAACAAGAAAAATAATCCTTCATGGTTGCTTTATGCCGCCAATGAGGCGGGAGACGGTGGAGCAGATGGTGCGCGAGGCTCTGCACCTCAGACCTGTCAGACCGGCCACCGCACACGCCACCTCCCGCTGAGTCGCCCTCAAGCCCGGACGGGGGCTGGTCGAGCACAGTATCGCGCCGGATCCGTGCCCCGCATAAGATATGATCCGGAACGAATTTCCTAATCCTCTGATCATCAACGGGTTTTGCGACCTTAGACTAAAGTCTCCTCACGAGACTGATTTTATTAACCCTGTCGCCACGAGGCCTGTGGCGAATAGACCCAAGGACATCACCCAATCAGGAGCCTGACCCATGTTTTCGGCCCTCACGATCAAGACCAAAATGATCGCCATCCTGGCGAGTGTTGTTTGCGTGCTTTTCGCCCTCTTGAGCTTTGATGCGTGGAGCGCTTATCAGGACGCCCGGGCCCAGCGGCAAACCGAGCTGCAAAGCATTGTTGAAACCGCGCTCTCGCTGATCGATCGCGAAGCCGCGCGCGCCGCCGCCGGAGAGATCAGCCTGGACACCGCTCAAACCCGTGCGGCTGGCCTGATCGAGGATATGCGCTATCGCGGCGCCGAATATCTCTTCATCCTCGACACACACACCGTCTTGATCATGCACCCGTTCCGGCCCGATCTGAACGGCCAGGACGTATCCGGTGTTGAGGACCCCAACGGGGTCAATCTGTTCTCGGACATGGTTGCCGCTGTACGCACCCAATCGTCCGGACAGGTGAACTATATGTGGCCCAAGGCCGGCGAGACGGCCCCGGCCCCCAAGACCACTTATGTGGCACGTCACGCGGGGTGGAACTGGATCGTGGGAACGGGTGTCTATATTGACGACCTCAATGCGATGCTGGTCCGGCAGCTCATACAGTCCGCGCTCCTGCTGCTGATCGTGGGCGGAGTATTGAGCGCCATCATCCTCTTGATGACCCGGTCCATTCTTCACCCGCTATCCCAGCTGGGCGAGCGCATGACCCGCCTTGCCGACGGAGAGATGGACGATCCGATCCCCGGCCATGACCGCGGAGACGAGATCGGTCGTATGGCGCGACGGGTCGAAACCTTCCGTGAGGGCCTGCTGGAGCGCCGTCAGCTGGAAGGACGCAGCAAGGAGGAGCAAGCCGCCCGCCTGGCCCGTCAGGAGCGTGTGGATGCGCTGATTGAAGCCTTTCGCGAGACCAGTCAGCGCCAGATCCAGGCCGTGAGCGTCAATGTCGATAGTCTTCATGCGGCCGCCACGTCCCTGGACCATGCGACGCAGACCACGTTGAGTGAAGCCCGTCAGGCCGAGACACAATCCCAGGACACGTCAGGCAATGTGCAAACGGTAGCAGCAGCGTCAGAGGAATTGTCAGCATCCATCCGGGAGATCATGTCCAATGTCGCTTCCACATCGACCACGGTCGCGGATACGGCGCGCATGACCGAGGAAACCAATGCCAAGGTTCTGGCCCTGAATGAGTCAGGTCAGAAAATCGGAACGGTGGTCAACTTGATCTCGGACATCGCCGAACAGACCAATCTTCTCGCCCTGAACGCGACAATCGAGGCAGCGCGCGCCGGCGAGGCCGGCAAGGGATTTGCCGTCGTCGCCTCAGAGGTCAAGACACTCGCTAACCAGACCACGGGCGCCATTACGGAAATCACCGCCCAGATCGAAGCGGTCCAGGCCTCGACCCGCGATGCCGTGACGGCCATTGAACGGATCAGTGCCTCCATGGCCGAAGCGGAAACCACAACCGCGGCCATCGCAGCCGCCGTCGAAGAACAGGGCGCGGCAACGGCAGAGATCAGTCGTAATGCCCAGAGCGCTGCGGACGGTACCCAGGCGACCACACAGTCGGCCCATACGGTCTCGGCAACGGCCCAGGACACGCGCAACGCCGCTGACCAGGTCAACGCGGCTGCCGAAGCGATGAATGCGGAAACAACGCGTATGCGCGAAGACATAGAAGACCTCTTGCGTCAGATCGCGGCGGCCTGACACGAACTGCCCGAAACCCGAGACCTCAACCTCCTGGCGGCATCCCTCCCCTCGGCCGCCAACCACGGCCTCCGGCACTCCCGGGGGCCGTTTTTATAGATGATCCCGCCGTCATCACCCACATGACCATGCTGACGATGCGGTCAGAGGATCCGGTCGTGTGTCTTGCCCCATCAACCATCGTGAACGGATGAGCCCATTCCAGCTTCCTTAGACAGTCTGGAAGGGCCTCCAGGTCCAGCAGGCTCAAACGGGCCGGTTTTGCTGGCGTGAGACTGTCGGAGCTGACACGGGTGAACGTACGAAAAACCCCCGACCACAATGGAGTGCTCGGGGGTTTTTGTGTTTTG
>NZ_JBKQWY010000010.1:0-243718 GCF_047308265.1 Maricaulis sp. D1M11
CGGATTGGAACGCGGCGTGTTGTTTTGCGCGTTGTCGTCACCGTTATTGTCGAACTCGAAGCCTTGGTCACCAGACGGGCCCTGGTCAACCAGGACGTACTGGGCACGACCGCGCCAGCCATCGGTGTAATCCATGGAGTCATCGTCGTTGCCGGTCAGAACGACGTAGCGCAGATCAACCGTACCACCGAACATTTCAACACCGTCATCGGCGTTGTTGTGGACCTGGATGAAGTTGACGTCCGTGCCGGAACCCACACCCTGGAATGCGATACCGTTCAGCTCGTCGCCAGAGTTCAGACGGAAGCCAGCGAAACGAACCTGCACATAGCGCAGCTCACCAGAGCTGTCGGCCGGCTGGTCGCCACCGAACAGGCCGGAAGAACCTTCGCCAGATTTCGTACAATCAGCCGCGCCACCAACAGCAGCACCCGTACAGGCGTTGATCGGTGCGAAACCGTTGATCACCAGGCCGCCCCACTGACCTTTGTCATTGGCGCCCGTATTGCCTTCAACGTCCGTGCGGGAGGTGAAGATGATCGGGTCAGCAGCGGTACCCACTGCGTTCAGCTCGTTACCGCGAGCGACAACCAGGTAATCGCCACCGGAAGAACCGAACAGGGTGACACCTTCATTGATGGTCAGATTGACCGGCGTGCCGCCATCCGTACCGACGAAGGTCGGGCCGGTGATGATAACACCAGCGCCTGCGGCGATTTCGGTGTTGGAAGAGATCGTGCCAGTGATTTCGCAGGCGTTGATCGTGATGTCATTGTTCGTGATGCTCGCCTCGCGGACAGAACCCGTGCCGCAACCGCCGGCCGGGACCATGTCGATGGTCGTGGCAGAACCGCCACCGCCACCGCCACCACCGCCGCCACCCGGAGGCGTACCGACGTCAAGACCACCCGGAGAGGAGATGGACGTATCCGAACAAGCTGCGAAAAAGGCGCAGGCCGTGCTGACCAGGAGCAGGCTGCGGAAGTTTTGCTTCACCGACATTGAAGACCCCCAAAAAGGACAAAAAGCTCAAGACGGCCTGCGCCCCATGGCGCACGCCGCTCGGAAACGCTCTAAACAGCACGATTGTAACGCTTGAATGACAGTCGGGTGTCACTTCAGGCAATCAGACATCTTTCCACCCCCAAATACTGGGGCCTGTGGCGCAAACCACGCACTATATGCTGTCCATGAAGGGGGTTTCGCGGGCGTGGCTGATTGGCAACAGGGACAGACCTCGTGTTTGAATTTTTTGTGACATTGCCCAATATCAAGTCCTGTCCCAAACTTGTCTCAACTCACAGTTCCCCAAGCAAGCTATTCAAACAAAAGGC
This sequence comes from Maricaulis sp. D1M11, assembly GCF_047308265.1. NCBI lineage: Bacteria > Pseudomonadati > Pseudomonadota > Alphaproteobacteria > Maricaulales > Maricaulaceae > Maricaulis > Maricaulis sp. D1M11. Next base: position 1,335 of record NZ_JBKQWY010000010.1, read on the forward strand.
GCAATCTAGACTATACCCACGCCTTTAGGCGAATTCCCCTTGGGCTTCATGGAATCGTCACACGATGAGTCCCCCTCAAGTGGGAGGTCCGCACCTCAGCCCGCAATCAGGCGCATCAAAATTTCGTCCCGGTTCACCATTTTTCACTTTACAAGCCGGTTCTGGACCTTTAAGCGCGCGCCACTCGCGTTTTAAAACGTGAGTTCGGATCAACTGCCAATTGGGGGTCACGTGCGTTGCGCGCTTATCATACTCCCCTGGACCTGGTCCGCTCCAGCGAGCTAGAGGTTCCTGCGATCTGTACGCGTCCGGACCTGCTCGCCCGAGCGAGTCAGTGGTTCCAGGACCGTTTTCCCGGTGAAATCCTCTATGCCGTCAAAGCGAATCCCTCGCCTTGGGTGATCGATGGCCTGTACGCGTCCGGCCTGCGCTGGTTCGATGTCGCCTCGATGGCGGAGATCGAGATGGTGGCATCTCGCTGCCCACAGGCCAAACTCGCCTTCCTGCACCCGATCAAGAGCCGGGCCGCCATTCGGCGCGCCTACCATGACTATGGCGTCCGCGTCTTTGCGATCGATTGCGCCGAAGAACTCCAGAAAATCATTGAAGAAACCGGCGGCGCCCGGGATCTCACCCTGATCGTCCGCCTGGCGGTCTCCAATGATCATTCCGTCCTGCCACTGACGGGCAAGTTCGGGGTCAGTGCACACGAAGCCCCCGCCCTCATTCACCAGGCCCGGGCCGTGGCGGACCAGCTGGGCGTATGCTTCCACGTGGGCAGCCAGTGCATGCAACCCGATGCCTTTCGTCAGGCCATGGATCTCAGCTCGCGTCTGATCGCACAGGCCGGTGTCACCATCGACATTATTGATGTCGGTGGCGGCTTCCCTTCGCTTTATCCCGGCCTGACTCCACCGCCCTTGCAGGCCTATCTCGACACAATCACCCAGGCCTTCGAGAACATGCTAGTTCTCGAAAACGCCACGCTGTGGTGTGAACCGGGACGGGCTCTCGTTGCGGATGCCGAGTCGGTTCTGGTCCGTATCGACCTGCGCAAGGAAGACGCACTCTACCTCAATGACGGGGCCTTTGGCACGTTATTCGACGCCTCCCATAGTGACTGGCCCTTCCCCATGCGGGCCGTTCATGCCGACGGGAGACTTGCGACCGGAAGGACTGTGCCATTCCGTCTCTATGGCCCCACCTGTGACAGCGAGGATGTGCTGGCCGGTCGGTTCGATCTCCCTGCCACCTTGAAGACCGGTGACTATATCGAAATCGGCCTGATCGGCGCTTACGGCACCGCCCTGACCACCCGCTTCAATGGCTGCGGCCAGTACGACTATGTCTGCGTTTCAGACACTCCGTTTGCCAGCGCTTTCGATCTCGAACAGCGTCCGGCCACCATTACACCCATGCATGCCAACGGGCCTGGCCCGTCCGGCGCCCGCTGATCTGACAGGATGAGTGAACCGCTATGAACATGATCACCCCCATCGACGCCTCCATCGCCCCGAATCCATGCGAAGAGGCCGCAGACCATTTTATCGTTGTGGATGGCAAGGAAGTTGCCGGCAAACACGTGATTATCGATCTGATTGGCGCGAGCTATCTGGATGATGAAGTCCGGATCCGCGAGGCCATGGCCGAATGTGTCAAGGAATGTGGTGCAACCCTGCTGCACATGCACACTCATGTCTTCAGCCCGAACGGTGGCGTGTCCGGTGTGGCCGTGCTGGCGGAAAGCCATATCTCGGTCCACACGTGGCCGGAACGCGCCTATGCGGCGTTTGATGTCTTCATGTGCGGTGAGGCCCAGCCGGAAAAGGCCGGCGCCATTTTGAAACGCGCCTTCGATGCGGAGACCGCCAACATCAATGTGATCCTGCGAGGCGAAGGCGCATGAGCCACCGTTTCTGTTTCACGGACGACCAGGGCCAACTCTGGTTCAAGGAAGCCCTGACCGAAAGCGTCGGGAATTGCTTCCGGATCGATGAACTCATTTACGAGGACAGTTCCGACCACCACCACATCATTCTGTTCGAGAATGAAACCCATGGCCGTGTTCTGGCAATGGACGGTCTGGTTCAGGTCTCTCGCTCGGATGAATTCGTATATCATGAGATGGTTGCCCATGTTCCAGCCTTCGCCCACGGTCAGCTCAAGAGCGTCGCCGTGGTCGGAGGGGGCGATGGCGGCGCCATGCGCGAGCTTCTGCGTCATACCGGAATCGAGACCATCACGCTGATTGAGATCGACAAGGATGTCGTGGACTTCTCGCGCAAATGGCTGCCTGAAGTCTCCAATGGATCGTTTGATGATCCGCGGGTCGAGATCGTCATCGCCGACGGCGTCGAGTATATGAAAACGACCGACAAACGGTTCGATCTGATCATTATCGACAGTTCCGACCCGGTCGGCCCGAGTGCGGTTTTGTTCACGCCGGAATTCTACGCAAGCTGCAAGGACAAACTGAAGGATAACGGCATCCTGGTGACCCAAAACGGCCTCGCATCCATTTATCCGGATGTCGTTCGTGATAGCTCGAGATGCTTTGCAGATCTCTTTGCGCATCAGGGATTTTACGCCATCACCGTCCCGACGTTCTCCGGTGGCATCATGACCCTGGGCTTCGCCACAGACAATGCAACAGCCTTTTCCCCGGATCCGGCCGAACTGCATGCTCGCTTTCAGTCATCAGGGCTACCCATGCGTTACTACACACCGGACCTGCATGTCGGTGCCTTCGCCCTGCCCGCGGATATCCAGGCGCTCGTCGCGTGAGATCTTGGTCTGCCAGACACGACACCGCAGATCAGCCATGCGATTAATGCATAGATTAACATAGTGACCTTGCTTGCTTTGCAAGCTAAGCCCTGTGTTGAAGGAGGTGAGCCATGCTCGAAATATTCGCCACAGCGCTTGTCACATTCTTTGTTGCCATTGACCCGCCGGGTGTGGCGCCGATTTTTGCCTCTCTCACCAGCGGCACGCCCAAGGCTCATCAAAGGGCCATGGCCTACAAATCGGTCGCCATCGCAGCGGGCGTCCTGCTGGGATTTGCACTCGTCGGCGGCTGGCTGCTCGACGCCATGCACATCTCACTCGATGCCTTCCGCATTGCCGGCGGTGTGCTTCTCTTTGTGATCGCTCTCGAGATGATTTTCGAGAAACGTACCGAGCGACGCGAAGAACGGGCAGAAAAACTGCACGAAGAGCAGGAGGCCCACCCGGGAACGCATGAAGACGTGTCCGTCTTTCCCCTGGCTATTCCCATGCTGGCCGGACCGGGCTCGATTGCCTCGATCATGCTGTTTATGTCGGAAGCGGACAATCTCTTCCACAAAGGCATCATCCTCGGTGGCGTCGCCATCAACCTTCTGATCTGCCTGGTTCTGTTCCTGCTCATCGGACCGGTTATGCGATTTATCGGCGACTCAATGGCGGCCATGATCACCCGGATTCTGGGTGTCATCCTGGCCGCGCTGGCTGCCCAGTTCATCATTGACGGGATCGAGGCGACCTTCATCACCTCGATCACCGAGGCCATCCAGAGCGCGACACCCGCCGCGCCCTAGACCCGAGCCGGGAACGGGTGCGGCTTACCGCGCCCGTTCCAACCGCATGTAGAAGGTGGGCCAGCATTGTCCACCGTCCGCCGGGCACCACTCACCGGTCTCTTCCCAGATGCTGTCCGTCACCTGGGCCGAATACTGGATCCGGCCGCCTGGACCCAGATCGATCGACCAATCAAAACCCGCTTCAGTCATGATAAATTCGGCGTCATTCTGTTGGCCATGCTGGGTCAGGGCACGCATTTCATAGCCCACTCCGGCCCGCGTCAGCAGTCCCACCGCATCATGAATAGGACGCCCCGCGCGTCCACTGCCGGCCGGGGCAAAGCCTTCGCCACGCAGGACGACGGCATGCCCACCGGCCGCCACCTCAACCTCTTCGAATATGTCGAAGGTGTGTCGCTCGCGAGAGGGCGTCATGATCCAGCCCTCCCCTTGCCAGACCCCTTCCATCCGGGCCAAAACCGTTCCGGGCGGGTCCTGAGCCACTGCCGGTGCCGCCAACCCTGTAACAGACAGGGCCGCCAGCGCCGACAGGCTGATGCCGCGCAAACACCATGTTTTCATCGATCTTTCAGTCATATTTCCGGACATTCTGAAACCTCCTGCTAGCGTCCTGAAAAGAACTTTATTGATTAAAGTAATATTCGCTAGCGGGACTAAATCTTTTTTAGTCCCCTTTTGAGAGACTCATTGTGTCGAGGCGCAAGTCAGGCGGGGAAGGGAGAATGGAATGATCTATCGTCTCATCCTGCTGCTCAGTGCAGCCATCATCGCCCTACTGGGTTTGGGCGTGTCTGCGTTCGCCATAAGTCAGGGCGCGACAGACCAGGCCATCGCGTTTGGCTGGCCCACTCTGGGCGCCAGCCTTTTGCTGGCCCTGCTTGTCCCTCACTCCAACTCGGTCAAACCATCCGCTTAGTCCCCTGACGGATTAGGATGCACCACCGGGCGGGCCGAAAAAGCCTGGATAAAGATCAGTGCGACGGTCGCGGAAGAACCCCCAGGCGGCCTGTTCGCGCGCCAGTTCAGCCCGATTGAACGAGGCCGAGATCCACCCTGTCTCACAGCGATCCATCTCGGCGCATTTTTCGCCGGTCTGGTCGCAAATGAAAGACGAACCGTAAAACAGCTGACCGTCCTCATCGCCGACCCGGTTCGCGGCCATGACCGGCAAGACATTCGCCACGGCATGTCCCTGCATCACGCGCTGCCAACGATCCTTGGTATCCAGCGTGTCATCCTGGGGCTCAGCGCCGATCGCGGTCGGATAGAGAAGCATTTCGGCGCCCTGAATGGCCATGGCGCGCGCAGCTTCAGGGAACCATTGATCCCAGCAAATGCCCACACCCATCCGGCCATATGCCGTCTGGAAGACCTTGAAACCCGTATCTCCAGGACGGAAGTAAAACTTCTCCTGATAGCCAGGACCATCGGGAATATGGCTTTTGCGATAGACGCCCAGATCGCTTCCGTCCGCATCCAGAACAACAACCGAGTTGAAATAATGGGGTCCATCTTTCTCGAAAATGGAGACCGGAATGACGACGCCCAACTCTCGTGCGAGAGGTTGCAGCGCTTTGACACAAGGATGATCCGACGCGGGATAGGCGTGTGCAAACTCGGCCTCGTCCTGCTGCTTGCAGAAATACGGGCCCTGAAAGAGTTCCGGTGCCAGGATGATCTGGGCACCCCCCGCCGCTGCCTGGCGGCACAAGGTCTCAACCTGTGCAAAATTTGACGCCATATCCGCGCCAAACGCTGCTTGCAGGGCCGCTATCGTGAAGGTTTCACCCACTTATTCATCCTCATAGAAACGCTCCAGCCATTCGTGGCCATCTCCCTCGCCAGTCCGCAGATCCATAACAACAGGCCAGAGCCACCAAGCCGGACGATTGTCGGAATTCCATAATGCTACGAAGGCAAAACCGGTTTCCGGCTCCAGAACAATTTGTGCGCCATAGCCTGACAGATAGCCCGAATGCAGAACCAGAGTCCGGTCGCCCCAATCATAGACCCGCCATCCCAGACCATACCAGGTCTGTGAAACCCGCGCTGACAACTCGCCCAGTCGTCGAGTTTCACGCCGGGTCTCGGTCAAACGGGCGTGGGCACGCGCGCGCACATCCTCGGGAATCCCATCGCGAACCCCAAGCTGTGCCTGGGCCCAGGCAATCATGTCATTCAGGGACAAGTTCACGCCCGCTGCAGACGGGGTGCGATCATAATATGTACGTGGATGGCCAGCCTCATTACCGGTGCGACGCCAGCCACGATGGGGCGCGGCCCAATCATCCGATGCCGTCAGAGCCGGAACGCCCAACGAAGCGGTTTCCATGCCTGTACGTGAAAAAATTTCGCTGGTCAGGACATCGGCATAGGGCCGCCCCGTAGCCTCTTCCACCACGGGTTCAACGGCGGCAAAGGCCACATTCTGATACGTAAAACAACTGCCGACCGGACACAGCAAATCCACCTCGGACAAGCGCTCCCGAATATCCCCGATCGGGCGTCCGGCTTCGAGAATATTGTCATAGGCATTGGGCGGCAGACCCGTGCGATGACTGAGCAAATCCTCCAGTGTGGGATTTCGATCTCCCTGAAGCGACAGGATCCGGGCCGGCATGGGCATGTCCAGATCAATCTGCCCCTGATCCTCCAGCAAGGCCAGGAGCGTTCCGGTAAATGTCTTGGAGACCGACGCCGCGCGGAACAGCGTTGTGTCGGAGACCGCCCGACCGGACCCTGCTTCAGCCTCGCCATGCGTGAAAACAAAAACCGGCTCACCATTTTCGATCACAGCGGCCGCCAGTCCGACAATCCGTGGATCCTCGACCACTCGGGTGAAATGGCTCTGCAATTCTGGAAGATAGTCTGGACTTGCCTCAACAGGCGTTTGCGCAGACGCAATCGCGCCCCCGCACCACATCGCAAGCGCCATTAGATACGTTCGGAGCACACAGATTCTCCCGGGACCTGACAGGTCACACAATGAAACGCTCCCCCGCCTTCAAGAATAGCGCGCGCAGGTGAACCCACAACCCGGCGACCTGGAAACAGTGCCTGAATGGCAGACAGCGCCCGCCGTTCGCCCGGTTGGCCATAGACCGGTACCACCACGCGTTTTGGACCTATGATCCAGTTGAGATAGCTGGCAGGCCAGATGTCCCCATTCGCACCGGTGACCCGCCCCGGCGACGGGATTGTTCGTACATCCAGCCGCCGTCCCCGCGCATCCGTCATGCGAGACAGCTGTCGACGGATCTGGATCAAACGCTCGGCCTGCGGGTCGTCATCCCCATACGGCGTCATGCACACGACCTGTCCGGGCCGGACAAAGCGTGCGGCATTATCAATATGACCGTCCGTGTGATCATGTTTCAGCCCGTCATCCAGCCACAACACCGCGTCGAGCCCCAGTGACGCCTTGAGCTCGCGCGTAATCTGCGCTTCGGTGAGCCCCGGATTCCGGTTTTTATTGATCAGACAGATCCGGGTCGTCAACACCGTGCCCTCACCGTCAAATTCCAGCGCGCCACCTTCTGTAACAAGGCGGTGTTCCATCAGTTCGGCATCAGTTTCACGCGCAATACGAGGCGCGACCTCCAGATCGCCCGGCATCAGGTATTTCCCGCCCCAGCCATTAAAGCCAAAACGGATGGCAAGACGTCTACCCCGTTCGGTCACAGCCAATATCGGGCCCGTATCGCGAGCCCAAACATCGCCATTTGAGGCCCGGAGAACACGAACGCGCGGTCCCAGAGCCTGACGGGCTGAGGCTTCGGCTTCGGCGTCGCGCGCCAGAACCGTCACACCAAAGCGCGACGGATTCGTCCCATCAAGAATGGCTTTGATCCACAGGGCAAACTCACGGCGCGGTGCGGCTAGGCCACAGGGCCATTCCTCAGAGTTTGCCGGCCAGCAGGTAATAATGCGCGAGACCGGTTCGGCCTCATGAGGGATACGAAACTTTGTCATGGCGCGGGCGTCTAGCATGCACGCCTCACGCTGGCGAGCGCGAATACCTCACCCCAATAGCAAGAGGGCGGCCCGATGGGCCGCCCTCCGCTGAAAACCAATTCCGTAAGGAATTAGAACTCGTAACGCAGACCAACGCGGACGCGGTAGACCGAGTTGTTCTCGTCTTCGTTGAAGAAGACCTGAGACGCGACGTTGCTGTAGATGTACTGGCAGTCGCCAGCAGCTTTACAGACTTCACCGGTCTCGTTGTTACGCAGGAAGTTGCCTGCGGCGTCTTGCATCTCGACGGTGACGGCGTTGACACGGCCGTTGGACGGACGACGAACAACCTGGCCCCACTCGTCATTGAGCAGGTTCGGGAAGTTCTCGATGTCCAGGACCAGTGCGAAGCGGTTCTCACCAACAAAGCGCTCGGCGTAGCTGATGCCCGGCAGCTCTTGCGAGAAGCGGAAGTCCCAACGCTGGACCCACGGAGAACGATCAGAGTTACGCGGGGCGATAGAGCCAGCGTACTGAGCGAGACCGTATTGGTTCACGAAGGCCAGGAAGTCAGCTTCGTCAGTTGCTGTCTCGAACACAACGCGGGAGTCGTTGAAGACGCCGTTTTCGATGTTCGGGATGTACAGCAGATCGGCACCGTCACGCGGGCTACCGCCATTGGCGCGACCGAAGACCGGCTCACGATCAATGTTGTAACCGTAGGAGAACGGCGAACCGGACTGGATGATGCCGCGGACGTTGAAGCGGGACGTCAGGTCACCGAAGAACTCGTTCTCGTAGGAGAAACGAGCCGTGAAACGGTGCTCGACTTCGTTGGAGGACGTGCCGACGGCCGGGTTGTTACGGTCCGTACCGACGATGCCGCGCCATGCGGAAACCGCACGGGAAGACGTGTACTCCAGCAGGTCATCAGCTTGGGTGTTGGCGTAACCAACGTTGAAGCCGAAGCCGTTGTCGTAGTCCTTGGCCACCTGAACGGAGAAGGAGAGGCTGTCGCCACCTTCCGTCGTGGTGATCATGAAGGCATCCGGAATGTTGAACTCACGGGAGGAGTTCGTCGGGTCAGCCGGATCCGGAATGTCGCCCAGGTCCGGATAGATCGGACGGCCATCCGGTGCAATGCCAACGGAACCTGCCAGGTCGGCACGTTCGAAGGCCAGGTTACGCCAGATCAGAGCTTCGTCTTGCTTGCCGTAAACCACGGAAGCAGACACACGGTAGTCATCGCCCAGACCAAAGCCCCAACGGTTCAGGTCGAGGTTATAGTCAGCACGCAGGGAAGCGCGGGTGACGTAAGGCATGTCGAAGTTCGGGTCCAGAACGTCAACATTGTGAACCGCGTTGAAGGAACGACGGTTGGAACCCGCGTCGAGCGTCGGAACACCGATGCCGTTAGCGATGATGCCTTGCAGAGCAGACGGGACGTTGAAGATGTCCACGCCCGTTGCGTCGTAGCCGAAGAAGGCGCCGGTCGCAGCGGTGTAGTTGTTGGAGATCCAGACCTGCGGGTTACCACCGGAGTAGATGCCGTAACCACCGGAAACCGTCAGGCGGTCAGAAGCGTCCCAGGTGAAGCCAACACGCGGCTGGATCAGGTCAACACCGTCCAGGGTGTCACGACCGGAGAAGCCGTAGATGCTCTCGAAGGAAGCCAGGGTGTCCGGGTCGGTTGCCAGAACGCTGTCTTCCGGAGCCGGCGGCGTGTCGTCCTGCGAAATGCGGTCATAGCGCACACCGAAGTTCACGTTGAACGTCGGCGTCACCTGCCAGGAGTCCTGGATGAACAGAGAGGTCTGCTCATAGCCCCAGTCAGCGATCACGTCGTTGGAGTCGTTGGAGAAGGCGTTGATGTAGTTGATCTCAGCCACACCATCGATCAGGTCTTGCAGGTCGTTGAAGATGAACTCGCCGCGGGAGAACTGACCGAACACGTTGAACAGGTCGTACTGCTCGTACTGGCCACCGAAGGTGATCAGGTGGTCGCCCCAGACATAGTCGCCCTGACCGAAGAAGATCGTGCGTTCGTCTTCGAAAGCGTTGTGGTGACGGAACACGTCCGGACCCAGACGGAAGGTCCGGGAGGAGTCACCGATCAGGCCCTCAAGATTGTTTGCGTTCAGGTACGGGTCGCTGTCGTTCACGCGGATGGTGAATTGACCAGCAGACGTACCCGTTGCGGACGTGTCGCCCAGGGAGTCCTGACCACGCACATACTCTTTACGAGCAACGCGGAAGATCGTGGAGAAGTTGTCCGTCCAGGAGGAGTTCAGCTCGGCGCGGTACACGTCCTGCTCGGAAGACAGGGTGTAGTACGTCGTCGGGAAGTTGAACGTACCCGCGTTGGAAAGCTGGCTGTCCTCAGAGTAGGTGTAGGACGCCGTCAGGGTGTGATCTTCGTTGATGTTCCAGTCGATCTTGCCGGTGTAGCGCGTGGATTCTTCCGTCACGGACGTGTCGGACGGCAGGCCAGCGTCGTAACCGTAGTTGTCTTGGACCAGATCACGGATGATCGTGAACATCTGCTCATCGACATCCTGCAGGTTGCGGGAAACCGGGAAGGTGTTCTCGACGGTCTCGTAACCGGCAAAGAAGAACAGCTTGTCTTCGATGATCGGACCGGAAACGAATGCGCCCCACTCGGTCTCTTCGAAGTTGGAGGTGACTTCTTCGTCAAAAGCTTCGTCGCCGACCAGGCCGTCGTCGAAGGTGTAGTAGTACAGGCCACCGTCGATTTCGTTGGTGCCGGACTTGGTGATCACGTTGACCAGACCGCCGGTGAAGCCGGTGGACAGGACAGAGTAGTCAGCGATCTGAACGGAAGATTCTTCAATCCATTCGATGGACACCGGCTGACGCAGGGTCGGGAACAGACCTTGGTCGAGACCGAAGTCGTTCTGCTGGGCGAGACCATCGATCACGAAGCCGTTGAAGCGCGGCGGCTGGCCGGCGATGGAGATCGTACCGTTGTTACGGCCGCGACCGGACAGCTCGGTGGAAGACACGAGCGGGTCGGACAGCAGCGAGGAGATGACGTCACGGTTGATGGACGGTTGAGCAGCCAGGTCAGAAGCGGAGAAGACAGAGCCCACGCCACCGTTCAGCTGCAGCTCGTTCTGAACGGCAGAACCGCGAACGACGATCGATTCGATAGAGGAATCGCCAGCGCCGAGAACGGCGTTGAAGATTTCCGGCTGACCGGAGGACAGGTTGATGTCTTCCTGAACCAGGGTCTCGCCAGCGCCAGACACCGTGATGGTGTAAGGGCCACCCGGACGCAGGCCGGTGGCGAAGTAGGTGCCGTTGGCAGACGTGGTGGCGTTGGAAACGGCACCCGTTGCGTCAAAGCGGATCGTGACAGAAGCGCCGCTCACCGGGTTGCCGGAAGCGTCGACAATAACACCGCGGACCTGAGCAGTGGTCTGCTGTGCATAGACCGCAGCCGGGGCTGCAGCCAGCAGTGCGACGGAAGCCGCACCGTAAGCAAGTTTCGTAAACATAGACATCTGGAAATGTCCCCCAATCTATCGACCTAGAGGGCACATGCCCTCCACTAGCACGGGCCTCGTAGAACTATCCGGCGAAGAAAAAAAGACGGAAATTTAAAGGTTTTACGACAGGCCCGGTTGCGTGTTGCAAGTGCGAAATACGGGTCGACCCAAAATATGCGTCAAACACTGTGTTCTACCGCTATATCCGGGATACTCCCCCTGTGAACAACCGCTGAAATTTGCTCCAACGGCTTTACCTCTGCCGGATGAAAGTCCATAGCTGCGGCTTAAATGTAACACCCAATTCTAGCCCAAGAGTTCCCCTGATGGCTGAATCAGCTGTTCTGAAACATTTCTCGCGCGATCCCGGGCTGAAAACAGCCTTGAGCGTGATTCTGGGCCTCGCCCTGTTCCGCCTGATCCTTCTGCTCCTGAGCCCCCTGCCCTTGCATGCAGACGAGACCCAATACTGGATCTGGTCCCAGACCTTTGATTTCGGCTATTTCTCCAAACCACCGCTCATCGCCTGGGTGATCGCCCTCTCAACCAGCCTGTTTGGCGATAGCGAGGCGGCGGTGCGTCTACCCGTGATCTTCCTTCACAGCGGAACTGCGAGCTTCATTCTCCTGATCCTGCGCCATATCGGTGCGCCGCGTGTCGGCTTTTGGTCGGCGATTGTCTATCTGACCATGCCTGCGATCTGGCTGTCCGCTGGCATCATGTCGACCGACACCCTGCTTCTGTGTGCCTGGTCGGGTGCCCTGTATGCTCTGCTGCGACTGCGTTCGGAACAGACCTGGCCTACGGGCATCGCTCTGGGTGTTGCGATCGGTCTGGGCTTTCTGGCCAAATACGCGATGATCTATTTTGTGGTCGGCCTCGGTCTGGCAATGGTGTTTGACCCGCTGACACGGCGGGCCCTGCTCAGCCTGAAAGGGCTGGCGGCCGGCATGCTCGCCCTGGCCATTTTCTCGCCGAACATCGCCTGGAATGCCGCCCATGACTTCGCGACCGTCAGCCACACTGCAGCGAATGCCAACTGGGGCGGCGACATGTTCCACCCGGGCGAGATGCTGGACTTCATCCTCGGACAGTTCGGCATTTTGGGGCCGGCCCTGTTCCCGCTGCTCGTGATCACGGTCTGGCAGGTCCTGCGCAGGCTGGCGGCTGGGCTGAGCGGTGCGGTGACCGAAACCTTTGCAGACCCGGTCGATGCCCATGCTGGTCTACTTGTCGGCTTTGTCTGGCCGCCGATCGTTATTGTGTCACTGCAGGCTTTTCTGAGCCGGGCGCACGCCAACTGGGCCGCTGCGGCTTATGTCGGCGGCATCATTCTGGTAACTGCCTTCCTGCTGCGGGGACCCAACTGGCGCCGTGTCGTCTTGCTGGCGTCAATTGGTGTTCATACCTTCTTAGGCTTGCTGGGGACCGTAATGATCTTCAGCCCCGGCTTCACGGAGTGGATCGGCGCGGAAAACGCGTTCAAACGCGTGCGCGCATGGCGGGAGACCGGGACCTTGGTGGAAGAGGTGAGCCGCGCTGCGCCCTATACCGCCGTCCTGTTTGATGATCGCAACGTGTTTCACCAGATGCAGCGCTACGCCCCCGATCTGGCCGCGCCGCAATATATGTGGTGGCGCTATTCCGGACCCACCAATCATGCCGAGCGGGAATGGCCCATGCCCGACGGTCTGGAGGGTGATCTCCTGGTGATTTCTCACCGACCGCTGGAGGTCGACCGTATCCGCCAGGATTTCCGCCAGATGGAGGCCGTAGACACGCTCATCATTCCTCTGGGTGGGGAGAAAGTGCGCGAACTCACGGTCTGGCGCGTCAACATCCATGAACGCGTGCCGCGCGATACTGCGTATGAAGATTACTGGCTGGGTGTGGATGCGGCGAAAAGGGCCGGCGAGGCGCCGGCCATTCTCACTCCGGAAGACCGAGCGATAGGCACAGGTTCTGAACAGCCTGAACCGCAGCGCCCTTGAGCAGATTGTCTTCGGCACACACAATCACGGCATGATGCCCGTCGGCACCGACGGCGAACCCGCCCAGGACAGCTCCCGGATTGTAGGCCCCATCACGAATCTCCGGAGCCATGTCCTGGATTCGCACGAGGGCTTCATCCTGATAGAACGCCGCGAAATGGGCCTGGAGCGTGTCTGGCGTCATCGCGTCCTTGAGATCGAGGTGAACCGTGGCCGTAATACCTCGGAAAAACTCGGCAACATGGGGAGTAAACCGCACCTCTAGGCCCAGATGGCGAGACATCTCACGCTCATGGATATGCCCTGTCAGGGCATAGGGCATGAGATTATCCTTGAGGGCTTCGGTGTCATTCTTGCGCGAAGGCGTGGTGCCTGCGCCGGAATACCCTGAAACACCAAACACGTGGGCGGGAGCCGCCAGGTGATCCCGCAAAGGAGCCACGGCGAGCTGGCCAGCGGTGGCATAACACCCCGGATTGGCTATGCGCCGGGCCCCAGCGATGCGCTCGCGACCATAAGCTTCGGGCAGGCCATAGACCCAGTTGTCGTCGAAACGGTAATCCGCCGACAGATCCACGATCACTCGCTGCGGTGCCAGACTGTCGATTGCCGCGACATAGGGCTCCCCCGCCCCATTGGGCAGAGCCAGCACAACCGCATCAATATCCAGCCCGGCCAGGGTTTCGGGATCCGGCATTTTGAAAACAAGGTCGGGATCGGCTTCCGGTGCCATCTCCGTCACATGCCGACCGCTCAATGAGCGCGAACCGGCCCAGGCCAGAACCATGTCATCGCGTTCCGAAATCAGTCGAATAAGCTCGCGACCCGTGTGGCCCCGCGCCCCGACAAGAGCGATACGGGCTGTCATGTCACCGCCTCCAGGGTTGCGGGCAGAGCGAGGATATCGGCGATCATCGCGTCTGTCACACCGAGCTCACCGCGCCAGAACACGGTCCATTCAGAGGTCCGGATGGCGCCATCACACTCTTCAAAATAGAATCCATTGACCGGATTGTCAGTGCGCGACCGCCAGATCAATTGCGGCGCATAGGCGATCAGCTGTCGCCAGACCGCGCGGCCAAGCCCCTCGCCACGCGCATCATCCTGGACCGCGAACTTGTCGAGATAGGTCCATGCGCCCATGCGGCGGGTGATGGCTGCCGCCCGGTAATTCTCCGAGATCAGGGCGTGATCGATTTTCACTTGATCCCAATATCCCGTGACGGCGGGCCGGCCGAAGGAGCGGGTGACCAGAGCGTCCAGCCGGTCCATGTCGATCTCGGCCTTGGCATGGAGCGCAGAGATCTTCTCCCCGCGCCGGACCAGGGTTCCCGCACCGGCATGCGTGAACAATTCGCGCGTCAGCTCCGTGGGCCGGGTGATCGCCACAGAGCTCGACAAGGGCAGGTCGGCCAGCAGGCGATGGATTTCCTGCAGCTTGAGCTGCATGCCCCCACTGACCCAGTCCGCCGCCAGCAATTCGTCATAGTCGGTGGCCAGGTTGATCGCGGAGAGGATCTGACCGGTCTGATCCAGCAAGCCACCCGTGCCTGTCAGGAAAATCACCTTGTAGGGCTGGAGCGCATGTACCAGAGCCCGCACGGCGGCATCGGCATTGACATTGACCAGACACCCCTCCGCCGTTTCACCCAGACAGGCCAGGATTGGTGCCTGTCCTGCCCGAGCGGCCGCGGCCACCAGATCCAGGCGGACTCGCGACGGTTCGCCTACACGCCCCAGACGCTCACGATCCACCAGCTCGGCTTCGAACACACCGGACGGCACGGCGGCGGCTTGCCCTCCAGCAGCACGCACCGCATCCACCAGGCTCAGATTGGCCGTGGTCAACGTCTCGCGAACAACCGGGATGGCGGCATCCGGCGTCACGCGCAATCCGTCCACACGCTCTTCCACAATGCCTGCATCACCCAAGGCAGCATCAAGCTGAGGCCCGCCACCATGCACGACGACAGGCGACAGCCCCACGGTCTGCAGGAAGGCCAGTGCGTTCGCCAAACCTTCCAGATCGTCGCGGATCACCGCGCCGCCCACCTTGATGACCGCAAAACGTTCCTGGTCGACGCCAGAAAAACGCGACAGGTATTCACGGATTTCCTTGCCATCACGCATGTGCGACAGCAATTGCACGATCGTCTGGCGGACCCCGTTATCCTTGGAGCCGCCGGTCTGTGTCTGGTTCATCCGGCCCCTCCGGTGCTTTGGGTAGCCAGGGCCTCCATCACGGCCTTCTGCACCGGAAGGCGATTGCTCGCCTCTTCAATGCCCAGGAAGGCCGGGCTGTCGACAACCGCATCTGCTATCTTCACGTTCCGGCGCATCGGCAAACAATGGCTCACCACGGCATTATTGGTCAGTGCCATCTTCTCGGGCGTGATCATGAAATCCGCCCCCTTCGCCCGGAACGGGGCTTCCTCGTCCCAATTGCCAAAGAAGGGCAAGGCGCCCCAGCTCTTGGCATACACCGCATCGGCGCCGCTATAAGCGGCCTCGACATCGGTTGTCACCGTCAGCGAACCACCGCCGTCGGCCACAAATCCCTCCGCCGCCGACATGTAACGCTCGTCGAGACGGTAGACCTCGTCCGGGATCAACATGCGGACATTCATACCGAATTTGGTCGCCATCAGCAGGGCCGAGTTTGCGACGGCGGTGTTGAGCGGTTTGGGGTGCGGCACCCAGGTCAGCAAGAACTCCTTGCCGGCGACATCACCGAGATGGGCCTGCAAAGCGAGCATCATCGCCAGTTCCTGGCACGGGTGAACAATCGTCTCCATATTGATGATCGGCACGGTCGCGTGTTCGGCAAAGGCCGTGATCATCGGATCCTCGCGTTCCGTCTGCCAGTTCTTGAAAGCCGGAAAACAACGAATGGCGATCAGGTCGACATAGCTCGACAGGACGCGCGCGGCCTCCTTAACGTGCTCCTCCTCGTCGCCGTCCATCACGGCACCCGGCGCGAATTCCATCGGCCAGGTTGCTCCCTTGGCGTCGAGCACAATGGCATGACCACCCAATTGGTGGGCCCCGATATCAAAACTTGATCGTGTTCGGAGCGAGGGATTGAAAAAAACCAGCGCAATCGTCTTGCCTTCCAGTGCTCGGCTCACGGCGCCCGATTTAAAGGCGCTCGCACGGTCGAGCAGCGCCTGCAGTTCGGAGCGGGTCCAGTCGGCAGTTGAAAGAAAATTGCGCATGATCAGTCTCAAAAGGCTGTGTGTGAAAAGACGAACCCCGGCGAATACGTCCGGGGTCCATCAAAGTCCATATCACATTGCGCATAACGCAGGCATGACGTCATACACACATGAGATGTGACGCGTCGGCATGATCCGTGTTCGAGAGTGGAAATTCGCGCGGCAATATGAAAAAAGCGAGATCTCGTCCATCGGAGTGCACCATGTCGGTTCTTGCCATTATTCCCGCCCGTTACGGGTCGACCCGGTATCCGGGCAAACCGCTGGCCCAAATTGCCGGCAAGATGATGATCGAACGGGTCTGGACCATTGCCGCCGCGGCAAGCGGGGTCGATCGGGTTGTGGTCGCCACCGATGATACGCGTATTCTGGACGCCGTTACCGCTGCGGGCGGTGAAGCGGTGATGACGGACGAAGCCTGTCGCAATGGGACTGAACGCGCGCTGGATGCCATGAAGCGCCTGAACAGCGACGCAGAGATCATTATCAATGTCCAGGGCGATGCCCCCCTCATTCCACCCTGGGTGATCGGGGATGTCGCCGAGACCCTGCGCGCCGATACCCGTCTTCAAATGGCCACCCCGGCTGTGGAATTACCGCCAGAGACCGAGGAGCGCATGCGGGCCGACAAGGCGAAGGGCTCAGCCAGCGGCACCACCGTGGTCTTCAACAAGGCCATGGATGCGATGTATTTCTCGAAAAACGTCATTCCTTTCCGCCGCAAACCGGGCGCGGGCATGCCGGTCTTCCAGCATATCGGGCTGTATGGCTATCGACGCGAAACCCTGGAAACCCTCGTCTCTCATGAACCCACGCCCTTCGAACTGACCGAAAGCCTCGAGCAGTTGCGCGCCCTGGAGAATGGCATCCCGATCCGTGTGGTCCTGACCGATTATCGCGGTCGCTCCGCCTGGTCCGTCGACACTCCCGAAGATGCCGAACGGGTGGCGGACATTATCATGCGCGAAGGCGAGCTGGTCTGATGGCGCGCCTCCTCCTCGCTCGTCACGGCAATACATTCGGTCCCGGCGACACGCCCGTCTGGGTGGGAGCGCGTGAAGACCTTCCCCTGGTTGAAAAGGGCGAGGCCCAGGCGGCTGAACTGGGTATTGCCCTGCGCGACGCACGGCTGCGCCCTGCGCGTATTCTCTCCGGCCCGCTCAAGCGCACCCGCCGGGCCGCGGAGATTGTGGCCGACTTGACCGATTTTGGGGGAGAGATCGAAATCGATGACCGCCTGCGCGAAATCGACTACGGCAGCTGGGGCGGCAAGACCAATGAGGAGATCATTGATCTCTTCGGTCAGGAGGCTCTGGATTACTGGAACACCGCGCATCGCCGCCCGCCAAACAGCGACTGGTCACCGGATGAAGCGACGCTGAAAACCAATGCCCTCAGCGCATTGGCTGACGCTCCTGCGCAGACAGGTTTCACGCTGCTTGTCACTTCGAACGGTGTCTTGCGCTATGTCTATGGCGAAAGCGAAGGCCTGGCCGCGGACGCCAAGGTCAAAACCGGCCATGTCTGCGTGGTCGAACGGCGGAACAACACATTTCACCGGCTCGCCTGGAACGACAAGCCGGAGACCGGACGGCTGGAAGACCTTCTAGGCTAGGACTGGACTAGGATGCTCTGTCCGGACCGGGACTAGTCGACCGCGGCCAGCAGCGATTCAATCGCAGACCAGGCCTCCGGTTCGTCAAGCATGGGCGCATGCCCCACATCCGGCACTTCGGCATAACGAAGATCCGGCTTGCGTGCCTTCATCTCTTCAACGGTTTGCGGTGTGACCAGATCGGTTATGCCGCCGCGCACCAGGAGCGTTGGCGTATCCTTGAGCGCCTCATAAAAGGGCCAGAGATCGGGGACCGGTGCCCCGTCCTCGCCCAGGTGATCAATAATCGCCGCGTCATAGGCCAGGTGAAGCTTGCCGTCCTCCCCCTCACGCCAGAGACGCTTGGCAAACGCGATCCAGTAATCCTGGTCGTGTTCGCGCTTGGGAAAGGCGGCCAGATTGGACGCCTTGGAGCGTTCCGCCGCCTCCTCCCAGCTGTCGACCGGGGCACGATGGGTCAGATTGGCCTTGATGCGACCAATCCCGTCGGGATGCAGGACCGGGCCGATATCATTCAGCACCACTGCTGCCAGCCGCTCAGGCTGTTCATGGGCGATCCCCATGGTCATCAGACCGCCCATCGACGTGCCAACAAACACCAGGCGATCCAGACCCAGATGGTCCAGAAGCAGCACCATATCGACCGCATAGGTCATCGGATTATAGCGCTCAGGCTGGGGGTCATAATCTGACAGACCGCGTCCGCGCTGGGACGCCGAGATCACCCGACGCCCCATCTTAGCGATCCGCGGCGCGATATCCTCGAAATCCTTCACATTGCGCGTCAGACCATGCAGGCAGATGACCGGCAAACCCTGGACCTCGCCCACCGGGTCGTAATCCCGATAGTGAATGCGAAGTCCGTCGGCATTAGTGAAGTAATGATCGCGATATCCGTTGGGCATCAGGCCGGGTCTTTCTGTTCAGTCGTCTCGCCCTGAGCGGCGGGTGCGGCTTCACCCTCTTCCCAGTCCTTGTGAAGGATACGGGACGCGAAAATGAGCAGGCCCGCCGAGACGAGATAGAAGCTGGCGCCCCACATAATAGAGTAGCGCAGGGATTCGTCGCCATATTGAGACGACAGTGCATCGGAAAGGCCACCCAAAATCACATCCCCGGCGCCGATACCGATGAGATTATTGATCAGCAGGAAAATGGCCGAGGCTGTTGCCCGCATATTGGGCTTCACAATGTGCTGGAAGGCCGCCAGGACCGGACCCAGCCAGGCAAGCGACAAAGCGGTCGGGATGATCATCACGAAGAAGACCAGGAAAATACTGTCCGACAGGGTGGCGATCAACAGGAAGGGGGCTGTCGCGAGAAAGGCCAGGCCGGGGATAAGGGCGTAGGCCCCCTTGGACCGCTTGCCCATGCTGTCAGCCAGGTATCCACCCATGAAAATGCCGATCAGCCCGCCGATCAGGACGACTGTGCCGTAGAAATAGGCCGCATAGAGCAGGGTCGGCGCGCCGGACGGCAGCAGGAATTCCGGTGCCCAGAAAAAGAAATCCGGAAGCACATCGGCATAGGAGCGCACCAGAAGCGCGGGGATCCATGCAAACAGGCCGTAGCCCATCATCGAGGAGGAGGCAGCACCAATAGAGAGCAGCCAGAAGGAGGGTTTGTTCAGCAAGACCCGGAGAACTTCGCCTACGCTGGCGGGCTCGGGTGCAGGGCCGGCATCATACGCACCGCGTACCGGCTCTTTGACGGAGAGTTTGAACAAGGGCGCCAGGACCAGTCCAAGTGCGCCGACGATCAAAAAGGCCGCGCGCCAGTCCAGCACCGTTGCGATAACGCCGCCAAAGACAATCCCCACAGCCGATCCGATCGGGATACCGAAGGAATAGATTGCAAGCGCTCGCGCCCGTTGTTCCGGCGGGAAATAGTCCGATACGATGGAATAGGCCGGCGCCACGCCGCCTGCTTCTCCAACCCCGACACCCATCCGTGCGAGGAAGAGCTGGACCGGCGTGGTGATGAGGCCGCAGACCATCGTCATGAAGGACCAGGCCGAGAGGGCGATGGTCATGATCCAGACACGACTTTTCCGGTCAGCCAGCCAGGCGATGGGCACACCGAGTGTGGAGTAGAGCAAGGCAAATGACAGACCGCGCATCAGGCCCATCATCGTGTCCGAGACCCCCAATTCCTCCTGGATCGGAACCGCGAGAATGCCAATGATCTGACGATCAATGAAATTGAACGTATAGACCACGATCAACATGAACAGGACCCAGGCGCGATAGCCGGACGAGCTGTCAGCAGCCGCTGCAGGCACTTTACTCTCGGACATAGTCTCTCCCCTTGATACAGGCCGCCCCGTCTTGCTCGCGAGGCAGTCCTGGATTCCGGCAAACATGAACCACCATTCAGGTATGGTCAAACCCCCTTGTGCGGCTTGACGCTATTATTCCGCCTGAACGGTCCGCCTTGCGCTTTCACGCGGTCAATGCAGGATGGTCGATGTCGGCTAACACCGACTATGGGGAAGACGGAGAATAAAATGAAACGCTTTTCGCTCACCGCCCTTCTGGGCAGTGTCGCGCTGGCGGCATGCAGCGTTGCGAAAGACGCTGCCTCGCCCAGCGAAACCGAGACCACAGAACAGACCGCACCCACACCTGCGGACACACTGACTTCTGGCGAAATTACCGAAGCGGATCTTCGACTGCGCGTATCCACACTCGCAAGCGATGATTTCCTCGGACGGGCCCCCGCCACTCGTGGCGGCGAGATGGCTTCGGAATGGATCGCCGAAGAAATGCAACGGATCGGCCTGGAGCCCGGATATGGAGACAGCTATTTCCAGCCGGTCTCACTGCTGGAAGTGACACTGGACACAGACGCGTCCCGTTTCGAGATCTTTGATGACGGCGCTCCGATGGGTGTGCAGTTTCTTGAAGATGTCGTCTACTGGACCAAGCGCAATGAGGAACGTGTCGAGATCGCCGACAGCGAACTGGTGTTTGTCGGCTATGGCGTGGTCGCCCCCGAATACGGTTGGGATGACTATGCCAGCGTCGACGTGACGGGCAAAACCGTGGTCATGCTGGTCAATGATCCCGGTTATGCCAATCCGGGCAGCGGTTTATTCAATGGCAATGCCATGACCTATTACGGTCGCTGGACCTATAAGTATGAAGAAGCGGCCCGTCAGGGTGCGGCCGGCGTCATACTCATCCACCAGACAGCCCCGGCCTCCTATGGCTGGCAGGTGGTCAGCAATTCCTGGACGGGAGCCCAACTCCATCTGGCGCGCGAGCCGGGCGAAGGCCGCTTTGCCGGCGTGGAAAGCTGGGTTTCCGAGGACATGGCGCGTCGCCTGTTCGAAGCCTCCGACCTCGACTTTGATGCCCTCACCGAGGCCGCCGCGCTGGCAGGCTTTGAAGCTGTTCCCATGACCGGTCTCACCGCAAGCGCCGACATCCGCTCCTTTTCACGCACCAAAGACAGCCGCAATGTCGTCGGCATCGTGCCCGGTTCAACGGCACCGGACGAATATGTGCTCTACACGGGCCACTGGGATCATCTCGGCTTTCGCCTCACCACCGGCGACGAGGATGGCATCTATAATGGCGCCGTCGACAACGCCACCGGAACGGCCGCTATTCTGGAGGTTGGTGAAGCTTTTCTGGCCAATCCGCCCGAACGTTCGGTCATGATTCTCGCAGTGACGGCTGAAGAATCCGGTCTCCTGGGCTCGGCCTACTATGCCGAAAATCCGATCATCCCGTTCAACCAGACGGTGGCCGGTATCAATATCGACGCCATGCTACCGATCGGCCGCACGCGCGATGTTGTCGTGGTGGGCCATGGTGCGTCCGAGCTGGAAGACATTCTGACCGAGGAAGCCGCCGCACAGGACCGGTATATCGTGCCGGATCTCAATCCTGAAGCCGGGTATTTCTATCGCTCCGACCACATCTCACTGGCCAAGAAGGGCGTACCGATGCTCTACGCCGATGGTGGCTTTGACCACCGCGAAAACGGTTCGGAGTTCGGCGCATCGATTGCCGAGGAGTTTCGGGCCAACCGGTATCACGGCGAGGCAGATGAATACTCCCGGGACTGGGACATGACCGGCATGACGGAAGACACCCAGCTTCTCTACAATGTCGGCGCCCGCATCGCGAACTCAAGCGATTGGCCCAACTGGTATGAGGGCAATGAATTCAGAGCCCTGCGTGACGAACAGCTCGCTGGAAACTAATCGCGACAATGCACACGATCTTCAAGGGCGGGCGCTTCGGCACCCGCCTTTTTCGTTTCGGTCTTGCGCGAGATGCAGGCTTAGAAAGATTTGCGGTAGATGAATTTCCGCCCGCGCTCTTCAAGTCGCAGGGCATATTCCGCTTCGCTGACCACAACACCGGAGTGCACGCAATATGTGGTCCGGGTCTGCTCGATCCGCGGCCAGTGAATAAAATCAACAAGCAATGTCTTCAGACCCGACGCGGAGTTCACCTCCATCGTGCCCAGGCTTTGCGCAAACACGATCTCGTTGCGAAACAAGCCATGTTCACGCAACTGATCCATTGCTTCGACAAATTCCCCACCGATGACCTGGGCCGATGAACGCCCCTCATATTGGCCACGCGTCAGGCCGAGCATGTCGGTCGCGCCGCGCGACAGGGCTTTGAACAAGCCGCGACTGTCCGTGACGAATTCACAGGCGGGATTTAGCGAAACAAGGTCGATCCAGGTCGGGGCCGGTGCGATCACGAAGGCATCGCGGACCAGTTCGCCCAGACGCCGCTTCACACGCTCGGGCGGTTCTGATTCACCATTTTCCCAACGTGAAACCATGGCCTGGGTCACACCCAGATCCTCGGCCAGTGCGGCTTGCTTGAGGCGCTTCGACATCCGGAAATTCCGGATGACTGACGGCCAATTCACTTTACTCGAAGACTCGGAAAAGTTCATGTCAACGGTCAAGGTCTGTCCCCCCTTGTGCCGTTATATTGATTGAATAATTCGGCAATGACCAGCCAGTTCTGACAACAAAATCTGTTGTTCGCCTTCAGAAACAACCGCAGCGTTTGCAATCCACTTATACGTACCGTCCAAATCACGTCTGGGTATGTGTAGTGCATGTATCCGCTGCTTCACCGGCTCTTGCCCTTGTGGACGGAAATCCATCTGCCCGGTCGTTTCAACAGCCTCGATTTGGCCTTTAAAAAAACCCATACCCACGAGGTGCAGCCTCAGCGCCTCGGCTTCACGCCCGAACAGGTCACTGACCCGCAGGCCTTCAAACTGAACGCGATCCAGACCTGTTTCCCGTAGAAGCCCTTCGCTGACCGTTTCCACGTGTCCATCCTGAGCGATGATGGCGACCATTTCAGGGGACCGGGCCTGCATGTCACGCCACCCCGTCATGGGCACGGCATTGGACTGGGGATTGATCAGCGCCAGGATGCGCTTCTGCATCGAAGGTCCGGGACAGGCCGCCCCGGATTCCCAGCGCGACACCATGGCCTGCGTCACATTCAGATCCTCTGCCAGCGAGGTCTGTTTCAGATTGTGCGTGAGACGGTATCGACGAATGATCGTTGACCAAGGCTGACCCGAAGCATGCAGGTGGCGTGTATTCATGAGTTACAACGCCTTACGGATCATCGTCATGCCACCCAGACGCGCCCGGAGCGCGGTGCACGCATCGCGTGAGATCACCGCCAGCGACGCCAGCAGATAGATATCCTGATCCGACATGAAAACCGGGCGGTAAAGGCCGTGCGAATGGACAGGTCGGGCGTCTTCACCCGGCTCAGCCAGCTGAAGCCGCGCTGCGCTTTCAGCGAACACCACCCGGCCTTCGAAAAATCCTGCCCTGCACAAGTCATCGAACACCATGGCCAGATCGCCCGAGAACACAGACATGACGGACTCGCCGATCAAGGCGCTTTCCGGTCGACCGATCAGACGTTCGGTGCCCCGGCTCACGGCCAGAAATCGGCCTTCCGGATCAAAGACAGCCACAGCCGCCGGATGCCGTCGCAATTGAATGCGCCAGGTGTCCCGCGAAACGGCATAATTGGTTTCCCAGAAACGATCGAACAGCTTGGCCTGGATGCGCGCACTGGGATCGGCCAAACCAGCCTCCCACCGCGATACCATGGTCTGGGTCACACCCAGCTCATCGGCCAAAGCGGCCTGTTTAAAGCCCTTCGAGACACGATAATGACGCACCAGCGAGGGCCAGTGAATGCGCGTGTCGCGTGTCGATTGGACGTCCGTGCTCATGACCTCACAGTATTGAAGCATCAGGGAACCTTACGCCGCTTCCCCCTTCCGGGGCATGGCGGTCATAAAATATAACCCAGATTGATGGATTTGACAAAAGTATCGGCGGCATCTGGCGCTGGAACTCGTCGCCAAAGGGACAAAACTTTGAAGATTTGGTGACATTCTCAGTATCTGAAGACAAGGAGATTGATCACCTGGCCAAGCCGTGAAAACGTCCGCGCGATTTTGACTCGGGGAGTGTCCGATGGACCAGTTAGTAGCTTGGCACGTGTTTGCCTTTGTGGGCTTCATGCTCGCGGCCTATTCAATCGTTGCCAATGACGCCATTCAGACGTTGGGTACCTTCCTCAGCTCGAATGCCAAACGTCCGTGGTGGGTCCTTTGGATCTATGCCTGCTCCATCATCGTGATCGTGATGGTGTACGGCTTCTACAGCAGCGGCGGCGATATCGCCTTCGGTCGCCTCAACCGTCTGCCCTTCCCTGAGACCGGCATTCAGTGGTGGCATGCCATCCCGCCCATCTTCCTACTTGTCCTGACGCGCTACGGCATCCCGGTTTCGACCACCTTCCTCGTGCTGACCATCTTCGCCCTGTCAGGTGGCGACAGCACGGACGGCGTCTTCTCCAAAATGCTGACCAAGTCGGCGATGGGTTATGTGGTTGCGATCGCCGCCTCTGCGGTCGTCTACATTGTTGTATCGCGCTTCTATGAGCGCTGGATTGCCAACACGAAGGACAAGCCACTCAACCCACTCTGGTATGTGCTGCAGTGGGCGTCCACGGCATTCCTGTGGTCACAGTGGCTGATCCAGGACCTGGCCAATATCTTCGTCTTCCTGCCGCGCGAGACCATGATCGGCGCCGATGGCGAGGTCACCGTCATCTTCTCGGTTGGTCTTCTGATTTTTGCCACGCTGGTGATGCTCGCCCTGCACGCCTTCATCTTCGCGACCCGCGGTGGTGAAATCCAGAAGATCGTTCTGACCAAAACCAATACGACGGATGTGCGCGCCGCCACGCTGATCGACTTCATCTACGGCCTGATCCTCTACTACTTCAAGGAGCTCAACGATGTGCCGATGAGCACAACCTGGGTCTTCCTCGGCATGCTCGCTGGTCGTGAAATCGCCGTGGCTTATGTCGGTGGCCTACGGCCTGGTCTGGCAGCGCTCTGGGATGTGATCACCGATGTCATCCGCGCCTTTATCGGCCTGCTCATCAGTGTCTTCCTTGCCGTGCTCCTGCCGGCCTTTGCCAAGGGAGAATTGGGTGAGCTCGCCAGCAATCCGGGCGGGTATCTGGGCAGCATGTTCGGCTTCTAGATCTGCTTGACTGCGAATGTTTGAAAGCCCCGCCACGACTGGCGGGGCTTTTTTGTTACACCTGCAAATTGCGCCATCTGCAGGAGGTAATAATCTTATGCGTGATTTTCCCGTCTTATGAAGCGAGGTTCAAGTTTGACGCTCTGAAACCCTTGGTGGTGAGTCTTTCGCCCGCTGAGACAAACAAGATCATGAACTGGGCCAAAACCGTCCGAACACTCCGCCTGAGGCTCAAGCTGAACCAGGAAGCCTTTGCAGCGCTCATCGGCGTCAGCCAGACCTATGTCTCGCGGGTCGAGTCCGGATATGTCACGCCCAAACAGAGCCAAGCCGACGCCATTCTCAAACTCAAGGACAATCCGCGTACACGCAGCGTGTTCGATGATTTTGTATCCACAATCCATCACTCGCCCTATCCGTGCTGTTTAGTGGAAACAGCCGGGCCGGACGGATTTCAGATTGTCGCTCTGAGCCCGCCCCTGCGTCTGGGGGGACATGGCCCCGCTCTCGTTCACGGTGAAAACCAGCCGGGCCTGGGCCTTTGCAAACACCTACAGGCTTTGCAGCGAGAAGGATTTTTCGAGGGACAGCTCTCGCTGGCCACGGCCCGTATCCACTGTGACCAGCGCCATCGCAGCTGGTCTGTCCAGTACACCCCCATACGCGATGAGATCGGTCAGTGGTATGCGCACGCGATCTTCCATGACTGCGCTCATCAAGAAGACGAACCGGCCGAAACCTTCGACCGGTTCGAGTTTCGACGCTTTGGACGTCCGGACTAGCGGTATCGCGCCATCAGTTTGGGCAAGGCGGCCGAGCCCGGGCATAACTCATCATGAGGCACACGATTAAGCGGGCGTTCCGGCAATCCGTTGGTTGCATGCATGTCGGGAAGACTGTCATCAAGATAGAGAAGCCCCGTCGGAATTTCATCGACCTGTGAACTCTCAAAGAGTGTGTTGAGGGCCTGACCGCGATCACGCGGATCATAATCATCATCCACCTTGCGAAAACGAACCTGCCCACCGTCATGGAGCGTCACGTCAATAACGCCCGTTTGCGCATACTCGCCCTCGATCGCCTCCGCCTCGGCAACAAAATCAGTGTGCACGAGAGGATGATAATACTTGTAGGTATGGGCGTAGCTCTTGGTGGACCCGGCATGATCATTGAAGGTCACGCACGGGGAAATGATATCGATCAGGGCAAATCCCTTATGGCGCAACCCCGCCTTGATCAGCGGAACCAACTGCGCCTTGTCACCGGAAAAACTCCGCGCCACAAAACCCGCACCCAGAGTCAGGGCCTGAACACACGGATCGATCGGCGTTTGATCGTGGGGAATGCCCTTCTTCGATTTCGAACCGCGATCGGCAGAGGCGGAAAACTGCCCCTTGGTCAGGCCATACACGCCATTATTCTCGATCACGTACAACATGTTGAGATTGCGACGAATAGCGTGCGCGAACTGGCCAAAACCGATGGATAGGGAGTCTCCATCACCGGAGATCCCGATATAGTGCAGGTCACCGTTCACGGCATTGGCCCCGGTCGCCACAGACGGCATGCGTCCGTGCACGGTGTTGATACCGTGCGATTGCCCCATGAAATAGGCCGTGGTCTTGGAAGAACATCCGATACCCGACACTTTGGCAGCGCTTTCAGGCGGTAAATCCAGCTCCCAGAAGGCCTGCACGAGCGCCGCCGTCACACTGTCATGACCACAGCCGGCACACAGCGTGGACATCACGCCCTCATAGTCACGGACCGTCAGGTCCAGACCATTGCGGGGCAGGTGTTTGTCGATGAGCGGTTTGGGCATGGATGTCATGAGGAAGCCTCCTTCGACGCACGATGGGCGTGTATGCCCTCCACCACAAAGGCGGGATTGGCCGCCATTCCGGCATAATCGAGAACAGAAATGAGCTGGGCTTTTTCAGCGCGCGTTTCATTGATCAGCAAGGTCCGCAGCTGAGCATCGCGATTTTGCTCCACCACATAGACGGTGTCATGGGCCTCAATGAAGGCATCGACCTCCGCACAGAACGGGAAACCGCGCACTCGCAGATAGTCCAGATGGATACCCTCGCCCGCCAGACGGTCGAGCGCTTCTCGCACGGCTCCGTCACAGCCCCCCAGCGAGATAATGGCTGCTTCAGCCGGCTGCTCCGACTGGATGATGACCGGTCCGGGGACAGCATCGGCAGCGCTTTCCCATTTGCGCGTCAGCCGGTCGAGCACCTCCTTGTATTCGGCGCTGTCCTCGGTATATCCGCCCTTCCAGTTATGACCGGAACCACGGGTGAAATACGCCCCTTTGGGATGTTCTCCGGGCAGGGTTCGATAGGGAATGGCATCGCCATCGCGATCCTCATAACGATAGAACCGCTCGATGGTTTCCAGCTCCTCGGCATTGAGAACCTTGCCACGGTCGGGGACATAGCTGTCATCCCAGTCCAGCTCCGGCACCATCCAGTCATTCATGCCGATATCCAGATCCGTCATGAAAAAGACCGGGGTCTGGAATCGTTCCGCCAGGTCAAAACTGGCTACGGCCATTTCGAAACATTCCTTGGGATCGGCCGGAAAGACACAGATGTGCTTGGTATCACCATGGCTGGCATAGGCCGCCAGCAGCAGATCGCATTGCTGTGTCCGGGTCGGCAGACCCGTTGATGGCCCGGCGCGCTGTACATCAAACAACACGCACGGCACTTCGCCGTAATAGGCAAAACCGATGAACTCGCTCATCAGCGAAATGCCGGGCCCCGATGTCGGCGTGAAGGCACGCGCTCCATTCCATCCCGCACCGATCACCATGCCGATCGAGGCCAGCTCATCCTCGGCCTGGATAATGCAGAAATTCTTCTTGCCCGTTTGCGCGTCCACCCGCAGTTTTTCGCAGAAGGCCTTGTAGCCATCCATCAAAGAGGTGGAGGGTGTAATAGGATACCAGGCGCCAAACGTTGCACCTGCATACACACAGCCCAGGGCAGCGGCCGTATTGCCATCGATCATGACATGACCGGCGGTCCCGTCCATCGCCTCGACTTTCAGCGGCAAGGGCTCACCAAATTCCTCCCGGACATAGGTGAGACCCAGTTCGATGGCCTTCATATTGGCATCGATCAGGTGCGCTTTGGTACCGAACATCTCCTCGACCAGCCCCCGGATGACGGCAATATCGAGACCTGTCAGACCTGCTACCGCGCCCACATACGCCATGTTCTTCATCAGGACGCGGGTGCGGGCATTATCGAATTCGGCATTGCACAACCGCGCCAACGGCACACCAATGGCTGTGACATCCGGACGCTCATGCAGATCCGGGCGCGGCCAGGTGCTGTCATAGAGCAGATATCCGCCGGGTGAGACATCCGCGAGATCCTTTGCATAGGTCTCGGCATTCATAGCGACCAGAAGATCCACCTCGCCGGAACGGGCCATATAGCCGTCCTTGGTCAGGCGGATCTCGTACCAGGTGGGCAAGCCCTGGATGTTTGACGGGAACAGGTTTTTTCCGACCACAGGCACGCCCATGCGGAAAATGGATTTCATCAGCAGGCCGTTGGCACTGGCCGAACCCGTACCGTTCACATTGCCGATCTTGATGACGAAATCGTTCACGCGCACGTCCCGCGCGGTCTCAACGAGGTCCTTCATTCCGCGGCCACTCCCTTTACCTCGTCATCCACGTGCGGGATGAAAATATCCGAATCCTGCATATCCCACGCGGCGGTCGGACACCGTTCGGCACAGAGCCCGCAATGCACACACAGGTTTTCGTCCTTGATCATCACTCGGCCCGTGTCCTTGAGCGGTTCAGACACATAGAGCGCTTGATCCTGATTGGCGGCCGGGGCTTTCAATCGCGTTCTCAGATCCGGTTCTTCACCGTTTGCGGTAATAGTCAGACAATCGACCGGACAGATATCGATGCAGGCGTCACATTCCTTGCAGAGCGGCGCCGCGAAGACTGTCTGGACATCGCAGTTCAAACAGCGCTGCACCTCGGTGACGATCTGTTCAGCGCTGAAGCCCAGCTCGACCTCGGTTGAAAGCGTCTTGAACCGCTCCTCCAGTTCAACCGCCGGCATGGCCCGGCGCAGGGCGCCTTCATAGCTGTTGGAGTACATCCACTCATTCATGCCCATCTTGGCCGAATTGAGATTGACCCCGCGCGGCAGACGCTCATGCAAGGCCTCGCCTTCGCAATGCTTGTGAATGGAAATCGCCGCCTGGTGTCCATGCTCAACGGCCCAGATGATGTTTTTCGGACCGAAAGCGCTATCACCTCCGAAGAATACGCCGTCTCGCGTGGATTGGTGGGTCGCCTCGTCGACGATCGGCACGCCCCATTTGTCGAATTCAATACCCAGATCCCGCTCGATCCAGGGAAAGGCGTTTTCCTGCCCGATGGCCAGGATCACATCGTCGCACGGGATGATCGTGGACCCAGTGATCCGCTGATTGGTGATCCGGCCAGCCTCGTCGAAATCATACTCCATGACTTCGAATTCCATGCCGGTCAGACGACCGTTCTCCACCACAAAGCGTTTGGGCGAATGGTTGACGATGATCTCCACCGTCTCCTCTTCCGCATCCTCCAGCTCCCAAGGCGACGCCTTGAAGAACTCACGCGGCTTGCGGGCCATGACTTTCACGGTGTCCGCACCCAGGCGTTTCGAGGTTCGACAACAATCCATCGCGGTATTGCCAACACCAATGATCAAAACCCGTTTTCCGATCGAATCGATATGGTCGAACGCCACGCTTTCCAGCCAGTCGATCCCGATATGGATATTGTCACGGGCCTCGTCCCGCCCCTCGATCTGCAAATCCTTGCCCTTGGGGGCTCCGGACCCAACAAAAACAGCGTCATATCCCTCGCCAAGCAGGGATTTGAGGCTTTCGATCCGGTGATTGGTCTTGAGCTCCACACCCATATCCAGGATGTAGTCGATCTCCTCGTCCAGCACGCTTTCGGGCAGGCGGAAGGCCGGAATATTCGAGATCATCAACCCGCCCGGTCGATGCATGGCCTCAAAAATCGTGCATTCATATCCCAGAGGCGCCAGATCATTGGCGACCGTCAGGGAGGCCGGGCCCGCTCCGATCAAGGCAATCCTGCGCCCATTGCTCTGCTCGGGCCGGGTGGGCAGGCGGTCGCGGATGTCGTCGCGATGATCCGCCGCTACACGCTTGAGGCGGCAGATCGCAACCGGCTCTTCTTCCACCCGCCCGCGTCGACAGGCAGGCTCGCAAGGCCGGTCACACACCCGCCCCAAGATACCTGGAAACACATTGGATCGACGATTGACCATATAGGCGTCGGAGAACCGACCCTGGGCAATCAGCCGTATATATTCAGGCACCGGCGTGTGGGCCGGGCAGGCCCATTGGCAATCGACCACTTTGTGAAAATAGTCGGGATCCTGGACGTCTGTGGGCTTCATTCCTTCCCCTCCCCGGTTGACCAATCAGGTCAGGCGCGATCATTTTCGCCGCGCTTTTTCAGACATCTACTCGAACGCCCCCTGACCTATGGGTCAAGCAAAAGCCAACTTCCTCACGCAATAATGTTTGCGAGTGAGACCCATTCACCGCACGAAAACTGGGGTTGGCAATCGGCTGCCGGCTTTAGCGCAAACATCGAAAAATCCTTTCACCCTGCAGACATGCATAACGATATCCACACCGGTGGAAGGGCTGGTCGATAGCGGTAAAACCGTTACTCTCACAGATACATCGTGTCTCAAGACCGCTTGAAAACCCCGTTCCGTGAAAGTCCGCAATCCCATGTCCGACCCGATCCAGACCCATATCGAGACCCTGGGCCAGCACGCCCGGGCCGCCAGTCGCGCCCTTGCATCGGCAAGCACTCAGGACAAGAACGCCGCGCTCGCCGCCGCAGCCACGGCTCTGCGCGCAGCGACACCGGACATTCTAGAGGCCAATGCCGATGACATGAAACGGGCGCGCGACATGGGGGTGAGTGACGCCTTTCTCGACCGCCTGTTCCTCGATCAGGCGCGGGTCGAGGCCATGGCCGCGGCGATGGAAGCGATTATCGACCTGCCTGATCCGGTCGGACGCCAACTTGCCCATTTCGACAGACCCAATGGTCTGAAGATCGACCGGGTATCGGTGCCTCTGGGGGTTATCGGCATGATCTATGAGTCACGCCCCAATGTCGGCGCTGATGCAGGGGCTTTGTGCATCAAATCGGGCAATGCGGTCATCCTGCGCGGTGGGTCCGACAGTGCCCGCTCGAGCGCTGTCATCGTCTCAGCCCTCCAGGACGGGTTGAAACAGGCCGGCCTTCCCGCTCACGCGATCCAACGGGTGGAGATGACCGATCGCGAGGCCGTTCGCCAGTTATTGCGGTGCACTGAGTATGTCGATCTGGTGATCCCGCGGGGCGGCAAGGGCCTGGTCTCGCTCGTCCGCGACCAGGCGCTCGTTCCGACGCTGCTCCACCTTGATGGCAATTGCCACACCTACATCCATGCGGCCGCCCGCCCTGAAATGGCTGTCGAAGTGGTGCGCAATGCCAAGCTGAGGCGCACCGGCATTTGCGGCGCCACGGAGAGCCTGGTGATCGATGCCCCTCTGGCGACGGAGCTCTTGCCTCACCTCGTCAACGCACTGGAAGACTGCGAAATCGTGGGCGATGAGCTCGCATGTGCCGCCGATGCCCGGATCCGGCCTGCGACACCACAAGACTGGTCAACGGAATATCTCGACCGCAAGCTTTCCGTGAAAGTCGTCGAGGATCTGGATGACGCCCTGGATTTCATCAATCGCCATTCATCCGGTCATACCGACGCGATCTTGACCGAAGATGACGCGGCAGCCGCCCGTTTCCTGACGGGTATCGATTCTGCGGTGGTGATGCACAATACCTCGACCCAGTTTTCCGATGGCGGCGAGTTCGGCATGGGCGCCGAGATCGGCATCGCAACCGGCAAGATGCATGCGCGCGGACCGGTCGGCCTCGAACAGCTCAACACCTTCAAATATGTAGTGCGCGGTCAGGGTCAGGTCCGGCCCTAGATCGGGTCAATATTGATCCGGCAAAACGGGTCCGGCTATAATTCGTCAATCGCGTCCTCGTGCTGGCTCACCTCCTCCTGGAGCCAGTCAATGAACGCCTGACCGTCGGCGTCCACCGGACGATTGCGCGCAGTCACGATATAGTAGGATGACCGGACCGGGCTTGCGCCGTCCGGAAAGATCGACACCAGTCGACCCGCCGCCAGGTCATTCTGCGCCAGCGCACGTTTGGCCAGGGCGATACCGCGGCCCGCAACGGCCGCATCAATCACCAGAGCCGACTGGTTGAAGCGAACACCACCACTCATATCAATGGGTTTGATCCGGCGCGCCCGAAACCAGGCCGTCCAGTCCGCCCCGTCCACATCACTTTCCGGTGACGCGTCGTGAAGCAGGGTGTGATGCGCCAGATCCCGGGGGGTTCGAAGCGGGGTCGCCCCCTGCAAGAGGGCCGGCGCACAGACCGGCAAAACCTCCTCAGCCAGAAGCTGGATTTCATGCAGCGCGGCATCACCGCCCGGCCCATATCGAATACCCAGATCGGCCGCCCCGCCTGACAAGTCGGCGCGCTCCTGGTCTGCCGAAATCCAGACCTCGATCCCCGGTTGTTTTTCCTGGAATTTATAGAGGCGGGGCGCGAGCCATTTCCCGGCAAAGGAGGGGGCAACAGACACCGTCAATTGCCTGCGCTGCAAGGGCTGGCGCATAAGGCTAACCGCGCGTTCAAGACTGGCAAATGCGTCCGTGGTGACGGTGGCCGCCGCGCGTCCCGCATCGGTCACAACCAGCCCCCGCCCCTGACGCGAAAACAGCGGCACACCCACATGATCTTCCAGTGTGCGGATCTGCTGACTGACCGCACCCGGCGTGACCGACAACTCCGCAGCCGCAGCACTGATACTGCCCAGGCGAGCGGTGGCCTCAAAGGCCCTGAGCGCATTCAGAGGGGGCAGGCGGGAGAGCGCCATTTTAGTTTTCCTAATTAATAAGACCAGTATTACTCGTTTGAATTCACCACATCCAATAGAAATATTCAAATCGTCGCGCCACAGGGGCGCCTGAATGGATCTAGAGACGATGCGTGTTTTTCCTGCCTCAATTCCGTTGGACGGACGGACCATCATCCTTGCCGGCAGCGGTTTCATGGCGGATGCCAAGGCACGCCTGTTCGTCAATTCGCCGGCCCGGTTAAAGTGGTTCACCGGCCGCAATGCGGATCCTGTCCCCCATGATCTCGCCCAGGTCGCGGAGGTGTATGACCGTGAGCCGACACGGTCGGACCTGCGTGGCGCGACACTTGTTTTCATTGCCGGCGGTGAACCGCGCTTCATCGATCGCTTGGCCCGACGCGCCCGGCGTCGTGGCGCCCTTGTGAATGTGGTCGACAGCCCGGCTGAGTCCGATTTCCAAGTGCCTGCCATTGTGGATCGCGACGAGATTGTCGTCTCTGTCGCTTCAGGCGGCTCTGCGCCGGTCCTATCCGTCGATATCCGCTCCGCCGTTGAACAGGTCCTGCCTGCCAATGTCGGCATTCTCGCCGGTTTGGCACGGGAACTGCGCGGCACTGTCAAATCCGTTCTCGACAAGTTTGACGATCGCCGCGCCTTCTGGGAACGCGCTCTGCGCGGTGAGGCCCGGGATGCAGCCCTGCGCGGAGATCGCGCCGCGGCGCGTCGCCTGATGCTCAAGACTCTCAACGAGGTACAGCCGGAAAAGACCGGCATCGTCCACCTTGTTGGAGCGGGGCCTGGTGATCCGGATCTGCTGACCCTGAAAGCGGCGCGTCTCCTGCGTGAGGCTGATGTCATCGTGCATGACCGTCTGGTCAGCGAGGGCGTGCTCAACATGGCCCGACGCGATGCCCTGCGCATTGATGTGGGCAAAACCAAGGGACACCATCCTGTTCCCCAGGAAGAGATTGGCGACATCCTCGTTCGCGAGGCTCGCAAGGGCCAGCGCGTAGTGCGTATCAAGGGCGGCGACCCCTTTATTTTCGGACGCGGCGGTGAAGAACTGGACGTGGTCCGGGCCGCAGGCATCGACGCGGAAGTGACTCCAGGCATTTCGGCGGCGCTGGCGTGCGCGGCGTCTGCCCAGGTTCCTCTGACTCACCGCGATCATGCCCAGACGGTCACCTTCGCTTCAGGCGTTGTGAAATCCGGCGGACCCGACGCAGATTATGAAACGCTCGCCGCTCCGAACGCCACCAGCGTTTTCTACATGGGTGTCGGCGCAGCCCCCCAAATCGAGGCCAAGATGCTGGCTGCCGGCCGGGCAGGCGCGACACCGGTCATGCTGGTTGAAAACGGTACACACGACAATGAACGACGCATTCTCACCCGTCTCGACTCGCTGGCGGACACGGTAGTCCGCGAGCGCGTGCACGGGCCGAGCATCATCATGATCGGCGAAACCGCAGCCCTGGGCCAGGTGACGGCCGCTGCACAGACCGAGCTGCAGGAGACTTACGCATGAAGGCGATCACCGCCAACCGGCTGACCGATGGCCAGGTCATCTACCGCACCGCAGACGGGGAATGGTCCCCGGAAATTGACGCGGCTGAACGTCTGGACGGTGAAGACGCGCAAACGCGTCTGACGCTGGCCGAGACCGAACACGCCATCGCTGTAGGCCCCTATCTGATTGACCTGGCCGATGATCAGCCCGGGGGCCAGAAGTGGCGCCGGGAAACCATCCGGCTGACCGGCCCCAGCGCCGGCACAACCCGCCAGACGGGAGTTTGAGCATGTATAAATACGACGAACGTGACACGACATTGGTGCGCGAGCGCATTGCAGAATTCCGGGACCAGGTGGAACGCCGCCTGGATGGTCGCCTTACAGAGGACCAGTTCAAACCTTTGCGGCTGATGAACGGGGTCTATCTCCAGCTGCACGCCTACATGCTGCGTGTTGCCATTCCCTACGGCGCGCTCAACGCCCCCCAAATGCGCACGCTGGCCCATATCGCCCGGACGTATGACAAGGGCTATGGGCATTTCACGACACGCCAGAATATTCAGTACAACTGGCCAAGCCTGGTCGATATCCCGGACATTCTCGACACCCTCGCAGATGTCGAAATGCACGCGATCCAGACGTCGGGCAATTGCATCCGCAATGTGACCGCTGACCCGTTTGCCGGAGCCGCTCATGACGAGCTGGAAGACAGCCGCCCGTGGAGCGAAATCATTCGGCAATGGTCGACCCTGCATCCGGAATTCACCTTCCTGCCGCGCAAATTCAAGATCGCCGTCAATGGGGCGGAAGAAGACCGCGCCGGGATCCGCGTCCACGATATCGGCCTCCAGATCGTTCGCGACGAACAGGGAAAAACGGCTTTTGATGTGTATGTCGGCGGCGGCCAAGGCCGGACACCGCGCATCGCCCGCCCGGTCAAGTCAGAACTCGCGCCCGAGGATCTGCTGAGCTATCTGACCGCCATCCTGCGCGTCTATAACCAGTATGGTCGACGCGACAACCTCTACAAGGCGCGCATCAAGATCCTTGTCGATTCACTCGGTGTCGAGGCTTTCCGCGCCGAGGTGGACGAGGAATGGTCCTATATCCGTGACGGTGAGCTGAAGCTCGACGCTGCCGAGATCGCGCGTATCCGCGGTTTCTTCAGTACGCCCGCGACCCCTGTGACCGCAGAGCGCCCGGATCTGTCCGACAGTGAGTTCACCGGCTGGTATGCCCGCAATGTGCGCAAACACCAGCACGCCGGTCTGGCCAGTGTTGTCATTTCGCTCAAACCCGTCGGTGGCACGCCGGGCGATGCAACCGCTGAGCAGATGGATCTGATCGCCGACCTCACCGAGCAATACGGTTTCAACGAGGTGCGCGTGACCCCGGATCAGAACCTGGTCTTGCCGCATGTGCGCCAGGCCGATCTGAAAACCGTCTGGCAAGCCCTTAAAAATGCCGGACTGGCGACCCCCAATGCCGGTCTGGCAACAGATATCGTGGCGTGTCCCGGTCTCGATTATTGCAATCTCGCCAACGCTCGTTCGATCCCGATCGCCCAGGCGATCAGCACCCGTCTGGACGCTGATGGTCTGGCGGAAGCTTCCGGCGAGGTCACCATCAAGATCTCGGGCTGTATCAATGCCTGTGGCCACCACCACGTCGCCCATATCGGCATTCTTGGCGTCGACAAGCGCGGCGAGGAATTTTACCAGATCACGCTGGGCGGTGCCTTTGGCGAGGATGCCGCCGTTGGCGAGATCGTCGGCAAGGGCCTGGCCGCCGAGGACATTCCCGGCGCCATCTCCCGCATGCTTCACACCTATACCCAGATCCGGACGGGCAAGGAGCGTTTCATCGACACGCTGCGCCGCACCGGAACCGATGTCTTCAAGGAGGCTATCTATGCTGATCAGTGATCGCGACCCGTCCAGCCTGGCCGAATATGAAACCCGACTGGCGTCGGGCGGCGGAGACATTCTCGAGATTACCGGCGATGCCGACTGGCGCGAGCTGGCCGAACCTGCCAAGTCCGCGCTGCAGATCGATATCCGGTTTGACAGTTTCAAGGATGGGCGAGGTTTCACCCTCGCCAATCAGCTGCGCGAACGCCTGGGTTTCCAGGGCCTCTTGCGCGCCAAGGGCGATCTTATCCCGGACCAGGCCCAGTTCCTGCGCCGTGTCGGCTTTGACAGTGTGGAGCCTGATCGTACGGATCTGAGCGAAGACTGGGCGCGTGCGCTGCAGCGTTTCTCGGTGACCTATCAACCGGCCCGCGAGAATGCCGCGCGTCCCGAGGTCCAGACGCCATCACTGGCAACGCTCAATGAGCGCTATATGGAATCTGATGCCATCGACATTCTCCACGATGCGATCACGAAGACCTGGAAAGGCAAGGTCGCGGTCCTCTCGTCCTTTGGTGCCGAGGCCGCTGTGAACCTGCACCTGGTGTCACGCATCGATCCGGACATTCCGGTCCTGTTTCTCGATACCGGTCGCCATTTCGCACAGACCGAGCAGTATATGCGCCAGCTCAGCGAGGAGCTGGGACTGACCAATGTGCGCATTCTCAATCCAGATGCGGACGAAGTGGCCTCAGAAGATGCGGACAACAAGCTCTGGCAGCGTGATGCCGACGCCTGTTGTGCCCTGCGCCGTGTCCGTCCGCTGAACAAGGCCCTGGAGGAATTTGATGCCCTGATCACGGGCCGCAAACAGTTCCACGGTGGGGCCCGGATCAATCTGCCGGCAGTTGAACAGATCAATGGCCGGGTCCGCGTCAATCCCCTGACGCGCTGGTCCCAGGATGACATCAACGCCTATTTCAAGCGCTACAATCTGCCTCAGCACCCGCTTGTCGAAATGGGATATACCTCCATCGGCTGCTGGACGTGCACAGCACCAGCCCAGGCGGGTGAAGACCCGCGGGCGGGACGCTGGCCCGGACAGGACAAGACCGAATGTGGTATTCACGTCGCCTCCATGATTCAGGCGGCCGAATAACCCAACGGCTGAGCAGACGGGAGTGGACCGGCCCAGACCGCCCTCCCGTGTTTGAAAGGACGAGTTACGTGTCGACCCGCCAAGTCCTCGACTTGATCGGCAATACGCCCCTTATCCGTCTGGATGGCCCGTCTGAGGCCACCGGATGCGAGATTTATGGCAAGGCCGAGTTTCTCAATCCGGGCGGATCCGTAAAGGATCGCGCCGCACTCAATATTGTGCAGACAGCGCGCGAAGAGGGGCGCCTGAAACCCGGCGGCACGATTGTCGAGGGCACTGCCGGCAATACCGGTATCGGACTGGCTCTGGTGGGGGCG
This sequence comes from Maricaulis sp. D1M11, assembly GCF_047308265.1. Lineage (NCBI taxonomy): Bacteria > Pseudomonadati > Pseudomonadota > Alphaproteobacteria > Maricaulales > Maricaulaceae > Maricaulis > Maricaulis sp. D1M11. The sequence goes on from NZ_JBKQWY010000010.1 coordinate 39,614, forward strand.
GCGCTTGGACACCCCGTGGTGATCGTCATGCCGCGCACGCAGAGTGAGGAGAAGAAACAGGCCCTGCGCGCCAATGGCGCCCGGCTCATCGAGGTGGATGCGGCGCCGTTCTCTAGTCCCAATCATTTTGTGCACTATTCCAAACGCCTGGCCGAGGAATTGAACGCCGAGAACGCTGCTGGCGCGATCTGGGCCAATCAGTTCGACAATCTCGACAATCGCAAGGCTCACGAAAAAACCACAGGACCCGAGATCTGGAGCCAGACAGAGGGCCGGATCGATGGTTTCATCTGTGCAGCGGGAACCGGCGGAACTCTGTCCGGTGTAGCCGCCAGCCTGCGCGGCTTCAATCCGGACATCAAGATTGGGGTGGCCGATCCCGCCGGAGCGGCATTGTTCAACTACTTCACCAAGGGCGAGCTCTCCGGTGAGGGATCCTCCATCACCGAAGGGATCGGCGTCGGCCGGATCACCGGCAATCTGGAAGGCCTGCAGGTCGACCATGCCTACCGCGTGGACGACGCGGAGATGCTGCCCCTTCTCTTTGATCTCATAGAAACCGAGGGCCTGTCCCTGGGGGGATCGGCTGGGATCAATATTGCCGGTGCCATGCGGCTCGCCCGCGAACTGGGGCCTGGCCATACCATCGTGACCATTTTGTGTGACAGCGGCGTCCGGTATGCCGGCAAGCTGTTCAACCCGGAATTCCTGCGCAGCCGGGGTCTGCCCACACCACCGTGGATCGATCTTGCTCCCGGCTCTGCGCTTGCCTAACAGACGACAAGACATGTACGAAACGGACGACGAATGACAGACGCTCCCGCCACGATGCGACCGCCCAACAAAATCTCAGCCAAACCTGGCCCCTGCACGATCGAAACCGTGCTCGAGGTCAAGCATTACACCGACCGGCTGTTCCAGTTCCGGATTACGCGGCCGGCCAGTTTCCGGTTCCGCTCCGGCGAGTTTGTGATGATCGGTCTGCCCAAGGAAGACGGCAAGCCTTTGCTGCGAGCCTATTCCGTGGCCAGCCCCTTCTGGGACGAAGCTCTGGATTTCTACTCCATCAAAGTGCCCGATGGCCCGCTGACCTCACGTCTGCAACACATCCAGCCCGGCGACGAAATCCTGCTGGGCAAAAAGCCGACCGGGACTTTGGTCCTCGACGCCCTGAAACCGGGCAAACGCCTCTACCTGGTCTCTACCGGAACAGGTATCGCGCCGTTCGCCAGCCTGGTGCGCGACCCCGAGACTTATGAGAAATTCGAACAGGTGATTTTGACCCATACCTGCCGCGAGCTCGACGAGCTGGAGTATGGCAATGAGTTTGTCGCCGCGACCAAGGACGACGAGCTGATTGGTGAAATGGCGCGCGAGAAACTGATCCACTTCACCTCGGTCACCCGCGATGACGGACCGGTAAAAGGTCGCGTCACCGACATGATCAATTCCGGTGAATTGTTTGAACAACTCGGTGTCCCGGCTCTCGATCCCGATGTCGATCGGGTCATGATCTGTGGCTCTGAAGGCCTGCTCAAAGACATGAAACAGATTTGTCTGGACCGAAACTTTGTCGAAGGTTCCAATGCCGCCCCGGCGGATTTCGTCGTCGAGAAAGCCTTTGTCGCGACGGATTGATCCTCACCCAACAGCGATCACCCAAGACCCCGGCCGACCCGTTCGTGCCGGGGTTTTTTGTGGACAGCACAGCCCGCTTGACGACACATAAACATATCTTTATATATCCAAATGCGCCGATTTGATGTTCAGCTTGCGGGCGCGGAAAAAATGCGGCTAAAGCGGAACGAGGCGCGCGACCCTGACGTCGCCGCCCCGGTTTCCCGACGGCGCTCCGCATATCTTCCGTGTCAGAAATGTGCAGGACCGGTGTGTCTGAAATTGCCCACACGCACGACACCTCCGGTCCTTCGGGAGACACCGTCATGAGCCTGGCCTATGACCTCCACGCCACCTCTCTGGGTCGCGATATCGAAACGCAATTCACCACACAAGCCGGTGACATCATCCCTGTAACGGGTCGGGTCACCGGTCCCGAAACGGGGGAGGCTGTCCTGGCGCTCGGCGGCATTTCAGCAGGTCGCTTTGTGTGCAGCGATGAGGGTATTCGCGGTTGGTGGTGCGACCAGGCCGGTCCCGGACGCCCGATTGATACCGAGGAGACCCGTCTCCTGGGCATGGATTTTGTCGGCGAAACCGCTCACCCCTTCCCCACCACGCATGATCAGGCACGGGCTGCGCTGGCGATTGCAGATGCCGCCGGGATAGAACAGTTCAGCGTCATCGGGGCGAGTTATGGCGGCATGATCGCACTGGCGCTCGCCGAACTAGCCCCCGAACGGATTGAGCGCGCGCTCGTCCTGTCTGCGGCGGACCGGTCCAGCGAGATGGCTAAGGCCTGGCGCGCTATTCAGCGCGACACTGTGGAAATGGGATTGCGACTGGGTGATCCAGAACACGGTCTGAACCTTGCCCGTCGCCTCGCCCTGACCACCTATCGCACACCGGATGAATGGGAAGACCGGTTCGGCAATCCCAAACCCGATAGTCGCGATGCCCAGGGGGTATGCGCTTATCTGGAGGCAAGGGGCGCCGATTTCTGCACGCACCAGACTGCCGAGCGGTTTCTGGCCCTCTCGCGCTCGACCGACAGCCATGGCGCGGACGTGACCCGCATCGCCTGCCCGGTCACCTATCTCGCTGTGGAGGAGGATCGCCTCGTGCCCCTCGACACCATTCAGGCCACCTGTTGGCGCACACCCCAGGGACGCATGGAAGTCACCAGCTCCTACTACGGTCACGACGCCTTTCTGAAAGAAAACACCCTGATCGCGCAGATCATCCGCGAATCCATTTTCGGCTTGCGAGGCGGTGAAGCATGACCGATGCGTTTCGCACCCGGGCCATTCGTGCCGGATTGAACACAAATACTGATTGGGGGGCGGTCATTCCGCCCCTCTCTTTGTCATCCGCCTATCGGCGAGCCGACCCCGGACAGCCCGGCACGTTCGACTATGCCCGAACGTCCAATCCCAACCGGTGTTTGCTGGCCGACGCCCTTGCAGACCTCGAAAACGCCACCGGTGCTGTGGTCACCTGCTCCGGCATGGCCGCGATCGATCTGCTCCTGCATGATCGTCCACATGGGGCACGTATTCTGTGTTCCCATGACGCCTATGGAGGAACACGGCGATTGCTGGATGCACGGGCCGCTGGCGGGCGTTTCAGCGTCCACTACATCGACACCAGCGATCTCGATGCCGTGGCACGCGCCCTGGAAACCCCGGCATCACTTCTACTCCTGGAGACGCCCTCCAATCCACGCTTGAGGATCAGCGATATCAAAGCCGTCGCCGCGCTGTGCAAGACCGCCGGCACGGAATTGGCGGTCGACAACACCGTCCTCTCACCAGTCCTGCAACAACCTCTCGCGCTCGGCGCAGATTATTCCGTCCAGTCGATCACCAAACTGCTCAACGGCCATTCCGACATGGTGGGCGGTGTCGTGTGTACCGCTGATGCGCAAGCCCTCGAGCGCCTGACCTGGTGGGCCAATTGTGCCGGCACGGGCGCCGCGGCGTTTGACAGCTATATGGCCCTGCGCGGCCTGCGAACCCTGCCCCTGCGCGCCAAGGCCCAGTGCGAGAGCGCCGGCGAGATCGCCACGCGCCTGGCCGCAGATCCGCGCATTGGAACAGTGGACTATCCGGGACTAACCTCGCATCCCGGGCATGAGATCGCCTGCGATCAACAGTCCGGCTTCGGTCAGTTGATCAGTTTCGACATTGCAGATCCGGACATCGATCCCCTCCAGGTCGTCCAGAGTTTCAAGATCTTCACGCTGGCCCAGTCGCTTGGCGGCGTGGAGAGTCTGGCCAACATTCCCGCATCCATGACGCACGCATCCATGACGCCCCAGGCCCGCGCCGAGGCCGGTATCGGGGATACCTTGATCCGGCTCTCCATTGGCCTGGAGGCCTCAGAAGACCTGATCGCCGACCTCGACCAGGCTCTAGAAGCGGCCCGTCTGTCGGCACCGGTTTCCTGAGCGCAGGCAAAGCCGTATACCCTTGGGCACGAACCTGAACCGGGCCTGGGGGACGAAATGACGGTGATGAGCCAATGGGTGGACGCTCTGGCGGGTGTGAGACTGGCCGTGCTCGGCGATGTCATGCTTGATCGCTACACGTTTGGAGACACCACACGCATTTCCCCCGAAGCCCCGACACCTGTTTTCCTGACCCGTCGGGTCGAGGAGATGGTGGGTGGCGCAGGCAATGTCGCCCGCAACATCGCCGCCCTGGGCGGTGAAGCCCTGCTGATCGGTGCTATCGGCAAGGATGAAACGGGTCGCGTGCTGCAAGCCCGGGCCGGCGAGACAGAGGGGCTGGACGCCCGTTTTGTGCGCAATCCCAATCAACGCACCACGGTGAAGAACCGCTTTGTCGCCAAGGGACAGCATGTTCTCAGAGTGGACGAGGAAGACCAGGGCGAGATTCCAGCTGAAGTCGTACAGACCGCCATGGGCGCGCTGGACATTGCCCTTGATGGCACATCTGCACTGGTCCTGTCCGATTATGCCAAGGGCTTCCTGACCAAGGACATTCTCACCACGGCGATCGCAAAGGCCCGGGCCCGTGGCCTGCCCGTCATCATCGATCCCAAATCAAAGGATTTGCAGCGTTACTCCGGCGCGACAGTGCTGACGCCAAACGCAAAGGAAGCGGAGGACGCAACCGGCATTGCCTGTGACACGCCTGAACGCGCCGAGGCGGCCGCCCGTGCCATTCTCGAGCTTGCGCAATGCGAGACAGTGATCCTGACGCGCGGCCCCCAGGGCATGACCGTCTGCACACGCGACGGAACACTGCGCCACATGCCAACCCTGGCCCGTGAAGTCTTTGATGTTTCCGGCGCCGGTGACACCGTCGTCGCGACCCTCGCTCTGGCCCTGGCCTCCGGCGCACCGGTTGAAGCCGCCGCAGACCTGGCCAATCGTGCCGCCGGAATTGTTGTCGGAAAAGTCGGCACCGCAACGGTGTCCGCCGCCGAACTCCACATCGCCCTGCATGGTGGTGGCCCGGACGGCCGCAAGACCGTCAACCGCGACGCCGCGCGGGCCGCTGTGAGAACCTGGCAGGCGGCTGGCCATCGTGTTGTGTTCACCAATGGCTGTTTTGACCTGCTCCATCCCGGCCATGTCAGCCTGCTCGACTTCGCCAAGAGCCAGGGTGACCGGCTGGTTGTCGCGCTCAATTCGGATGCCTCGGTCCAGCGCCTGAAGGGGCCGACACGGCCGGTCCAGACCGAGAGCGCCCGATCAACCGTCATGGAAGCTCTGCGAGATGTCGATCTGGTTGTTATCTTCGATGAGGACACGCCGCTGGAGACGATAATTGCGCTTGAACCCGATGTTTTGGTCAAGGGTGCAGACTATACGGTGGACCAGGTTGTCGGAGCCCGGGAAGTGATGGCACGCGGCGGACAGGTCGCCCTGGCGCCTCTGCTCGATGGCCATTCGACGACAAACTCCATCAAACGGGCCACGATCCGGGCCGATGACTGACCCGTTCCTCGTCCTTCTCGATCGTGATGGCACGATCAATATCGACAAGCATTACCTGTCGGACCCGGACGGTGTGGAAATTCTGCCTGGTGCGATAAGCGGTCTACTGCGGCTGCAAGCCGCGGGAGCGGTGCTCGCAATCGTCACCAATCAATCGGGAGTGGGGCGGGGTTATTTCGATCTCGAAACAGCCTGGGCGGTGAATAAACGCGTGGTTGAATTGCTGGCCCAACACGGGGTCACCATCGCCCACAGCGCCATGTGTCCGCATGCCCCAGAGGAAGCGTGCACCTGTCGCAAACCGGCTCCGGAACTGGCGCTTGAATGCGCCCGCGCGACCGGGCTGGCACTGACATCCAGCTGGACGATTGGAGACAAAGCCTCTGATGTGCAGCTGGGAAGGGGCGTGGGCGGCAAGGGCCTGTTGATCGCCGCATCACCCGCGCAGGATTTTGGACAGAGTGCCAGCTGCACCGATCTTGATGCTGCGGCCGATTTCATTCTGCAGGAAAGAGGATTGTGACATGTTTCTGGTGACCGGAGGGGCCGGCTTTATCGGCTCTCAGATCGCGGCCGAACTGGAACAGCAGGGCGAAGAGGTCATTATCCTCGACTGGCTGGGCCATGAGTATAAATGGCGCAATATCGCCAAACGGGTCCCGGTCGATATTCGTCCGCCGGAAGATCTCGACACAGTGCTGGCAACCTATGGCCCCGCCCTTAAGGGCGTCATTCATATGGGCGCGATCTCGGCGACGACGGAGCGGGATGGCGATCTCATTGTCCGCTCGAATTTCCGCCTGTCCTGTGATCTGTGGACCTGGTGCGCGCATCATGACGTCCCCTTTGTCTATGCCTCATCCGCCGCCACGTATGGCGATGGACATCTGGGTTTTGCTGATGATGACGACCTCGTTTCGATGTCGAAACTTCGCCCCCTCAACGCCTATGGCTGGTCAAAATGGGTCTTTGATTGCTGGGCCCGCAAACAGGTGGATGCTGGCAAGGCACAGCCGCCACGCTGGGCCGGTCTGAAGTTTTTCAACGTCTATGGCCCCAATGAGCAGCACAAGGGCTCCATGCGCTCGGTGGCCATCCAGGTCTTTGAACAAGTGCGAGAGACCGGCGCCATGCGGCTGTTTGCATCCGATCACCCCGACTATGAGGATGGCGGGCAGTTGCGCGATTTCGTCTGGGTGGAGGATTGTGCCCGCATTGCCCACTGGTGTGCCACCGGCCTCCAGCAAAGCGGCATCTATAATGTCGGCTCCGGCACGGCGCGGTCGTTCAAGGACCTCACCGAGGCCGTCTTCCACGCCATGGGGCACACGCCACAGATCAGCTATTTCGACATGCCCGAGCACCTCAAGGGCCAGTACCAATACTTCACGCAAGCGCGCATGGATCGACTGCGCGATGTGGGCTGTCCGGTACAGATGACGCCGCTGGAACAGGGCGTGGACCGCTATGTCCGCGATTTCCTGTCAACGCCAGACGGGTTTCGCTAGGTCTGAGCCCCCGCACTGACCCGGCTGATCGCGTCAGACCAGCCTGCGCGCAAGGCGAGGCGTCGGTCTTCGGGCATGTCCGCGCTGAAACTTTTGTCTGCGCTCCAAACGGCCCGGCCGTCCTCCAAGGACGCAAACAGGCCCGCCCCCAAACCTGCCAGAAATGCCGCGCCCCAGGCGGTGGTTTCCGTATTCACCGGTCGCACGACCTCCATGGTCGTGAGGTCGGACATGCGCTGCAGCAATCGATTATTGCGCGCCATACCGCCATCCACTTTGAGCCGCACCGGCATGGCGCCATCGCCCTGCATGGCCTCAAGCAGATCACAGGTCTGGTGTGCCACACTGTCCAGCGCGGCCTGGGCAATCTCCGCAGCGCTGGAGCCCCGGGTGAGGCCGATAATCGCCCCCCGGGCCTGCGCATCCCAATGCGGGGCACCCAGGCCTGTAAAGGCGGGCACCAGATAGACACCACTGTCCGGATCTGCCCCGGCCGCCAAGGCCTCCACATCACGCGCCTGGGCGATCAGCCCCAACCCGTCGCGCAGCCATTGAATGGTCGCCCCGGCCGACAGGACCGAGCCCTCCAGCGCATAGGTGCTGACCCCGTCCAGCCGATAGGCCAGTGTGGTCAACAGGCGATGGCGGGAGAGTCTTTTTTCCTGTCCGGTATTGAGCAGCATAAACGCGCCGGTCCCGTAGGTGGATTTCATCTCGCCGGGTTCGAAACAGGCCTGACCGATAGTGGCCGCCTGTTGATCGCCCGCCACGCCCGTAATCGGCAAGGCGACACCAAACAGGGCCTCATCACTGTCACCGAAATGGTCGGCGCAATCGCGTATCTTGGGCAAGAGAGCGGCCGGGACCTGGAACAGGTCCAGCATGTCCGCATCCCAGTCACCCGTTTCGAGATTGTAGAGCGAGGTCCGGCTGGCATTGGTCGCATCCGTCGCATGTACACGCCCGCCGGTGAGGCGCCAGATCAGCCAGCTATCCACGGTGCCAAACGCCAGTTCACCCGCCTCGGCGCGCTGACGCCCATTCGGAATCGCATCCAGCAGCCACGCAATCTTCGTGGCGGAAAAGTACGGATCGAGTACCAGCCCGGTGCGGGCCTGAACGAGATCAGCATGACCTGCAGACTGGAGCTCGGCACACGCCTCGGCGGTACGCCGGTCCTGCCAGACGATGGCATTGGCCAAAGCCTCACCTGTCCTGCGATCCCAGATGAGGGTCGTCTCACGCTGATTGGTGATACCGATCGCTTCGGCGGCATAACCCTTGGCATGTGCATCGCGTAGCGCCTCGCGAGCCGTCGAGAGAATGGTCGCCCAGATCACCTCCGGATCATGTTCCACCCATCCGGGGCGCGGATAGATCTGGTCGAATTCACGCTGGGCCTGGGCCACAACATGGCCGGAGAGATCAAACACAATGGCGCGTGAACTGGTCGTACCCTGATCCAGGGCCAGAAGGGCGGCGGTTTTTGTCATGTCACTCCCCGTTTTGTGTTCTGCGCAAAACCTGACAAATCCACACGCTTCGCGCTAGGCTTCTGTCACATACGCAAAAAGGCCTGTTCAGGGCCGAGGGGAGACACATGGATCAGCCTGACTACACACCCGCCCGCTGGCTGGACACGCCGAGTGGAGCCCGGCTTGCCCTGCACGAATGGCCGGCCGTGGGCCCGTGTCGAGCGATCCTGCAGATCAATCACGGACTGGCCGAACATGGCGGTCGATATGGCCGGTTTGCCCGTTTCATGGCGGAACGTGGCGTGCATGTTGTTGCGCCCGATCATCGCGGTCACGGCCAGACCACAGCGCAGGATGGCGGACCGGCCCGGTTCGCTGATGAAGACGGGTGGGACAAGCTCATCGATGATGTGCGCGCCCTCAATTCCGACCTGCGGACCCGCCACCGCGATGTACCGCTGATCCTGTTTGGCCATTCCATGGGCGGGTTGATCACACTCAATGCCATTCAGCGTCATCCTGACCTCATGGACGGAGCGGCGATCTGGAATTCCAATCCCTTCCTGGGAGCCAATGCGCCCCTTATGAAAGCGATCCTGTTCCTGGAAAGCCTGTTTGTCGGACGCAACGGGCCGAGCCACATCATACGCGCCCTGACGTTCAAGGCCTGGAACAACCGCTTCCCGGACAAACGCAATGATTCCGACTGGCTGTCCCGCGACCACGCCGAGACCGACGCTTTCCAGGATGATCCACTGTGTGGTTTTGCCGCTTCGGTTTCGCTGTGGCGAGACTTCATCCGCGGGGCGCAGGAAGCGGTCCGGCCGGCCAGCCTCACGGACCTGCGCCGAGACCTGCCCATTGACCTCGTCGGCGGCACCGAAGACCCCGCCACGTTTGGTGGCAAGGCGACCCGCCAATTGCACCGTCATCTGGAGAAACACGGCTTCACCCATGTCTCTTGCCGGGTGCTTGAGGGCTTTCGGCATGAGACTCTGAACGAACTCGGGCGAGAAAACGAGATGAACAGGTTCGCCGAATGGTTTGAAAGAGCAATTCAACGCTAGATTTCCAATAGGTGAAAACCGCGCCTGAACACCCGCTCTACTTGCGAAAAATTCTCGCCAAGCGACAATTTGACGGCTAAGTTCTTGCCAATACAAACAACACATCGGACGGCCTGAGTTTCAGGTCTTCCGCGAGGAAATTCGGTCGTCATGTCGTCGTCGCAGTCCATTCGTACCGCCCTGGCCATTCTGGGCCTGTTCATCGCGTTTTTTGCTGTGGGTACCGTGTTTGGGTCCAATCGCTCGGAAACCGACACCGCCACCCAAAACCCGGACAGTCTCTTCCAGGTGGTGACCCGCCGCATCGACGCCCAGCCCATGCCGGCGACCCTGACCTTGCGCGGACGCACCGAAGCCTTTCGTGAAGTCATTGTTCGCGCTGAAACCCAGGGCCGCGTCCTAGAGACGCCGGCCATTGAGGGCACGGACATTTCCCAGGGCGATATCATGTGTCGCATCGACCTCGATGCTCGTGGAGCCGCACTGGCCCAGGCCGAAGCGGATCTTCGCGCCCGCCAGCTTGATTATGACGCTGCACAGGAACTTCAGACCCGTGGTCACCGGTCTGCAACCCAGGTCGCTTCTGTTGAGGCCGCACGGGATGCTGCCTCGGCCCGTCTTCAAGCCACGCGCGAGGATCTGGCCAATACCCAGGTGCGTGCGCCGTTCGACGGCTTCTTCGATCGTCGACTGGCCGAAACCGGCGATTATCTGCGCGCCGGGGATGCCTGCGGTGTTCTGGTCCAGCTGGATCCGATCCTCCTGGTCGCTGAAGTGTCCGAACGCGACATTTCGGGGCTCAATCCCGGCCTGTCAGGTCGGGCCGAACTTGTCACCGGGGAAACCGTCGACGGTGTGTTGCGACGGGCCGAACGCCGGGCCGATCCGGCAACCCGGACCTTCCGCATCGAGATCGAGGCCCCCAACCCGGACCAGACCCTGCGCAGCGGCGTGACCGCCAATATCGAGCTGAACCTGGAACCGGTCCTCGCTTTCCGCATCCCCACCTCCACCATGAGCCTCAATTCGGACGGCGATCTGGGCGTACGCATTGTCGTCAATGGCGATACGGTCCGCTTTGTTCCTGTTGAACTGGTCCGAGATGACGGGGAGATGGTATGGGTTTCCGGCCTTCCGGACCCGGCAAGCGTGATCATCCGGGGACAGGATTTTGTGGCAGATGGTGCCCGGGTTGATCCTGTGCGTGACACATCGGAGCTGTCCCGGTGACGGGCGTCGTCGATTTCGCCATTGGCCGGGCGCGCATGATCCTGGCCATATTTGTCTGTGCCCTCCTGGCTGGCCTTTGGGCGTTTCTTACCCTGCCCCGCGAGGCGGATCCTGATATTCCCTTTCCCTTTGTAATCGTGGCCGTACCGCTCGACGGTATTTCGCCGGAAGATGCGGAACGGCTCATCGTCCGCCCGGTCGAAACGGAAATGCGGGCCATCGACGACCTTGTTGAGCTCAATGGGTATGGTGCCCTGGGCGCCGGCACGCTGGTGGCCGAATTTGGTGTACCCTTCGACGCCGATCAATCAGTTCTGGATGTGCGTGAGGCCGTCGACATGGCGCGCCGCGAGTTTCCCGAGGACGCTCTGGAACCTGTGATCCAGGAATTCAACTCGGCCCTCGCCCCGACCATTGCCGTCCAGGTCTATGGTGATGCGCCTGAGCGCACACTCTATCAGATCGCACGGGATCTGGAGGAGGAGCTCGAAACCCTCCCTGAGATCCTGCAGGTCGATATACAGGGCCTGCGCGAGGAAGTGATGGAAGTCGTGGTCGATCCCGCGCTTCTTCAATCCTACGGAATCACTTTCGGGCAGGTTTTCCAGGCCGTTCAAAACAATAACCGCCTCATCGCAGCGGGCTCGCTGGACAGTGGCCAGGCCCGTTTCCAGGTCAAGCTGCCCGGACTGTTTGAAACCGCACAGGACGCGCTGGACCTACCCCTGGCGAGCAATGGCGATGCGGTCGTCACCCTGCAAGACGTTGCCACGGTGCGGCGTACCTTCAAGGATGCCGACAGTTATGCGCGCTATAATGGTCAGCCCGCCTACACGCTTCAGGTCGTGCGACGCTCGGGCGAGAACATCATGGACACCGCTGCGGAAGTTCGACGCCTGACAAACGAGGTTTCTCAGTCCTGGCCCGAGACCGTAGGTCATGATTTCAGCCTGGATCTGTCCACCTATGTGCGCGATTCCATGCAAAGCCTGACCAGCTCGATCATGCTGGCGATCGTGCTGGTGCTGATCATCGTCGTCGCAGCGCTGGGCCTGCGCTCGGCGCTTCTCGTCGGCGTCGCCATCCCCGCCAGCTTCCTCTTCTCCTTCCTGTTGCTGAGCGTCTACGGATTGACGATCAATTTCATGGTCATGTTCGCCATGGTGCTCGCGGTCGGCCTGCTGGTCGATGGTGCCATTGTGGTCGTTGAATATGCGGACCGGAAGCTGGCCGAAGGCGAAACCCGGCGCGAAGCCTATGCGGCGGCGGGCAAGCGCATGTTCTGGCCGATCGTCTCGTCGACAGGGACGACACTTGCGGCCTTCCTGCCCTTCCTGTTCTGGGATTCTATCCCCGGTCAGTACATGTCCTTCCTGCCGCTCACCCTCATCTTCGTGCTCTCGTCCGCACTGGTCATGGCGATCATCTTCCTGCCCACGCTGGGTTCAGTCATCGGACGCAAGGGCGGACAGGTGGATGAAGGCTCTGCCCTCGCCCAGCTCAACGCCCAGGAGGCCGGGGACCCGGCCGATCTTCCCGGTTTCACAGGACGATACGCGCGCATGATCGGCGCACTCGTCAAACGCCCGCTGATCGTCGTCGCCACTTCCCTCGCCGGCATCGTGCTTATTGTTTTCGGCTTCATGGTCGAAGCTGGGGGCATGTTCGGTCGTGAGCCCATGCGGACCGAATTCTTTCTGGATGCAGAACCCGAACAAATCTACGTATTCGTCCGGGCGCGCGGAAACCTGTCTCCCCAAGAACAATACGCGTTGGCTCTGGAAGCTGAACGTCGCCTCGCGGGTATTGAGGGCATCAAGGGCTTTTACACGGTGGCCGGTGAACCGCCCGGCGCTTCGCCCTTCGATGGCACGGGAAGCGCACCTGCGGACTCCATTGCGCGGATTTTTGTCGAGTTCGAACCCTTTGGCCAACGCCCCAACGGACGCTGGATCGAACGCCAGATCCGCGAATCCATGACGGATGTGCCCGGTGTCATCATCGAGGTTCGCCCCTTCCAGCAAGGCCCGCCTGTCGGCAAAGATATCCAGGTCGAACTGCGGTCCGACAATTTCGACGACCTGTTGCGATCTGCGCGCCTGGTCCGGGCCTATATCGATACAATGGACGGCGTGACCGATGTTGAAGACAGTCTGCCCCTACCCGGTGTGGAATGGCGGCTGGCGCTTGATCGGGAGGAAGCCGGGCGCTATGGCGCGGACATCACCCAGGTGGGTGCGGCCGTGCAAATGGTGACGACGGGCGCCCTTGTGGGTCGTTATCGGCCGGATGATGCCGAAGACGAAGTCGATATCCGGGTACGCTTCCCCGATGATGAACGCGACATTTCCCAGCTCGATGATTTGCGGGTCAATACGGCCAATGGTGCGATCCCCATTTCGAATTTTGTCAGCCGCGAAGCACGTCCCCGGGTGGATTCAATATCGCGGCGGGATGGCAAGCGTGTCCTTCTGGTCCAGGCCAATGCTGATGCCGGTTATGCGGGCAATGTCCTGCTGACCCAGGTCCGGGCCTGGATCGACGAACAACAGGCGAACGGACAATTACCCGCGACAGTGGATATTGATTTCCTCGGTGCTGATGAGGAAAACGCCGAGGCCGCCGCCTTCTTCCAGGGCGCGATGTTGGCCTCGCTCTTCATGATGGGCATTATCTTGCTCTGGCAGTTCAATAATTTCTGGCATGTATTCCTGACCCTCCAGGCTGTCGTTCTGTCCGTCGTGGGCGTGCTGCTGGGCGTGACGCTCAGCTTCCCCTACATCTCCATCCTGTTCCTAGGAACCGGCGTGGTGACACTGGCCGGAATTGTGGTGAACAATAACATCGTGCTGATCGACACGTACCAGCGCCTGAAAAGCCTGGGCATGAGTACGGATGACGCCATTATCCGTACAGCCTCCCAGCGGCTGCGTCCTGTCATGCTCACGACAGTCACCACTATTTTCGGCCTGCTGCCCATGGTCTTCCAGATCAATGCCGATTTCGCGCACGGCCAGATCTCGATCGGTGGCCCGGCGAGCGAATGGTGGGTCCAGCTTTCCTCCGCCGTGGTCTGGGGGCTGGGCTTTTCCACCCTGCTCACCCTGATCCTCACGCCGGTCTTGCTGGGCGTTCCCAGTCGGCTTGCACAAAGTCGTGAGCGTTTGGTCTCCCTGCTTGTGCCCGCGAACTGGAGACGCGATCATCCCGCTGAATAACAAACCGGAAATCCGGATTTCAACGGGAGGACGATCATGACAGCCTATCTGGACCCGACACGCGAAGCGTTCGACGCCTTCAAAAACCTGCCTCGGGATGAGCCCATTCACATGCTCAACCTGATCAAGCTGCACGAGACGGCCCTCTATCCGGACGGACGTGAGGTGAGTGGGTTAGAAGCTTATCGCGAATATGGCCGCCTGAGCGGACCGATTTTCCAGCGCGTGGGCGGTCAAATCATGTGGCGCGGGCAGGCTCAAAACATGTTGATCGGCCCCTCGGACGAGATGTGGGATATCAGCTTTATTGCCGCCTATCCCCATGCCGGTGCCTTTCTCGACATGGTGACCGACCCGGATTACCAGGGCGTCGCGGTGAAACACCGCCAGGCCGCCGTCGCAACATCCAGGCTCATTCGTCACTCCCCTCTGGGCGGCTCAGGCGAGTTTGGCTAGTCAGAAGCGCTAAATCCAGACCACGTCCTGAGGCAGGGATGCGCGGCTTTCGCTGACGGCCTTTTCGCAGACCGAGACCAGAGTGCGCTGTTCGAGCGGTTTTGCGATGAAGCCGGACACATCCATGGCCTCGATGCGGTGCCGGTTCTGACTCAACACATCCGCTGTCAGGATCACCACAGGCGTCGTACTCCATGCCTCTTGCGATCCGCGAATATGGATCAGGGTCGTTTCGCCATCCATCCCCGGCATGTGCAGGTCCAACAGAACGAGGTCGACCGGAACCTTTGACAGACAATTTAACGCGGCCTGGCCATCTTCGGCCTCGATAACATCGGCACCGAGCGCCTCCAGCATCAAACGGGCAATCATGCGGTTGGTGGACACATCGTCCACGACCAGGACCCGCCGGCCTTTAAGCGAGTTCGCGGCGCGCGGTGCATCTTCTGACACAGTATCAACCACCACCTGCGCTTTTTCTGCGAGGAAGGACAGGCGGAAACAGGATCCCACCTGAGGCTGGCTAGTGACCGTGATATCCCCACCCATCATCCGGGCCAGGCGACGCGAAATTGTCAGTCCCAGCCCCGTGCCACCCACGGCCCGGTTCATGGCACCGTCCGCCTGGGTAAAGGGTTGGAACAGATTGGCCAGCATGGTCTCGTCCATGCCAATTCCGGTATCGCGCACCTCGATCGCAACGCTCAAGACCCCGGACTCCACCTCGACCAGCTGGCATTCCAGCGTGACCTCGCCCTCCACGGTAAATTTGACGGCATTGGACAGAAGATTGCCCAAGCATTGTTTGACCCGAACAGCATCGAAACACAGCGGGTCGGGCAGGCCCTGATCCACAACGAGTTTGAGATCCACACCCTTTTCCCGTGCCGTCACTGACCATAATCGGCACAGATCGGACAGCGTATCGGCCAGACTGGCTTCAACAGGCAGGATTTCCATCCGTCCGGCTTCAACCTTGGAGAGGTCCAGCACGTCGTTGAGCAGGGTCGTCAAAGTAGTGCCCGAAGCGAGGATTGTGTCCAGACGTTCGGCTGTGACCGGGTCCGGCCGGTCTGTCTTTAGAACCTGTGCCATGCCCAATATCCCGTTTAACGGGGTCCGGATCTCATGACTCATATTCGCCAGAAATTCCGATTTCATCCGGTTGGAACGACGGAGTTCTTCAAGCATTCGCATCTGCTCGCCCAGAAAACTACTGGTGACCCAATGCGAGATGAAGACGGCGAGCGTGAACTGGATGATCTTTCCGATCGCCTGACCCATCGGTACAGACGTCTCCTCGGCCGAGGGCCAGTAGGCCAGCTTCACACCCAGCGCGATAGCAAAAGTGACATAGACCAGCGTCAGAGCCAGCAATCCCTTGCGACCAAGGTAAAAGCCCGCGCACACATGCACGATCACCAGAAGCGGCAGACCGGCATTCATCGCGCCATTGGAACTCAGCGAGGAATAGGTGAACAACACAACGGCCGTCGCGATGACGAAGACCGCATTGGCCATTAACCGTACCTTGCTCTGCCCCACAAACGGCGTCACCGCCAGACCGGTCAGCAAGAATGCGTTGAGCACGGTTTCGACCCGACCGAGATATCCGCTCCAGATCATATATCCCACCACCAGGGCACCCCCCAGCGCCACCCACGGGCCGGCATAGGAGCGCGCCCGATGCGCTGAGCGTTCCATGATCGCCTGACTGGTATCTGGTTGGCTGTCCATGACACGGCCTTCCCTATTCCCCCCACCCTTGATCGGGCTCTGACACGAAAACTACACGTTCAGGGTAAATTTTTGGTTCGACCTCGCAACCATACCGCATTCCACCCCGATAGAGCGGACCATTCCAATAAACCTTGAATTGAATATGAGCCGGTATTGAGAGGCCGTGTTAAACGCCGCGCCCCTACGCTATGCGGATGGCAAGGGAGGGTGGAATGACCCGAGTGAGAGAAACGACACGATCTGATCTGCGCCAGATCGTCAAAGGCGGTGCAACATCCCGTATTCTCGACCTTCACTCCATCGCCAAGCGTTATGGGGAGACAGAGGCCCATGACGCCTACCCCTTCTTCCTGAATGGTCGCCTCAATCGAAGTTTTATCGTGAAGCACACCGTGCGGGCGCATGAGCGCAGCTATGTTCTGTCGCAACAGCCGGTGGTGACCAAGATCATCTGCCCCCTCGCGGAAGATGAACTGGAATTGGGTGGCCACGTCGTTTTCGTAGAGGAAAACGGGTTTGTTCCCAAAATGCGCGCCTTGTTCGGCCGGGCGGATGAACCTCACATGCTGGATCTGGACCTCATCCGTCTGCGCGAACTGGCCGCCATGCCGTCCTTTGATCCGTTTTTGCTGGCGGAACGGTATCGAAACCACGCCCGCCCCATCGCAGATTGCTATTTCTCGATCACGCCGGACGAAATCGCCAAAATGGAAGATGTGGTGGCGGGTCAGATCGTGAAGGTCGTGGCCCTGGCATTTGGCGAGAATGCCCGCGAGCGCGACGATCAGCGCGCCCTGAATTTCGCCCGTCTTTTGCTCAACCAGAATGACGAGGCGAAGCTGGACCAGCTCCGCGCCAGTCTTGATATGACAACCGTCGAGTTCAAGAACGGGCTCTTCGGGTGGAAAGGTATTCTCTACTATCGCTGGTCCATGGCCCAGGCGGTCGCCAATCTCAAACGTTTCATCCGCGAACTCCAGGACGCAGTGATCGTCGGCCCGACCCCCGCCGAACGTCAGGAGCTCGACGCGATGCGGCGGCTGATTGTGGAGGAAACCCGCGCACGCTGGACCAATCTCTCCGGCGTGATGGAAACCTATGAAAACGTGTTTGCCCGTTTCTCCCGGGGGCAGGATCCAAAAGGGTTTCGCACCTTTCTCGAACGGGCTCCGGGTCTGTTTTACGACATGGGATCGGATCTGAGCGTGGTCAGCCATGTGCCCAGTTTCTGGAATTTCTGGAAGCGTGAGAACAAGAAACCCTTCATGGAAGTCTCCGAAGCGCGCACCCTGTTCACCAGCTTTATCGCCAGCATCGCCCGGCATACAGATACCTCCGGCAAGGCCGATGAAATCCTGCGTGCCAATCGGGCCCATGCCCCTATTCCGGCCCCTCCGGTTATTGATACCACCCTGGCGACCGGCACATAAACTGGCATAGCCCCGTGACGCACAGGCAGGCGCGCGCTATTGCCTTGGGTTATGTCACCACCGCTTCTCACCCTTCAGGACATTCATCTGACCTATGGTGTCACGCCCTTGCTCGATGGCGCGGACATGACCGTGCGCGAAGGCGAACGTCTATGTCTGGTCGGGCGGAACGGGTCGGGGAAATCGACCTTGATGAAAGTGGCGGCCGGTCTCGTTGAAGCGGACCAGGGCGAGGTGTTTCTGCACCCGGGCGCCACGGTGCGCTATCTGCAGCAGGACCCCGATCTGAGCGGTTATGCCAAGGTCATGGACTATGTCCTGGAAGGACTTGCCCCCGGTGATGCGGAATACCGCGCACAATACCTGCTCGCCGAACTGGGCCTGACCGGTGAAGAACGCGGTGACAGCCTGTCCGGCGGTGAAGCCCGTCGCGCGGCCCTGGCCCGTACGCTTGCCCCGGAGCCCGATATCCTGCTGTTGGACGAGCCGACCAACCATCTCGACCTGCCCGTCATCGAATGGCTTGAGGGAGAGCTCAAGAATACACGTTCGGCCCTCGTCCTCATCTCTCACGATCGTCGCTTTCTCTCCCACCTCACGCGCAAGACCCTCTGGCTTGACCGCGGTCAGACCCGGATGCTGGACAAGGGTTTTGGCGCTTTTGAAGATTGGCGCGATGAAGTCTTCGCCGCCGAGGAAGAAGAGCTTCACAAGTTGGACCGTCAGATCGTCCGAGAAGAACACTGGCTGCGCTATGGCGTCACGGCCCGGCGCAAACGCAATGTTCGCCGCCTGTCCGATCTCAACGCCCTGAAAGACAAGCGGCGCACGCATCGCGGCCCGCAAGGCCAGGTCAAGATCACCGTGGCGGATGCCAGCGAGAGTGGCAAACAGGTGATCGAAGCCAAGGCGCTCAACAAGGCGTTTGGCGATACGGTTCTGGTCAAGGATTTCTCGGTCAAGATCAATCGCAAGGACCGGATTGGACTGGTTGGTCCCAACGGGGCGGGTAAGACCACACTGTTAAAGCTTCTGACCGGCGAACTGGATGCGGACAGCGGAACGATCAAACATGGTGCACGCTTGGAGATTGCCAGTCTCGACCAGAAACGCCACGCCCTGAAGCCGGACTGGACGGTAACGGAAGCCCTCACTCAGGGCGGTGGGAGTTATGTCGAGATCAATGGCCAGAACCGCCATGTGATGACCTATATGAAGGACTTCCTCTTTCGTCCTGAACAGGCCAACACTCCGGTCCATGTGCTCTCCGGCGGGGAGAAGGCCCGCCTGATGCTGGCGCGCGCCATGGCACTGCCATCCAACCTGCTCGTTCTTGATGAACCGACCAATGATCTGGATCTGGAAACCCTGGACCTCTTGCAGGACATGCTGGGCGAATATGGCGGCACGGTCTTCCTGGTCAGCCACGACCGGGACTTCCTCGACCGGGTCTGCTCGACCGTGTTTCTGGCGGAAGGCAAGGGCAAGTGGACGGAGTATGCCGGTGGCTATTCCGACATGCTCGTCCAGCGCGGTGAAGGCATGGCCGCCCGTGCGAAGGCCGAAAAACCGACGACCGGAAAATCACCGGCAAGGGCGAAATCCGCACCGGCTGTGCCTCCCAAACAGCGCATGGCCAACAAGGACCGGTATGCCTTGCAGAACCTGCCGGGCGAAATCGAGGCCTTGGGCCAAAAGATTGAAACGCTCGAAACCCGGCTTGCGGAACCAGCCCTAATGGCCGACCCGGCCCAGATGGAAGCCTGCGCCAGCGAACTAGCGGCCCTGATGGAAGAGCGCTCCAGCAAGGAAGATCAGTGGCTCGAACTGGAGGCCCTGCGGGAGGAGCTGGAAGGCTCCTAACCCCTCCCGCCAGGCTGTATCGGGTTACCCCCTCGGGCTGTTCAGTCCCGGAACGCCCGCGAATGTGCCGGTCCAAGCAAGACCGCGTTCAGCAGCAACAGATCCAGACCATCGATATAGGCCCGGGTCGTGGGCGACTGGGTAAACGCCACCACATGGCCCGACCCCACCCGGTCCTGGACCACGAAGGGTTTGAGCGCGAGCTGTTCGGCATACTCCGCCCACACATACCCGCCTGCCAGAAGATCGTCCGGAGCTGCAAAACGCAGTGCCGTCATGGCGTCATCCATGGGAACCGGCGCGTAGATGTCCGAGCCTGATGCCAGAGCGATGGAGCCATCCTCATAACCGGCGGACATCCAGGCATTGGGATTGGCGGTCACCCACACAAGCGCACCGGGCGAGGAATCCGGGAAGGCGTTGCGGGAGGCTTCGGCCTCGCGCACATCATCCATATCCTCCAGAACGGTCCCGGACACGATATCCTCGCTATTTGAACCTGTCGGCGTATCGGCCGCCCGCTCGCGGGACATAGGCATCAAGTCCACACCCTCGCTGGCCAGCCAGCGAGTTGCATTCCCCAGACCGACGAGGGTCCCCCCCTCTTCCACGAATTCACGCAAGGCCGCTGCGCCGCCACCGCCCAGGGAACGCGCATAGCTGCCCCGGCTTTCCGGCAGGACCACCACGTCATACCGGCTGAGATCTGCGCGAGCGAGTGTGCGAGCCCGGATGACGCCCACCGGCATGCCGTATCGCTGTTCGAGAATATAGCGTGTGGCGCCTGCTGAAGTGGGCGAGGTGCCATCACCCCAGACCATGGCAATCTGACTGTCCACCAGCGGGCGGAAATGGCCGCTGCCCGGATTGGGACCATCCGAGGCCCAGCTGGACGACAGACCGGAAACACGGGCCTGGCTCTCCTCGGCCTTCCGGGACACGAGGAAGTCCAGAGAGCTGTCATTGGCATGACGCGGAATAATCACAGAACCACCGGGGTAACGTGTTCCCCCCATCGTGAACGCGACCGGGCTGGTGCGCATCTCGACACCCTCCGCCGCAAGGGCCGCGACCAGGCGAGCCTGTCCGGCATCAGTCCAGGGCACGGCATAACCATAGCTGGCTTCTCCGATCTCGGCACGGGCAGGCCAGGCGGTATCCTCTGCGATCAGTCGGGCATTCGCCAGTGCAGGCGCACGACGACATTCCGCCATGTCGACATCATTCATCAAAGGCAGAGACCAGGCCGTCACATCATAGAGTTCATGCCCCAGACCCGCATCGCGGCGGTGTTCCTGACGGGTGATGAAATCGCTCGGCAGATCTGTCGTGGCCTGCATCAGCGTGCGCGCCAGACGACCCGCGGGCTGATCATAGCGCACGACATAGGCCCCGTCCTGGAAACTGGCGCCACACGCGCTGACAGCGCCAGGCGCATAGCTCACATCAATGCCCTGTGCAGCCAGATTCCGGGCCATGCGGTGCGCATTCCAGGGGTTGGACGCGACATCGAGCATCATCGCCTGTGCATCAGATGTGTCCGGCCCCAGTCGGAATTCGAGATAGTTGCGGACAAAGTCTTCGCGGTTCTCGGCCACAGCCTGGATCGTCGACAGGCTGGAGACGAAATGGTGGGTGACGGCATCTCCATATGTCAAAACCGAGCCATTGACCCGGCGCCAAGCCAATCCGCGCGGCGACCCCTGTTCATAGGTCATCGCGATAGCGCCCTGCAGGGTCGGCCACATATCGCCATACCCCGGATAGAAGGCGTCAAAGACCTCCCGCGTAAAATAATCATACCCGAACCGGTCGAACCAGTGCGCGTGATTGTGACCGATGAGGTGCTGGGTTTCACGCTGGGTGGTTGTGATGTTCGGGTTGAAGGGCTCAGCAGACGGCGCGAAGAAGTAACTGCTATCGCCGCCCATCTCGTGCGCATCGACGACCACGACGGGCTGCCAGTCCTGCAGCGCCGCCACACGCCCGACAGTTTCCGGCTGGGTTCGTGCAAACCAGTCTCGGTTCATGTCGAACAAATAATGATTGAAGCGCCCGCCTGGCCAGTTCTGGTCATGCTCGGCGGTATACCGATCATCATTGGCTTCAAGGCCGCGACTATCGTCAAAATTGGCCAAGAACCGGGCTCGCCCGTCCGGGTTCTGCACGGGATCGACGACCACGAGCGTATTGGCCAGAATAGACTCAACCATCGGGTCGTTCTGAGCGGCCAACAGGTGATACGCGGTCCACAATCCAGCATCCGTCGACGAGATTTCATCGCCGTGAACGCCATAGGACAGCCAGACGACGGGTGGCAGTTCAGCGATCAGCGCGTCGCGCTCCGCCGTAGTCAAATCGCGCGGGTCGCCCAAGCGGGCGTATTGGGTCTTGAGCCCATCGAGATCAGCCAGACGCTCTGCTGTACCGATGACCGCATAGACCAGCGGGCGATCTTGCCAGCTGCGGGCATATTCGATCACCTTGATCCGGTCCGGTGCCGCCGCTTCCAGCGCATAGAGATACTCCACTGCGTCGACGGGTGCGGTAATCTCGGCGCCGAACTCATGCCCTTCCACCTCGCTGAGATGCGGAATGGTGCTGTCATAGGCGTTCCCGAACGGCGCAGATTGCGCCAGTCCTGTTCCTGCAGGGCCAGCGATTATTAGGCTGGCGGCCAGAAGCGCAGATTTCAAACGTGTCATCATCGTCTCCCCGGATGTGAGCCAGCGGGTCGGCCGGGACCGGTCAAGGCGTCACAATCGCAAATTCTTCGTCAGGCTGTTCTAACAGGCCAAAAAAGCCCAGCAATTTTCCGCGATCACCTTCAATGGCAAACTCGCTTGACGCAATCATCTGAAGCAGGCCCGCCTCCTGCTGGATCAATCGCAGCCAGAAGTCCCGCGTGACCCGAACCGTTGCATCCACCTCATCCGCCTCGACGAGCACCTGGGTGTGATGCATCACGCCGTTCACCACTTCGATCAGATGGATCTCATCGACGTCCGTGAACACGAAATTGAACCGCATGGCGCGATCCCCGGCACGTTCGGCATCCAGACGTGTCGCCATCGACATGAAAAACTGGTCCAACGGAATGGCGCTCAGAATATCTGTCGCCGCGGCTGTCGCATCCTGCCGGGCCACGCCCTCACGCAGTTCCAGGGCCGCACTGAGATAGACATCGCGCCAGGGACCACTTTCAGCCTGGTAGCCCATCTGTTCGTAACTGCGGGCCAAAAGATCCCGCGCGGCCTGGCTGTCAGGCTGTGCGAACACACCATGCTGCGCCAATTCCGCCGACCAGCGATAATGTCCCGCCTCAAAGCCGGACTGTGCAACTGTCAAGAGCGCGTCCAGACCACCAAACCCGTCCACATACAACTGTGCCGCTTCCGTGCGTGGCAAAGGGTCCAGGTGAGCGGGCACTGCGTCATACCAACCGAAATAGTATTGATACACCGCACGGGCATTGTGTTTCAGCGTGCCGTAATACCCGCGCACCGCAAAGGTTTGATCCAGGCTTTCCGGCAAGCGCAGGGTTTCGGCAATCTCGTCCGGGCGCAGACCTTGTCCGGCCAGGCGCAAGGTCTGGTCATGGATGAATTTATACACATCACGCTGGGCGATGAGATACGCATCAATCTCGTCTTCACCCCAGACTGGCCAGTGGTGGGAATTGAACACGACCTGGCTGCGCCCGCCATAGAGCTGACGCGATTGTTCGATGGCCGACGACCAGGCAAGGGCACTGCGAACCTGGGCCCCGCGCAGGGTGTAGAGATTGTGCATAGTGCGGGACACGATTTCCGCACCGCACCAGGCCTGGAATTGCGGGAAATAGATGGTCATTTCCGCCGGCGCCTCGGTATGGGGCGTGTGCTGAAACTCCATCTCCACACCATCCACCACCAGCGTGGTTCCGGTCTCACTTATGCTGTGAGTCGGCGCATCAATGGTATGTGTTCCGATAGCTGGGTGTTGCCCCAGCCCGGATCCGACATGGCCTCGCGGTGTGCGGGGCAGGGCCATGCCATACATGTAACTCGCGCGGCGGGCCATGACCGTACCGGCCAATACATTCTCGCTCACCGACTCTTCCAGAAAATGCTCCGGAGCGATGAGCGCGACCTCGCCCGAGGCGATCTGCTCCGTCGACACCACGCCCGCCAGTCCACCAAAATGATCGATATGACTATGCGTCAGGATGACCGCCACCACAGGACGGTCGCCCAGCTCCCGGTTCACCAGGTCCAGCGCCGCCCGGGCCGTCTCGACGGAGGTCAGCGGGTCGATCAGTATCCGTCCCGTCTCACCCTCGATGATGGACATATTGGCCAGATCATACCCGCGAACCTGATAGATGCCGGGCACGACCTCGAACAGACCATGAATATTGGCCAGCTGGGATTGACGCCAAAGACTGGGGTTGACGCTGCTGGGCGCCTCCGCGTCGAGGAAAGCATAATCCGCCGGGCGCCAGACCGGCCGACCCTCCGCGGTGCGGATATCGAGATCGGGGTCAGAGGCGATCAACCCGCGCAGGGCCAGTTCGAAATCCGCATCATCGGCCAGCAAGGCCTGCCACTTCGTCGACTGGTTCGCAGCGCGTGTCGCCGGTTCCGGCGCATGGAAACCATGAACATCGACGGAAACCTCATCCGTTGCGGTCGCGACCTCCTGCGGCGCGTCCGGGGAGCAGGCGACCAGCACACCGGCGACAAGGCAGGCCATAAAACAGCCGACCCGTCCGCCGCCCTTTGACTTCGCTCTCATCTCAACCTCCCCTGTGTTTTGTCTTTATCGTCGTGTTTGTCTTGGCGACAGGCGAGCATGCAATCCACGGCCTGTCTAGCCGGAGAGAAAATGAGTGCTTGCAAAATCCCGCAAGACCAGCAAAGCCAGTCCCATGACCGAGCTCTCTTCCACAACCGCAATCTGGGGCGCCTGGCGGGCCCTGGCTCATGATCAATCCAAGACACCGGAAGGCTTTGCGAAACGTCTTCAGGCCTGTCTGGAAAGAGACATCGTCTGGATTGACCATGCCGACATCTATGACAATGGCGCGGTGGAATCCCTTCATGGCGAGGCTATGATCGAGCTTACACCATCTGACCGCAAACGCCTGAAATTGATCACCAAATGCGGTGTAAGATTTGTCTGTCCGGAACAGGACGGGGTCCGTGTCGGACATTATCGGTCCGACGCACTCTTCATTCGCCAACAGGTCGAGGGGTCGCTCGCTCGGCTCAGGACGGAACAGGTTGATCTCTTGCTGCTGCACCGTCCGGACTATCTGATGCAGGCGGAGGAAACCGCACGCGCGCTGGAGGATCTGGTTGCGAGCGGTAAGGTGAAAGCCTTCGGTGTCTCCAATTTTTCAATCCATCAGTTCGCCCGCCTGCAATCGGCGACAACGGCGCCCCTTGCCGCTCACCAAGTCGAGTTTTCCCCTTTGATGAGCACGGCGTTGGATGATGGCACACTGGACCTGTCGCATACCGCGCCTCACCCGCTTCTGGCCTGGTCCCCCCTGGGTGGTGGACGCCTGTTTGATGCCAGCGACATCCAGGCCGGGCGCGTCCGCGAGGCCCTGGCCCGCACTGGTGAACGGCTTGGTGAAACAGATCTGGCGACACTGTGCCTGGCCTGGGTCAGCCATACGGCCCCGCATGTCATTCCGGTGGTCGGCACCATGTCGATGGACCGGCTGTGCGCCCAGCTGGACGGCCTTGCCCGTATCCGGATGGACCATCAGGACTGGTATGACATCCTCGAAGCGGGGCGTGGCGCACCGGTCCCATAAGGCGCGACGTCGGAGAATTCCGTCCCCGCCAATCTGCATAACGGCCCTTGCTGAAAAGCCGGGCGTCAAATCGTCAGAAATCTGTTATAGAGCCGCTTTACCCCTGCTGGATGCTTGGCGCGACCCGAGTTACGCGCCCGGCTGGATGTTTTGACCCAGCTGACCAGCTCACAAGGATTTCGCTGTTCTATGATTCCGACCGATGCCATTGCGCCGGCTCTTGCTGCCGCGCTCGCTGATAAAGGCTATGAGACGCTCACCGAGGTACAGACCGCTGTACTGACGGACGAGGCGGCCGGCCGTGACCTCCTCGTTTCCGCCCAGACTGGGTCCGGCAAAACCGTTGCCTTTGGTATTGCCATGGCGCCCGACCTGTTGGGAGACGAAGGCGAGCTTCCTCCCTCCGGCGCCCCGCTAGGCCTGATCATCGCACCGACCCGGGAACTGGCCCTGCAGGTCCAGCGTGAACTGGTATGGCTGTATCGTGAAACCGGTGCCTGGATCGCGTCCTGCGTCGGGGGCATGGACCCGCGTTCAGAACGCCGTGTTCTGGAAAAGGGCTGTCACATCGTTGTGGGGACGCCGGGCCGTCTGCGTGACCATATCGAACGGGGCGCGCTGGACCTGACGCACATCCGTGCCGCCGTGCTCGATGAAGCGGATGAAATGCTTGATTTCGGCTTCAAGGAAGATCTGGAATTCATTCTGGACCATTGCCCGGACGAGCGCCGCACCCTTCTGTTCTCGGCGACGGTACCGCGTGACATCCTGCATATTGCGGATTCCTACCAAAACGACAGCCTGCGCATCAAAACCGCCGGCGAAACCCAGCAGCACGGCGACATCACCTATCATGTCCACCCGATCGTGCCGCATGACCGCGACAATGCGATCATCAATCTGCTGCGGTTTCACGATGCCGCGCGCACGATTGTGTTTTGTGCCACGCGCGAGGCCGTCAATCGCCTGACCAGCAAGCTGGGCAATCGCGGTTTCTCCACCGTCGCCCTGTCAGGTGAACTGAGCCAGACCGAGCGATCCCACGCCCTTGCCGCTATCCGCGATGGCCGGGCGCGTGTGTGTATCGCTACTGATGTTGCTGCACGTGGAATCGACCTGCCCGGCCTGGAACTGGTGATCCATGCCGATCTGCCCACAAATAGCGAAACCCTGCTGCACCGATCCGGGCGAACCGGCCGGGCCGGTCAAAAGGGCATTTGTGCGCTGATTGTCCCGGCGTCACGCATGCCGCGCGCTCAACGTCTTTTGAAAATGGCACGCCTGGACGCCCAGTGGGGTGCTGCGCCCAGCATGGACACGATCCGCCAGAAAGACAGCGAACGCCTGTATGCTGATCCGGTCTTCAATGAAGCCGGAGACGAGACGCTCAACGCCGACGCCACGGCACTTATCGAGACCTTTGGCGCCGAGGCTGTGGCCCGTGCCTTCCTCCTCCAGCGCCAGGCCAGCCTGCCTGCAGCCGAGGACCTCCTGGAAGTTCGGGCCCGCACACCCAAGGATCGTCCGGAACGTGAACCGCGCGAGCCTCTGACCGATACGGTCTGGTTTGCCCTCACCGCTGGTCGCAAGAAACGCGCAGAAGCCCGCTGGCTGCTGCCTCTGATCTGCCGCGTCGGGGACATCAACAAATCCCAGATCGGCGCGATCCGCATCGGCGAGGAAGAGACGCGTTTCGAGATCGATGCCCGTTTTGTCGACGCGTTCAAGGCCTCTGTTGAAGAAAACGGCGGCGGTGAAAAATCCATCCGCATCCTGCCGGCCGATGGTCCGGGCGAGATGGAGGTTCCACCTCGCGATTCCGGTCCGCGTGAACGTCGTGGGCCGCGCAAACCACGCTTCGAGGATCGTGATGATCGGAATGACCGCCGTGAGGGTCGCCGGGAAGATCGGCGCGATCGGGGTGAGCGTGGTGACCGAGGCGATCGGGACGGTGGTTTTGACAAGCGTCCGCCACGTCGTGACCGCGATGACCGGGACAATCGCTTTAACAAGGGCGAACGCAAGCCGCCTTACGACAAGGCTGACGGTGAAAAACCGTTCGAGAAGGGCGATCGCTTCCACAAGGACGAACGTTTTGAAAAACGTCCGCGCCGTGATCGCGACGAGGCCCGCCAGAGCGGCGGTGGATATGAACATCGTCCGCGCCGCGACCGCGATGACACGCGCAAATTCGACGGTGACCGACCGGCCAAACGTTTCGATGATCGCCCAGACCGCGCTGATCGCCCCAAACGCCCCGGCAAGCCGTGGGCCAAGGGCGGTGATGATCGTGGCTCCAAACCGTCACGCGGCGGCGGCAAGCCCTGGGAAAAAGGGGATGGCGAACGGCGCGGCTCCAAGCCTCATCACGGCAAATCCAAACCGCCATGGGAAAAAGGCGAGCGCGCTGACCGGGGTGATCGCCCGGGTCAATCCGCGAGCTCCAAAGGCAAGCCGAGCCGCAGTGTCCAGGACGGCGGCGAGTTTCGTGCACGCAAGCCCCGCGAGGCCGGAGACGGTCCGGGGGATGCCGCACTGAAACGTTTCAAACGCAAGCGACCGCCTTCAGACTAGACCACGCCTGGCTGTATTTTTCCCCTTACAGGACCAGATGCGGACGCTAGAATTCGTGCGCATAGTGAAGGGGGATTGGCATGGACACAGACGCACTCTGGCAGCTCGTCTGGACCCAGCTGAAGATTGACGATCCGGCCACGCGCACAGCGTTTGAAACCGCTGCTGATATTCGTCGCCTGACGGCCGGCAACAGCCTGATCGCCCAGGACGAGGCGGAAGACCATGTCTTCATCCTCCTGCAGGGCGAAGCACAGGTCATCCTCCTGTCTGAAGCCGGTCGGGAAGTGTGGCTCGACACCTTGCCCCAGGGCAATATCATCGGCGAAATCGCGGCCCTGACAGGGGCTCCCCGCACGTCGGAGATCATTGCCGGCACCTCGCTCCTCGCCGCGGCCTTTCCCGGTCCGCTCTTTCTGGACCTGGTCGCACAGCATGGTCAGATGGGTGTGGCCCTGGCACGGCAGCTCGCTGTGCGGGTCCAGCATACTACCAAGCGCATGTTTGAACTGTCGGCCATGGCGGCACCGGGCCGGGTTTATGCGGAGCTTATTCGACTGTCTGAACCCGGTGATGAACCCGAAACCGTGGTCATCCGGCCAACCCCCTCTCTGACGGACATCGCTCGGCGGATCAGCACCACACGGGAAACCGTATCCCGAACGATCTCCAAGCTGGAAAAACGGGGCCTGCTCAAACGGCACAAGGACGGTTTCGAACTGCTCGATCCGGATCGTCTGCGCGGTAGCTAGCCCGCCTCGGACTAGAACAACGCCCAATATCAAAGCCTCAGACCATCTCCCTGCGTCTCAGTTCGAGGTTTCGGGACGGCGCAATCGACGCAGGCTATAGATGGGCTGGCGCTGTTTTTGAGAGTCGATTTTCAGGCGCCCCACATATTCACACCGATACGCCTTCTCGGCTTCCAGCGCCAGGAGGGCCGCAAAACTCTCACTAACATAGATAGAGCCGGGCAGGGTCATGGGTTCGATCCGGGCCGCCGTAACAACCTGACTTCCAAACAGGGATTGGCGACGCTGGATCGGATCACGCCCCTCATGAACCGGCCCGAAATGACCGCCAATGCGCAAGGCCAGACTGGCAGGAAGATCGAGCGCCTCAAAATCAATGGCCTCAAATTCGGAGCGCAGGGTGACCGCCGCCTCAGCCGCTCGCGCCACACTTTCAAAGGCCAGGAAAAGTCCATCGCCCCAGCTGTCCTGATAGACGAGGCCCGGCGCAAACTGCTCACAGGCGCGGGCCAGACGCCCCAGGACAGCGTCAACAAAAACCGGGACACGGTCATCGGGCACACTAGACGAGCCCATCACATCCAGAAACAGCATGGCGCGTAGGCTCTGAGAAAAGTGCGGCGTATCCGCGGTTTCACCCTCATTTCCCGCGCCGCGATATCGAACCCGGCTCGGCACATCTAGATGGACTTGCTCGCCACCGGATAGGCGCCACAAGCGCGCATCATGTGCGGTTCCGCGGTCTGCCTGATTATCCTGGCCGTCCCACAACAAAATCTGCAAAGGCCGTGTACACAAAGCCGCAGCCTGAATCCGGGCCAGACCCATCGCAATCCGGCTGGCATAGTTGAGATGCAGGTCCCCGACCTGTTTTCGATCGGATGTCACCTCCTGAACGCTGGCCGCGTGCTCCAGGCAGGCATCATACCGTCGGGACCAGTCAGACGAGACCGGCCGAACAGAGGTTTCAAAAAACACGCGCGAGGGTGTGGGTAGAACTGCGTGAAAGGGTAGCCCCAGATCATGGGCTGCCTCGGCAACCAGGATATCAGCGCCCGCTGCCAGGGATCCATACAGGGAACCGACCCCGGCCGTCTTCAATGCCTCTCGAACCCGGACCCGCAGTGCCTCTTCATCCAAGGCGGTCATCTGGTTATCCCCATCGCCCACCGCGAACAGATGTCCGGCAAAATGCGCCGGTCGCGGGGGTTCAAGAGCCTGAAACCCGGTCAGATCCAGAGTCAGATGGTCAGCCAGAAGCCGCAGCTGGCGCAGCGTAATGGATCGCGCCGCATGATTGTCCGGGTCCAGCGCAATCGCCGCTTCGAGAGAGGCCTGCGCACGCTGCATATCCCCGCGCAGGAGGAAGGCCTCGGCTCTCGATGCGTGGAGATAATACGCGCCCTCGCGGTCGTCTTGCTCTGCGTTTTCAGACTGCTCCAAGACAGCCTGTATATAAGGTTGGGCGCGCTCGATCTGCCCCCCCAGAACAAACAGGCTCGCGGCATTGATAGCTGGGTAATAGCTGCAGGTCTCTTGGTAGATCGCAGCATAGGCTTCTGCCGCGCGCACGGCCTGGATGGTAAAGTCCGAGAGGGGGGCTTCCAGAGCCTCGGATTTGAGAAGGCGGGCTCCCAGCGCACGACACTCGGCATCATAGTGGGCTTCATGCAGCCGAAACTCGGCATACGCAGTCTGAGCCCGCTCCAGCGCACCGGACCGGGTCAGACACAGGACCGCCCGGTGTTTCAGCCAGAGATTGTCAGGATAGTGTTTCAGGCCCTCCAGGCACCAGTCATACGCGCGGGCGAGTTCACCGCGACGAAACCGGGTGCGAATCGTGGCCCGCAGAGGATCAATCCCCTGCGGCACCACATTTTCGTCAGTCTCCCGGAGCGGGTCGGACATTAAAGACGGTTCTTGTACTTCGGATCGATGATCACGCGGGTTTTCTGCTTGCCGCCAGCCTGCAACACTTCACAGAACAGCGCAAAACTGAAATCAACGCCCTCTTCGGAATGTTCCGACCAGTTATCGGTGATCTGGAAGGTCATCGGCGCCTGGCTCTCGCCCTTCAGCTCCAGCCATTTCAGATCGCCAAAGACGTTTTCCGCGCCTTCGGTCTTGAAGGCGATCCGACGCGGTTCGAAGCTCCAGCCATCAATCTTGATGTGGTGAATCATGCGAGACGGCTGATACACATTTACGTCAAACGGGGAGTGCTGATCATCAGACCGCAGATTCCAACGCGGGCCCAGTGCCTGGGCCAAACCCTCGCGCAGGGATTCCGGCGTAGTGTAGCGGCCCGAATCCACGATCGTATCAAACGTGTTCAGGATGGATGCGATATCACCATCGGTGAACGGCTCCCGCCCGGTGTCGCAGCCGTACAGGACCACAAAAACACCATTGCACTGCGTCACCAGACCGATGACGGAGCATTTCGCCTCGTCCGTCGATTCCAGCAAAGCCTTGTCTGCAACCTGGCCATCAAAAATACTCATCCGCCTACTCCCTAAATGGCAAATGGAACACAACTGACTTGCATGCCTGGCCATCCCGGTCCGCCCTGGTCTGATGACCAGGGCTGACCGGGGCTCGCCCCGCTATGCGACTTATTCGGTAGTCACCCCGGACAGTGCAGCCAGGGCGTCTTCGGCCTTGCGGTATTCCTGCGCCGCATTGGCCTGGAGATTGTCTCGGATGGGCATGAGGGATGCCAGCATGCGTTCCCAGAGTTCACGGGCCGCCTCAACATCCTGGCGATAGACCGCGATCTCGGCCAGGTCATTAATGGCTGCGGCAAACACATACGGGCCGAGTTCGAAAATATCCTTCCAGGCATCATCGGCCTGGAGATCCTGTAAAAGGTGATCATAAGCGGTCTCAGCCGCATTGAACTGACTGGAAGCCATCAGAAGGCGAGCCTGCACTAGAGCGGCCAGGAATTGCGCTTCCTGCTTCACAGGCGTTTCATCACTCTCCCAGCTGGGATGAGCCATCATAGCCGAGGCATCGAGAAAGGCCTGGCGCGCCTCATTAACCCGTTCCAGCCCCAGATGGGCCTGGGCCAGCCAGAGGCGCTGGCGAATACCCGTGGTGCGCCAGTGCACATTCTGGGCGTCATGCCGGATCAGGGCGTCAACTTCGGCAGACTGGCTTTCCAGGATGGACAGGCCGAACTGGTAATCATCGGGATTGAGGGCCGCATCATGCAGTGTCAGCAGGCGCCCCAAATGATTTTCCGCATTGATAGCGTCCTCGCGGATCACCCAATTGCCCAGCTCTCCGGAGAGCTGGTTCTCATACATCGCCACCTGGCGACGGCGCGCTGCAATGGCCGCATCACGACCATCAAGGACTTCCTCGACATCAGCCACCCAGGCATAGGCATCGGCGAGATCCACCTGGGCCTGAATACTGTCCACCTGTTCGGTTGCAATATCGAGGAACAAATCCAGGGCATGATAAAGCACCGGCTGAGCATCGCTCGGACGCATATCCTCCAGATACAGGGCCCCCAGATTGGCGTTGGCGTAGGCCGCCTCAGTCCGCCAGTCCAGATTATCGGCATCAAATCCGAGAAGGCGTTCGGAGAACTCCTTGTATTCGAGCCAATACTGCTCACCCTCTCTATAACGACCACGGCGGATTTCGAAATATCCGACCCAATAGGCACTTTGAGAGTGCTCATAGACCCTGTCCGGATCATTCGGCGCCAGCGAAACCGAGCTTCGCGTGGCTTCATAGGCGGATCGGAAATAATTGGCCGCGGCTTCCACGTCGCCTTCGGCCTCTTCGATATTCCCCAAGAGATGATAGGCGCGCGCACGGCGCCCCAAGGAATCTGCAGACAACGCACCTACCCCCTGATCTGCATAGTATTCAATGACTTTGGCCCCGACAGTATCGAGAACATCGAGCCGACCCACCGGCTCCAGTCTTTCCTGGAGATCGCTCAGCATGAACTCGATCAGGTCCTCGGCCTCGCTCCTCCGCTGCTCTGCTTCCCCCCGGGCAGAGATAGCGGCCGCCCGTTCTTTCAGGGCAAACACAGTCAACGCACCCATTGATAGCGTGACCGCGGCCATGATCCCCGTGATCAAGATCACGTTCCGGTTTCGCCGCTGAAGGTCACGGCGAATGATCTCGTCAAGACGTAAACCATAGAGACCAGCGACCAGCTTGTTGATCGCCATGCGCCAGCCATCACCGCCGCGCCGCAGGTCCGCAGCGAGGGGTTCGAGATGGCGCCCCGCGCGTTCGTTCTGGCCTCCCAGCAAGGCCGGCGGGAAACATTCCTGCGTCTTCAGGTCCGGCTTTGACGAGGCGAAGGGCTCACCCGCAGCAATGATCGGCAGGACACGGCCTGTCGGGTTTAGGCTGCGGAACAGTTCGATTTCTTGGTTCACCCATTGCGACTGAGCCGCGGCAGGTGAGCATACAATGATCAGTGCGTCAGCATCTCCCAAAGCCTCTCGCACGGCTTCGGTCAGATCAGAGCTGACGGTCAGTTCGTCGCGATCGCGAAACACCGGCTTGAGACGCCGCGGCACAGAAGCGCCGGACGACAGCCCCTGGCCGACCAGACGTGGTGGCAATCGATAGGTTTCGAGCTTGTGATGCAGTTTCCGGGCGATTGCCTCATCGGCATGACTATAGCTGATGAAGGCACTGTATCTCTTGTCCCCACTCATCTTTCGCGTGTCCCCGAGCAACCCCAAACCCAGACTTCATATTCCACCCTTGAGCGGGTGGAGCAAGCTTTTGCCCGGAAATCACGGCAGCAAAACGACGACTTTCAGGCCGAAGAAGGGGAATGAAAATATTTTGCACGCTATGCGCGCTTCACAACGCCTTCAAAGCCCTGTTCGATGACCTTCATGGTGCTGGGCAACCTCCCGCGGAAGGCGGGGCACGGGACGGAGTTGGGGCTCCGCTGGTCGAAGTTGGGGCTTCGCCTTGGGTAAGGTCCGCACCTCGCCCCTTCCGCAAGGAAGGTCTTGGGGCCACTCATTGAGCGGTGAGTTAGAATTACCGCATTGCAGCAAGCGCCTCCGTGACCTGCGTCACGCAAATTCATGTTTTAGGACCGCTGCCATGCGAAAAAAGAAAAAGGGCCGACGGCAGGGACATACCGTCGGCCAGTCTGGCTTCGTCTGAACGATTGACCTGTCAGACAGGTCAGAAGTTGAAACGAATACCCGAGCGGATAACGGTCAGATCGAGCTCATTGTCGCTGACCACACCCCCGCGATCACGCGGCGTGTCGAATTCGATGTCATTGGACAGACGCACTTCACCGAAGGTGGAGAAACGATCATTCAGCGTCAGCTCCACACCCGCGCCATAGACGAGGGCCCACTCGTCCTGCTCCACAAATTCCGTCGGCGGAGCAAAGGTGTAGGAGAGATTGCTGTCGAAGTTGTAATTGGTCGCGCCCAGCAGACCGTAGACAGCGAAGCGGTCTGTCACTTCAAGACCGCCGCGGAAATCAACGCCATAGGACTCGGTCAGCTCGACCTCGCTCACCAGGACATTGTTGATGTTGAGTGTTTCGGCGCTTTCATCGGCGTAGAACGCCTCGACAGAGACAAAATAGTCATTGGGCAGGTCATGGCGATAACCGGCTCCGACAAACAGGCTCACACCCGTATCCTGGTCCTGTGTCGACAGGCTCGGTCCATTGGCCGGACCGGTTGCGGCATCGGTCGGCAGGTTGGTGCCCGTATTGCGTGTCAGGCCTTGCTCGGACGTCGTCGAGTTCAGACCGCCAGAAATGTAGAAACCACTGTCCTGGGCGGCCGCAAGGCCGGTCAGACTGGCGGCAGACAGTCCGGCGATGATCAGGCTTGCGATAGGCGTCGTTTTGATCCGTGTCATGATAATTCCCTCTAGGTGCTGGTACGCGCTGTGCGCCGGGCAAGAGAAGTCGGATCGGGCGTTCAACAGCCAATGAGAGATTTGCGAGTTTTCCCTCACGCCTGCACTCGTTTTCGCGACTAAGTCTCACAAATGACGGATGTCACCGCTTCGTGATGCCAGCGGGCTTGCAGCGTGACTTCACGGCACCTGACACACCGGATCAAACGTCATGCGTTGAACACATTCCAAGACATCTTGACTCCTGCGCCCGATATGAGAACATTTGCAGAACATTTTGTTCCTCGCACACCTCAGCAGGCATGATCCATGGGCTCGAAACACTTATCGCGAGCGCAAATCGATACGCTATGTCAAACCCTCAAGGCGCTGGACCCGGGGGTGCAGGGCGGATTCGTCTCCGCACACATGATCAGGCCCGAACCCGACACCACAACGCCGCCCAGTGTAGCCCCACACAGTGTAGCCCCACACCCTGCGACCTCACTCACCATCACCTCGCCTGACGGGCTTGCACTCACGCCGGGGCTGCATGAAATCACGGCCGCAGGGTATCTGGATCAACCCGCCGCCCTAGCCTTCCAGGCCGGGCTGATGGGGCAATGCCTGCCGCCGCGGCGCCCCTTGCTCTGGGTGCGTCCACGACCGGGCCCACACCAGGATTTCGGGCGTCCGGCCCCCTCCGCCCTGAGACACTGGAATCTCGACCCCTCCCGCATTCTCCTGGTGGAGACCGATACGCCGGAACACGCGCTCTGGGCCATGGAGGACGGTCTGCGTCAGGGGGCCTGGGTGATGGGCGAAGTGCGCAATCATCGCAGTTATGACCTGACAGCCAGCAAGCGTCTACACCGCCTGGCCCAGGCCCGCACCAGTCTTGTGCTGATCCATCGCCCTGCGCGCCTCGAAGGCCTGAGCGTTGCCCTCTCCCGACGTCGGATCGCCGCACGCCCCAGTCGTCCAACACCTTGGCAGGGAGCCAACGGGCTCTTCGGCCTCGGAGCCCCGCGCTTTCACGTTCATCTGGAACGCGCGCGTGGCGCCCCGCCTCAAGAACAGGAATATGAGTGGAAACATGCGGCGTTTCATGTCGTTGAGCCTGCCCCTGTGGCCGACAGACCGGCTCAACTCCCCCTGGTCCGCAGCGCCTGAGCGCCGCCCGCGCCCACAGCGCCCCTTTGCCCTGGCTCACACCACAACCGGGGGCGAGCGCCTGTATGCGCTGAACGCCCGGGCTGACCAAGCAGGATTGCACGTGGGCCAGATGGTTGCCGATGCCAAGGCCCTGGAGCCCGACCTGCTGACCCGGCCGCATGACCCCAGCGGGGATAAAGCCGCCCTGACCCGCCTGGCGCGCGCGTGCGGACGCTGGTCCCCCTGGACAAGCGCGGATCCCGGCGCTCCCGGGCTAGACGGTATCTTGCTGGAGACCACGGGCTGCGCTCATTTGTTTGGCGGCGAACAGGCTCTGCTGGAGACCTGTGTGAACGCGGTGCGCAGTCATGGCATAACGACCACAGGCGCCATCGCATCGACCATCGGGTTGGCCTGGGGACTGGCCCGCCATGCTGCCCCACCGGCCCCCGGGGGCATGCTTGTAAGCCGTAGCCTCTCACCTGACCTGGACACTCTCCCGGTTGAAGCGCTGCGAATTGGCGCCCTGGCTTCCAAGCTGCGCCGGTTCGGACTGGTTCAGGTCAGCGATCTCCTCACCCGTCCGCGCGCAGGCCTGGCCCGGCGCTTCGGCCCCCAACTCCTGAAACGCCTTGATCAGGCCGCCCGGCGTGAACCGGAAAGTCTGGACCCGCTTCAACCTGTCAGCGCCTATCGGACCCGCATGCGCTATAGCGAACCCCTGCTTGTTCTGGACGGCCTCAAGTCCAGCCTCACCGAAGCCACTGTGACTTTGTGCCGTCAGCTGGAGACAGACGGTCATGGCCTGCGCCAGGCCCGGCTGACCCTCTACCGGGTCGATGGTCGCACCCAGGACCTGGACATCGGTACAGCCGCCCCCAGTCGCGATGCGCCCCATATCACACGGCTCTTGCTGGAACGCCTCGACCGCACGGCGCTGGACATCGGATTTGGTATCGACATGATCGAGCTGAGCGCACCGCTCAGCCAGGCCATAAACACGCACCAAGCTCAGCTGGATCCGGAGCATACGGCACATAACCCGGTCGCTGACATCCACCAGCTGACTGACCGGCTCACCGCAAAACTTGGCGAGAACACCGTCTATGAGGCGCGGTTTCAGGCCACTCACCAGCCCGAACACGCCGCGCACTGGGTGCCCCTTGCCACCGGTTCGGCGAGTTCGCCCGCGCTGTCCGTCGCAGATCAGCCCGGATTGCCACTGGACGACGCACCGCTGACCCCCGATCGCCCCCTGATGATACTGGGGCGTCCGGAACAGGTGGAGGCTGTTGCCGAAATCCCGGACGGTCCGCCCAGAAGCTTTCATTGGCGACGGGTGCATCACCGGGTCAGCCAGGCAGAAGGGCCTGAACGGATTGCACCCGACTGGTGGCAGGCCCCGCCGGGCGACATGCCACGGAGTCGGGATTACTTCCGTGTGGAGACACACGAAGGCCGCCGGTTCTGGCTCTATCGCGACGGACTCTATGGCCTGGAAACCCGCCAGCCGCGCTGGTTTGTCCACGGAGTTGGGTGATGGGATTTGCCGAACTGGCCGCGTGCAGTAATTTCTCCTTCCTGCACGGGGCCTCCCACCCCGACGAGATGATCGCCCAGGCCCATGCCCTGGGTCTGGAGGCCATCGGGCTGGCCGATCGCAACAGTTTTGCCGGCGTGGTTCGCGCCCATCTGGCAGCCAAGGAAGTCGGGATACGCTTTCATCCCGGCACGCGCCTGATCACGCGGTGTGGCTTCGAACTCATCGCCTACCCCAAAAACCGCCGGGCCTATGGTCAGTTATGCCGCCTGCTGACCGATGCCAATTTCCGCGCCATCAAGGGTGAATGCGAACTCTGGCCGGAAATGATCGTGGATGCGAGCGATGACCAGGTTTTCCTGATCTTGCCGCCCGACCCCATTCCACCCGGCTGGCTCGACACCGCAAAAGCGATCGCGAAACGCGCCAGATCCGACACCTATCTGGCCCTGACTCGACGGTTTGACGGCCGCGATGGTGAACGTCTGTTTCGGTTATCCCAGCTGGCAGAGCAGCTGGGCCTCCTCCCGCTCGCCAGCACGGATGCGCTCTACCATGCCCCCGCCCGCAAATCCCTGCAGGATGTGATCACCTGTATTCGTACACATGTGCGTATTGATGAGGCCGGATATCGCCTGACCGCCAATGCCGAACGCCATCTCAAACCGGCCGGCGAGATGTACCGGATTTTCCGCGGTTATGAGGACGCTGTTGACCGGGCCGTCCAGGTTTCCCGCTCGCTCACCTTCAGTCTAGACGCGCTGGAATACACCTATCCGCAGGAAGTGATCGGTGAGGGAGAGACACCGATGGAAACCCTCAAACGCCTGTCATGGGAGGGCTTGGACCGGCGCTATCCCGAAGGCGTCCCTCCCGCCGTGCACCAGGCCGTGCAGAAAGAACTCGGACTCATCGCACAACTTGATTACGCGTCATATTTTCTTACCGTTTATGATGTCGTGCGCTTTGCCCGCAGCCAAGACATCCTGTGCCAGGGCCGCGGCTCGGCAGCCAATTCCGCGGTCTGTTTCGCCCTGGGGATTACCGAGGTGGACCCGGCCCGGGTCGATCTTCTGTTCGAACGCTTTGTCTCCGCTGAACGTGGCGAGCCGCCGGATATTGATGTCGATTTCGAACACCAGCGCCGCGAAGAGGTGATCCAGTATGTCTATCGCAAATATGGACGCCGCCGCGCGGCCATGACGGCGACGGTCAATTGCTATCGTCCACGCGGGGCCATTCGCGAAGTCGGCAAGGTGTTTGGCCTGTCCGGCGATGTCATTGCCGCCCTGTCCGGCTCCATCTGGGGCTGGTCGCGTGGAGAGACGCCTGACAAGGACCGGATACGCCAGGAGCTGGGCCTTGATCCTGACAGTCCGGCCCTCACCCAGACCTTGCATCACGCCCAGGCCTTGTTGAGCTTCCCGCGTCATTTATCCCAGCACCCCGGCGGTTTTGTCATGACCGATGGGCGACTGGACGAAATCGTACCGCTGCACAATGCCGCCATGCCCGAACGTACGGTTCTGGAGTGGGACAAGGAGGATATCGACGCCCTGGGACTGATGAAGGTGGATATTCTGGGTCTGGGCATGTTGAGTTGCGTCGCCCGGGCGCTTGACATGCTCGGCCTGTATTATGACCGGCCCATGGCGGTGGATGATATTCCCGCCGAAGACCCTCAAGTCTACGACATGATCTGCAAGGCCGACACGGTCGGTGTGTTCCAGATCGAAAGCCGGGCACAAATGTCGATGCTGCCCCGTCTGAAACCGCGCAATTTCTATGATCTGGTGATCGAGGTGGCCATTGTCCGGCCCGGCCCCATCCAGGGAGATATGGTCCACCCCTATCTGCGCCGCCGTAATGGTGAGGAGCGGGTTGAATTTCCCTCCGCCGAGCTGGAAGCCGTTCTGGGCAAGACGCTGGGTGTACCGCTTTTTCAGGAACAAGCCATGCGGATCGCCATTGTCGCTGCCGGTTTCAGCCCGGCCGAAGCCGATCGGCTGCGTCGCTCCATGGCCGCCTTTCGTCGCTCCGGAACGATTTATGAGATGGGCCGGAAACTCGTCGCCGGCATGCTGTCGAACGGCTATTCACAAGAATTCGCCGAACGCTGTTTCAAACAGCTCGAAGGCTTTGGCGAATACGGCTTCCCCGAGAGCCATGCGGCAAGCTTTGCGCTTATTGTCTATGTGTCCTGCTGGCTAAAACACTATTATCCGGACGTGTTTCTGGCCGCCCTGCTCAACGCCCAGCCCATGGGGTTTTATGCACCGGCCCAGCTGGTCCGGGATGCCCGGGAACACGGTGTGTGCGTCCTGCCCCCCGATGTGAACCGATCGGACTGGGATTCGACCCTGGAAACCGATCCGCGCCCGCGACCCGGTCTCGCAACGACAGAAGGCGGTGGCGTGAAGGCCGTTCGTCTCGGCTTGCGCCAGATCAAGGGTTTGCGGGAAAACGCCATGGCCCGGCTCATCGCGGCTCGCCAGGCTGAGGGCCCCTTCAGCTCGGTATCCGAACTCGCCCGTCGCGCCCGGCTGGACAAGGGCACGCTTGATCGGCTGGCCGAAGCCGACGCCCTGGCCTCTTTCTCGCTCGATCGGCGCAAGGCCAGCTGGAACGCCCTGGCCGAACGCGGCCCGGCCTTGCCTTTGTTTGAGCATATGGATGAAACCGGCCCCGAGACCGATCCCGGCTTGCCCGCCCTGACCCGCGCGGAAGAGGTCGCCGAGGACTACACGCATCTGCGCCTCTCGCTAAAAGGACATCCGGTTTATTTCTTCCGACATCACCTCAACGAGACCGGCCATCGCCCCATCTCGGCCCTGCAGGACACAGCCGACGGGCGCTGGATCAGTCTGGCCGGTCTCGTTCTGGTGCGGCAGCGCCCCGGTTCAGCCAGCGGGGTGATCTTTGCAACACTCGAGGATGAGACCGGAAATGCCAATATCATTGTCTGGCCCAAAACCTTTGAGTGCTTCCGCAAGACCGTTATGCGTTCAAAGTTTCTGGCGGTGACCGGCCGTGTCCAGAAAGAAGGCTCTGTTATCCACGTGATCGCCCAGACATTGATGGATCGCACGGACTGGCTGAATGAGCTGGCCAGCGGACATCTCATAGACACCTCTTCGACACGCGCAGATGAAGCGCGCTCCGGCCAGGACGATCCGCGCCAGCTGAACATCGCAAGACGCCTCCAGCAGGCCAGCCGGGTCCGT
Source organism: Maricaulis sp. D1M11 (assembly GCF_047308265.1). NCBI lineage: Bacteria > Pseudomonadati > Pseudomonadota > Alphaproteobacteria > Maricaulales > Maricaulaceae > Maricaulis > Maricaulis sp. D1M11. The sequence goes on from NZ_JBKQWY010000010.1 coordinate 80,098, forward strand.
CAGCTCCTTCCGGGCAGTCGCGATTTCCACTAGCCTAAAATCCGTCTCCAAAAAACAACCAGAAAGAGCAAGCGAAATATCTGCGCAGAAAACTCTGTGACATTTGGGTGAATGTTTTTTGAAACGGATCCCCCGGAACACCTGTGTTTAGGTGTTATTAAGCGGCACGGCACGAGGTCTAGGCCCGCTGACTAAGGACGGCAGACCAGTCACCTGAGGTTGAACCATGCTCAACATCCTGAACACTTTTCGCATCTCGCAGCGTATCGCTGGGCTGGGAGTTCTCACCGGCATCGCCGTGTTGTCCCTGACCGGCTTGTTCTTCTGGAATGCCACGGTTACACGGTCCGCCCTTGCCGAGGAACGCGGATATGTCGAGGTTGACCAGATGGCTCAGACCCTGGCCAGCCAAGCCTTGATTCTGCGTCAAATCCAGACCGATTTCCTGTTGCGACGCGACCTGGAAGACCTCACCCGCTTCACCCTCGAACACCGTCGCCTCATGGCAGAGCTGGACAGGCTCAGCACAGACCCACTCGCCATTTTGATGGAGGCAGAACTCCAGCAAGCGCGTCAGCTGGCGTTGGCCTATGCACGCTCCTTCAATCAACTGGTCGACGTGCGCGAACGCATGGGGCTGGACGCCGATAGCGGTCTGGAAGGTCAGCTGCGCGGGGCCGTCCATGCCGTCGAGACCCGGCTCGCCGAGTACCAGGATGACGAACTGACCGTGAAAATGCTGATGATGCGACGCCATGAGAAGGATTTCATGATGCGTGTCCAGCAACGCTATATTGATCGGCTGGACACACGGGTCGAGGAATTCTTTGCAATCTGGAACACCCGGCCCTACGCGCCACTGGTTCTTGAAGAAGTGGGCAATCTCATGCGGGCCTATCAGCGTGATTTCCACAACTGGACACGTGCCCGCCTGGAGCTGGAAGCTTCAATCACGCAGGTCAACACGGCCTATGAAGCGCTGGCTCCGGTCTTCGAACGCATCGCGCTCTCTGCCACGCAGGGACGTGCCGAAGCGGCATCCCGTCTAAGCTCGAGTACCGAACGCACAATGCAGGTCGCGATCGGTTTTATCATCCTCATCTTTGGCGCAGTCACCACCCTGACCTGGATGATCGGCCGCTCCATTGCCCACCCCATCAAACAGACAACCCACATCATGTCGCAACTGGCTAAGGGTGAAAGGATTCAGGTGACCGGTCAGGATCGCAAGGACGAGATCGGGGCCATGGCGCGGACGCTGGATGTGTTCCAACGCGAAATGACTGCCGCCGCAGACCTGCGCGAAGAACAGGAAGCCATTGAATTCCAGGCCCGCGAGGACCGTCGCGCCCAGCGCCTCGTGCTGGCTGAAGAGTTTGATCGCGCCGTCGGAGAGATCATCAAGAAGCAGTCCACCGCTGCGGGCGAGCTCTCCCGGACAGCGCAAAGCCTTCAAACCGCGGCGGAAAGCGCCGGCACACATTCGATGGATGTCATGGCGGCCGCGCAACAAACGTCCAGCAACGCCCAGACCGTCGCTGCCGCAACGGAGGAACTCTCGAACTCGGTCCGCGAGATCCTGCGACAGGTGGATGATTCAACACTCTCGGCCGACACCGCCATCATGGAAAGCGAAACTGCTGCCACAAAGATCAGCGAGCTGGCCGATGCCGTGACTGAAATCGGTCAGGTGGTCGCCCTGATCCAGGATGTCGCCGAACAGACCAATCTCCTCGCTCTCAATGCAACAATCGAAGCCGCACGCGCAGGCGAAGCAGGCAAGGGTTTCGCTGTTGTTGCGTCAGAAGTGAAAACCCTGGCCGAACAGACAGGTGAAGCCACGGAAACCATACGGAACCAGATTCGCTCGATCAGCGAACGGACTGATGCCGCTGTCGATTCGATCAGCCGGATGGGGGGTACAATCGCCAATCTCTCCCGCCTGTCGGGAGAAGTCGGCCGGGCCGTACAGGAACAGGGCAATGCAACACAGGAGATCGCCACACACATCGCCGAAGCCGCCAGCGGTGCGGGCTTTGTCTCCAAGGCGATGGATGGCCTTTCCATGACCATCTCCGATGCCAATGCCGCGTCCCAGCAGGTGCATGGCGCGACGTCCCAGATGGCGGGACAGGCTTATGTGCTGGAAGCCGAGGTCAGCGAATTCCTGGAGAAAATGCGCGAGGGCTAGGGGTCTCGTCGTTTTGGAAAGCCTGGAATAAAGCCCGGCGTGCGCCGCACATAATCGGCATAGTCTGGACGGCTCTCCATCAGATTGCGCTCCAGCAAGGCCTTTCCCGACCATCGGGTCAGGGTCCAGGTCAGAAAGATCGGCCCGATAATCGTCCAGGCGCCATCACCCCATAACGGATCTGCTCCGGCGCGACCGACGAGATAAATCCCCCAGAAGACACAGGCATCGCCGAAGTAATTGGGATGACGGGTGTAACGCCACAGCCCCTGATCCATCACCTTGCCCGCATTGTCGGGATTGGCCTTGAACCGTGCCAGCTGCCAGTCTCCGATCGTTTCGAAAAGAAAACCGACGATAAACAAGGCCAGACCAGCAAGGGCGAACCCGTCCATACGCTCAAAGGGCGCCCAGCCCTCTGCGCGAACCATGGCATTCTGGATCGGTAGGGATGTCAGCCACAGCAAGATGCCCTGCAGAACAAACACCGTCACCAGAACAAAGAGGTGAACATTAAAGCGGGCACGGGCCTTGAGGGCGTCGTAGCGCTTGTCCGCACCTTCATGCATCCAGCGTGTGAAAAGGTGAAGCCCCAGACGCAATCCCCACACCAGCACCATCCAGAAGACCGGCTGAACCAGATAATTCGTCCCAACAGACACAGCACTCGACAGCGCCATGAGAATGAAACCCAGGGGCCAGATCGAGTCGATAAAGGAAGGGTCATTGCGCCAGACCGATATGGGCCAGAGGGCCAGCATCACCAGGAGCATGATACCCAGCTGGCTCACGTGAAATGTCAATTCTGCCAATTCGACCTCCCGACACCGTTTGATCGAACAGTAGGGCGGATCATCACGATCTCAACCCGGCTTCGCCGGTGCAGCAAGGACCAGGTCTTCGCAGTGCACGACAGCAGATCCGCGTCGATATCCCAGCTCTGCCTCGACGGAATCAGTCTTGAGACCCGCAATCCGGCGAACCTCCTCGACATCATATCCCACGACACCCTTGCCGATCATTTGGCCCGCTTCGTCATCCAGCCGCACAACATCCCCGCGGTTGAAACCGCCAGACGCCGCTTTTAGTCCGACGGGCAGCAAACTCTTGCCGGACAGAACGGCTTTCACGGCTCCGGAATCGAGAACAAGACGTCCGACAGGTTCCAGGGCACCCGCGATCCAGGCCTGCCGCGAAGACCCCGCGTCCACAGACGGGCGGATACAACTCCCCCCTCCGCGCTGCGCCGCGGCCATCACCGGATGGTCAACCCGTCCTGATGCAATAAGCGTTGTACACCCTGCAGATCCGGCGATGCGCGCTGCCGCGATCTTGGTGGCCATGCCTCCCGTCCCGACGCCCGAAGCGCCCGCGCCGCCGGCCAAAGCCTCGATCTGCGGTGTGATTTCCGAGATATCCTCGATCAGGGTCGCATTCGGATCATGACGCGGATCGGCCGTGCACACGCCGGGAACATCGGAAAGCAGAATGAGGAGGTCCGCAGAAATCATTTGCGCGACACGGGCCGCGAGACGGTCATTATCGCCAAACCGCAATTCTTCGGTTGAGACCGTATCGTTCTCATTGATCACCGGCACTGCGCCGCAGCCCACCAGTTCGCGCAAGGTGGAGCGGGCGTTGAGCCAGCTACGTCGACGCTCTATGTCACCATATGTCAAGAGGGCTTGCGCCACCGGTACACCATGCGGCTCAAACGCTCTCTCCCACCCTTGAACCAGCACAGTCTGACCTGCGGCTGCAGCCGCCTGGCGTTGGTTGAGTGTAAGCCCCGACGCCGTCAGGCCCAGCCGTGGCCGGCCGAGACCCACGGCTCCCGAACTCACAATAACACATTGAATATCTTGATTTAAAAGATCCGAAACATCACGGGAAACGGCATAGAGGAAGGGCATGTTGAGCGCGCGCGTTTGTGCGTCCAGCACAAGTGATGAGCCCAGTTTTATCACGACGCGCTGCACGTCCACAGACCAACCAGCCGCGAAGGCCATACTGCCATTCTCCTGTCAACTTTGTCAGAGTGCGATCGTTCGTACCGCGCCCGATCAGGAGCTGCATCTAGACTCGAACCCCGCTTGAAAGGCAAGGCGCGCACGTTTTTCATGCGCATCACCGCTCTGACATCAATTCCGCGCCCACGCGTACGCGCGCAAGATTTTTCCACCCCAGACCAAGGTTGGATAATGAAATGCAAAAATGTTGCGCAAGAGGGGTTGCCAATCCGGACAGCGACCGTCATCGTGCAACGCAACATAAGCAACCGGGCACGCCCATGAACCGCAACACTTACCAGCCGCCGGTCTCCCAGACCGCAGTCGCCGTCCCGTCGGGCGGACTGTTTGCGCGTGCGGATGTCGCGCTCACCGGCCTGACCCTCCTTGTACTCCTTGTACTTATTATCGCCTCCATAACCGGAGCGGCGCTCACACCTGCGAGCTAGGACACACCTAACAGGCAGGCACGAAAAGCCCCGCTCCTCACGGAGCGGGGTTTTTCGTGTTGGCCTCACGGACCAGACCGATGACCGACACACGACGCAAAAATTCAGACACCATCACTGCCGGACCCGCCCGGGCGCCTGCCCGCGCCATGTTGCGCGCGACGGGGTTCGAGGACGAGGACTTTGCCAAACCGATCATCGGGCTGGTCAATACCTGGTCGACCGTGACCCCGTGCAATATGCATCTGGACAAGCTGGCCGAGCCGGCCCGCCAGGCCATTCGCGATGCCGGCGGTGTGCCCGCCGACTTCAACACCGTGGTTGTGTCGGACGGGATCTCCATGGGGACGCAGGGCATGAAGGCCTCGCTGATCTCCCGCGAGGTGATTGCCGACAGCATCGAGCTGGCCGTGCGGGGCCACAGCTTGGACGGGGTGATGGTGATCGTGGGCTGCGACAAGACCATCCCGGCCGCCGCCATGGCCCTGGCCCGCATGGATGTGCCGGGCTGCATCCTGTATGGCGGCACGATCATGCCGGGCCGCCGGGGTGATCAGGACCTGTCGATCCAGGACGTATTCGAGGCCGTCGGGGCGCATGCGTGCGGCTCAATCGATGACAATGAGCTGGACGCCGTCGAGAAGGCGGCCTGTCCGGGGGCTGGCGCGTGTGGTGGACAGTTCACGGCCAATACGATGGCCATGATCCTGACCATGATGGGCCTGTCGCCCATGGGCGCCAATGACATCCCCGCCCCGCACCCCGACAAGCCTGCGGCCGCGGCCCGGTGCGGTCAGCTGGCGGTCGAACTGGCCCGGTCAGGAACCCGCCCGCGACAATTCATCACCCCGGCCTCTCTGGAAAATGCGGCCATCGCCGCCTCGGCCAGTGGCGGATCTACCAATGCCATTCTGCATGTCGCGGCGATCGCAGCTGAAGCCGGCGTGCCTTTCTCGATCGAGACATTCGACACGGTTTCCAGCACGGCCCCCGTGATCACCGACCTCAAACCCGGCGGGCGCTTTCTGGCGCATCACATGTTCCTGGCCGGAGGTACACGCCTGTTCGCCCAACGCCTGGTGGAGGGCGAATGCCTGAATGATGTCCCGACTGTCAGCGGCCGCAGCCTGTTCGAGGAATGCGCCCTGGCGGAGGAGAGTGCCGGACAGCGTGTGATCCATACCGTGGCCAATCCGGTCAAACCCGATGGCGGCTTCCGCATCCTGTCCGGCGATATGGCTCCGGACGGCTCGGTCCTGAAACTGTCAGGCCATTCGCGCACACATTTCACCGGTTCGGCCCGGGTCTTCGAGTGTGAGGACGACGCGTTTGCTGCCGTTGAAAACAATCAGATCCAGGCCGGAGATGTGATCATCATCCGCAATGAAGGCCCCAAGGGCGGACCCGGCATGCGCGAAATGCTGGCCGTCACGGCTGCCCTGGTCGGTCAGGGACTGGGCGAGGATGTCGCCCTGATCACCGATGGCCGTTTCTCAGGCGCATCAAAAGGCTTCGTGATTGGCCATGTCGCTCCGGAGGCCGCCGCCGGTGGCCCGATCGGGCTGATCCAGGATGGCGACACGATCAAGATCGATGTGGCCGCGCGGCGGATCGATGTCGAGGCAGATCTCGACGCCCGACGCGTCACCCACACGCCTGCACCGCCGCGTCGCATGGGCGGCGTGTTCGACAAATATGCCCGGCTGGTGGCGTCCGCTTCGCGCGGGGCCGTGACCCATGAGGGTCCGCTGCCCGCCTCAACCTCATCACACCCGAATACACCCGAAACCGGGTCCAAACAGGAGATTTTCGCATGACCACGTCCACCCCGGCACCGACCTCGCGGCGCACCGCCTCAGAAGTCGACACGTCCGCCTTCAAGGCCCAGACGATTGCCGTGATCGGCTATGGCAGCCAGGGCCGTGCCCACGCCATGAACCTCAATGACAGCGGCTGTGATGTGATTGTTGGCGTCCGCGCCGGCGGCGCCGGTGCCCAACGGGCCCAAGCGGATGGCCTGCGCACAATGGAGCCCGGTGAGGCGGCCAAGGCGGCCAAGATGATCGTCATCCTGACCCCGGATATGAGCCACGAAGCCGTCTACAACGAGTATATCGCCCCTAATCTGGACGCAGGCGATGCCCTGATGTTCGCCCACGGCTTCTCCGTGCATTTCGGCCGGGTCAAGGCGCCTGCCGATGTCGATGTGATGCTGGTGGCCCCGAAAGGTCCAGGCGATCTGGTCCGGCGTGAATACGAGCGCGGGCGCGGCGTGCCCTGCCTCTATGCGGTCGATCAGGATGCCACTGGCGATGCCCAGTACCGGGCTCTGGCTTATACGGCCTGTATCGGCGGGGCCAATTCCGGCGTGATCGAAACCTCCTTTGCCGAGGAGACCGAAACCGACCTGTTTGGTGAACAGGCCGTGTTGTGTGGCGGTGCCACCGAGCTGGTCCTCGCCGGATACGAAACCCTGGTCGATGCCGGTTATCAGCCGGAAGTGGCCTATTTTGAATGTCTGCACGAGCTGAAGCTGATCGTCGACCTGCTCTATGAAGGTGGCCTGTCGAAGATGCACGAATTCATCTCCGAAACAGCCATCTATGGCGATCTGCGATCCGGCCCGCGCGTCATCAATGACGAGACCCGCGCGCGCATGAAAGAGGTTCTGACCGATATCCAGGACGGCACATTTGCCCGTGACTGGATCACCGAGAACCAGGCGGGCAAGCCGCAATACCAGGCCCTGCTGCGCAAGGATCTGGATCACCCCATCGAACACACCGGTGCCGCCTTGCGCGCGGACATGCCGTGGCTGCAGCCCGGCTCCAACACCGCCTGACCCGGCTGACGGAGAGGACACTGCCATGACGGCCGAAACAGCACTGGCTCCGCCTGCCCAGACCCAAACGCCGACCAGCGGCGCCCACATGGTGGTGCGTACGCTGGAAGAGATCGGTGTGACCCGGATCTTTGGCTATCCCGGCGGCGCCATTATGCCGGTTTATGACGCGCTGGTCGGGTCGAGCCTGGAACACATCCTGGTTCGACACGAACAGGCCGCCAGTTTCGCGGCGGATGCCGAAGCCCGGATCACGGGCAAGGCCGGCGTGTGTCTGGCCACATCCGGTCCGGGGGCGACCAATCTCATGACCGGGATTGCAAACGCGTATCTGGACAGTGTCCCCATGGTCATTCTGACCGGGCAGGTGCCCGCAGCCCTGATGGGCACGGACGCCTTCCAGGAAGTGGATGTCATCGGCATGACCATGCCAGTCGTCAAACACTCCATCGTTATCCGGGATCCCGACCAGATCCCCCAACTCTTGCAGGATGCCTTCCACATTGCCGAGGAAGGCCGACCGGGCCCTGTCCTGGTCGACCTGCCCAAGAATGTCTTGCAGGCCGAGGCGAGTCCCTCTCTACCCCCAACTCGGCCCGAGACCGGGTCGCCGCCGGTATCCGATGATGCATTGGGTGCCGCGGCGGCCCTCATACGCCAATCCCGCAAGCCGGTACTCTATATAGGCGGCGGGGTGGCCCTGAGCCGGTCCGTGGATGCCGTGCGTGATTTCATGACGCGCACCGGCATCCCGACCGTCGCCACGCTGAAGGCCCTGGGCTGCGCCCATCCTGAAGCCCCATATTTCCTGGGCATGCTGGGCATGCACGGGTCGCGAGCGGCCAATGAAGCGGTTCAGGACAGCGATCTGCTGATCTGTTGCGGCGCCCGGTTTGATGACCGCGCGACCGGCAAGCTGGACGAGTTCGCCCCCAATGCGCGTATCATCCACATTGATCGGGATGCCGCAGAGATCGGTAAGCTGCGCCGCGCCGATGTGGGCATTGCCGGCTCGCTGCGAGAGATCATGGGCCGCCTCGATCCCGGCTATGTCGAGATTGATGACTGGCGTCAGATCTGCGCGGACAATAAGGAACGCACTGCGTTTCGCTACGAGGATGCCCCGGGGAATGGCGTGTTCGCCCCGGCCCTTTTGCGGCAGTTGTCGGAAGCGGCCGGAGACGATTTCATCGCCGCCTGTGATGTCGGCCAGCACCAGATGTGGGTTGCCCAGCATTGCCGCTTTTCACGGCCGGAAGCTCACCTGACCTCCGCCGGACTTGGCGCCATGGGCTATGGTCTGCCCGCCGGTATTGGCGCTGCCCTGGCCGCCCCCGACGCCCAGGTCATCACGGTCAGCGGCGATGGCTCGATCATGATGAACATCCAGGAACTGGCGACCGCCCGTCGCTACAGCATTCCCGTGAAAATCCTGCTGCTGGACAATGCCTCCTTGGGCCTGGTCCGGCAGTGGCAGGAGTATTTCTTTCAGGAGAATTATTCCGAGATCGACCTCTACGACAATCCGGATTTCGCCGAAGTCGCCCGTTCCTTCGGCATTGAAGCCTTCACCGTACACAGCCGGGAAGAAGTCCCCGGCGCCATTGAGCGCCTGCTGGCCGCCAAGGGCCCGATCCTGGCGCACGTTTTGATCGACCCGCGTGAAAATGTCTGGCCGCTGGTGCCGCCGGGCAAGTCCAACGCAGAAATGATGGAGCATTGAGATGCGTCTAGATCTGACCGTTGACCTGTTTGACACCGAGGGCGCACTGCTGCGCCTTGTCGGTCTTGTGGAGCGCCGCGGATTCGTCATCAACGCGATGCACAAGGCCCAGCCGACCGAAGGCATTTCGCGCATCCAGCTTCAGCTGGACCCTCGTGATTCCGGCCGCCGCGCCGATGTCCTGACCCGCCAGATCGAACGATTGTTCGATGTCAGCAAGGTCCATACGCCCGACACCCCTGATACGACCTATCAAATCGCCGGCACTCAGACCGCCGGCTGGAGCGAACCATGTCCGCCTCGACATTGATGAATGATAATGCCCCGGACCATGTCCGGATTTTCGACACCACCCTGCGCGATGGTGAGCAGGCCCCCGGCTTCTCTATGCTGCCGGATGAGAAGATTGCGGTTGCTCGCATGCTCGAGAAGCTGCGGGTGGATGTCATCGAGGCCGGGTTTGCCGCCGCCTCTCCCGGCGATACCGAGGCGATCCGCCAGATCGCGCGCGAGATCACCGGCCCGACCATCTGCTCCCTGGCGCGCGCCACCGTTCGCGATATTGATGCCGCCATGCATGCGCTGGAACCGGCCCGTCGCAAGCGGGCCCATATCTTCCTGGCCACCAGCCCGATCCACCGCGAAGCCAAATTGCGCATGAGCCGGACCGAGGTGATTGCGGCGATCGAAACGGCCCTGACCCATGCCCGTGGTGAGTTCGACGAGATTGAATTCTCGGCCGAGGATGCACTGCGCACCGAGCCGGATTTCCTAGTCGAGGCGCTCGAATGTGCTGCCGCGCACGGAGCCGATGTCCTGAACATTCCCGACACGGTCGGCTATAGCGAGCCCACGGAAATCTATGAGCTGTTCAAACATTTGAGTGAGACGGTGACACGTCCCGCCCATGTGATCTTCTCGGCACACTGCCATAATGATCTCGGCCTGGCCGTGGCCAATAGCCTGGCCGCCGTGCGTGGCGGCGCCCGCCAGATCGAGTGTGCCATCAACGGGATTGGCGAACGGGCGGGTAATTGCTCCCTGGAAGAAGTGGTGATGGCCATGCGGGTCCGCCCCGATGTGTTCACCGTGCCCTGTCATGTGGATACCACCGAGCTTGTCCCGGCCAGCCAGACCCTGATCCGGGCCACGCGCACCACCATAGCGCCCAACAAGGCCATCGTCGGACGCAATGCCTTTGCGCATGAAGCCGGCATTCACCAGCACGGCATGATCGCGGATCGCCGGACCTATGAAATCATGACACCCGAGAGTGTCGGCGCCGATTCGTCCTCCCTGATCCTGGGCAAGCATTCGGGCAAACACGCCTTGTTCAAGCGTATGGCCGAGCTGGGGTATGAACCAGCCGCGGACGAGCAGGACGATATCTTTGCCCGTTTCAAGGCCTTGGCTGACGCCCATGGCGAAGTGACGGAAGCCGATCTGGTCGGTCTGATGGAAGGTTTCTCTGAATCCGGAGCCCGCTGGGAAGTGGTCCGGACCGAGCTGCGCACGACGGCCGGTCCGCGCCCCAAACAATTCGCCCGGGTGGAGTTAAGCCATCCCGAGCGCGGTCGCATGTCGGATATCGCGTCGGGTGATGGTCCTGTAGCCGCCGCCTTCGCCGCGGTTCAGCGCATCACGCGGACCCAGGCCATTATTCTCAACCTGGAAACCCGGATGACCCGTACACCGTCAGGCCGAGAGTTCATGGCTGAAATCGAGATCGAGATTGATGGTCGCCAGGTATCCGGTCGAGCGCGGGGGCCCGATGTCGTGACCGCCGCCATCGATTCCCTTCTGTTTTCCCTTGAGCGTGCGCATGCCTTTGCCCACGCCGACCCTGAAAAATCACACACGGCCACGGCCGTCTGACCCGAATTGAGAGTAGTTAAGATGGCTATCACGGAAACCGACTTCATCTGGCGCAATGGCGAGCTGATCGACTGGCACGACGCACAAACCCATGTTCTCAGCCATGGCCTGCACTATGGCACATCGGTGTTTGAGGGCATTCGCTGCTACGACACGCCGTCCGGTCCCCAGATCTTCCGCCTGACCGATCACATCAAACGTCTGTTTGACAGCGCCCGCATTTACCGGATGCAAATCCCGCACACGCCGGAAGAGATTATCGACGCGTGCAAACAGACCATTCGATCCAACCGCCTGAAAGACGCCTATCTGCGTCCGATTGCCTATTTTGGTTATGGGGGCCTGGGTGTCCTGCCCAGCAAGGATAACAGTGTGGATACGATCATCGCGGCCTTCCCGTGGGGTGCCTATCTGGGCGCAGACGCGCTGGAAAAGGGTGTCGATGCCTGTGTGTCGAGCTGGAACCGCGCGGCGCCCAACACCATCCCGACCGGGGCGAAAGCCGGAGGTAATTACCTGTCTTCCTATCTGATCTCCCATGAAGCGCATGATCGCGGGTTTGATGAGGGCATTGGTCTGGACGTTCATGGTCTGGTGTCGGAAGGCGCAGGCGAAAATATCTTCGTGATCGCGGATGGCATCATCCGGACCCCTCCGACCTCGTCCTCTATCCTGTCTGGTCTGACCCGCGACAGTGTCATCCAGCTGGCCCGGGCTGAAGGTCTGGAGGTGCGGGAGCAAACCCTGTCACGCGAAAGCCTCTATCTGGCGGACGAAATCTTCTTCACCGGCACGGCCGCCGAAATCACCCCGGTTCGCTCTGTGGACCGACACGAGGTGCGGTGCGGCGGACGTGGCCCGATCACCCAATTGATGCAGGAGCGTTTCTTTGGCCTGTTCTCCGGCGCCACGCCGGACGCGCACGGATGGCTGGAAGCCGCTCACGACAATCCGATGGAGGTTCAGCATGTCGCCTGAGGCGCCACGCTCCTTGTTCGAGAAAATCTGGGACACTCATCAGGTCGCTGAGGAAAGCCACGACACACCCGGTATTCTCTATATCGATCTTCATCTGGTGCACGAGGTGACTTCGCCTCAGGCCTTTGCCGAGATTGAAGCGCGGGGGCTGCGTGTGCGCCGCCCTGATCGTGTTCTGGCGACCATTGATCATTCCACCCCGACACTGGATTTCGAACCGGGAACCCCTCCGCCCTACGTCACGCCCCAGGCTCAGACACAGGTCGAGACGCTCCAGGACAATGCCCGTAGGCATGGCATCACCCTGCACGGGTGGGAGAGTGAACATCGCGGTATCGTGCACGTGATCGGTCCAGAAATGGGCGCGACCCAGCCGGGCATGACCATTGTGTGCGGTGACAGCCACACGGCAACCCATGGTGCGTTTGGAGCCCTGGCCTTTGGCATCGGGACAACGGAAGTCGGTCATGTCCTGGCCACTCAATGCCTCCTGCAACGCAAGCCCAAATCCATGCGGATCACGCTGACCGGTCAGGCTCCTGACTCCGTTTCCGCCAAGGACATCATCCTCGCCATCATTGCCGAAATCGGGGTTGATGGCGGCACTGGCTGCGTGATCGAATATGCCGGGGAAGCGATTGAAGCACTCGACATGGAAGGGCGCATGACCGTCTGCAACATGTCGATCGAAGCGGGCGCGCGCGCCGGGATGATTGCCCCGGACCAGACCACGTTTGACTGGCTGAAAGACCGCCCGAAAGCCCCCAAGGGTGCTGATTGGGAGGCCGCCCTCGCCCGTTGGTCAGACCTGCGCTCGGACCCCGGTGCCACATTCGATCGAGAGATCGAGATCGATGCCACGCAGATCCGCCCGATGGTGACCTATGGAACGGCGCCCGATGCCGGTATCGCCATCGATGCTCCGGTGCCCGCTCCGCGTACCGGCGCAGATGCCCGGGCGTTGGGATACATGAAGATGGATGCCGGTGCGACACTACAAGGCCAGGCCGTCGACCAGGTCTTCATCGGCTCGTGCACCAATTCGCGCATCACCGATCTGCGTGAAGCGGCGGCGATTTTCCGCGGACGCAAAGTGGCTGACGGCGTGCGTGCGCTCGTCGTGCCTGGTTCCGTTCTTGTGCGCCAGCAGGCCATTGAAGAAGGGCTCGACACGGTTTTCATCGAAGCCGGAGCCGACTGGCGCCAGCCGGGATGTTCCATGTGCATCGCCATGAATGGTGACAAGGGGCAACCGGGTGAGCTGGTTGTGTCCACGTCCAATCGGAATTTTGAAGGTCGACAGGGCCCGGGCGTTCGCACCGTCCTGGCCAGCCCGGCCACGGCGGCGGCCGCCGCCGTCACAGGTCAGATCACGGATCCCCGCTCGCTGATGGAGGATGGTCATGTCCAACATGCGCACGCCGTTTAGCCCCCTGGTCAGCCGCACCTTCGTGCTTGAACAGGAAAACATTGATACCGATCAGATTATTCCGGCCCGGTTTCTCACCACGACCACCCGCACGGGGCTGGGCAAGCTGGCCTTTCATGACTGGCGTTATGATGGTGCGGGCCAGGAAAAGCCCGGCCATGCTCTGCGGGGCTACCAACCCAGCCGCCATGAAATCCTGATCGCCGGCCAGAATTTCGGGTGTGGGTCCTCTCGCGAACATGCGCCCTGGGCCTTGCATGATCTGGGCGTGCGTGTGGTGATCTCCAGCGAGATCGCCGACATCTTCCGGTCCAACTCTGCCAAGAACGGTATTCTGCCGATTATTGCCCCCAGCACGGCCCATCGCTGGCTGCTCGAGCATCCAGATGCGGAGGTTGTCGTGGATCTGGAGGATTGCTGGGTCCGGTGCGCACAGGGGCCCAGTTTCGGATTCGAGATCGAAGCCTTTGCCCGACGCTGCCTGCTGGATGGCAATGACCCGCTCGGCTTCCTGCTCGAACAGGACGACAAGATCCGAGCCTATGAGGAGGCCTGCTCATGACACGCTATTCCATCGCCTTTTTGCCCGGAGACGGGATTGGACCGGAAGTGGCCGGCGCGGCCCGGACCGTTCTGGAGGCCGTGGCCCGGCGCTGCGGCTTCCAGCTTGAATTTTCGGATCACCCGTTTGGTGGAGCCGCCATCGACCAAACCGGCGAGCCCCTGAGTGAGGCCACAACATCTGCCTGCCTGGCCGCGGATGCCGTTTTTCTCGGTGCGGTGGGCGGACCCAAATGGGACAACGCGCCCTCGCGTCCCGAGGCCGGACTTCTGGCCCTGCGCAAGGCCATGAATGTCTATGCCAATCTGCGCCCTGTCAGTGTTCATCCCGAGCTGGCCGACCGATCTCCCCTGCGACCGGAAAAAGTGGCGGGCGTGGACATGGTCATCGTACGCGAACTGACTGGCGGCATCTATTTCGGGGAACGCGAACGCACCGAGGACAGCGCCTCGGACAAATGCACCTATTCGCGCGCCGAGATCGAAAGGGTGGCACGGATCGCCTTTGAACAGGCGCGTCAGCGCCGCGGACGCCTGACCTCTGTCGACAAGGCCAATGTACTGGAAACAAGCCGCCTGTGGCGCGAAACCGTCAGCGAAATGGGCAAGACGGACTATCCTGATATCGAGCTTGACCATATGTATGTGGATGCGGCGGCGATGCATATGCTGCGTGAACCCACCGATTTCGATGTCATCCTGACCGAGAACATGTTTGGCGATATTCTCTCGGACGAAGCCTCCATGTTACCCGGCTCCATCGGCTTGCTGGGATCAGCCTCGCTGAGCGATCAACGTCCCGGTCTGTTTGAACCCATCCACGGGTCAGCGCCGGATATTGCCGGTCAGGGCAAGGCCAACCCGCTCGGTGCCATTGAGAGCGCGGCCCAATTGCTGGACAGCCTGGGCGAACATACGGCCGCAGGCCTTGTTCGCCGGGCCGTTGAACAGGTCCACGCCCACGCGCAATGGACCGGTGACCTGGGCGGGACACTGACAACGGTCGAGGTCACACAGGCCGTCGCCGACGCCGTGGCCGCTCCGGAACCGGCACTGGGTTAGTTCGGGCCAAGTCGGGCGGCTTCAGATTCGAACTCGCCCGGCCACGCCTTGAAGAAACGCGGATTGCCCGCTTCATCCACATAGTTGGCCGTCAGACCGACTGTCATGACAGTGGAATCACGGAACACGAGATTGGAATGCATGTCCCGCATCCAATCGAGCAGGCGGTTGTGGTGTTCAAAATCGAACTCATTCAGATTGACGTAGATGTCACAGGGGTCTCGCCCGGTTTCGGCGCAATAATCACCCGCCCCATCGGCCAGCGCAGCCTGGAAACCAGCCTGAAACTGGCGCAACAGACGCAGGTTTGACACATCCAGCTCGACAATCGCACCGCGCGTCGTGTCTTCGACCTGTGTCCAGTGTTCAAGACCGGCCAAAATGCCCTCAGTGGCCTGCTGACCGACTTCGTCGATATCGTACAAGTCGACGGACATGGACATGTCGGTCAACCCGCCAGTCACTTGCGCCATGAAATCCCCCATACCAGGAGGCATGTTCGAACTCCCATCCGATTGTTCGGTCTCGATGAAGCCCTGCCTCAGCGTCTCCTCCACACTGGTCGCAACCTGCATCAGATCAAACGGTGAGACATCTGCACGACGCGTATAGGCCGTCTCCCCGTTAATCGCTCGGTCCCAGGCCTGGACCACCCGGTTCGCGCGTTCGAGATACCAGATCAGCCCGTCCACATCGTCGATGTGAACATCGTAGAAATTGTTTGTCGTCTCCTGCCCATTATGGATGCCCGTCAAAGGGGCGGCATGAAGCGAATGCGTCATCAACGTCTGGCTTCGATACACGCCCTCCTCGAGGATGTATCCCGATGCAAAGCCGCCGGCATGGGCGCGCAGGATCGGCAGCCCTGTTTCTCGGAGTTGGCGCATACAGGCGACTTCCTCTGTCAGGTAATCTGTCAGGATCGCCGTATCGCGAGCATAGTCCTCCGCAAAACGGGTAAAGCCTTCCGGCCGCCTCTCACCATCCAGATAGGCGCTCAGCTCGACCAGTGCGAAAGAGCGGCGAGATGTCCGACACGGCCCGAGGCCCGCCAGATCACGATAGGTCGGTTCAGGGTCTTCAAAATCGGTCACGCGAACTTTGGCCAAACCGACCATCGCAAGGCCGTTGACATGATAGGCTGTCGCGGCGGTGCGCAGCTCGATTGTGTAGTCGCGACCGTCCACGAGCTCGAGATCAGAGATATCGAAATGGATCTCCGCATCCGTCCAGCTGACGATCTGGTCCAGCTCCAGGATCTCGCCGGTTTCCGGATCAGTCAGACGCGCCTCACCGGGGGACAAACCCAAATCCCAGCCAGACAATCTCAGTGAGACATCCTCAGGATCGATCTCGACGGCGACATTGTCCCGGTTGAGGTCCACACTCTCGTCCAGCGCAATGACAGGCGTTCGAGCACACCAGTTCACAACAGGATCGAGCGAGGTATTCACGCCATCGAGCTCCTGTCGATCCTCCGCGGCGGGGATATAACCCTGGTCCAGCCAGTAGGGGTTATCGCGATCATCTTGCTCATCCGACTCCAGTTGAGAGACCTCCCGGATCGAGCACATCGACCTCACGCTCCCGCGTTCATTGCGGCGCTCACGCGACTGAGAGCCCTCATAACTGGGATGCGTGCCGTTATAGATACGCTGACCAAGGACTTCACACATTTCCCGGTTCATCACATTTGGATCTGCCCGCCACTCGGAAAGCACGTCCGTGTGTTCACACCAGTGGTCGGCGAACACACCCGAGAACACGCCGTACAGGGTCTGGATATCCCGTCCTCGATAGCTGTAGTCCGGCAAGGCATCCGGTTGCTGAGACGTATACATCGACTCCAGACCAATGGGCACGACGTAATTGGGAAGTTCGTAGGCATTTCCTGACTGAAATCCCCACAGCGAGTTCGGGTTGAACATATCGCCCGCCCCGACCCAGCTCGCCAGATTCCCGGCATAACTTTCCATTGTACCGCGGCTCACCTCCGTCCCGTGCGGATCATCCCGTCCGCGCAGCCAGATTCGGGTTGCATAGGCCACGACCTCAGTTCGGTCAGAGACGAAGGGGTTGTTCGCTTCATTCGGCACGTCAGGGAAACGCGGAACGTTCAGATCGATTGCGGCCAGGACAGCCACAGCCCGTCCTGGATTCGGCCCGAGAAAACCCAAAGCCATGGATTCATTCGTGGCCCAGTTGTTCCAGCAGTCTTCATGTTCCAGCACTGCGACCGTGGGAGCGTCTGCACCCAGGGGAACGCTGAAACTGGAATACCCTCCCTCGTCTCCAGGTCCCAGAGCACGGATGACCTCAGCCCACCCCGCACCGGTGCAAAACCGCATGGATTCGATCTGCTGCGGGACATTCAGCGTCTGATTATATTCAGCCGGGTCATATCGGTTCAGGCTGAACTGACCGGAGATCATGTCAGCATAGCGTTCATCCCCCACCGCAGGGATCGGATCGCTCATAGTGCCGTCCGCACGCACGTGCCGGTATTCCATCGGCACAGCAACACCGTTCGGCCCCGGCAAGGGAGACGACATCGGGTCCGCTCGCATCAGAAGATACTCAAGGGCGGGCATGTTTTGAACAACAGCCTCGGCGCCATGGACGAGGCCCGCAAGAGCACCGATGGCCAGATGAGCCGGCAGAACCGCTTCCTGTTGCGTCGGGTCGGGGGCCGCCCATCGCTCCCACATATGCCCCATGGCCCAACGGTCCTGGATGAAGTGCTGAGCATAGCCCTCATAAGCCAGAGCCAGAAGTTCGGCCTCCTCAATCTCCTCGGCATACTCAATCCGTTCCGCCGGGCTCATTGCCTCACGCATTTCGCGCGCATCTTCAGCCAGGCGAAGCGCATTGGTGTGGAGGTGGGCGTACATGTCCTCCGCCTGGGATCCGAAATGGACAGAATTCATGGCGCCCAGCCACCCCATGAACTCGTGGCACCGGGCCGTGTAGGCTTCATCCGGAAATGCCGGGCACGTCTGGTTTTTGTTCAGCCAGTCATAGATCGCATAGCTGTAATCCGGCAGGCCCGCAAACAGGCCGGGTGACGGAATCGTCCGCTCTTCGGCCTCCGTCTCTTCATCATCGCCGAACGGGTCAACACCGTAGAGAAGGTCGTGCCGAAAATGACTGGCGTTGAGGTCGACCACATCGAGCGTCGCAGTTCCACCGCGGCCGAAACGGACACGTAACTGGCCCGACGGGTCCAGATAATCGAACGTATCATCGGCAATATTGGTGTGTTCGGGAATCGAATCCGCCTGCTCTGCTTGGTAGATCGATTGCCATGGAATGCGCGAAATCACGGCTGTGTCGTATGCCGTCAGCAAGGTAACCGCCACAAGGCCCAACCCCACTTTGAGATAGAACCGCCTCATGGTTGGCCCTCCACCGGTCGACACGGACTGCCTTGAGTCAGAAACACGACCTCAAATGCCGTGGCTTCATCGGAAAGGCCGACGATACGGTCATATTCGGTTTTGCAGAGATCCGGAGCATCGGCAGACGAGACGCATTGTGAAAGCGTGCCCCCCTGCTCAACGCAACCCATCACACCCGCCAGCATATCGCCCCAGCGCGTAATGGCATCCTGACGGTCTGGGTCGTAGAAAACCTGCAGCACAGGGCCGCCATGCGGGGCTGAAATGGTGGCCACATGTTCACAGCCTGCACTGCCGCCGCAAGGTTGCCAACCACCATAGGGGTCAAAATCGGGATCGTCCGATGGAACACTTTGTGGATCAGATGCCGGACCGGCTGACACTGTTTCCGAGGAAGGGGCCTCCTCCGGCTGAACCGTCTCGGTTTCAACCGGATCAACGACCGGGTCTGGCTCGGTCTGTTCCGAGGCTCCGCACCCCATCAAGCCCAAGCCGAGGGCTAGAATACCCACACGTGGAAGCAGTCTCATCATGCTAGCGTCCTCCCCGGGAAGGACGCTAGCATGATCAACCACAATCTCAATTCACAACCTGACGGAAAGCCCCTCTGTCCGGACTAGTCGGCAATCATCGCCATGGCATCACGGGCGTTCTGGGTAATCTGGGCCCAGTCGCCCGCGTTCAGCGCATCGCCGGGAACCACCCAGGACCCGCCGACACACGCCACATTCGGCAGGGCCAAATAGGTCGGGGCCTGTGTTTTTGTGATGGATCCTGTCGGACAGAAGGTGATGTCCGGCAGGGGTCCCGCGATGGATTTCAGCCAGGGCGCGCCGCCCGACTGCTCCGCCGGAAAGAATTTCATGGCGGTGAAACCAGCCACCTGGGCCTGCATGGCCTCGCTTGCCGTGGCCACACCGGGGAGGCTCGCCACACCACTGTCCATCATGGCCGCACTAATCTCGGGTGTCAGACCCGGAGACACCAGGAAATCGGCACCGGCATTGACGCTGCGCTGGACGTCTTCGCCCGTGCGGATCGTCCCCATGCCGACATAAAGCTCCGGCACCGCTTCTTTCATCGCGGCAAGGGCATCCAGACCGATCTCGGTACGCAATGTCATCTCGATGACCCGCAAACCGCCTTCGGCCAGGGCCTCGGCCAGAGGAACCGCATGGGCCATGTCTTTGACAGTCAGGACCGGAATGACGCTGGCCGCATCGAGAATAGTGGAAACAGGAGTGCTCATGGTCATGTCCTCAAACAGATCAATCAGGGCTTATTCAGCCGGTTCCAGAACCGTGCCGGCCACATCCAAGTCCGGAAACGCCAGGGCGCCGGTTTCCGCAGATGAGACATCGCGCCGGAAGCCTGCAAACAATTCGCGGCCCATTCCGACAGACGTCGCGGTCAGATCGGCCGTCGCCAGCGTGCGCGAAGCCCATTCCGCCTCATCCACCAGGATTTCCAGCGTGCCGGCTTCGGCATCGAGGCGGATCATGTCCCCATCGCGCACCCGGGCAATCGGTCCACCATCCTGCGCCTCTGGCGTCACGTGAATGGCTCCGGGCACCTTGCCCGACGCACCGGACATACGCCCGTCGGTGACAATCGCCACCTTGAAGCCCTTGTCCTGCAGCGCGCCGAGCGGCGGGTTAAGCTTGTGCAGCTCCGGCATGCCGATGGCCTTGGGTCCCTGGAAGCGGACCACGGCCACAAAATCCTTTTCCAGCTCGCCCGCCTTGAAACGGTCAATGATCTCGTCCTGCGAGTGGAAGACGATGGCCGGTGCCTCAATCAATCGGTTATCCGGTTTGACAGCCGAGACCTTGATCACTGAACGTCCCAGATTGCCGTCCAGCACTTTCAGCCCGCCATCCGCAGAGAAGGGATCGCTGAGCGGACGGATGATCTCTGGATCACCGCTTTCTTGAGCAGCAGGGCGCCAAACCAGATCATCACCCTCGAGACCCGGCTCTGTCGCAAAGGCCTCAAGGCCCTCGGCACCCAGCGTCAGGACGTCAGCGTGCAGGAGCCCGCCTTCGAGCAGTTCGCGCATCAGATAGGCCATGCCGCCGGCAGCGTGGAAATGGTTCACATCGGCCGGGCCGTTGGGATAGATCCGCGCCAGAAGCGGGGTCACTTCGGCCAGTTCGGAGAAATCATCCCACTCCAGAATAATGCCCGCCGCACGCGCCATGGCCGGCAGGTGCAAGGTATGATTGGTCGAACCGCCGGTGGCGTGCAGACCCACAATGGCATTCACAATGGCCCGTTCGTCGATCGACTTGCCGATCGGCTGGAAGTTGTCGCCCAACGCCGTCAGTCCGGCCACCCGCTGCGCCGTCGCCTTGATCAGGGCATCGCGCAAGGGAGTACCCGGGTTTTCAAATGCCGACCCGGGCACATGAAGGCCCATGACTTCCATCAACATCTGGTTGGAATTGGCCGTGCCGTAGAAGGTGCAGGTTCCCGGAGAGTGATAACTTGCGCTTTCCGCAGCCAGGAGCTTGTCGCGTCCCACCTTGCCTTCGGCATAGAGCTGACGGATGCGCGCTTTTTCGGTGTTGGAAATGCCCGAACGCATCGGACCGGCAGGCAGGAACAGCACGGGCAGATGGCCAAAGCGCAGCGCACCGATCACAAGGCCTGGAACAATCTTGTCGCAAACACCCAGACAGATCGCGCCGTCAAACATGTCATGTGACAGCGACACCGCCGTGGCCATGGCAATCACATCGCGGCTGAAGAGCGACAGCTCCATGCCCGGCTGGCCCTGGGTCACCCCATCACACATCGCCGGAACGCCGCCAGCCACCTGGCCGACCGCTCCGACTTCGCGCAGGGCCGTCTTGATCTTGTCCGGATACTCCGCCAGAGGCTGGTGCGCCGACAACATATCGTTATAGGCCGTGATAATGCCGATATTGGGCCAGACCAGGTCGCGCAGTGCGTCCTTGTCTTCTCCGCTGGCCGCAAAACCATGCGCCAGATTCCCGCAGGACAGATGTTTGCGTTTCGGCT
Source organism: Maricaulis sp. D1M11 (assembly GCF_047308265.1). Classification (NCBI taxonomy): domain Bacteria; kingdom Pseudomonadati; phylum Pseudomonadota; class Alphaproteobacteria; order Maricaulales; family Maricaulaceae; genus Maricaulis; species Maricaulis sp. D1M11. Next base: position 101,639 of record NZ_JBKQWY010000010.1, read on the forward strand.
CGCGGCTGGCAGCGGCTTCGATCAGATCCAGATAGCGACGACGGCTTTGCGCAGACCGTTCACGGATACGGGCCGTGACGGATTCAATCACACTGTTGAGGGGCGCAGTCATGATGAGTTCCTCCAGCTCGGACCTATTCGGCCCAGTGAACCTGTAGATTGATAGATGGATCGAAGATCAGGGACCGGATCGGCAAATCCTCGATTGGTCCGGGAGTATCGGCATCATCGAAGACCCGGCGCTTGACGGGCCCCGTGATCATGAGAACCACCAGCTTGGCCTCGCACACAGCGGCCTTGGTCAGAGTCATGCGCTCCAGGAAGTCTCCCGTCACCTCGGACTTGTGGGCCCGTACGGCGGCCAGGCGTGGACCATCCGAGGCCAGGGCCCGGTCGAGACCGTCCGCATGCGGAAACCATGATGCGGTGTGACCATCGGGACCCATACCCAGCACAACGGCGTCCAGAGGCCATTTCATGTCCGCCAGGCGCGTTTCAGCCTCCGCCAGACCTTCACCGGGCGTATCGTGAGAGGTTTTCAGCCCCACCAGACAGGTGGATGCGGCCTCACCGCCCAGCAGATTGTCCTCGACGAAACTTTCATTCGATCCGGCCTCACCGGGCTCAACCCAGCGCTCATCGACCAGAACCGTGGAGACCTTGTGCCAACCGATCTTCTCGGCAGAGAGAGCCTGATACAAGGGCGCGGGAGATGAGCCCCCCGAAACAGCGAAACTCGCCCGTCCGTCCGCGGAGATGGATGCGGACAGCTGGGCCGCGATCTGGTCGCGCAAGGTCTGTGTCATCACCTCTCGAGAGGGATGAGTGGTCCAGGTGAACATGGCGGTCTCCCGTCTGCTTCCGGCTGACACAGCGTCAGTAACGCGCTCCGTCAAACCATTCCCGATCATCAAGCTTGAGCAATACATCGGCCTCGGAGGGGCCATCCGCGCCCGCGGCATAGGAATAAAGATTGGGCGATTCCTGGTCCCAGGCTCCGATAATGCCATCAACCCATTTCCAAGCCGCCTCAACTTCGTCGCGGCGCATAAAGAGGCTGAGATTTCCGCGCACGACCGCCATTAACAGGCGTTCATAGGCATCCGGATAGTTCTCTTCGAACGTATCCGCATAACTTAGATTGAGCGGTACATAACGAAGACGCAGCCCACCCGGTCCCGGATCCTTCGTCATCAACATCATCTTCACGCCTTCATCCGGCTGAAGACGGATCACGAGGCGGTTGGGATGCAGGCGCCCGGCGCCCACAATATCGTGCGGTACCGGTTTGAACTGGATCACAATCTCCGAACGGCGCGATGACATGCGCTTGCCCGTTCGCAGATAGAAGGGCACGCCAGCCCAGCGCCAGTTGTCCACCGCCGCCTTGATCGCCACAAACGTCTCGGTCTCACTCTCCTTGCCCAGCTCGTCCGTGTAACCAGCGACCGGTTCGCCCTCGATGGCGCCTGACCGATACTGGGCCCGCACAACATCGCGGGAAATCTCGGCGGGGCCGATCGGACGCAGCGCATCGAGCACTTTCAGCTTTTCATTCCGGACCGCGTCGGACCCCAAGCTGGCGGGAGGCTCCATCGCCACAAGACAGGCCAGTTGCAGCAAATGGTTCTGGACCATATCGCGCAAGGCACCAGAGGTATCGTAATAGCTGGCGCGCTTGCCTGCCCCGAGTGACTCCGCGACGGTAATCTGCACATGGTCAATGCCGTTGGAGTTCCAGATCGGTTCGAACATCCAGTTGGCAAACCGGAGGATCAACAGATTCTGAACGGTTTCCTTGCCCAGATAGTGATCGATCCGGAAGATATTATTCTCGGGAAACGCATCACACACCGCGCGGTTGATATCCCGGGCCGATTCCAGGTCCTTGCCGATCGGCTTTTCCAGCACGATCCGGGCATTGGGCGTGCACAGTCCCTCCGCCTTCAGCACTGCGGATATCGGGCCATACAGAGCGGGCGGCAGTGCCAGATAATACAAGCGGATCTTGTTGTCGTCCGGGTCCAGTCGATCTTTGAGATCCGCCCATCCCGACCCGGTCTTGGTCGCATCAACAGAGACATAGCGAACCTGGCTGCAAAACGCGGCCCAGTCTTCGGAGTCCGGCGCGGCATCAACATGCGTATTGGCGAGCGTGTGGTACTCGCTATCGGCCATGCTGTCGCGTGAGGCCGCGATAATTCGCGAGTTATCAGGGATCTGGCCATCGCGCCAGCGATGGAAGAGGGCCGGAAGAAGTTTACGAAGGGCCAGATCTCCGGTCGCACCGAACACCACAATGTCGAACGGATCGACAGGCAAAAGCTTCGACATGTCTATTCTCCCAAATCCGGCGAATTCCACCGCCTGGACCGTATTCACAGCATCTTGGAGCCTGAATAGGCTCGAAAGTTAGCGCTAAACCTGTCAACCAATATAGGAGTGAGGTCAAGACAATTCGACCTTTTGGAGCGATTAAAGACATCCACGAAGGCAAACTCAACGGAAATCCGCGACTTGCCTGCCAGAAATTTAATTCGCACGCGTAATTTATATCACGAGACGGGAATTCCGCACAAGGCTGCGATCGTTTTCCAGGGCATGATCGCTGACACGACCCCCAGCGCCACAATGGCCAGACCTACACCGATACGGTGACGGGCCTGACGCGCCCAACGGACAAAAACGCCCGCGCCCCATGCCGATGACATAACCGCGGGCAGAGTCCCCAGGCCAAATCCGGCCATGATCAGCGCCCCGGTTGCCGCTGATCCGGACAACATCGCATAGAAGAGTGTCGCATAGACCATGCCGCACGGCAGGAACCCCCAGACCAGACCGGCGAACAAAGGGGAAGCCTGAGCCGCAGGCCCGGTTCCCAGACGGGCAAACACGCCAGACAATCCATGGGTCAATCGATCAAGTCCGGCCAGGGACGGTGCCCAACCCGCAACGGACAATCCGATATAGACAAGGGTCAATCCGCCCAGCCAGCGCAATAACGCATAGGCCTCACCGTGATCGAAGAGAAGATAGGTATTGGACCCCAGAGCCCCAAGGACGCCACCAGCGAAAACATAGCCTGTCACCCGACCGAGTTGAGACAGGAGCAGGGTCTGGGCACGCGCAACACCATCTTCAGAGGGCGACATGCCAATCATCAAGGACGAAGCGATTCCCCCGCACATGCCGACGCAATGAAGGCTCGACGCGAGCCCGGCCAGAAGACCGGCGAACAGCGTAAAATCAGTCAGCGAGACAGGCGGCATGGTCTTTCTCTCTCTACAGAAGGATATGTGTGACCGGAAAATTCCAACAATAAAAGTGTGGCGACTTGCCGCGCGGCCAAATCTCCGCTTCAGTAGGGCAAAACAACGGGGAGAATTTCAATGATCAAGCTCAATAAGGTGCGGCGTGACGCCCCTTGGACATGGATCAAGCTCGGTTGGCGGGATCTGACCCAGGCGCCCGGCGTGAGCCTGGCCTATGGCCTTATCTTCACCGGCGTGGGCGCACTGCTGACCCTCGGCCTCGCACTGATGGACCAGCTGGTCATTGCGCCGGTTGTCATGAGCGGGTTTGCCCTGATTGCCCCGGCCCTCGCCATTGGTATTTACCAGGTTAGCCGGGCCATGGAACGTGGAGAAAAACCCCGCTTCCGGATGGTGATTTCCCGCTATCCCGGTCGTCTGTCGCAGATTGCCTTTCTCAGCCTCTTGCTACTCATGCTGCTCCTGCTGTGGGTCCGGGTCGCCCAGTTCATCTTTATCCTGGTCAGTCCGGATGCTCCGATCGAACCCGGCCCCTTCCTTGAATACATTCTCACCACCCCTCAAGGTCTGAGCCTGGCCGTTATCGGAACGCTGGTCGGCGCAGTCCTGGCCGCTGCGGCCTTCGCCATTTCAGCCATCGCCTTTCCCATGCTGGTGGATCAGGATGTCGATGCCATCACCGCGCTGGTCGCCAGCATACGTGCCGTCTTCTCCCAGCCCTTTGTCATGCTGACCTGGGCCTGGCTTATCGCTTTCATGGTCACAGCCGGCATCGCCGTCTTCCTGATCGGGTTGACCGTGACCTTCCCGTGGATCGCGCACGCGACCTGGCATGCCTACAAGGATTTTGCGCCAGAGCCGGAACAGTCCGCAGCGTCGAAAACCGCCTAACGGGGTTTGCGTTCAGTGAGCGGCTTGTCGTCATCCATAAGGATGCGATGAGCCGCGCCCTCCATATCCTCGAACTGGCCTGACCGGACACTCCACAAGAAGGCCCACAGCCCGGAGCCACCCAGGATCAGTGCAATCGGGATCAGCCAAACCAGAACGGACATGATCAGTTCTCCTTTTGCTTCGCCTGCACCTGTCCGGAAGCCAGGCGCAGGGCATTGAGCGTCACCAGGACCGAGGAGGCCGACATGGCGATAGCGGCGATCAAGGGCGTTACAAAACCCGCCACCGCGAGCGGTACTGCGATACAGTTATAGGCCGCTGCCAGACCGAAATTCTCCAGCACTCTGCGACGGGCGTCAATCGCTACACGATTGGCTAGGGGCAAGGCATCAAGATGATTGCCCTGCAAGACGAGATCGGCAGCAGCCTGGCTGATCTCGGCCGCCGAGGCCAAGGACACGGAGACGTCCGCGGCCGCCAGAGCCGGGGCGTCGTTGAGCCCATCTCCGACCATGAGAACCTTGTGCCCCGCATCACGCAAAGCATTGAGGCGGGCAATCTTGTCCTGGGGTTTCAACCCCGATCGCCAGTGATCGAGACCCAGACGCGCCGCGATGTCCGCAGCGGGCCCCTCGCGATCGCCCGACAGCATTTCAATATGCAAGCCCCGGTCTTTCAACCGGGCCACGGTCTCAGCGGCGTCCGGCCGCAAGACGTCTTCGAATTTGAAACAGACGGGCTGAGCATCATCAATCTGGAGCCAGGCCTCGGTGACAGCATCCGCACTGGCGCTAATGCCCAACCAGTCTGCGGAACCGAATTTGAGCTCACGCCCTTCAAATCGGCCGACAAGACCCCCCCCGGCCCTTTCGGAGACCTCTTCGGCCACAGGACCCATGCCAGCAGCATCTGCCACGGCCCGGGAGAGCGGATGACGACTGGTCCGGGCGAGGCTCGCAGCGCACTGCAGCTGCTGCTCTGACAGCTCGGTCTGATTGATCAGGCGCGGTCGCCCTTCGGTCAAGGTGCCGGTTTTGTCAAACACCACGGCATCAATCCCGGCCAGACGCTCCAGCGCATCTCCTGATTTCACGAGAACACCCGCACGGAACAGGCGCCCGGATGCCACAACCTGCACAGCCGGCACAGCCAGTCCCAGGGCGCACGGACAGGTGATGATGAGAACGGCAATCGCATTGATCAGGGCCGGTCGCAGGTCGCCCGTGACGAGATACCAGCCCACAAAGGTCAACGCCGCCAGCGTATGAACAACAGGCACATAGAGTTTCGCTGCCTGGTCAGCGAGACGCACATATCGCGAACGCCCCTGCTCGCCCGCCTCAACCAGTCGCGCGATCTCCGCCAGCAGGGAATTGTCTCGCTCCGCTGTGGCGCGCATGCGCAAGGGAGCATCCAGATTGACCATGCCGGAGAACACATCCGTCCCGGCCTCGGCGAGCAGCGGTGCGGTTTCACCTGTGACCAGAGCCGTGTCCAGACCGGACGCTCCACTCAGAATGACCCCGTCTACCGGGATCTTGTCGCCTGGGGCCAGATGAAGCACATCACCCGGTCGTACATCCCGGGCTGGAATGGCCTCCAGCATGCCATCAGCGCGCACACGACTGGCAGACGCTGCCTGCATCGCCGCAAGACCGCGGGCGGCCTCGGAGGCCCGCGCCCGCAGACGCATGTCCAGATAGCGACCAATCAGAAGGAAAAACAGCAACATGGCTGCGGCGTCGTAATAGGTCTCGCCGTGACCGAAAAAGGTCTCGTGCACCGACAAACCACACGCCAGAAACACGGCCAGCGAGATCGGAACATCCATATTGACATGACCATGGCGCACCGCCGTCCAGGCCGACCGGAAGAAGGGCTGACCGGCAAAGGCAGCAGCGGGCAGGACAATCAAAGCCGACAGGCGATGCATGAAGCCCAGCATGGCCTCTGACATCTCACCATCCCCGGACCACACCGAGACGGACAACAACATCACATTGGCCATCGCAAAACCCGCAACGGCCATGGCGCGCAGGAGACGTCGTTCTTCTTCCTGTCGCGGATCCCGATCCAGCTCCGGTTCATAGGCAGATGCTGGATAACCGATGCGCGACAAGGTGTTCACATAGGACGCAGCGAGATCGGCGGGACCGGACCAGCTCAACCGCAAACGCCCGGTCGAGAGGTTCAAACGCGCGGTTTCAACCCGCTCATCCTTCAACAAGGCCCCTTCGACACGCGAAATACATCCCGCACACGTGGCGCCACGAACCATGAGGTCAAGATGGTTCAGCCCGGCCTCTTCGCGCACAAAGGCCCGGGGATCAGCCTGCCCGCCCGCCGGTCGTGTCTCAATCGCGTCTGCGGTCAGCTCTGACATGGCGCCAGATCATCCCGCACACACACCGGCGCTTCCGCTTCGAACGCAACATCACCCGTATTGACAATGCGTGCGCGCCAAATGCCCTGCGAGAGGCACACCATCTGCGCCTCATAAACTCCTGGACGCGATTCATGGAAACCGAGATCGCAATCCTGTTCGGTCTGGGTGGGATGGCGCAGACTGCCCTCCAGGGCCAGACCCGTTACCGGCGCACCATCGGCATCAGAGATAGCCAGGAGAAAACGGTCCCCGATCGTGTTGGAGCGTGCGGTCCAGCCATTCTCAGCCTGGTCCTGACGCTGTTCCAGCACATCATTGTAAGACAGGCCCTGCAAATAGGAGCGCGGGATTTCCTCACCCGGATGCGACCCCAGCGCCAGCGTGATGAAGGTGACGTTCACACCGATCGTCACACCAAAAAAAGCCACCAGCATCAACAGGACGTGCCAGCCACGCAGGGGGTTGAACGGGTTTTTCATCGCGTCACTCCGGAAACAAAGACTGAGGGGCTGATCGCCGCCTCGCCACTCGCCCGGTCAACCACACGGAAGGTGAGCGGCTCCTGGGCCAGATCGACCGCCTGCGGCGGCAGGGTCAGATACAGTACAAAATCCTGGGTCTGGTCAGCGGCCACATGTAGGGCCAGTGGATCGGCATCATCGGCACCCAGCACCCGGACCTGGAAGGCCGGATCGCCCTCAATGATCAGATCAAACACACGCGCCTCGTCCGCCTTGTTCAGGACCTTGAGATTATAGCCATTGCGCACTCCGCCATCAGACAGGCGCACGAAATTGGGATTGCGGTCACGTTGGGCGTTCAGCTCCAGCTCGGTACGAGAGGCCAAGGCTGTGAGCATGACGAGGGTAACCAGGCCAAACGCAACGGCATAAACCAACGTCCGCACTCGAAAGAACCGGTAGCGCGGGGTCTGACCGGCCTTGAACCGATCCACATTATCATCGGTTTCGTATGTGATCAGCCCGCGCGGACGGCCGATCTTGTCCATGATGTCATCGCACGCATCGATACACAGCGCACACTGGATACACTCCAGCTGGGACCCGTCGCGGATATCGATCCCCATCGGACACACCGCGACACATTGTTTGCAATCAATGCAGTCGCCCCGACCCTCCCAGGTTTCGCCCTTCTTGTGCGGTCCGCGGGCTTCACCCCGGTCAACGCGATAGGTCACATTAAGTGCCTCGCGATCCGTCATGGCCGCCTGGATGCGCGGCCAGGGGCACATATAGGTGCAGACTTGTTCCCGCATGGACCCGGCGAGAATATAGGTGGTGAAGGTCAGAACGCCGGCGAACAGGTAGGAGGACGGAGCCGCCTGGCCGGTGAAAAAATTGCCGACGGTTTCGTAGGCATCATGGAAATAGAGAATCCACGCTCCGCCGGTCGCCAGCGCGATGAGCAGCCAGACTCCATGTTTGCCCAGCTTGCGGCCCGCCTTGTTGAGACTCCACTTCGCCTTGTCCAGGCGCATGCGGGCATTGCGATCCCCTTCAAAGAACCGCTCCACCATAATGAACAGATCCGTCCACACGGTTTGAGGGCAGGCATAGCCACACCAGACCCGGCCAAAAAGCGCATTGGCCAGGAAAAGACCGAGCGCTGCGAGAATAAGAAGCCCGGTGATGTAGTAGACTTCCTGGGGCCAGATCTCGATGAAGAAGAAATAGAACCGGCGCCCGGCAAAATCGACCAGAACGGCCTGGTCCGGAGCACCCTCTCCGCGATCCCAACGCAGGAAAGGGATCAAGTAGTAGACACCGAGGGCCACGGCCATGACCAGCCATTTAAGGGCCCGGAACCGGCCATGCGCGAGCTTGGGATAGATCTGCTCGCGCTTGTGGTACAATTCACGCGTATCCGCGGAATTGACCGCCTTGGCCTCGGATCGGCGAACACCGGGGGCCGCCATGCTGTCGTGCAGATTGTGTGTCATGGCGACCTTTAAATCCCGGCTTCTTCGTCTCCGCTATGCGACCTACTGCCCCGTGGGACCAGACGCCGCATCCTCGCCACCGCCCAGAAGGAAGACATAGGCAGCCAGCGCGTCAATCGTCTGATCGCTCAGGCGTCCCTCCCAGGCCGGCATGACGCCATAGGGTCCGCGATAGATCGTTGAGTAGACCTGCTCGGGATCCGAACCGTAGAGCCATTCCGCATCGGCGAGATTAGGTGCCCCCTGGAAGCGATCTCCGGACCCGTCTTCCATGTGACAGGCCGCACACTGGCTCTCGAATGTCACCTGACCGCGGGCAGCCGCCTCGGCATCTTCGGACAGACCGGAGAAGGAGAGGACATACTCGGAGACATCCCGGATCTCAGCCGTCGTCAGAATGCCGTCACGCCCATAGGCCGGCATTTGCGAGAAACGCGTATCGAGGTGTTCTGCACGAATGCCAAAGCGCAGCGTCGTGTGGATATCCTCATACGTCCCGCCCCACAGCCAGACATCATCGTTCAGGTTGGGATAGCCGATGGCCCCCGCTCCGCCACTGCCGTGACAGGTGGCACAATTATCCCCGAACGCCGCCTCACCGGCCGCAAGGACGAAGCCCAGCAAGGACGGATCATTCTCGATCTGGGCGATGCTTGCCCCTTCCAGACGCGCAAAACCCTCGGCCCGGCTGTCGTGCAGGGCCTCCATAGCAATGGCGACATTGGCGCGTTCCGAGTGATTGCGCAGCCCACGGGAGTGGTCGCCGTCGGCCGACATGCCCGGAAGCCCCGGAATCGCCGGCATGAAGATCATGTAGATCACGGCCCACACAATCGTGCCGTAGAAGATCCACAGCCACCAACGCGGAAGCGGTGTATCCAGCTCCTTGATGCCATCCCATTCATGGCCCGTGGTCTCGGTTCCCGAATGGGCATCGGTTTCGATCTTGTGGTTCTCGTCAGACATTACACATCCTCCTTGGAGGGGTCTGTCAAAGGCCCGTCAGCCTCGTTGAGCGGTGCAGACGCGGCCGCGTCGAACACGGCCTGATTGCGTGGCCAGAGGGCGTAGATGAGGGCTCCGCCAAACATGGCGACGAACATCAACATGCCCCAGGTCTGGGCAAAGCTAGAGAGAATCTCATACATGGCGATTACCTCAGATTCTCGTCGGCCTCGGCCTCATAGGTGGAGAAATCCACCATTGTGCCAAGCACTTGCAGATAGGCCACCAGAGCATCGAGCTCGGTCACCGTGTCTGGATTGCCATCGAAATCACGCATCAGGGCACCGGGATAGCGGGCCTGGAAGCCGTCATAATCGCTGGCATAGGGATCGAGCTGGGTGCGCACGTCAGACACTGCCGCATCGAGCATGTCGTCCGTGTAGGGCACGCCGGCGAAACGCAGGGTGCGCAGTTCGGCCCTGACATTGTCATAGTCCAGCTCGGCCGTCTCGAGGAAGGGATAGGCCGGCATGATACTTTCGGGAACCACCGATTGCGGGCGACGCATGTGATCGCGATGCCATTCGTCGGAATACTTCCCGCCCAGACGGGCCAGGTCTGGCCCGGTCCGCTTGGACCCCCACTGGAAGGGGTGGTCATACATGCTCTCGGCGGCGAGCGAGTAGTGACCGTAACGCTCCACTTCATCGCGCAGCGGACGAACCATCTGCGAGTGACAGTTATAACACCCTTCTCGGACGTAGATGTTACGACCCAGCTGTTCCAGCGGTGTGTAGGGGCGCACGCCTTCCACTTCCTCGATCGTGGAGTCGAGATAGAAGAGCGGAGCCAGTTCGACGATGCCGCCGATACTGATCACACCGATAATGCCGACCGACAGAATGATCGAACTGGTTTCAAAGAGTCGCTTGTGGAGGTCGCTCCACAGACTTTTCTTGCCTGACATGAGAGCCTCCCCTTATTCGGCCGGAGCCAGCGCAGGTTGGTCGACGATGTTTTCGTCTTCCTCCTGCACATCGCCACGGACGGTACGATAGACATTATAGACCATGATCAGTGCTCCAGCGAGGTAGAGCAGACCACCCACGGCCCGGATGATGTAGGAAATGTGCATGGCTTCGACGGTTTCCACGAAGGTCCACTCCAGGAAGCCGAGCGAGTTATAGGCACGCCACATCAGACCTTGCATGATGCCGGCCACCCACATGGATGTGATGTAGAGCAGGATACCCAGGGTCGCGATCCAGAAGTGCCAATCGATCATCGCCTTGGAGTGCATGCCCTTGCGTTTCCACAACCAGGGAACCAGGCAGTAAAGCGCGCCAAAGGATACAAAACCCACCCAGCCGAGCGCACCGGAATGCACGTGGCCAATGGTCCAATCCGTATAGTGCGAGAGAGCATTCACGGCCCGGATCGACATTACGGGACCCTCAAAGGTCGACATGCCGTAGAAGGCCACCGACATCACCAGCATGCGAACCACCGGATCGGTGCGCAGCTTGTCCCAGGCGCCCGACAAGGTCATCAGACCATTGATCATACCCCCCCAGGACGGCATCCAGAGCATGATCGAGAAGGTCATACCCAGCGTCTGTGCCCATTCCGGCAAGGCGGTGTAGTGCAGGTGGTGCGGCCCGGCCCAGATATAGATGAAGATCAGCGACCAGAAGTGGATGATCGACAGACGGTAGGAATACACCGGACGCTGCACCCGCTTGGGGATGAAGTAATACATGATGCCCAGGAAACCCGCCGTCAGGAAGAAACCCACGGCATTATGGCCATACCACCACTGGGTCAGCGCATCCTGAACACCCGACCAGATGATGAAACTGCGCGATCCAAACGGATCAACCGGGATCGCCGCATTGTTCACCAGGTGCAACACCGCGATCGTCACGATGAAGGCCAGGTAGAACCAGTTGGCCACATAGATGTGCGGCTCCTTGCGCTTCCACAGCGTTCCCAGAAAGACCAGCAGATAGGCGACCCAGACAATGGTCAGCCACAAATCCGCATACCATTCCGGCTCGGCGTATTCCTTGCCCTGGGTAATACCGATCAGGTAACCGGACGCCGCGATCAGAATGAAGAACTGATAGCCCCAGAACACGAACCACGGCCAGATCCCGCCCGCGATACGCGCTCGGCAGGTCCGCTGCACCACATAAAACGAGGTCGCGATCAGCACATTGCCGCCGAACGCGAAGATCACTGCCGAGGTATGCAGGGGACGCAAGCGACCAAAACTGCTGAAACCGAAAGGCTCCAGGTTAAGAAGCGGGAAGGCCAGCTGGAAGGCGATCACGACGCCCACAAGCAATCCCGCCACACCCCAAAAGAGCGAGGCGATCACACCCGCCTTGACGAGGTCCTCATTGTATTCGGTCTCATCATTGATCACGCCGCCACGGGCAACCGCGCCGACGATGAGTATGATTCCAACCAGGAAACCGCCCAGGATCAACCAGGACTGTCCCTGCATTGCGGCATCTGGTGCCTTGGCTGCAGCGAAGAGCGCCCAAAGCGCCCCAAGAATGGTAATGACCGCCACACCGGCGATATTGATATCCATCCCGCTGCGGGTGAGTGTATTTGACGATGTCATCAACGCCCCCAATCTGCGTCTGTACTGGGACAACCCTTAGGCCTCAGAATCCACAAAATCTGTAGGTCATTTTGTCGCGCGACCGGCTGTCACGCAGCTTCAAAAAACCCGAAACTTCAAATAAAAACGGCCAGCGCTGAAACGCTGGCCGTGACACATTCCGGAACCCCGGATCGACAGTATCTTGAATATTTCTACGGGTATGACAAGCCCGAAACGTGCAGACCCGATCCGGTTGTCAGACCGGCCCACCCCGTTTTTCAAACATCATCCGGCGAAATTTGCGCATTCCACCAAGCCATCGATCGCGCTGAGTGGCTCGCATGGCCTCGTATTCTGCGACTTGCGGGTGCGGCAGGGCCAAAAAGCGTTTTTCTGCGATGGCCTTGAGGGTTTCCGCTGCGACATCGGCCGGCTCGACAATACCGTCTGCCCCGGCGATTCCGCCATCCTCCGTTCCGCCCAGCATGTCCGTGCGCACCGCCTGGGGACACACACAGACAACCTGAAGCCCCTCATCCCCGTGCGAGATCGCCAGGGATTCCGCATAGGATACCGCGGCATGCTTGGTCGCCGTATAAGCGGCCGTCCCGATCTGCCCCAGCAGACCGGCTGCAGAGGCCACCACGACAAATACGCCACCACCGCGCGCCTTCATGCCGGGCCAGACTGCCCGGGAAGCCCGCACAGCCCCCATGACATTCACATCCCATGAGGCTTGCCAGTCCGCATCCGAAGCGCCCATCGCATCCCAGCTGGGAGCATCCAGCCTCAGGATGCCCGCATTGGACACAAATACATCGATGGGCCCGAGTTGGGCCTCGGCGGTGCGGACAAAATCATCCAGATGACTCTGGTCAGTGACGTCAACCGTCGCGCCATATCCGCCCAGTTCAACAGCTGCCTCTTCGGCTCCGTGCAGGTCTGCCAGAGCAATCTGCGCGCCCTGGGCGTGAAACGCCTTGGCCATGGCCAGTCCGATACCGCGTGCACCACCCGTGATGGCAACGGTTTTTCCGTTCAGATCCATGTCCTGCCCCTATTTGCGATCATCAATGGCGTCATTCACATAGCGCTTGAGTTCCTTGCGTCCGATCACCATGCGGTGGACGGCGTCGGGACCATCGGCAAAGCGCAGGGTCCGCAATCCAGCCCACATGCCAGCCAGCGGAGTATCTTGCGAGACGCCCGTTCCGCCATGCATCTGCATCGCTTCATCCACGGTATCGAGCGCGACACGCGGTGCGATGACCTTGATCTGGGAGATCCAGGGCGCGGCTGCGCGCGGATCACCCTGATCCATCATCCAGGCGGCCTTCAAACAGAGCAGACGAGCCTGCTCGATGGCCATGCGCCGCTCGGCGATGATATCCACATTGGCACCCAGCTTTGCCAGAGGACGACCAAAAGCCTCCCGCGTCACCGAGCGCTGGCACAGCAATTCCAGGGCTCGCTCAGCCTGGCCGATCGCGCGCATGCAATGATGAATCCGGCCTGGCCCCAAACGTCCCTGGGAAATCTCGAAACCACGACCACGACCCAGAATGATCGCATCCTTGGGGATGCGCACATTGGTAAAGCGGATATGCATATGACCGTGCGGTGCATCATCATGGCCAAAGACGGTCATCGGTCGCAGGATTTCGATTCCCGGCGTCGACGCATCTACCAGGAATTGGGAGTGCTGGCCGTGGCGGGATGCCTCCTCCCCTTCAGTCCGCGCCATCAGCACATAGACCACACACCGCGGATCGCCCGCGCCCGATGCCCAGTATTTCTCGCCATTGAGCACCCATTCATCGCCCTCCAACTCCGCTTTGAAGGCAATATTTGTGGCATCAGAAGACGCCACATCGGGTTCCGTCATGAGATAGGCCGAGCGGGTCTTGCCCTCGAGCAGATCACCCAGCCATTTTGCCTTCTGAGCCGCGCTGCCATAACGCTCGATGACTTCCATATTGCCGGTATCGGGCGCTGCACAGTTGAACACTTCCGGCGCAAGCAGGGACCAGCCCATTTCCTCAGCCAGATAGGCGTATTCAACGGTCGACAGACCAAAACCGCGATCGCTGTCGGTCAGCCAGAAATTCCACAAACCCCGTTCACGGGCTTTCGCCTTGAGACCTTCTCGGATCTCCTCCTGGCGCGCGGTAAAGGCGAACCGGTTTCCGCCCTCGGCCCTGCCGACTTCATGGTGATATTCGTCTTCGAGCGGCATGATTTCATTGCGAACCATGTCACGTACTTGCTCGATCAGCGGCTTGAGACGCTCGGTAATACCCAGATCCATTCTATAGTCCTCCCTCAGGGTACCAGGACGACCTTACCGATCGCCTTGCGTCCCGACAGCTCGCCAAAGGCGGCCAGAAATTCTTCCAGTTTGTATTCAGCTGCGACATGCGGCTTGATCTGCCCGGCTTCGAAGAAACCGAAGAGTTCCGCCATATTGTCGTAATGGGCTTGCGGGTCCCGCATGGCCCAGGCGCCCCAGAACACGCCCACCGCGGACGCCCCCTTGAGCAGCGGCAGATTGAGCGGGAGTTTGGGGATGTCACCCGCAGCAAATCCGATCACCAGATGGCGACCTTCCCACGCAATCGAGCGGAAAGCCGTTTCCGCCATCTCACCCCCCACGGGATCATAGATGACGTTTACACCCTGCCCGCCCGTGATCTCCTTGATGCGGGCGCGGAGGTCGTCGGAGGTGTAGTTGATCACCTCATCCGCCCCATGCGCCTTGCAGACCTCAAGCTTCTCATCTGTCGAGGCCGCCGCGATGACCTTGGCCCCCATGGCCTTGCCCAGCTCGACCGTCGCCAAGCCCACCCCGCCGGCTGCACCCAGAACCAGCAGGGTTTCGCCCGCCTTGAGCTGGCCGCGCTGTTTGAGGGCGTAGTAAGACGTGGCGTAGACGACCGTCAGACCCGCTCCTTCGGCAAAACTCATCGAATCCGGAATCTTCACAGCGGCCGGAGCGGGAACGGCCGCCTTTTGCGCAAACGCACCGGTCAGGCCGTTGAAACACACCCGGTCGCCCACATTCAGAGTGGACACATCATCAGCGACCGCAGTGACCGTGCCAGCCCCCTCTCCCCCGGGAACAAAGGGCAAGGGCGGTTTGAACTGATAATCACCGCGTACACATAACAGGTCCGGAAAATTCAGGCCCGCTGCCGCAACATCCACAAGCACATGGCCCGGTGCGAGCACCGGATCGTCGATCTCCTCGACCAGAAGATCTTTCTCCGGACCAAAGGCCCGGCAATACAGAGCTTTCATATCACCCCTCCCCGAGGTGTTTCAGGAGGAGCCGGTGGTATTGTTTTTTTGGATCCACCGGCCCGAAAAGGCCGGGCCGAGCCCGGTCAGGCTCAACCCATTTTGACACCGAAATGTTCGGCGGCCTTGGTCAGGAATTTCATGGTTTGCTCGCCGCCCTGCTGATAGAGGCCCTGACCGTCAGCCGCGATGATATCATCAATCCGTGCGGCCACATTCTCAGGCGTCTGTTCCTCGGGCGGGAGGTAGATACCGTCCGTCTCGTAGATCCGGGTCGCAGCATACCCCCCAGCACCGGCACACAGAACCAGCCGCGACGGCGCATCCTCGGCCACCAGATAAGCCAGCCCGGCCGACACACTCTCGACGGTCATAAGCTTCAACGCATCTTCGGGAATGAGGCCTTCGGTCATTCGCGTGGCGGCCGTCGGCGACAGGGCATTTACTCGAATGCCGTATTTCTGACCTTCCAGATGCAGGACATTCATCAAGCCGACCAGCCCCATCTTGGCCGCACCGTAATTGGACTGGCCAAAATTGCCATAAATCCCCGATGAGGATGACGTCATGGCGATGCGCCCATAATTGCGTTCGCGCATGTGTTCCCAGACGGCCTTGGTACAGATGACCGAGCCCATGAGATGGACGTTCACGACCGCCTCGAAATCCTCGTGGGTCATTTTCACGAAGGACTTGTCGCGCAGAATGCCGGCATTATTCACCAGAATATCCACCTGGCCCCAGGTCGAGATCGCCTGGTTGACCATGTCCTCGACCTCGTCGGCTTTTGTGACATTGGCCGTGTGGGCAATAGCTTCGCCCCCGGCTGACCGGATCTCCTCAGCCACATCTTCCGCGGCAGACCCCGAGCCTGTGCCATCCACAGACCCACCCAGATCATTGACGACAATTTTCGCGCCCCGAGACGCCAGAAGCAGGGCATGGGACCGGCCCAGCCCATGGCCCGCACCGGTGATAATGGCGACGCGGCCATCAAATCGAATCTCACTCATATCGTTATCTCCTAACCCAGCATCTGCAGCGTCAGCCATTCGGCGATCAGTGCGGGTTTGTCTTCACCCTCAATGTCAACGGTCACCTCATAGGCGAACATCCACTGTCCGGGACGCCGTTCGCGCGCAGATTTCAGATGAAAACGTCCACGCACTTTCCGACCTGCACGAACCGGCTGAAGAAACCGGATCTTCTCGAAACCATAATTGATGCCCATGGTCATGCCGTCCAAGCCGATGACAGTGCCCATGGCCAGTTTGGACAACAGGGACAGGCTCAAAAACCCGTGGGCGATGGTACCGCCAAAGGGGGTCTCCGCCTCAGCCCGCGCCGGGTCGATGTGAATGAATTGATGATCTTCCGTGCAATCGGCAAAGGCGTCGATCCGGTCTTGAGTCACCTCGACCCAGTCCGAAACACCAATTTCCGTGCCGACAAGATCGGCCACGGCGTCGGGTTTGACGATCATGTTCGCTCCCCATGTTTGCTTTATCGTGCCCGCTTTGCGGTGCACCAACCGTTTTTCTTGCTAGCTAAGCAGAGGAATTGGCTGAGTGGAAGGGGAAGCGCGCCCACTCAGCCGGTCGTTTTCATGCAACACCATGTTGCAATACAGCAAATACTCGCCGTTCAGGTCAGCGCTGCAAGCCGCTGGCCGCTTTCACTTCTTGTGTCACCGCCAGCAAAGTCATGACCGGCACATCCAGCGTTTCCGGCCGGGTGACGGAGGGATAGGCCTGATCCAGCAAAGCAATCGCGGTGGTCATGCGCGCCGCAGCCTCAGGCGCATCTTCGAAGACAACCGCATTGTGCCGGTCCCAGAGCTGGCGCGCAGTTCGCGCAAAACCATATCCGTCAAGATAGGCTTCGCCGGCATCGGGCTCGGCAAGCACGAACTGATATTGCAGGGCGGCCCGCTCGATCAGATCAGCAAGCACCTGGGCTCGAACAAATCCCTCGGCCTGGTCTGTCGCGGGCGCAACCCGTTCCGCCGCGTCGATCGCAGCCGTCACAGCCTCCACAGCCACGACGATGTCGTCATCACTGGCCCCGCTGTAAGGCAGAGTAGAGGCAGAGGTCATCTGATCGAGAAACGGTTCGGCGCCGAGGGTCATGATCGTGTCCTCCAGGTCGAGATAGATTTCGGAGATTGGGTGCGCAAACATTTCAGCGCCCGCTGCGCGCTCTCCGGCCAGCAAGGCGTCGATCCCAGCTACATAATGCGCGCGCATCACTTCCATTGCCGTCAGATAGGCGACCGGATCCTCCAGCGCCTGCTGCGGGTCAATCCCGAACTCTCCGCCGCCGCTTTCGCCTGCACCTTCACCCTCACCGGCTCCCTCGCCTGAAAACGCCGCGGCACCTGTTTCCTGAGGGGTTTCAACCGCCGTCGGTTCGGCCTCAGTTTCGTTTTGAGGCGCCTCTTCGGCGGCACAGGCGGCAAGCCCGGAAACGAGCACTGCCGTTCCGGCATGGGTCCACAGTTTGCGTGTGCGTGTGATCGCCATAATGATATTCCCTGAAATCGAAGCCGCTGGGGGCAGAAGACAAACCGCTGCCTAACCCATATTATCGACTTTGACAATCATTCGCAGGTGCGCCGTGGTGTTTCAGTTACAAAA
Source organism: Maricaulis sp. D1M11 (assembly GCF_047308265.1). Classification (NCBI taxonomy): domain Bacteria; kingdom Pseudomonadati; phylum Pseudomonadota; class Alphaproteobacteria; order Maricaulales; family Maricaulaceae; genus Maricaulis; species Maricaulis sp. D1M11. The sequence continues at coordinate 119,643 of NZ_JBKQWY010000010.1, forward strand.
GGTCCTTAACGCGGACGAAATCCAGACTCTGCGGAGCCTCATTCTGGACGGAGGCCAGCTCGAAGACGGCGCACGCACGGCCGGTTGGGCAGCAAGACCGGTCAAACACAATGAGCAATTGGCACGCGGCGCCCGGCTGGACACGCTCCGCTCACAGGTCCGTCGATGCCTGGACCGTCACCCGATGTTTCAGCCCTATACACAGGCCCGGTCGATCACCCGCATTCTGGCCTCGCGCTACACGCAAGGCATGAAGTACGGCCAGCATGTGGACGATGCTCTGATGGCCGGACGTCGATCAGACCTGTCCTTCACCCTGTTTCTCAGTGAACCCGACACGTATGAGGGCGGGGAGCTGATACTGGATCTACCAGGTGAGACCTTGGGCATCAAATTGCCTGCCGGGGATGCGATCATCTATCCGACCGGAGCGCTTCACCAGGTGAGCGAAGTCACTGCGGGCGAACGGATTTGTGCGGTGGGCTGGGTTCGCAGTCTTGTGCGCCGCGCCGATCACCGTGAAATTCTGTTCGATCTGGACCAGACGGCAAAAGGCCTGTTCTCCCAACACGGTAAAAGCCGCGAGCTGGATACCGTCCTCAAGACCAAGTCGAACTTGCTGCGCTTGTGGGCTGATGACTGAAACGGCACCGGCCTCGGCAAGCCTCAGATCTCAAACCGATCGTCTGCAGCACCAGGGTCGTCGGCAATCGCAACAGGCGCTTCAGAGCGCAGGGCGGTGGGCGCACCCTGGCGTCCCAATTGTCCCAGCATGGACTTGATCCGCTTGAGTTTCGGGCGCCCCTCGACCTGCTCGGCCTCCGACAATCCGGCTTCGGACTTGATCAATCGAAGGGCCCGGGCCTGGGCATCGGCCAGACAATCGCCCTGCGGCAACGCCCCGCCGGTGGCCAGACGCAAAAAGCCATTGGCACGATCAAGCACGGATTGTTGCCCCGCTTCGATCGCATCAAACACCCGCGTCTCCTGAATCAGCTTCATGCCCAGGGCATCGATCTGTTGCGTCAAGGCGCTTTGATCCTCATCGGGATAGCTGGCCTGACGCACATCCGCCTGGAAGCGTGCGAGAATGGCGAGCCGCTCCAGCGGACTGCCCTGCCCCCGGACAAACCAGCTCTCAGCGGGATGGCCGCCGACGACGCTGCGAATATAGCCGGCCAGTTTGCGCTTGTTGGGCGCACCGACAATGTTTTCTTCCAGGGTGAACAAACGCTGGATCTGATCCACCGGTGAATCGGTACCCTGGAGCATCTGGTCGATCGTTTCCGGTTGCAGAAGCCGAGCAGAGCGGGCCGTAAACGACTTGGTCAGTGCATCAATAGGCAGGGAAGAATCCGCACTCATTACCAGTTTTTGTGCGAGCTCACGTGCCAGACGCACTTCTTCTCGCACGCTGGACGGCCGCAAGCGTCTGGGGCTTTCCAGATCCGCCAGCAAGGCCTGAGCGATGGTGATCTTGCAGGCCGGCAGGTCACCCGCCTGGATCATTTCCGCCACCTGCCGCGCTGCGTCCGGGCTCATGGAAATTGCTTCCGCCTTGTCATCACCGTCATAGAGACAGGTCAGGCGTTCCAATCGCTCGCCCAGATCCCGACATTCGCCCAGCAGAGCCTCGCGGCCTGCATCAAACTGCATCACATCGCTGATCGACTGATCCAGTTCGCACAGGGCAAACTCCCTCACCTCACCCGTCTCGGGCAGGGCCAGGGACATGGCGAGCAGGGCATTCAGCTTGTCGGCATAATTGCGATTGCTCTTCAGCATCGAAGCAATAGCCGCCCGCAGGCGATAGGGACGGCTGTCGGATGCATGAATTTCGGCCGCGACCTTGCCAAAACAGTGTTTGGCCGAGACCTGCGGCAAAACCTTGTTGCGATGATCCGTGTACAGGCGCGTCAGGGTTTTCTGAACCAGCTCATTGGCCTGTTTCACAAACCCATGGACACTCGCATCGCTGTCCCGGGCGTTCGCCACTGCGACTTTCTGCACCGCATGCTGCAGCTCGGTTCCCGACGCTTCGAGACTCTCCGCCAGGTCAGGACGGTGCAACAATTCGAGCGGAATGGCCTGTTTGCGCTCCAGCCAGTCCTTGAGGACCCGGCGGATCGTGTCGCGACCATGCGATTTACACAAATCATCCGGTGCAAGGCAGGGCAGACGCGCTTCGCCAGTCTTTTCCTTGACCGCGGTCATGCGCTCATTTCCGCCATTGAAGACCGGAACCGAGCGGAACGTCCGGTCCGCTTCGTTGTAGACTTCCTTCGAGATCCGGACCGAACCATCCGGATTTCGTGCAAGAAGCTCGTGTGCCAGCTTGAACGCCTCATCACGCACTTCTTCGGCCCGCTCCAACACCCATCCGGCTTTGCGGTTCTTCTTCACAAAGACTTCGTAATGAACCCGGCTGGACATTCAGCACTCCCTTCTCCGCCAAGTTGCAACAAAGGGCTTAAAACCCGGTGAAGATTAACCACACAGGCTGGCCTGTATCCGGCTTCAGGATTACGCTTTGCCTATCATGGGTTTGATGGTTATGGTCCCGTCATGGGCCAATCTGGAAAGCGCTAACAAAGAGGCAGCATACCGCATGGCGACCATTGCCCTTGTCGATGACGACGAGAACATCATCACCTCCGTGTCCATCTTCCTGGAAGGTGAGGGCTATCATGTCCGCACCTATAATGACGGCGCCTCTGCCCTCTCGGCCTTGCTTGAGGACCCACCGGATTTGGGCGTGTTCGACATCAAGATGCCGCGCATGGATGGCCTCGAATTGCTGCGCCGTCTGCGTCAGTCTTCCAATCTTCCCGTCATTTTCCTCACTTCCAAGGATGATGAATTTGATGAGGCGCTTGGCCTGAATCTCGGTGCCGATGATTATATCAGCAAGCCCTTCTCCCAACGCCTTCTGGGAGAGCGCGTCAAAGCGGTCCTGCGTCGGGTTCGCCCGGTTGATGAGACGGAAGATGCGGCCTCGCTTGAGCCCGGCGACAGCAAGCCCATCGAGCGCGGGCGCCTGTTGCTGGATCCGAACCGACATGCCTGTTCCTGGGATGGCGAACCGGTACGGCTGACCGTCACAGAGTTTTTGATCCTGCAAGCTCTGGCAACACGGCCGGGCTATGTGAAAAGCCGGGACAATCTGATGGACGCCGCCTATGATGATCAGGTGTATGTCGATGATCGAACCATCGACAGCCACATCAAGCGCATCCGGAAGAAGTTCCGCGAAGTCGATACCAGCTTCGATTCCATCGAGACCCTCTATGGCGTGGGTTACCGCTATAAGGAAGTTTAGGCTCGCAAGTCTGCGCAAGGCCTGGAACTGGCTGGAAGATTTCTGGCTGGGTGTGAGCCCGCGTGCCTCATCGCGGCTGGCCCAACTCATCCTTGTCGCGAATTTTGTGGCCCTGGGCGTTCTGATCTTCGGCATGCTGGCGCTGTCGGAAACCCGCCGGGGTCTCGTCAATGCCAAGCTCGACAATTTGCTGACCCAGGGCACGATGATCGCAAATGTGCTGGAGCGCGGTGCGTCGGAAGATTTCCCCGCACCCGCGCCGGCCTTGAGAAACGGGGACGCTCGGGCCCTGCTCAGACAGGTCTACCAGTCTGACGAGAACCGCGTTCTGGTGTTTGACAAGGGCGGCCACCTCGTCGCTGACAGCTTCCTGCTCGATGATGTTGTCGAGATCGATGCCCTGCCTCCGCCCGCAACCGATGAGCGCGGCATTCTTGGCTTTATCGCGGATCTACCCGGCGATGCCGGCCAGGCTATTTCCAATCTGTTTGGCGGTGAGGAAGCGGGTATTTCTGACATCGCCAGCCTGGAGACCGAAGTCGACCAGGCCATTGCCGGAGAACGTGTATCCGGGGTCCGCCGCGATGAAAATGGTCGCCGTATTGTGTCAGTCTCCGTGCCTATTCAGCCGGTACGGGCGGTGATCGGTGTGGTTACGGTCGAATCCTACGATCTGGACGCTCTGATTGCCGCAGAACGCCGGGCTCTGCTGCCTTTCACGCTGATCGCCTGCCTGGTCAGCATCATGTCGTCACTGGCACTAACCGTCTTTATTGCCCGCCCTATCCGGCGCCTCGCCAAGGCAGCGCGGGAAGCGCGGCGGGCCGGGGGACGTCGCGTGAAAATGCCTGACATGCGTCACCGCAAGGATGAGATCGGTGTTCTGGCCACAGAACTCTATGACATGACCGAAACCCTGTACGACCGGCTCGATGCGATCGAACGGTTTGCGGCAGATGTTGCCCATGAACTCAAAAACCCGCTCACCTCCATCCGGTCAGCGGCAGAAGTGCTTCCCAAGGCCAGAGATGACGAAAGACGGGACCGGCTACTCCGCGTCATCAACAATGATGTCGGGCGTCTGGACCGTCTGATCAGTGATATCTCGCGCGCGTCGCGCGTGGATGCCGAACTGGCCCGTGAAGATATTGAACTCATGGATGTCGGCGGTCTGCTCTCCGAACTGGCAGAGACCTATAACGCCGCTTCCGATGGACAGGGCGCTCAGATCGCCTATCAGACACACGTCCGTCGCAGTGTGATCAAGGGGCGTGAAGGACCGCTCGGTCAGGTGTTTCGAAACCTGATCGACAATGCGATGACCTTTTCGCCGGACGACGGCACCATCAATATTGATATCCATCGCGATCATCTGGGTGACGACCCCGCCCTTCTCGTGACCGTCGATGATGACGGGCCGGGAATTCCAGAAGATAATCTGGAGACGATTTTCGAACGTTTCTACACCCAGCGCCCACAAGGTGCCGCCTTCGGAACCCATTCCGGTCTGGGACTCGCCATCTCTCGCCAGATCGTCGAAGCGCATGGCGGTCGGATTTCAGCCTCTAACCGTCTCGGGACACAGGGGCAGATTCTGGGTGCGCGCTTCTCGGTCTGCTTCCCGCGGGTGATTTAGACGCCTCTCACTGAGCAAAACAGGCACAGTGTTGCAAAAAGACGCTTTCTCTTAACCCATCACCGCGCTTAGATAGATTCATGATTGGAGTCGTCGTTGTCACTCACGGTCGTCTGGCCGATGAATTCGTGGCCGCCACAGAACATGTGGTGGGTCCGCTCGATGCGTTTGCTGCGGTCTGTATCGGTCCGGATGACGATATGGAAAAGCGGCGTGCAGAAATTCGAACAGCCATCGAAGACACCGACCAGGGTGAAGGCGTCCTCGTTCTCACAGACATGTTCGGCGGCACTCCGTCCAACCTGGCGATTTCCCTTCTGGAACCCGGCAAGGTGGAAGTCATCGCGGGCGTCAATCTGCCAATGCTGATCAAACTCGCCGAGGCACGCTCGCGGGCAGATCTGGATGCCCTGGCCCGCATGGGCGCCGAAGCCGGCAAACGTTATATCGCGGTAGCATCCAATGTACTTGAAGGTGCCGGCAAGTGAGCGACACATTGCGTCGCACCGTTACGATCTGCAATGTCCGGGGTCTGCACGCTCGCGCCTCCGCAAAATTTGTGGAGACCGGCTTGGATTATCAGGCAGACATCCTGGTCAGCAAGGACGGCGAGACGGTGAGCGCCGACAGCATTATGGAATTGCTCATGCTTGCAGCCAGCAAGGGCTCAACCATCGACATCATCTGTTCCGGCCCGCAGGCCGAACCTGCCCTTGACGCCCTGGTTGCTCTCGTGGAAGCCGGCTTCCACGAAGACGACTAGCGACACCTCCAACATCACGTAGAAAAAAGGCGGACCTGGGCCCGCCTTATACATTCACTCAGCCTTTTACATGCGCCCCGCCACTCATATGCGGTCAGGCCCGACCGGCCAGTTATTGGGCGGCCAGTTATTGTGCGGGCGGTGGTGGTGGCGGCGGAGGTTCAACAGTCGGTTCGCCCACAGCCCCATCCGGGCTCGCACCGTCTGCCTGGGCGGCATCACTCTCGACCGCGCCATCATCAGAAATACCCGTTTCCGGGGCGACCTCTTCTGAGGCCTGCTCCACCGCCGGAATATCCTCAGCCACAACATCATTCGCAGCCGGGGCTTCATCAATCGTCGCAGAGGCGTCCTGTCGAGGAGCACTCGTCGGCATAACCAAGCTGAGGGCCGACATCAGGATTGGCGCCTTGGTAGGCGGCGCGCTCGGAGCCGGCATGGCTGCGGCCAGCGTCGCAATCGAGCCAAGGCCCGGCTCAGGAGAGGACGCCGCATCCGACCCCTCGTCACCGCTCAATGTCGTATCAGCCGGATTGGCCTCAGCTCTTTCTGTCTCCGCTGCACCGGTTTCGGATGACGGACTGCCGATATCGCTGTCGACCGGCTCACCTGCGCTGTCCTCACCCTCATGCCCCTCGGGCGCGGTCTCAGCCTCAGTTTCAACTGTGTCCTGCTCTACAGCCCCGTCGACAGTGCCAGCCTCAGACACTCCATCCTGGACCTCAACGGTTTCGGACGCAGCGACCTGGGGTGCAGGCGCGGGTTCAGCAGGTGTTGAGTCTTCCTCCGCAGGCGGTGTCTCACCCGCGAGAACAGTCTCTTCGACCTCATTTTCGTTCGTCGCATCAGCCTCAACCACCTCGACAGGTTCGGCCGCTTCAACAGGTTCAGCCGGGGAAGATTCACCGTCCGTAGGCGCGACTTCGTCAATCTCAGATTCTGCAGGTGTAATCTCGGCGACCGGCGCGTCTACAGGACTTTCCGCCTGCGTGGAATCTTGGGCTTCCCCGTCAGCGTCGACGGCGACGTCCTCCTCCACCGGTTGGGCTGTCCCCTCATCCTGTGTCGTCTGGGCCGGCATGGGCGGCGGCGCAGCAACGGGCATAGTCCGCTCATCATCCAGCGGATCATCGGCCGCGTTGGCGTTCGTCTCGACTGTCTCACCGGCGTCTTCAGCCGCTGCCGCGGCACGTGCTGCAGCCAGCTCCGCCTCGCTGGGAAGCCCGTCATCCAGATCGGCTTCGGCTTCGGCTTCGGCTTCGGCTTCGGCTTCGGCTTCGGCTTCGGCTTCGGCTTCGGCTTCGGCTTCGGCTTCGGCTTCGGCAGGGTCAGCCTCCTGCACGCCGCCAGCGTCAAGAACCGTTTCCGCGTCTTGATCGATATCAACGGTCTCGGTTTCAACTTCGAACGCCGCATCAACGGGATCCGCATCCGTCACAGCCACAGCCTCGTCCGTCTCGGTGTCCGGCGCACTGTCTTCGGCGACGTCGCTCACGGCCTCAGCTGCAGGTCCAGCATCTTCCGGAACCGGATCGGCCTCATGCACACCATCGTCATTGGTATCCGACAGCACCTCCGCAGCCGCCACGGCGACGGCGCCCGATGCTGCCACCGGAAGTCCGACCGGGTCCTGTTTTTCGTCTCTGTCGGATGCGTGCTCCGCAAGCTGTGCTGCGTCGGACGCCTCGGCTTCGCTCGTCGTGCCGTCTCCAATTTCCGCTTCGACACATTCCAGGTCCACATCACCTTCCGGCGCGACACCCGGCGTTACCTCTTCGACCTCTTCAGCAATCTCGGCCTCAGAAACTGCGTCCTCGGCGACCGCATCTTGATCAATCATCGGATCCGCAGCCTCAAAACGGGCTTCAGATGCCGCCGGCTCGCGCGACAGACTCACGCCTTCTTCAGGCGGATGGCGCAGCACGTGTTCAGACAGTCGTTCAACACGGGCGTTGAACCGTCCACCATCACGCACACGGTTCACAAATCCGCCCAGCATGAACAGAACAGCTGTCAGGGCCAGAATAACAAGCGTGGCTTCGGCTCCCCCCAGAACAGCACCGGCCAACAGGGCCAGCATCGTCAGGGCCGGAACATACAGCAGGCGCCAGGACCGTACGGTATAAGCCAGCAAGGCCAGCCCGGCCGCACCAAGACCCAGCCCCCACTCCGTCAATTGCCCCATGGGGATCCACCCGAAGGAGGAGACGGCATCATACAATCCATCAGGAAGCGCCATTTCCAGACGCCAGCTATCGAGCCCCGGCATACGGGAGATCAATTCCGAAAAGACATTGAACGCCGGAACTCCGGCCATCATCGCGCCATTGATTTCCGTCAGGAAGGCATGGAGCGCAGGCCATACGGCCAGAGCTGCAACCAGAACCAGGGCCACAATCGAGAGCCACCAGTTAAAGGACCGCGTCACGCCCGATTTGGACAACGTTGTTGTGGCCTCGGCCTCCGCACGCAGCCAGACACCGCGCGAATGATTGACGACGGCAACCGCACGAGATCGACGCTTGGGACCGGACTGAACCCGCAGCACGCTGGCCTGATCGCCCGGCGCAAGCGCCGAGCTGGATTCCATCAGCCGGACCTCGTGTTCCATCCCGTCCGCATCAATGATGATGCCTTGATGGCCGTCGACCGAAGCGACCTGACCGGACACCGTAAAATAGTCGACCCGACGCGCCCCGAAGGACTGACCCGCATGAGCAGTAGGCAGCAAGGACATGGCGAAACACACCTCAAAACAACTCTCGTGCGCGCCCGATCCGCGTCATCCCCACCGGCAGCCCTCCTGCAGATGAAGACGAAACTGTGCGGAAATCGGTCAGCACACCTCTCCCTCTGATCGGACCTTACAAGTTTGAGACCGCAATTAGAACACTTATTAATGTCTCAAAAAGAAATTGTTCCCCAAGCGTTCCGTAAATTCGGAAAAACTTCACAGGACCGTAAGATATCTGCCCACACGTCGTGTTGATGCTGCGGGCTCTGCGCCTTTAGTTTGGCTCGCCCATCCGTTCAGAGTTAGCGTATCCCTTATGAAACTCCTTGCCTTTCCTCTGCTGAGCCTTGCCCTCTCCGCGTGCTCGCTTTCGATGCCTGCACCCGATCTTCCCATGCCGGGAGATCGTGAGCGAGGCCCGTTTATTCCCCGTGATGTCTATCCGGCTCCCCCCAATGTGGAGCGACTGATTACACCGGGCGATTGTCAGGGTGCGCAATTGGCCGCCGTTGAAGCCCCTTTTCCAGACTATCCGCCGCGGGCCTGGCGCAATGGGCGTCAAGGCTGGGTGATCGTCCGGTTCGACGTCCTCGCCAGCGGCGAGGTGGATGATGCGGAGATCGCGCGCTCCGTCCCGCCGGATACGTTTGATCGCGAAGCCCGCCGCACCGTCCGGCGCTGGCGTTTCAGAGCGCTTGAAAGTGTTGAACGACTGGATAACTGCGTGGTGATGTTCGAGTTTCGCGCTGGCAATGTCACGGTCCGCTGAGGTGGTAGTTCCACACGACACATTAACCCTTGGGTAAGATTTCCACAGCTTCGTGCTGTTGCAAAGCCCGGCGCCCCTTTTTGGTTTCTCTGCACCACCGTGCAGAATCAACCCTTTGAGCCGACTCCCGATTTTCCTCGTCGAAAATCCGGAACACCGGCACAGGCGATCGAGATTTCCGCATCCCTCAAAATAACTTATTAAGATTTTGCTAGCAGCGGGCGTCGCCCCCGAGTCCACGCATCAGTATGATGCTGATTCGTTTCCTCAGGGATGGAGACACTCTGGAGTGGGCATCCGGAGTGGAGTGGGCAAGGGCAGGACATGCAGATCGCTTCGCTTATAGTGACATTTGGAGCCGTCGCGCTGGCAGTCGCAGTGGGGATATGGGCTTACCGCATCACCAGTGGCGCGCGCATGGCGCAGGCTGTCTGGCGGCGTCGGATGGGCGATTTCGAGGATCGTATCGCCCGCTCCGACAGCGTGTTCGGTGCCTATCCCGGCCTGGTACTGGTTTGGGATCAGCCCCCCTTGGACGAGACGGCCACAGATTGGGGCCAGCCCCGCATTTTCGGCTCCTCCGTTGCTCTGGCCTCGCTGTTGCGTTTCGCTGACGCGAGCGATGGCCCCGATCCGGCAGGTATCCTGATGGAAGGCCTGGCAGACTATGAAGCCCGCTCGGCCGGAGGTGAGGACACGACCCTGCGCCGACGTTTCACGGATCTGATGCAGCAGGGCCGACCGTTTTCGCTGACCATTCTGGGCCCGTCCGGACGTTTTCTGGAAGTTGATGGGCGCGCGGCCGGTACCCAGCTCGTGGTCTGGCTATCGGACAGCACCATTCGCGGGCTAGAAGAGTCCGGAGCGCGCGGTCGTATCGAGGAAGCCCGTCGTCTTGTCAGCCAGGACCCGCTGGCTTTTCTGGACATGCTGGGCAAAGCCCCCTTCCCTGCCTGGCGCATGAACGGAAGCGGTCGCCTGGAATGGGTCAATCTCGCCTATGTGACCGCTGTGGAAGCCGAAGGTCCCGAACAGGTTCTCCAAGACCAGGTCATGCTGGATGCCGGCCTGACCGAACAGGCCGAGAAAGTTATGCGCGATGGCCACCCCGACAGCGACACACGCGCAGTCGTGTCACGCGGTCAACGCTGCGCAATGCGATTTGAAGTTTTCCCGGTTTCAGGTGCTGCCGCCGGTTTTGCCATCGACGTGACCGAAGCCGAAGAAGCCCGGAACAATCTGCAACGTTTCCGTCAGGCGCATGACGAAACGCTGAACCACATGGCTGAAGCCGTGATTGTGTTTGATCGCTCCAAGGCCCTGAGTTTCTACAACACGGCCTTTTCACATCTGTTTGGTCTCGATGAGGCGTGGCTGAACGAACGCCCCGGTCATGCCGGCCTGCTGGATCGGATGCGTGAGAAAAGACTGCTGCCGGAACAAGCGAATTTCGATCAGTGGAAAGCTGACGAGCTGGCGCGATACAATGCTGCGCCCAATGAGGAAATGCCCGACGAACTCTGGCCCTTGCCGGATGGTCGCACGCTCAGGGTCGCCGTCCAGCGACACCCTTTGGGCGGCCTGATGCTGATCTTCGAGGACAAGACCGACGAGCTGGCCCTTCGCGCACGCTACAACACACTCATCAATGTGCAGCGCGCGACCCTGGACAAGCTGCACGAGGCTGTGGCGGTTTTCTCTTCCAATGGCCGCCTGCAGCTTCACAATAACGCGTTCGAGACCCTGTGGAGTTTTGACGCTGAAGATCTGGCCGGCCAGCCTGATTTCGACAGCGTGGCTGAAACCTGTGCCGGGCTGTTCGCCGATGATCGTGTCTGGACCGATGTAAAGGCCCGCGTCACCGATCCCAGCCCGCAGGCCCGAAAACAGGTCACCGGCGAGATGCGCCGCACCGATGGCCGCGTCCTGACCTATCTCACCCGTCCCCTGCCCGATGGTGCGACCCTGATTTGCTGGGATGATGTGACCGACAGCCGCCGGATCGAGGAAGCACTACGTGAACGAGCCGAAGCCCTTGAAACGTCCGAGCGGATCAAGACGGAATTTGTCGAACATGTCAGCTATCAGCTGCGCACACCACTCACGACGATCAATGGCTATTCCGACATGCTGGCCCAGGGGTTTGCCGGTCCGCTGACCGACCGCCAGATGGAACCCATGAACGCCATCCAGACCGCAGCCGATCATCTCGCCAAGCTGATCGACGATATTCTCGACGTCGCCGCCATCGATGCCGGTCAGCTGGAACTGGATCTGGGCGATGTCGATGTCGCCGATGTGGCGCGCGAGACGATGGAATTTGCGCAAGCGCGAGCCGAACACCATTCGATCAAGCTCGACACGGACTTCAAGGGTCACTCAACCCTGATCCGGGCCGACAAGAACCGGGTGAAACAGGTATCGATGAATCTGGTTTCCAACGCCTTGCGCCATGTCGCAGCAGGGGGCCAGATCACGATCGGCACCCAGCAGGAAGGCGACATGCTGACCCTGTGGGTCGCGGATAACGGAGAAGGCATCGCGCCCGAACAACAGGTGAAAGTGTTCGACCGGTTTGCGCGCGGTGAACGCGGTGGCGCCGGCCTCGGTCTCGCCCTGGTGAAGGATATCGTCCAGCTGCATGGCGGCTGGGTGGAACTGGAATCCGAACCAGGCAAGGGCACGCGTGTGAGCTGCCACCTGCCCCTGGAAGCCCGTTCAGACACTATTCCGGAGCTTAGCCTAACCTGACACCGGCACATTGCGCGGCTATTTCATGCCGCTGCCATACCGCAGACCCGACCCAGGATCGGGTCCGGCTTCGGTCCGGTGTCTAGCCCTGCTGAGCCGGGGTCTCGACGATCAGACCATCGAGCGCATCACTGATCTTGATCTGGCAGGACAGGCGCGATGTGTCGCGCACATCATCGGCAAAATCGAGCATGCTCTCTTCCATGCCTTCCCGAGCCCCGGTCTTTGCGACCCAGTCAGGATGGACATAGACATGGCAGGTGGCACAGGCACAGGCGCCGCCACAATCGGCATCAATGCCCGGAACCATGTTCCGCACAGCCGCTTCCATGACGGTCAGGCCGTTCGCGGCCTCCACGACACGTTCCGTCCCATTATGCTCGATGAAGGTAATTTTCGCCATTGATCACTCCGTCAGTTGCCGAGCAAATGAACAGCGTACGCCGTGAAGTCAAGATGTGGCGGCTGCGCTTGCCGTTCCTGCCGGGCTCGGCTAATCGCTGAATATGGATCTGATGCGCCGCGTCATGCTCGCCTCCGAGGCGGAAACCCGAACCTTCGGACACAGGCTGGCGCGCCAGCTGGCGCCCGGTGATGCGGTGTTCCTGGAAGGCGATCTGGGTGCCGGTAAAACAACACTGGCCCGCGCCATCATCGAAACCCTGACAGATGTCACGGACGCCACCAGCCCCACCTTCACCCTGGTCCAGATCTATGATCTCGCCAATGGCGCACAACTCTGGCATGCGGACCTGTACAGACTGGAGCATCCGGACGAGATCGAGGAACTGGGGCTTTACGATGCCTTCGAAGAGGCCATAACCTTGGTTGAATGGCCTGAACGCATGGGCCTCTGGAGACCCCGAAATCGCATAGACATCGCCCTGACACAGCCGGACAACGGCGCGGGCACACAACGCATGGCCAGTCTAACCGGACACGGCATGTGGGAGGAAAAGATCAAAGATGACCGAGCGTGAGACGGCGATGCAAGCCTTCCTCGACTCTGCGGGCTGGGGCGCAGCAGATCACCACCCCCTGCCGGGTGATGCATCCACGCGGCGCTATATCCGTCTGAAGCGCGGAAGTAACAGCGCCATGTTGATGGATGCGCCCCCCGGTGCAGAAGCCCCTGCCTGCCCGCCCGACGCCACACACGAAGAGCGGGTAAAGCTGGGATATAACGCACTCGCCCGATTGGCCGGGCCCAATCTGACAGCCTTTGCCGGTCTGTCCGATGCGCTGACACAAAGAGGGTTTGCCGCACCGCGCATCCTGGCATCAGACATCCCCGCAGGCTTTCTACTCCTTGAAGACCTGGGCGATGATCTTGTTGCCCGCATTGTTCCCGAACCCGAACATGAGGGTCAGATCTATGCCCTGGCGATCGATGTGCTTGCAGCGCTTTACCGCTCCAGCTTCGCCCGGGAAGTCACGCGGGATGGACAGGTCTGGCCTGTTCTCGACTACGACCTGACAGCCTACAGAGCCGAACTCTCGCTCTTTCTTGACTGGTATCTGGGGCAATATTCCGGTTCCGGTGTGACATCAGAGGCGCGAGACGCCTGGGATGCCGCCTGGAGTGATGCACTGACACCGGTCTTCGAAACCCCGTCCGGACTGGTCCTGCGGGATTTCCACGCCGAGAACCTGCTCTATCGCCGCGACTGCGAAGAGCTGGCGATGCTCGGTCTGATCGACTTCCAGGATGCCCTGTTTGGCCACCCGGCCTATGATCTCGTCTCCCTTTTGGAAGACGCCCGGCGGGATGTGGATCCTGGCCTGGTCGCACCGTTGAAGACCCGCTTCTTCGACAAGTCCGGGCTGCAGGACCGGGACCGGTTTGATGGTGATTATGCCGTGATCGGCGCCCAGAGAAACGCCAAGATTCTCGGCATTTTCGTTCGACTGGCCAAGCGCGACGGCAAGCCGGGCTATCTCGACCTCTTGCCGCGTGTTGCCCGCCACTTTGTCGGCGACCTGGATCACCCTCGTCTGGCTGCGATCAAGGCCTGGTGTGAAACCTACACACCGAACGTGTTCAAAGAGGCTCAATCATGATCGAGATCAAGACGGGAATGGCGCTCGCTGCGGGTTTGGGCACACGTATGCGCCCGCTCACCGATGATCGCCCCAAAGCCCTTGTCGAGCTCAAGGGCCGACGGCTCCTGGACTATGCGCTCGACCGCTTCAAGGCCTCGGGCGTGGAACGCGCCGTGGTCAATGTCCACCATTTCGCCGATGATGTTGAAACACACCTCACCAATCGCGATGCGGGTCTCGACGTCGACATCTCGGATGAACGCGGACAATTGCTCGAAACCGGCGGCGGCGTGGTCAAGGCGCTGCCCAAACTGGGATCCGATCCGGTCTTCATCTCCAATATCGACGCCGTCTGGGTCGATGGCCCAACGCCCGAACTCAATCGTTTGCGCCGGACCTGGGACGGTAATCGCATGGACGCGCTCCTGTTACTCGCACCGATGAACCAGGTTCTGGGTTTCGACGGAACAGGGGATTTTTTCTGCAAGACCGATGGCCGCCTGACCCGGCGAGGGCAGGCGCCATCCGCGCCCTATGCCTATGCGGGGGTTCAGATCCTCAATCCGGCTCTCATGAACGGGCAACCGGAGGAAAAGTTTTCACTCAACCGCGTGTGGGATATCGCGCTGGACAAGGGGCGACTCTTCGGACTGCCGATGAAAGCCTTCTGGATGCATGTCGGCGATCCGGTCGCGCTTGATGCCGCTGCCGCCCGCCTCGACACCCGGTCCTAGGCCCGCGTGACCGGGGACAGCCTCTTCTCGGCCGGGACACCGCGCGTCTTCACCCTGCCACCGCAGGCTGACTTTCTGCGGACGGTCGCGACGACGTTGCGCGATCATTTCGAGGCCGAAAGCAATCCACAGGCCATTGCAAAAATTACACTTTTGACGCCGACACGGCGGGCCGCACGCGCCTTGGGCGATGCGTTTGCACGGGCAGCGGGCAATGGCGTTGCCGTCTTGCCGCTGATCCGTCCGCTGGGTGATATCGATGTCGACGACCCGCCCTTCGAACCTGGCGAGCTGGCTGGTCTTGTGCCTGAAGCCATATCGCCAGCCCGGCGACGGTTCGAACTGGCGCGACTGATCCTCGCCAAGGAAACCGCACTGGGGCGCACCATGGATCTGGCGGGCGCGCTCGCGCTGGCCGATCCGCTGGCCATGGCGCTGGATGATCTGGCGACCGAGCGCGCTGGGTCCCTGGCCGGCCTGGCTGACCGTCTCGCCGGAGAGCTTCCAGCTGATCGTCTGGAGACCGCCAGCTTTCTCGACATACTGGCCGAGGCTTGGCCAGCCCGTCTGGCGGAGCTTGATCGCATCGATCCGGCAGACAGGCGTAACAGGGTGCTGGATGCGCTTCGGGACAAGTGGGCCGAGAGTCCGCCGGACACGCCGGTGCTGGTTGTCGGCTCGACAGGATCGATCCCGGCGGCCCGTGAACTGATGCGTGACATTGCACACCTGGAACACGGCGCCGTCGTCTTGCCCGGCTTTGACTGGGACAGTGATGACCGCAGCTGGTCCCACATCGATGATGCCCACCCGCAATGGGCGATGCGCGCCTTTGTAGAGAGCCTGGGGCTGCACCGAAGCGAGATCAGGACCTGGCCCGGAGCCTCAGAGCCCGAGACAGCACGGGCACGGCGCCGCTTGATCGCCGAGGCCCTGCGCCCCGCCGAAGCCACCAGCGACTGGGTGCAACGCATTGCGGATATCGAAGCCGGCAATGAACCCGGTTTTCTGCCCAGCGGCACAACCGGCTTCTCACTCGTGGAGTGTCCGGACGAGATCAACGAGGCGCGTGTGTGTGCGCTTGCCCTGCGCGAAACGCTGGAAATTCCAGGCCGGACCGCCCTGCTTGTGACCGCTGACCGCCTCCTGGCAGACCGGGTTTCCGCGCAGATGTTGCGCTATGGCGTTATGGTCGACAATTCGGCCGGGACGGCTCTCAACCAGACCGATGTCGGTCAGTTCCTACTCCGCTTGCTGGATGTCATCAGCGCACCGGGCCAGGTGGTTCCCATCATGAGCCTTTGGAGTTCAGGCTTTTTTGCGGCGCGCTGCGAGCGTGGCCCGCTTCATAGTCTTCTGGGCAAGCTGGAAGCGGCCTGCCTGCGCGGACCTCGACCCGGACCGGATCTGGATGCGATTCTGGATCGGTTGGCCCAGTCGGATGATCTGCACGACACAGACCGCCCCATGCTGACCACGGCCCTCGCCACACTGGCGGAGGCAGCCGCCCTGCTCACAGACCAGCCCCGCAGCCTTGCCGACTGGACAACGGCCCATGCGCAGGCGGCAGAAGCTCTGGCCGGTGATCATGCGGTCGCCGGTGCGGTTCGCCTCTGGCATGGTAAAGCCGGAGAAGCGGCCTGTGGGCTGATGCGCGATATGATGACGGAAAGCGATGCGCTGGCGCCGGTCAATTTTGCGACCTATGCCGCCGCCTTCGCCGATCTCGCCCAATCGCGACGCGTGCCGCCCGAACGCGGCCTGCATCCACGCATCCAGATTCTTGGACCGCTCGAATCGCGCCTTCTCACAGCGGATCGTATTATTCTGGCGGGCCTGAACGAAGGCGTCTGGCCGGGCTCTATAGGCGCTGATCCCTGGTTGAGCCGCGGCATGCGCGACGCTCTGGGCCTGGCCATGCCGGAACAGCGGCAAGGTCTGGCGGCGCATGATTTTGCCCAACTGGCCGCCGGGTCCGATGTCCTGATCACCCGATCTGAAAAGCGTGGCGGATCACCGACCGTGGCGTCGCGCTGGATCTGGCGTCTGAAAACCCTGCTGCGTGGCACGTTGGGGGAGCAAGGCGCACAAGACGCGCTTAGACCCGATACGGACTATCTGTCGATCGCACGGGCGGTTGATCGCGCGCCAGACCATGTGCGACCGGCCCAACGCCCCGAACCCAAACCACCCCTCGCCCTGCGCCCGCGCACGCTCTCGGTGACCGAGATCCGCACCTGGATTCGCGATCCCTATTCCATCTATGCGAAACATGTTCTGGGACTGCGTCCGCTTGATCCGCCCGATATGGCCACCGGTCCGCGCGAGCGGGGCACAGCCCTGCATGCCGTTCTCGAGCGCTGCTACAAGGCCTGGGGAACACGCTGGCCGGAGGACGCTGCAGAACAATTGGCCACCGCGGGAATGGAGGCCTTGCGCGCGGCCGGGTTCGACAGCGCGGCCCTGGAAGTGGAAGCCCCGCGCCTGTCCCAGGCCATGACCTGGCTTGCCCGCTGGGAGGCTGCCCGTCGTGGGCGCAGTCTCCTGCCCGCAGCGATTGAGGCCAAAGGCGAAATGACGCTTCACGGTCCGGAAGGTCCGTTCACCCTGCGCGTCCAGACAGATCGCATCGATCGCCACGCAGACGGGCGATACGAAGTGCTCGATTACAAGACAGGCCGACCGCCCTCCACAAAAGAGGTGGCCGCCGGTTTCGATCCTCAGCTTCCTCTGACGGCAGCCGTGTTGGCGTCCGGTGGTTTTACCAGCCTGTCCGCCGGGCCCGCGGCTGAACTCCTTTATCTCAAACTGTCAGGCGGGCGGGATGGCGGTGAGGAAGCCCGCCTGAGCTCACGCACGCGCTCGGCAGAGGCCCTCACCGAGAGTGCACTGGACGATTTGCACAACTGGATCGCCCGTTTCGATACTGAAACGACAGGATATGCCTCCCAGCCCCGTTTGAAATACACCCATGATTACGGGCAGTACGACCTTCTGGCGCGGCGTGGGGAGTGGTCCAGCGCGGTGTCGGGGGAGGAGACATGAACCAGCCCGGTTTTGATCCGGTGATCGCGGCTTCGGCCTCGGCCGAACAATTACTCGCCGCCCAGCCCGATACCTGCGTATTTGTGGAAGCCAATGCCGGTTCGGGGAAAACCCGGGTGCTGGTCGACCGGGTCACGAATATCTTGCTGTCGGACATTCCGCCCGACCGCATTCTGTGCATCACCTACACCAAGGCCGCAGCAGCCGAAATGCAGACGCGTTTGTTCGACCGACTGGGCAAATGGTCCGTGGCGGGGGATGACGACCTCAAAGCCGATCTGGCCCGACTGGGACATGAGAGCGTCAATCTTGTCGATCTCGCCAATGCCCGCAAATTGTTTGCGCGAGCACTGGAGACTCCCGGCGGACTGAGGATCCAGACCATTCACGCCTTCTGCGAACGTGTGCTGCGATATTTTCCGCTGGAAGCCGGCGCACCACCAGGATTTGATACGCTCGATGATCTCGCTGCACGGGATCTGGCTGAGGCCTCCAAAAGGGCCGTACTGTCCACTCCGGATCGCGAGGCCCTTGCCGTTATGCTGGACCGGTCCGGCCCGGACAGTATCGATCAGGTGTTCAACTTTGCACGGTTCAACCGACAGGCCCTGGTGAGGTTGATCGAGCGCTCGGGCGGCCGCTCTGGCGCTGTTGAGCGACTGTATGCCCGCCTGGGTGTTGACCCGACGGACACTACAGCGCGTCTGCAAGCCGAGGCCTGGCAGGCCGCACCCAAAGACCGGCTGAAAGAGGCCGCCCGGCTGTTGGCGGACAGCAAGGGAGCCACGGACAAGAGCTTCGCCGCCACCTTGTTCGACGCCCTGAATGCCCAGACCGACCAACAGGCCTACACGCTCTACCGGTCTCTCTTCTACACCCAGAAAAACGAGCTCAAGGTTGATATCACGCCGGCGACCACAGCCCGCCATCATGACTGGATCGAGGCCCTGTTCGGCTCGGTCAAGCGACTGGGCTATGGCACCGAAACGCTCCGTATCCAAAGCACGGAGTTTCGCCTGAAAAACCTCGCCTGCGCCGAGGGTAGCCGGGCCGCCCTGAGCCTCGCTGCGGACTTTATCACTCACTATACAGAAGGCTTAGAGCTCCGACGGGCCCTTGATTTTGACGACCTGATCCATCTGGCAGGCGGGCTGCTCGCTCCGGACAATGCCTTTGCCGGCTGGGTCAGCTACAAGCTGGATTCCCGACTGGCCCACATTCTCGTCGATGAAGCCCAGGACACCGCTCCCGCCCAGTGGGATATGATCGCTGCGCTATCGGAAGAGTTTTTCTCCGGCGCGGGATCCGACCAGGCCTCCGGCGAACATGCCCGAACGGTGTTTGCGGTCGGCGACGAAAAACAATCCATCTACTCTTTCCAGGGAGCGGCACCGGATCGCTTTATCGCGGAGGGCGAGCGCCTCCAACGAAGGTCCGCGACGGCCGGGCTGAAATTCGAGACGCCCTCCCTGAATGTCTCCTTCCGATCGGCGTCAGACATTCTGGCCGCTGTGGATGAGGCCTTCGCCGACCTGGCCCAGACACCCGAGCCCTTGGCCCCAGAAGTGAAATTCCAGGCCCCGCCCTTCCTTCACTATTCCGGCCATGCCGCAGCCCGCCGCCATACGCCAGGTCGCGTCGAGTTCTGGCCGGCGGTGCCACGTCCGGAAAAGACCGAGGAAACCTCCATTCTTGACCCGGTCGACGCCCGCCAGGCCGGTTCATCGGTTGATGTCCTCGCCCGAACCGTCGCCGAACACGTTCGAACCATGATCGAGACCGGTCAGACCGTGTGGCATGAGACAGACGGCGGCGGGTTCGAGCAACGCCCTGTTGAACCGCGCGATATCGCGCTGCTCGTCTGGCGCCGCACAGGTGGATTTTTCGAAGAAGTCATCCGGCAACTCAAGATCCAGGGCCTGCCCGTGGCCGGTGCGGACCGGATGGTCCTGCGCGACCAGACCGCCGTACAGGACATTCTCTCCCTGCTGAAATTCGCCGTGACACCCAGTGATGATCTGGCCCTGGCCGAAGTGCTCAAATCACCTTTCTTCGATCCGGCGGACAGCGCATCCCCTTTGATCGATGATGATGTTCTGCTGGCGCTGACACAAACCCGTCAGAACACCCGGCGCGGCGGATTATGGGCGGCCCTCCTGCGAAGCGAGGATGGTCGTCTTTTGGAGGCCCGAGACGCCCTTGTCGACGTTCGCAACAGGGCCGATCGCATGCCTCACTATGCCCTGATCGCCGATTTTCTGAATGCGCGCACGCCAACGGGTGAGACCCGCTGGACGCGGATGTTTGCACGCCTGGGTGAAGAGGCTCGTGATCCGCTGGAAGAATGCCTGTCACGCGCGCTGGACTTTCAGAACCGCGATAGCGGCTCCCTCGCGCGTTTTATTGCGACGCTTGAGGCCGACGACACACAGATCAAGCGCGAGCAGGCGGGCGATCGCAATGAGATCCAGGTGATGACCGTGCATGGCGCCAAGGGTCTGGAATGGCCGGTGGTGATCCTGCCTGACACCACACGTTCACCGGGACGACGACGTGATCCGGGCTTTTTCCTGCACCCGGACGCCGGCTTTTTATGGTCTCCACGCAAGGCGGAGGATCCGCTTATCGTGTCGGACTGGCGCGAGACACTGGCCGCCCGGGAACGGGCTGAAAACGAGCGCTTGCTGTATGTCGCCCTCACTCGGGCACGCGATCACCTGATTGTCTGCGGATGGCGTCATGGGCTGGGAAGTCCGGGCAAGGTTGACGAAGACAGCTGGTATGCCCGACTGGAACGCCAATGGACCGATGAGACCTGGACGGATCTCCAAACACCGCTTCATGCCCTGTATGATGACCTCCCGGCGGGCAAGGTTCGGGGCCCGGATCGCGACCAGCAAATGCGCGGCGCCACCACCACCGCGACATCCACCGGCCTTCCCGACTGGGCCACGCAACACGCACCGCAAGAGGCTGGGCGCCTGGTCAATGTGAACCCATCCCGCGATTTTGGTGAAGCCGGCCTGTCCTCAGACGCCGTCAATTCACCTCTTTCGGATCCGGATGGATATCGTTTCCGCAGAGGTGATGTGATTCACAAATTGCTCGAAACACTGCCACCCCTGCCGGACTCCCGTCGGGCAGAGGCCGCCAAACGGTATCTGGACCGTCAAACGGATCTGGCCGAAACCCAGCGCTCGATTATTCTCGAAGAAACCCTGGGTATTCTCTCCCATCCCGACTTTGCCCCGCTCTTCGGCCCGGATAGCCAGGCGGAAGTTTCCCTGAGCGGACGCGCGCCCGGCTTGCGGGCGGGAGCAACAGTAAGGGGGCAGGTGGACCGTCTGGTGGTCACCGATCACAGCGTTTTGATCATTGATTATAAGACCAACCGACCTGCTGCCGCGACTGTCGAAGAGGTCTCCCCACTCTATATCGGTCAGATGGCGGCGTATCGCCAGTTATTGCGGGCCCTTTACCCCCACAAGACTGTAATCTGCTCTCTCTTGTGGACGGACACGGCTCAGCTTATGACACTGCCCGATGAGATTCTTGATCGCTCATTGAACCGGTCCACGCCTTGACGAGGACAGACCGGCTTCTTAGGTGAGCGGCCATCCCCAGAGTGCGGCTGTTGCCGCCTCGTCCCGAGATACAAGGAGCAACACCATGGCAACCAAAATGGTTAGCGATGAGTCCTTCGAAAGCGATGTTCTGAATGCCGATGGCCCGGTCCTGGTCGACTTCTGGGCCGAATGGTGTGGTCCGTGTAAACAGATCACTCCGGCGCTGGAAGAAATCGCTCAGGAAATGAACGGCAAGATCACCATTGCCAAGGTCAATATCGATGATCACCCGATGACACCGGGCAAATATGGCGTGCGTGGCATTCCGACCCTGATGATCTTCAAGGATGGTCAGGTCGCCGCCACCAAGATCGGCGCCATGGCAAAAGGCAAGATCAATGAGTGGATCGCCGAGACACTGGCCTAAGGGTTCTCGGACGAGATGAAAAGGGCCACCCATCGGGTGGCCCTTTTGCATTGAGGTAGGCTTTATTGCGCTAAGGCGTATTCGAGTGCCGCCTCTGGCTCCATTTCGATGTCCGGCGCTACGCCGTGGCCTTCAATCCGGCCATTGGCAATGGAGTAGTAATCCGCGATCGGCAGGGCGAGTTGGAAACCGCCCGGAATGTCGAAAATAGTCTGGGACAGCATCCGCCCGGGAGTGGATTCCCCAACAAGGGTCACCCGGTCTGATGCATCGAGCGCATCGGCGGCCATTTCCGCTGCACTTTGCGTACCCTGATCGATCAGAACAAACACTGGTCCAGAGAAATGGTCTTCCGTTTCGGGATGAAATCGGATGGGTGTGAGCATATTGTTGCGGGCCGAAGCCCAAAAAGCGCTCACCGACCAACCTGTCCAGGGCTCCAGATCTGCAATATCTGCCACTGTCGGTGCGCGGTCATAGGCGGCATTCCAAGGTTGGGATACGAACACACCGGCGTCCAGGGGCGTCTCGATTACGTGTTCGACCAAAGGTTTGACTGCGAAGGCACCCCCAGAATTGCCACGCAGATCAATGATCAGCTTGTCCGCTCCACGTGATGCGATTTGAGAGTAAGCGACCTCGATCTCCTCGATCGTGTCATTTCCCATCATCGTGTTGATGTCGAGAATTGCGGTGTCGCCCTCCCAGCTCAGCACGGCGCCTCCACCGCCGATCCTCATGCTGTCGATCTGTGCGATCATGGCCGCAACAGGAGCCCGGGCAATTGAGAGCTGAACATGGGAGAAGGGGCCATCGGCCCAGAGTGCGTTATAGGCTGCAAGGAAGTCTTCCGGCGTTTCTGCCGTACGCCCGAGATCGATTGTCGCGGTTTCGATGGCGCGATAGGCCGCGCTGTCGAGTTCAGCGGGATCATAGTGATGGGCCCGCATTCGCGCATTGATCGTCTCGGCCACGGTCTCAAGACTCACGGGCTCTGATGGCTCTGCGGTCTGGGCCAGGGCGGGAGATGACAGAGCGGTGAGACTGCATGTCAATGAAACAAGAAGGTTACGCATAAGATCTCCAAAGCTTGAGCGGACTGCTTCAACCCTCGGATGTCTGCCAGTACGGTTTTGGATGCTTACATCGCCGTAACATTAGCCGGGTGTTGATTGCGGCGGAAGATCACGGCCCAGCGCCAGAGCCTCCCCGGCCAGATACAGCGATCCGCCTATAAGAATGCGTGGCGCCGGACGAGTGCGGGCAGCGGTGCGCACGGCATGAAGCAGGCTGGACGCACATTCAACGGTGAAACCCTCTGCCATGCCCAGCTTGGCGGCATCACGCGGATCGATCGAACCGCCGCGACCGGATGTAAAGCCCACCGTGATCACATGCCGCGCCAACCCGGTGAAATGCCGGAACCAGCCCCGAACATCCTTATTGGGTGAAAATCCGCACACCAGGATTAAGGGACGTTCCTGCCGTTCGTCCATATCCGCAAAAGCATGCGACAAGGCCCGTGCCGCCGCTTCGTTGTGACCGCCATCCAGCCAGATCTCCGCACCGGTCTCACGAACTATCTCACCGATCGGCCCCGCAGTGATACTTTGCAGACGACCGGGCCAGCGCGCCTTGGCCAGACCGGTACTGACCGCCTCTTCCGGCCAGCCCAGCATTGCCCCGCACGCCGCCGCCACACCCCCATTGATAGTTTGATGCGGTCCTATCAACCCCGGAGAAGAGAGATCCCAGCACCGGGTCTCGTCCTGGTAGACCAACCGTCCGTGCTGGGGATAGGCGTCAAAATCGCTGCCATAGACCCACAGGGGCGCTCCAACCTTGCGCGCCTCGCCCGCAATCACCGTGCGAGCTTTCTCGTCCTGGGCCGATATTACGGCCGGGACACCGAATTTCAGGATGCCGGCCTTTTCTGCCGCGATCTTTTCGATCGTATCACCCAGGAAATCCTGATGGTCCAGGCTGACCGGTGTGATCACGCTCAGCGCAGGTTTGGCAATGACATTGGTCGCATCGAAACGACCTCCAAGCCCCACTTCCAGGATGAGACGGTCGGAGGGATGTTCGCTGAACAGTAGAAAGGCCGCTGCTGTGGTGATCTCGAAGAATGTGATCGGTTCACCAAAATTGGCTGCCTCGCACCGGGCGAAGGCTTCCATCAACACATCATCACTCACCGGCTCGCCGTAGAGGCGGATGCGCTCGTTGAAATCGACCAGATGAGGCGAAGTGTAGATATGAACCCGTTCACCGGCCGCCTTGGCCATTTCGGCCAGGAAGGCACACGTGGACCCTTTGCCATTTGTACCGGCCACATGAATGACTGGCGGCAAGACGTCCTGCGGTGAGCCCAGTGCCGTGAGAAGGCGCTGCAGGCGCCCCAGCGACAGATCTATTTTCTGCGGGTGCAGGCGCGCCAGGCGCTCCAGCGCATCATCCAGTGCCTGACGGCGGGCACTAATGGCCGCCTCCGTCTGTGGGCACATGGTCAATCGGCGGCGGTGCCAGCTCGTCGCGGACCGTGGCACTGGGGCGTTTGCTCATCACTCGCAACAGACGGCCCAGAGTGGCGGGCAGTTCACGACGATGCACAACCTTGTCCACCATGCCCTTCTCGAGCAGATATTCGGAGCGCTGGAAGCCTTCCGGCAGTTTTTCACGAATGGTCTGTTCGATGACCCGCGGTCCTGCAAAACCGATCAGGGCACCCGGTTCGGCAATGTGAACATCGCCCAGCATCGCATAAGACGCCGTCACGCCGCCCGTCGTCGGATCGGTCAGGACGACGATATACGGCAGCCCCGCCTCATTGAGCATGTCGATCGCCAGGGTCGTTCGCGGCATCTGCATCAGGGACAGGGCCCCTTCCTGCATTCGCGCGCCACCTGCCGCCGTGAAGACAACAAGCGGAAGCTTGCGCTCGTAAGCAGTCTCGGCAGCCTTGATGAAACCCTCTCCCGCCGCCATGCCCAGCGATCCGCCCATGAAGGCGAAATTCTGGACGAGCACGACCGTCTCCACACCCTGGATTTCCCCCACACCAATCGCCATGGCGTCATCACGCCCGGTTTTCTTGCGGGCAGCAGCCAGACGCGACACATAGGTCTTGTCGTCCTTGAATTTCAGCGGATCCCGGGGAACATCAGGCACATCGATCTCGGTGTAGTCCCCGTCAAACGTGAACTGGAACCGCCAGGCGGGTGCGATCCGCATATGGTGACCGGCCGGTGTGACGAACATGCCGGCTTCCAGATCCTTGTGAAACACCATCTCTTCAGAGATCGGACATTTAACCCAGAGATTCTCCGGCGTGTCCCGCTTGGAAAAGATCTTGGAAACCCCGGGAGGGGTGATTTTGGACAACCAGTTCATCGACGATTCCTGTCCTCAACTGTTGTGATCACTCACAACTGTTACGCCCGGCGAGCGCCATGAACGGCCGCCGCCAATTCCTTCACAAGACCGGTGGCCCCGTCTACTCCGCCCTCGGCCATCGCGTCCACGATCGCCGAACCGACAACCACCGCGTCCGCCCGCTGGGCAATCGTGGCGGCGTGTTCGGGCGTGCGTACGCCAAAACCGACAGCAACGGGCAAACCGGATGCCTTGCGGACCCGGTCCACAGCCTCACCGACTTCTGTGACAGCACCGGACCCGGCCCCTGTCACACCTGTCGTGGATACGTAATAAACGAAGCCAGAGGTATTTTCGACCACACGTCCCAGTCGGGCATCATCGGTTGTTGGTGTCGCTAGGCGGATCATGGAAATACTGTGCTCTGCCAAGAGGGTGCGTAGCTCGGAATCTTCTTCCGGCGGCAGATCCACACAGATCAGCCCGTCAATACCCGCCTTTGACGCTGCCTTGGCAAACACCGCCCATCCCATCGCGTGGATCGGATTAGCGTACCCCATCAGCACAATCGGTGTTTCCCGGTTGGATTTGCGGAACTCAGCGGCCTGGGCCAGCGTGCCCTTGAGAGTCATGCCTGCTTCGAGCGCGCGTAGGGCCGCCTTCTGGATGGATGCGCCGTCCGCCATCGGGTCCGTGAAGGGCATGCCCAGCTCGATGACATCAGCGCCCGCCCCCGGCAAGGCATTGAGCAGGGCCTGGCTGTCGCCATCACCCGCCATCATATAGGCGACGAATCCGGGGCGCCCGTATGCGTCGAGTTCATTGAAACGGGTGGTGAGGCGGTTGGTGATCGACATTACAACTCCACTCCCAACATCTCCGCGACCTGCGGGACGTCCTTGTCGCCGCGACCGCACATATTCATCAGGATCAGCCCGTCCTTGCCCAGCTCACCGGCCAGGTCGCGCACCCGTGCCAGGGCGTGCGCTGGCTCGAGCGCCGGGATAATGCCTTCCAACTGCGTGCACAGCTGGAACATTTCGAGCGCCTCCTTGTCGGTGGCGGAGACATATTCCGCGCGCTTGGCGTCGTGCAGGAAGGCGTGCTCCGGCCCGATCCCCGGATAGTCCAGACCCGCGGAGATAGAGTGGGCATCAATGATCTGACCGTCATCATCCTGCAGAAGATAGGTCTTGTTGCCATGCAGAATGCCCGGCTTGCCACCCTTGAGGCTGGCCGCATGCTCGCCGGTCTCGATCCCGTGCCCGGCGGCTTCGACACCGATCAGGCGCACGCTTTCGTCCTCAATGAAGGGGTGGAACAGTCCCATCGCATTGGAGCCGCCGCCAATACAGGCAACAGCCGCATCGGGGAGACGCCCCTCACGCTCGAGAAACTGTTCCCGGGCCTCCCGGCCAATGATGGACTGGAAATCGCGCACCATGGCCGGATAGGGATGCGGGCCGGCAACCGTACCAATCACGTAGAACGTATCGGTGACATTCGTCACCCAGTCGCGCAGCGCTTCATTCATCGCGTCCTTTAGCGTGCCCGTTCCCGAGGAAACCGGCACCACTTCCGCGCCCAGAAGTTTCATACGAAAGACGTTGGGCGCCTGTCGGGCAACATCGGTTGCTCCCATGAACACCGTGCATGGCAGACCAAAACGGGCGGCCACAGTTGCGGTCGCCACACCATGCTGGCCGGCACCGGTTTCCGCGATAATCCGCGTCTTACCCATGCGTTTGGCCAGCAGGACCTGCCCCAGGCAATTATTGACCTTGTGGCTGCCCGTATGATTGAGCTCGTCACGCTTGAACCAGATCTTGGCCCCGCCAAAATGCTCGGTCAGACGTTCCGCATAATACAGCGCCGACGGTTTTCCGACGTAATCGCGCAGGAATTCATCCATCTGCGCGCGGAAATTCACATCCCGCTTGGCATCTTCATAGGCCTGCTCCAGGTCGAGGATGAGCGGCATGAGGGTTTCAGCAACATAACGCCCACCAAAATCGCCAAATCGGCCTTTGGCATCCGGCCAGGCAGACAGCGCATTCGGTCGGGGGTCGACAGAGGCGGTATCGCTCATGGCTATCTCCTTCACGCGGATGATTGAAGGGCCTCGGAAAAGGCCTGGATAAGATGGGGGTCCTTCACGCCCGGTGTGGATTCAATGCCTGAGGACACATCCACACCGCCCGCTCCGGACGCGTTTACAGCGGCAAGGACATTGGTTCGGTCCAGCCCCCCAGACAAGAGCCAAGGCTGCGCCAGCTGCAGATTCTTCAGCAGTGCGTAATCATATCCCACGCCCCATCCTCCCGGACGATCCGCCCCCTTGGGCGGTTTGGCATCAAACAGGAACATGTCCGCGACACCGGCATAGGCATCAACCTCAGCCAGGTCCGACGCCTCTGCCACAGGCAAGGCCTTGATAATGCCACGTTGAGCATAGGCGCGGGCCTGGACCACGCGCTCGGGAGTTTCTGACCCGTGCAGCTGAATCCAGTCCGGACGCATGGCATCGCGCAGGCGTGCCAGAAGGTCATCATCCGGATTGACGGTCACGGCGACGGTCTGTGTGCCGGTGGCCAGATGCGCCAATTCCCCTGCGAGGCTGGGTGAAACATGACGCGGGCTTTTCTCGAACACGACATAGCCCGTATAGCGCGCACCGGCCTGGCGTGCCGCCTGGACATCCTGGCCCGTTTTCAGTCCGCAGAACTTGATATCAGTCATGGGGGGGAGTTAGCGCCTTACCCGCCTGAGGAAAAGCCGGTTCTGTCCGATTGAGACAGAAAGCCATGGGCTGGAACAGCATCCACCGGATGAATGCCTGGATCTTAGGCTCTTTTTGCCGCGCTGGGTCGAACACCATGTAGTGACTGTGCGTATGAGGACTTTCATGTTTGAAGGGCTGCACCAGCACGCCCGACGCGATCTGCTCGGCGAAATAGATCGGGGTCACCATTGTCGCTGCATCACCTGATGCGATCGCAGCCGACACTTCCATGGTCTGCGTCTCCAGTTCCAGGTGAGGCCGGGACGGCAGAAGAGACGGATCCACGCCTTGCTCACGGAACCACTCACGCCACCACAGCATGGGACCGAACAGGCGCAGCTGAAGCAGATCTTCAGCCCGGTTGAAGGGACCGTAACGCTCCATGGCCGCCGCCGGAACCAGGGGCGCCGTCTTGTCCTCGAACAGGTGGCGGGCTTCCAGCCCCTCCCAGTTTCCATAACCCGAGCGCAGGCCGATATCCGCCTCACCCGCCTTGATATCCTTCATCTCATCACTGGTATCGATCCGGACTGCCAGATCTGGATGTTCCAGCTGAAAGGCCCCGATGCGCGGCACGAGCCAGTTATTGCAGAAAGTGGGCAGAGCCGTGATGTGGAGAATACTGTCCCGTTCCGCCCGGACATCCTCGAACGTACGCTCCAGGAGACGAAAGGCCTCACTGGTTCCACTGGCCAACCGGTGTCCGCGTGGGGTGAGTTCAACATGGCGGGCCTTGCGCTCGAAAAGCTTAAACCCAAGCCGGTCTTCCAGGATCTTGATCTGATAGCTGACCGCGGCCTGGGTCATGCCCAGAGCTTCGCCCGTCCGGGTGAAATTCCCGAACCGTGCCGCCGCTTCAAAGACGCGGATCGCCTGGATCGGCGGCAGTCGGTTAGATCTGGACTCGCTCAACCCCATAAACCCATCCCTCGCCCTCTCAGCCAAACCCATAAAATTTACTTATGCCAGACCCTCGATATTGCGTTGGTCAGGGTGCAATCGGGTCGATTATACCCGTCTCATCTTATGACGAAAGAGAGAGGAGCGACGTCATGAAAGTGTTTGAACTGATGTATGAGCGCCAGCACCCGCCCATTCCTGATGCGGGTCAAATCCACTGGTTGCGCGCTGGCGGCCTGTGGGGGTGGCTGGCTCGCCTGTTCCACCGAAACGGTGATCACGCCGACTATATGCGCAAATTCTGACGCGCATCTCATGTTTCAGGCGCGTGGATGCCGATCGCCCGCCTGATCCTGATCCGGTGGTTTTCGGGCGGTCCCGACACACCCGACTGGTTCTTCCCGTCCACGGCCTGAAATCCTCACACAGCGTGGGCATCTTCACAGGGAAGAAACAGGGTCAGCGTGCCGTTTCACTCTCCGAACGGCTGACAGGACCACCGGATCAGATTTACGCCGCAATGCTAGCGGCCAGCTCTGTAATGGCCTGATACGCCCGGGACCCGTCGGGATTCACGGTTGAGCGCGCCTCTTCCGGCTCCTCACCACGCATCTCAGCCAGCTGCTGATTCAGCGAAGGACGAAGCTTGTTCTCCTTGCCCGCTTCGCGGTCATTGGGATCAGTCTCGTCTGACTGCTGCGCCAACTCGGCTCTCGCCTGAGCCATTTTGGCATCGGCCATCGCCGCGACCTTGCGGTCCTGTGCTGACGGTTCAGCCGGGGCCAGTGCCGCGGCTTTGACGATACGCATCTTTTCAATTGTCGCCGCGGGATCACCTTCAATGGGGCTGGCATCGATGGGCACCTCTCCACCCACCGCATAACGCTTTCCATCCGGGCCCTGCTGGAACTCATAGCTGATACCGCCCGCGTATTGACCACCGACAGCCTTGTGTGCCTGTTCATGGGCCCGCACCTCCCGGTCACGGGCTTTGAGCTTTTCGACTTGGCGCTGCTCCTCCTCGGTGAGCTGATTGGCTCCCTGAGCCTTGTTGACGCTCTTGCTGTCGCAACCGGGACAGCTGGACGACCCGCAGCTGGAACAGCCGGAACCGGACACACGAGTCTGCCCTCCCTCCGGCTCAGCCGGACGGACAACTGCCGCTGACGGTGCAGGAGCCGTCGCGGTGATGGGTGACATATGAATGCCCGACATCATGCTTCCAACAGGCCTCAGTCCTTGGCCCGGCTCAAGTGTCGGTAATGGAGTTTAACCAGAGCTGAAGCCCGCCACTCAAATGTCGGACATTCGATAGAAGCGACTAGACTTCCTCGACCTCTTCGCGTGAGGCATCCACCTTTTCACGCAATTCCTTGCCGGTCTTGAAGAAGGGCACATGCTTCTCTTTGACGGAAACGCTTTCGCCGGTGCGCGGATTGCGACCGGTACGCGCAGGACGGTGACGGACGGAAAACGCGCCAAACCCACGCAACTCAACCCGTTCTCCACGAGCCAGGGCGTCAGTGATACCGTCCAAGATAGCGTTCACAACACGCTCCACATCGCGGTGATAGAGATGCGGATTGGCTTCAGCCAGCTTGTCGATCAGCTCGGATTTAATCATGCCTGCTCTCCCCGGTCCTGTGACGAAATTTTTGCCGTCTCACTGCAGCTACGTCAATGAGCACAAACAAAAAAATTGGCCGGAGCGCGT
The DNA here is from genome assembly GCF_047308265.1 of Maricaulis sp. D1M11. NCBI lineage: Bacteria > Pseudomonadati > Pseudomonadota > Alphaproteobacteria > Maricaulales > Maricaulaceae > Maricaulis > Maricaulis sp. D1M11. The sequence goes on from NZ_JBKQWY010000010.1 coordinate 150,201, forward strand.
TTCGCTCCGGCCAATCGCACCGGCTTAAGGCCAGATTGCTTCAAAACGACGCTTAGTTTTCGTCGCCGTCATTTTCACGCAGGGCCGCACCCAGGATGTCACCCAGGGACGCACCGGCGTCAGAGGAACCGTACTGTTCCACAGCTTCGCGCTCTTCGGAGATCTCCAGGGCCTTGATGGACAGGGAGACACGACGGGAGGCCTTGTCGACATTGGTGATGCGAGCATCAACCTTGTCGCCGACAGCAAACCGCTCCGGACGCTGCTCAGCGCGGTCACGGGACAGGTCGGACTTGCGGATGAAGGACTTGACGCTTTCATCATCACCGAAGGCCACTTCGATGCCGCCCGAGGTAATTTCCGTCACCGTACAGGTCACGGTATCGCCACGGTTGACGCCGGAGCTGTCCATCGGATCGCCCGCCATCTGCTTGATACCGAGAGAGACACGCTCTTTCTCGATATCCACATCGAGGACCTTGGCAGACACCATGTCGCCCTTCTTGAAATCGGCAATGGCTTCTTCGCCAGAACGATCCCAGGAAATATCGGACAGGTGAACCATGCCGTCGATCTCGCCTTCCAGACCGATGAACAGACCGAATTCGGTGATGTTCTTGACTTCCCCTTCGATGGAGGAGCCGGACGGATGGGTTTCGGCGAACACTTCCCACGGATTGCGTTGCGTCTGCTTCACACCCAGGGAGATGCGGCGCTTGTCGGCGTCGACATCCAGGACCATGACCTGAACTTCCTGGGAGGTGGAGAGGATTTTGCCCGGATGGACGTTTTTCTTCGTCCAGGACATTTCAGACACGTGGACCAGGCCTTCAACGCCCTGCTCCAGCTCCACGAAGGCACCGTATTCGGCGATATTGGTGACACGGCCCTCGAAGGTCGCACCCACCGGGTATTTCGCGGCAACGCCTTCCCACGGGTCAGACATGAGTTGCTTCATGCCCAGAGAGATGCGCTGGGTGTCCTTGTTGATCTTGATGATCTGGACTTTGACAGCCTGGCCAACTTCGACCACCTCGGACGGGTGACCGACACGGCTCCAGGACATGTCAGTGACGTGCAGCAGGCCGTCAATGCCGCCGAGATCGACGAACGCACCATAATCGGTGATGTTCTTGACGACGCCTTCGCGCGTTTCACCCTCAGCCAGCTGACCGACGAGCTCAGCACGCTGTTCGGCACGGCTCTCTTCGAGAACGGCACGACGGGACACGACGATATTGCCGCGCGGACGGTCCATTTTCAGGATGGCGAACGGCTGTTCCTGGTTCATCAGCGGGCCAACATCGCGCACCGGACGGATATCCACCTGGGAACCCGGCAGGAAGGCAGAGGCGCCACCCAGATCGACGGTGAAACCGCCTTTGACACGGCCGACAATGGCACCATTGACCGGCTCTTTTTTCTCGAAGGACTTCTCGAGGCGATCCCAACTCTCTTCGCGGCGCGCTTTGTCGCGCGACAGGACGGCATCACCGAGCGCGTTTTCGATACGCTCCAGGAAGACTTCAACTTCGTCACCGACAGACGGGGCTTCAGAACCGGGACCGGTGAATTCGCGCAGCGGGACACGGCCTTCCGTTTTCAGGCCGACGTCCACGACCACGAAATCATTCTCTACGGCGGTCACGGTGCCTTTGACGACCTGACCTTCGAGAAGGTCACGGCCCGCCAGGCTGGCTTCCAGCATGGCGGCAAAATCATCAGTCGTCGGGGTGAAGGTTTGATCAGACATCAGAAGGATTGAACTCCAGATGATGACAGGGCCGCCGTCTTGTCCGGCATCCCGCGGGGCGGGTCTATGAATATCGCTCTGTCATCGGCCGCCCGAAGGCGACAGGGTTAGAAATGAAACACAGGAGCAAACCACCGCGCTTGCCGGTTTTCCCACGGCAAACACGTCAGCTCACTCAGGCTTAAGGCTGAAGCGGCCATCACATGGTCACGCCGGACGGCGGTTTTCCACAATTTCGATCGCAGCTGCAACGGCCGCGTCTATACTCAAGGATGACGTATCAAGCAAGACCGCGTCGTCTGCCGGCCGCATCGGACTGTCGGCTCTTTGCGTGTCGCGGGCATCCCGTTCGAGCGTCTGGGCCAGCATGTCCTCGAAGGAAATCGTCTGGCCCTTGGCCTCGAGTTCCTTCCAGCGACGGCGCGCACGGATTTCCGCATCCGCTGTCACATAGATTTTCACCGGGGCATCGGGACAGATCACGGTTCCAATATCCCGACCATCCAGCACGGCCCCGCCCGGGCGGGACGCGAAGGCCCTTTGCAATTCCAGAAGCGCCTGGCGCACACGAGGCTGGGCCGCCACCTTGGACGCAATCAAGCCTGCCTCCGCCGTGCGGATCCGGGTTTCATCAATAGCATCCAGATCGAGTGAACGCGCGGCGGCTTCCGCTGCATCCTCGTCCAGAGGATCCGCTCCGGCATCCATAACCGCGACACCGGTCGCGCGATACAAGGACCCCGTGTCCAGATGCGCGATGCCATAATGCTGGGCCAGCGCCTTGGCGATCGTACCCTTGCCTGAGGCCAAAGGGCCGTCGACTGCGATAATCATATTCCCCCCTCCATAGGAGCACCCAGCGCCAGCATGTGGGCGAAGAAATCAGGATAGCTTGTCGCGATCATGACAGTTTCGTCGACCGTCACGGGATTTTGCGCGGCCAGGCCCAAAACCAGACCGGACATGGCCAGACGGTGATCATGCCGGGTCTCGACCACACCGCCGCCGGGAACCCCGCCCACGCCCAGCCCCTTGACGATCAAACCATCATCCAGGAGTTCGAAACGGGCACTGTTGGCAGCGAGAAGATCCGCGGATCCGGCCAGGCGGTCGCTTTCCTTCGCGCGCAATTCCTCAAGCCCCATCATGCGGGTCTCGCCCTCAGCCGATGCTGCGGCGACAGACAGGACAGGATATTCATCGATCATGGACGGCGCGCGCTCGGGCGGCACCTCGACACCGTGAAGCGTGCTGAAACGCGCCTCGATATGGCGCGTCCGCTCACCCGCCATCACGGGACCGGGTTCGAACCGCAGATCCGCGCCCATCTCCAGCAGTGTCGTGTACAGCCCGATACGGGCCTCATTATCCATCACGTTCTCGATCCGGATGGAGGATCCCGGCACGGTCAGCGCCGCAACAAGCGCGAAGGCCGCCGATGACGGATCACCCGGCACATCCACCGTCTGCCCGGTCAGGATTTGAGGCCCCTTGAGCGTGGCAATCAGCCCGCCATTTTCGCGCTGAACATCGATCTCCCCACCAAAGGCGGTCAGCATGGTTTCCGTATGATCCCGGGTCGCACGCGCTTCTTCCACGCGCGTTATCCCGTTTGCGCCAAGACCGGCGAGCAGAATGGCAGATTTCACCTGCGCCGATGCAATGGGCGGCGCATAAGTGATACCTGTCAGGGCGGAGGCCCGGTTTTTCGCGGGCAGGCAGCCATCACGGGTCTCGAAATTCGCACCCATTTGCGAGAGCGGCCGGGTCACCCGCGCCATCGGCCGCACCGACAGGCTTTCATCACCGACGAATTCGGCATCCACACCCGCGCCGGCCACAACACCCATCAAAAGGCGCACACCCGTGCCGGAATTCCCGCAATCAAGCGGCTGATCGGGAGCGTTCAATTCTCCGGCCCGACCTTGCACAATCCACTGCCCCTCACCGGTCCGCTCGACCTGTGCCCCAAGGGCAGCCATGGCCTTTCCGGTGTTGAGAACGTCCTCGCTCTCGAGAAGACCGGAGATGCGCGTTTCACCGCGTGCAAGCCCGCCGAGAATCAGCGAACGATGAGAAATGGATTTGTCACCGGGTGCGCGGAAGCGTCCGCTTAATTCGGTGGCAGGTCTGGCGCGCACCGCGCCGGAGAGGAGTGCTGAAGCTTGGGTCATGGACATTTTCATGAAGAATGAGAGAAGTCACGGCTATCAGGTTTTGACAGCGCGCGTTGATCGTGGCAACCGATCCGGCCAAAATACACATCACGTCATGCAGGACACTCCCCATGGCCAAAGCCGACCTTGGAACCAAACAAGTCTGCCCTAATTGTGCAGCAAAATTCTATGACCTGGGCCGTCGCCCGGCACAGTGCCCCAAATGTGAGCACACTTTTGACCCGGAAACCGATGATCCGCGTCTGAAATCCTCTGCCAAGGCTGAAGAGCCTGCCGAGGATCAGACACAAGAGGATCAGGATGGTTACGGCGAAGAGGCCGAGCAGACCAAGGAAATTGACCTTGAAAACACCTCGATTCCGGCCGATGCCGGATCGGATGATGAGTCCGATGATGATCTGGGTGACGATCTCGAGGATGGATTCACTGAAGAATCCACCGAAGGAGAAGACGATACGAGCCTCCTCATCGACGATGAGGAAGAGGAGGATTTCGGCGACATCTCGATCGACAAGGGTGAGGAAGACCTCGCCTAGCCAGCCAACTGCAGTTCGTATGCAGGCGGCGGCAATTGCGGGCTTGATCCCGGATAATTCCGGGACTAGGTTCCGCGCCTCTCGACGCCCCATTTATTCCCAAGGGGTGGCGACCCGAGTTTCGGGGCTATAGCTCAGTTGGGAGAGCGCTTGAATGGCATTCAAGAGGTCAGCGGTTCGATTCCGCTTAGCTCCACCATGACAAACCCCGCGGCGATGCTGCGGGGTTTTTCTTTTCCCACGCTGGATACCGGTCAAGAAAAAGCCCCGTGCTGAGCTCGGGGCTTCCTGTTTGGGATGGGCTGACGGTGTCGTCAGGCCGCGTCGCTTTGCGGCTCGCCGGCAAGGATGACGTGGATCGCATCCCCGTCCGGAGCAGCTCTGAGGCGCTGTCGCACGTCTTCACGCCGCATCAAGCGCGAGACCCGTGCCAAGGCCTTGAGATGCTCTGCTCCGGAATTCTCCGGCGCCAGCAACATGAAGATCAGATCAGCGGGACGACCATCGATGGATTCGAAATCCACCGGGCTGCGCAGACGCGCAAACAGACCCGTCACTTTCGTCAGCCCCGGAATACGGGCATGAGGAATAGCCACGCCTTCACCCACCCCTGTCGAGCCCAGACGCTCGCGCTGAAGCACACCGTCAAAGATCGGGCGTGCATCCAGTCCGGTCGCATCTGCAGCCAGATCAGAGAGAGATTGAAGGACTTGCTTTCGGCTGGACGCTCCCAGGTCAGTGAGAATGCTGCCGTCTGCAAGAATGTCTGATAACGCCATCTGTCCGCTACTTCTGTTACGCGCCCACCTTGGACTGACTACGAGCTGGGTCGACCCAGCCAATATGTCCATCCGGTCGCCGGTAGACGAGGTTCAAACCACCGTTCGCCGCGTTTCTGAAGAGCAGAAAGGGCGAATCTGTGGCATCCAGCTCAAAAGATGCCATTCCGACGGTCAACGTGCGGATCTCCGCAGCGGTTTCCGCGATGACGATCGGCTCTGGAGCCGCCCCTTCGGGTGCACCATTGAGCTCGTCCTCATCGTCCTCCACCTCGTGGATCTCGCGCATGCCCTTAAGCACCACGACATCGAGGCTTTCAGCCGGAAGCACGGACTTGTTGTCAGCATGGTGGTTCTTGAGCTTGCGCTTGTAACGACGGAGCCGTTTTTCAAGTCGCACCATGGACTCGTCCGCTGCCTTATAGGCATCATCCGCATCCCCTTGGGCCTGGAGCATGACGCCCGATGGCAAGTGAAGCGAGCAATCGACCCGAAAACCGACACCTTCTCGCGAGATCGCGATATAGGCTTCGCCCGGACGATTGAAATACTTCGCTACGCCATCCTCGACACGTGCCAGGATTTGCTCCCGCAACGCGCCACTGACATCAATACCTTTATTGACCACCTGGATTTGCATGCGCTCCTTCCCGCTGGCCATACACCAGCATGTGAGGCTCCAAGAATGTTCCCGCCGCCCCGTCTCGGATTGCGGGCGGAAACTAGTCGCGGGGGCGCGCCGGAGTCAATCGACAATACAGCCGCACTCAAGGCGGAATGCCCGGGGCCTGGCGAGCCTGTCACAGGCCGGCCCTCGCGCTAGACAGCGCTGGAGGTCCCTACCCAGCTCGCTTGAGAATTCTGCGCCGCTGGACCGAGGACGGGATATTCAGCGCTTCCCGGTATTTGGCCACAGTTCGACGTGCAATTTCAATCCCTTCATTCCGCAACAACTCCACAAGCTTGTCATCGGACAGAACTGTGGTTGCTGTTTCCTGATCAATGAGGAGCTTGATCCGGTGGCGCACAGCCTCGGCGGAATGAGCTTCTCCACCGCCAGAAGCGGGAATAGCAGAGGTGAAGAAATACTTCAGCTCGAACAAGCCGCGCGGCGTGGACACGTATTTGTTGGATGTCACCCGGCTGACCGTCGATTCGTGCATGGAGATCGCGTCGGCCACGGTTTTTAGGTTCAACGGGCGGAGATAGGCCACGCCTTGCGCCAGAAACATGTCCTGCTGGCGAACGATCTCGCTTGCCACCTTGAGAATGGTCCGCGCGCGCTGATCCAGGCTTTTGACCAGCCAGCTGGCGTTCTGACCGCATTCGGAGATGAATTCCTTGTCCTTCTCCGATTTGGCCATGGCGCTGATCTCGGCATAATAGCGCTGATTGACCAGGACACGGGGCAGGGTTTCGGTATTGAGCTCTACCTGCCATCCGCCATCGGGGGATTCACGGATCATGACATCCGGCTCGACCGCCCGCGTGGAATCACTGCCGTAAGCGAGACCCGGCTTGGGGGTCAGCCCGCGGATCTCCGCCACCATCTCATCGATGTCTTCCGCATCCACGCCGCACAGTTCTGTAAGAGCGTCATAATCATGGCGCGCCAGCAAAGGCAGATTGTCCAGCAAGGCCGCCATGGCCGGATCAAGGCGATCACGTTCCCTGAGCTGGAGCGCTAGGCATTCCGACAGATCGCGCGCCATGACACCGGCCGGCTCGAAACTTTGCAGCATGGACAGCACAAATTCGACGGACGAACGCTCCAGACCCAGCCGGGTTGCGATCTCGTCCAGATCCGCCCGCAGATATCCGTCCTCATCGGCCAAGTCGATCAAATGAGCACCGATCAGGCGCTCCACCGGATCGGACGTCGCCGTGCTCAACTGATTGTGCATGTGCTCCGCTAGGGTCACCTCACGGCTCGCATTGGCCGCAGCATCATAGTCTTCGCCATCAAAACCGCCGCCACCGCCGCCTGAAGACGGCGACCAGCTGCTCATACCGACAGCATCTCCGGCCGCCCCCTGCTCGACCCCCGCCAGATCAGAGCGGGAATCATCGCCATGAATCATGTCGCCATCGGCATCGATGGCATCCTGGGCGTCGTTGGACGGTTGAGAAAGCTCGAGTTCGCGTGGTTCACCGGCGGGAGCATCGGCAGCCTCGGCGGCCGGCTGGGGATCTTCGCTGCGCTCATCACGCTCAAGCAGGGGATTGCGTTCCAGCTCTGCTTCAACAAACTCGGTCAGCTCGATATTGGAGAGCTGCAAGAGCTTGATCGCTTGCTGGAGCTGGGGTGTCATCACCAGGGATTGACCCTGGCGCATATCCAGCCTCTGCAAAATTCCTGCCATGTTCGCCTCTGCTCGGTGAATTCTGCAGAGAATTAATCATGCAAAGCTTTCACCGAGATAAACACGACGCACATCCGCATCTGCGCGGATCTCGTCAGGTGTGCCTTCAAACAGCACTTCACCCTCGTGGATGATGGTCGCACGGTCGGTGATTTCAAGCGTTTCGCGAACATTGTGATCAGTGATCAGAATGCCAATACCGCGATCCTTGAGGAAGCGGATCAGATCCCGGATATCGCTGATCGCCAGCGGATCAACACCCGCAAACGGCTCGTCGAGCAGCATGAAGGACGGGCGTGTCGCCAGCGCCCGGGCAATCTCCACACGGCGACGTTCGCCACCCGACAGGGAGGGCGACGGGGCGTCACGCAGATGGGAAATGCGTAACTCCTCGAGAAGCTGGTCCACCAGCTCCCGTCGGGCCGTCTTGTCGCGCTCGACAACTTCAGCCACGGCCATGATGTTTTCCTGGACGGTCAGACCGTGAAAAATGGATTTTTCCTGCGGGAGGTATCCGATGCCCAGACGCGCGCGCTGATACATTGGCAGCCGCGTAATGTCTTCACCATCATAGAGGATGCGACCGTAATCCGCCTCGATAAGACCGGTGATCATGTAGAAACACGTCGTCTTACCGGCCCCGTTCGGACCAAGAAGCCCAGCGATCTCTCCGCGCTGCAGAGCAAGGGAAACCCCCTTGACCACAGGACGTTTGCGATAGGCCTTGCCGATATTCTCTACCGTCAACCCGGACTGGGCCTCTTCGGCGAGCGGCGCTGATTCTGCGGTATCCGTCATGGTCATCCGTGCACGTTGATCTGCGGACCGCTAGCCGTCCGCATCCTGAACGGGGTTACCATTGCTCGGGACAAAACGGAATTGCACACGTGCACCATCATCCGCCCGGCCGTAATTGGAATCGCCGGTCTCGAGATTTGTAGAGAAGTAATTCGTGGCGATCACGTTTTCACCCTGGGTCAGGAAAACCTCACCGGTTAGCGTAATCGTCTCGGTTTCCAGCTCGTAGACACCACGATCACCACGGGCGCGGCGGGCGGGCGTGATGTAGAGAACATTCCCGGTGGCGATAATGCGTTGCACGTCACCCCACGCGCCGGTGGACGCGGCAGCACCCTCACCCACAAAAATATTCACCTCATCAGCGAGAAGACGCCCTTCGCCCTGGCGGATATCGACATTTCCGGACAGGACAACGCGGCGCTCCGAGTCGATCGCCCGCATGCGATCCGCAGCGACATCCATCGGAAGGCGGCTGTCACCGATCTGGGCCTGGGCCGCGACGGTCATTGCACACCAGGCCACAAGAACGGCCAGCGGTTTCAGCGTATGCATCATTCTCTCTCTCCTTCGAGAAGCTCGGTTCCCGGTGCGATTTCAGTCCATGGAGCATCCAGAACCGACGGATCCGTGCGGTCCTGGACAAAACGTGCGCGCACCTGACCTTCAAAGATCACCGTGTCGCCCCCATCAAGGATTTCATACGACTGGGCCTCGATTTGCCCCATCGGCCCGCGTCCCTCGACCGGCTCATCGCCGGCCACACGCTGCTCGCGCAAAAAGATGCGGGCATGCGACGAGGAGAAGGTGTATCCTTCATCCGTCGTCAGATTCACATTCTGAAACAGGTCAAGAATCCGGTTTGTCGGGTCGAAAAGTCCGGTCTCGGCAATCACTTGCGAGGCCTCGCTGCCTCCTGACAGAGGATTATAGTCCAGACGCGGGCGTTCCAGCTCGGTTATTCCACTCGGGCTGTCATCCCGGCGGACGGCCAGATCGGCCGTGACGGTAAACGGGGTCTGGTTCTCATCTCGGCCGGTAAATCGCGGATTAGTCATGCGCAGATCCGGGCTGACCACAGGAGCGGTCTCCACAACCGCGCCACGAGACTGGTTGACGACCTGCACGGCGAGAAGCGCAACAATGCCCGCTGCCGCCAGAAGAAAGGCGACGCGTAGCAGACCGACAAATGCCGTGCGACGACGCGCCGCTTCCAGCGTCAGGGCACGACGAGGCTCCCAGGGACCACGCCCTGTCGGCTTGAGGGCGCCCAGCCCGTCTGCAGTGATCGCGGTCATGAGTAACGCTAACTATCCGGAATTCGTGTGGGTGTTCTGCTTGGCAGACACAAAGCCTGTGCGCAAGGCGATTTCAGGGCGACCCGCTCAGGAATGCGCAAAAATATCGGTTTCCGGCCAGCCCGCCAGATCAAGTGCAGCGCGTGTCGGTAGAAAGTCGAAACAGGCCTGGGCTATCTCCATCCGTCCCTCACGCTCCAGCATGGCCGTGAGTCGGTCCTGGAGAATGTGAAGATGAAGAACATCCGAGGCCGCATACTCGAGCTGGGCCTGGCTGAGCGTTTCGGCACCCCAGTCCGAGCTTTGCTGCTGCTTGTTCATGTCCACGCCCACAAGCTCGCGTGTCACATCTTTCAGGCCATGCCGATCCGTATAGGTGCGACAAAGCTTAGATGCGATCTTGGTGCAAAACACTGGTGCCAGCGTGACACCCAGATACCTCTGGATCATGGCGACGTCGAAGCGCGCAAAATGCAGGATCTTGACCGAACCCGCATCCGACAGCACGCGCTTCAAGTTCGGGCAATCATAGCTGGACCGGTCCATCTGCACGACATGGGCATCTCCGTCACCGGACGACAACTGCACGACACACAAGGCATCGCGCACAAGCGACAAGCCCAAGGTCTCCGTATCCACCGCAATACGCGGACCCAGATCAATATCGGCGGGCAGATCACCCTTGTGGTAGTGCACAGTCATGGCGTGTCCTTTGGTCAGTTCCGGGCGTCCTAACGCCTGTCGGATGCGGGCGCAATGCGGCTGAGCTCCGAGCGCAGCTCGCGCCAGTCTTCATCATTGAGGAATTGGGGCGCGGTACGCTCTGCCGGCAAGCCGGACTCGATCACCGCATCCACGAATGCATCGGCCTCGACCCCATTGGGCGTGGCCAGCCAGACCGCGCGCCGGTCCAGTATAGCAGCCTCGCTCTCATCCACGGTCTGAGGTGTGAGACGATGGCCAAAATTCGACCGGTCTTCGACCTCTAACGACGGTGTTCCACCAACCATCACATCCACCATGGCCTGGCCAATATGGGGCAGGTAGTGGGATGGTTCGTAGAACGTCGGATGTAGAACCCGGCCCGGCTGTCCGGGTGACGCAACCGTCGCCGGCGACTGGAACCCGGAAAAATCGAACAGGACAGCCGCGCCGCCCTCGACACACCCCTGCGCGGGTTCGGCCTGGGCATGGCGCGCGAACACATTGGCCAGGTCCCGGCGAAGCTGGAAATAGTCATCCTGACGGTCCGCCCGGAAGATCACATTCTCGCGCCAGGCGTGAATGGGGTGGATGAAGCCGATGACCTGAACTCCGTCTTGGGTCAGCGCTTCGATCGCCGCCTCAAAAAACGCCACCCGCTCGGTATCGTATTGATAGGACTGGTAGTAGCCATAAATCCCGCGTGTACCGCTTTCGAACCGCCCTTGCTGCACACCCGGCTCGTAGAGGTCTTGCCAGGGCCGACGCGCGGATCCGCCCCCCAGATTATCGGCGAGGGTCTGGAGCGAGGCCCCGAATGTACTGGGCGACAACGAGACCCGGGCCAGAGCCAGATCCCGATGACCGTCCACCAGAGCTGACAGCCAATACGTCGCCTTGGCCTTGCCGTGAGTGCCAAATTCATCCGGGTCCAGCCCTACAACTACGCATTTCAGGGCAGGATCCCGCGCTGCCAGCACCATGGCGCGGGTGAGTTCATACATGTTTGTGCCGCGCATACCGGCGTTGTAGAGGCCGCCCGGCCAGTTCTCCGGCGGATGCGGGAAACCATCAACCACGCGCGACGATCCCAGCAGGATGGAGGTCTGCCCGCCACGCAGGAGCTGGTCGCCCACATGGACACGACCACCATCTTCATAGGTGCGGGTTTCACGGGCCGTAACACCGGGAATGTCGGGCGCGCCGGTGATGCCGAACGGATCGACCAGGGCGTTGAACCCGGCAAACAGGACCAGGGCCGAGAACAGCGCCGAAAAGAGGATCAGTGTGTAGCGATGCATCTCACGCTCGTCCCGGTCAGAAGGTGTAATAGATGAATTCGGACGTCTTCCAGGCGTTCAGGACCGACAGGAAGAAGATCGCTGCAGCCGCGAGAGCAGCCCCCCGGCCAAACCGCCAGCGCACACCCGGTTTCGGCTTGATCTGCGCATCCTTCATCGACTGTTCGTCGATGACATCGCTGAACACTTCCGGCGTATCGGGCAGGGACCAGACGATGCCCAGACCAAAGATCACCCAGGCGATGGCTTCCAGCTCGAAACCGCCCAGACCCCATCCACTGAACCCGAACATGCCGGCCAGGATGCGCCCGGCGCCGGCCCAGCTTTCCGCCCGGAAAAAGACCCAGGCGATCGTGGTGAAGGCGAAGGTGAGACCGATTGCGAGAATTTTTCGGCGTCCGTCAAACCAGCCGGACGGGCCGTATTTCGCCCAGTAGTGGTTCACGGTTAGCGCGAGCCCGTGCAGCCCGCCCCATATGACGAAAGTCCAGGCCGCGCCATGCCACAGCCCACCCAGCAACATCGTGGCCATCAGATTGATCGACCGGCGCATCTCCCCCAAACGGTTCCCACCCAGAGGAATGTAGAGGTGGTCCCGAAGGAAATGCGACAGCGTAATGTGCCAGCGGCGCCAGAATTCCACAACGGAGGCCGATTTATACGGTCCGTTGAAATTGATCGGCAGCGTATACCCCAGACAGCGCGCCAGACCGATGGCCATGTCGGAATAGCCTGAGAAATCAAAGAAGATCTGCAGCGAATAGGCGATCGCACCCACCCAGGCCGCAACGAGGCCCGGCTCCCCGCCGCGCTCGGCAAACTGGAACAGGGATGAGGCAAAGGGCTCGATATTCTCGGCGATCAGCACTTTCTTGGCGAGACCGATCGCGAAGATCGTCAGACCGATGCCCAGATTATTCCAGATATCATCCTTGCGATCAGCATCGGCAAACTGAGCAGCAATTTGATGATGCTGGACCAGAGGGCCTGCCACGATGTGAGGGAAGAAGCTCACGAACAGCATATGGGAGAATATGTGCCCGGGCGCCGTTTTCTTCCGGGCAACATCTACCAGGAAACTGATCTGCTGGAATGAGAAGAAGGAGATCGCCAGTGGCAGTCCCACATTCAGCAGGGGAATATCTGCGCCGGCCAGTGCATTGGCGTTGCCGATCAGGAAATCCGCATACTTGAAAAAGCCCAAAACCGACAGGTTGAACAGGATACCCAAAGCTAGCCAGGGCTGGTTGCCCCAGCGGGCCATCGCGCGCGCGAACAGGTGATTGATCGCGACGGACGCAATCAGGATCGGCAGATTCCTGACATCCCACCACGCGTAAAAGACCAGCGAGGCCAGGTTCAGCAGGAACAAGGCCGCCAGATGCGACACATGTCGGCGCGCCAGATAATAGGCGACCAGCACGACTGGCAGGAAAAGAAAGAGAAATTCGAAGGAATTGAAGAGCATTCCAGTGCCCGGTTTACAGCCCGCGAGACGCTAGCCCTGTCCTCGCCGCGGGTAAAGTCTGGCTCGCACGCCCGGTCACAGCCTCACACGCAGAAAAAGTTTTCCACAACCCCTGAGATTTTGTCATGCATTCGCGCAAGTCCATGATTTTTCATACGTCTTTTTCTACACCCCCTCAGATTATCGCCAATAACCGCGACGTATAGGCACAAGATTGATGTCAATTAAATTGAATTAAAACAACTAGATAAGATCACAAACTCGATCATCTATATATTCCGTACACTGATTTTACATTTTTACGACATTAGTGTAACACTGCCGTCACACAACAACACGAACCCCCGATATCAAGGAGGGATACATGACAACAACGACCAAACTTTGCGCCCTGGCACTGGGCGCCTCAACGCTTTTCGCATCCACCGCCTCTGCCCAGAGCGGTGAAACCGTCATGCTGGAAATGTTCGGCGGCCGCGGCTGGGAAGTCAGCTGCGAGATGGCCCAATCCGATGGCGACCGGATCAATACACGCGATCGCGGCCGAGGCCGCATCGACAATGGACGCTTTGCCGTGACCGATGTGGTCAGCGCAAACTGCTCCTACACTGTTCCCGCAGAGGGCCGCCTCCAGCTGACGCTCGATACGCAGCGCGGCGCGCTGGACTGCCCGTTTGTCGAAGACAGCGCTGGTTTTTGCCGCGCCCAGTTCGCAGCCGGCACCTCCGGAGCCTTCAGCATCCAGACCACCAGCGGCGCCTCCCACCTTTATACGGGCAGCTAATCCCCCGCTGACCCAGGAACAATAATAATACCGACGCCAGACTGAGGCGCTGCGTGTTTCCCCCAAGCACGCAGCGCCTTTTTCTTGTGCATCAACACCCTCAGGATCGAACCGGGTCCGGATTTCAGGCACAAAAAAACACCCCCGAAGGAGTGTTTCTTGATTTCGCCGACATGCGGGAAATGGTGCCCAGGAGAAGACTCGAACTTCCACGCCCATACGGGCACTAGCACCTGAAGCTAGCGCGTCTACCAATTCCGCCACCTGGGCCGGTGTTGGAGCGGGGGTATTACGGAAACTGGACGGCGGCGTCAACGCAGATCATGCAGATCGCGTACAGTTAGACTGCATTTTTCATACGCATTCCCCGCACCGTCCCTGCCCGGTCTGGTGTGACGCATGGACAAGAGCGACAAATTTTGTTCTATCCGGCTCCACCTTCCTATCCTAGACGCGGGGGCAATCATGCTGCGTGACGAGGTCATTACAGTTTTCGGCGGATCCGGCTTTCTCGGCCGCCATGTTGTGCGGGCCCTGGCCCGGGCCGGCTATCGGGTTCGTGTTGCCACACGCCGACCGCACCTGGCACAGGATCTGCGCGTTATGGGCGTTGTAGGCCAGGTCCAGCTTGTCCAGTCCAATATTCGGGTGCCTGCCTCCGTGGACCGCGCGGTTGAAGGCGCCTCAGGCGTTGTCAATCTGGTCGGTGTTCTCGCCGAACAGGGTCGCCAGAACTTTTCCCGCCTGCACGCCATGGGCGCCGCAGCAGTCGCCGAAGCCTGCCGTGAAGCCGGAATCGAGACGCTGATCCAAGTCTCGGCCATCGGTGCAGACGCCGAGTCGGCCTCGGCCTATGCCCGCACAAAGGCGGAAGGCGAGGCCGCGGTTCTGGACACGGTTCCCACCGCAAGCATTCTGCGTCCGTCCATTGTCTTCGGCCCGGAAGATGATTTCTTCAATCGCTTTGCCGCCATGTCGCGCTTTGTGCCGGCCCTGCCTCTGATCGGCGGCGGCCAGACCCGGTTCCAACCGGTGTTTGCCGGCGATGTTGCCAGCGCCGTTCTTGCGGCCATGGAATCCGGCGAAGCGCGCGGCGAAACCTATGAACTGGGTGGACCGGGCATTTATACCTTCAAAGAGGTCCTGGAATTCATCCTGAAAACCGTGGATCGCCCGCGCTTCCTCGTGCCGCTGCCTTTCCCGGTCTCCTCGGTCATGGCCATGGCCTTTGAGCTCGTCGGTGCGCTGCCGCTCATCCCGACCTTCCTGACCCAGGACCAGGTCAAACTGCTCAAAAGCGATAACGTGGTCAGCGATGACGCCAAAACCCTCGCCGATCTCGGCATTGAAGGCGAGACGGTTGAAGCGATCGTCCCATCCTATCTGGAACGTTATCGCCGCTACGGCCAGTTCCACGAGACGGAAGCCTGATACATCAGATCGAGCTGAAATTGCGAAAAGCCCGGGTCAGTCCCGGGCTTTTTTGTGTGCGGCCTTGAGTACTGCTTTGTGTGCGGTGCAAAACGCCTAGCTTCCCGGTGCGAGCAGGATCCAGACCAGAATGCCACCCCCCAGCGCCAGTCGGTACACCACAAAAGGCAGGAAACCGATCCTGTCGACCAGCCGCATCAACAGGGCGATAGCTGCCAGGGCCGAGATGAAGGACAGGGCCGCAACGATCAGCCCGTCCATCAACTGACCCGATCCGGCGGGTGCAGCGAGCAACTCCAGAACCGAGACCAGGGTGAAACCGGCAATGACCGGGATCGCCATCAACATCGAAAAGCGGGCGCTTTCCTTGCGGCTCATACCCAGAGCCCGGGCCGCCGTCATGGTCACACCGGATCGGGAGGCGCCGGGAATCAGCGCAAACATCTGGGCGATACCGATAAAGAAAGCGGATCTGAAACTGAGCGTCTCCAGCGTCAGATTCTGCTTGCCATATCGATCGGCCAGCCAGAGCGGCAGCGCAAAGACCAAGGTTGAGATCGCGATGACGAGAGGCGAGCGAAGGACCTCCACGAGGTCGGTGGCATACAAAAAACCGCCAAACAGCAAGACCGGCGGCAAGCTGGCCGCGACCAGCAGCGCAATACGCCCGCCCGGTGTCACGCGGCCTCGTAACAATGCGAACTTGCCCTGGACAACAGCCAGAATATCCCGCCAAAAATAAACCAAGACTGCGACCAAGGAGCCCGCATGCGCCATGACATCGATCAATGGCCCCTGATCCTCGGCATCAAGTAGGGTCGGCGTCAGGATCAGATGGGCGGAGGAGCTGATCGGGAGAAATTCGGTAATGCCCTGGACGAGCGCCAGAAAGACCAGATGAAAGATCGTCATCGCAGAACCTCCAGAAGTCAGGCTCTCCCGAAACCCGCCTCGCGTGATCACTTTAGCGCATTCCAATGGCGCACGCGCAGATTTCAGTCTAGTTAAGATCTATGCCCCATGACGTTCACAGCGCCGCAGGCCGTCCGGGCCAGCTCACACCGGACGAAGCCAAACGCATCAACAGCATTGCCAGTCGTGCCTCGCTGGTGATCGCCGCCATCCTGGTCACAACCAAGCTTCTGGTCTGGCACGTCTCCGGCTCGGTTTCACTTCTGGCCTCGGCCGCTGACAGCGCCCTCGATCTCACCGCCTCGCTGACAGTGTTCTTTGCCATTCGGTATGCCGCCCAGCCCGCGGATCAGGATCACCGCTATGGGCACGGCAAGGCCGAAGCGGCGGCTGGCATGCTGCAGGCCGTCCTCGTCGCCATTTCAGCGGCCCTCTTGCTGCGCGAGGGCGTGGTGCATGCAATCAATCCGGTCGAGGTTGAGGCTGAGGCCTGGGCGCTTGGCGTCATGGTTCTGTCGATGGTGTTGACCCTCCTGCTCATCCAGATCCAGAGCCGCACCCTCGCCCAGACCGGATCTGTGGCGATCGAAGGCGACCGGGCGCACTACTTCACGGATCTCGGTAGCAATCTGGCGGTCATCGTGGGTCTGGCGGGCACGACTTTTCTGGGTTGGGTGTGGCTGGACGGGGTCGTGGCCATCGCTATCGCGCTCTGGCTGTTCTGGACCGCATGGGAGGTCGCCAGCGGGGCGTTTGACCAGATCATGGACAAGGAATTGCCGGACGAGGACCGCGACCGTATTGCCGCGATCGCCGCGGATGACAGCCGGATCATCGACATTCATGACCTTCGCACCCGGGCAGCCGGTCCGATCATCCACATCCAGTTTCACATGGCACTGCCCGGTGAGCTGGCGTTACGGGATGCGCATGCCGTATTGGTCGCGTGTGAGGAAAGATTGCTGGCCGCCTATCCGGCGGCCGACATCATCATTCACCCCGATCCGCATGGCGAGGCCGAGCCCCACGGGGCTGCATTTTTCAAGCCGCAAAACCATGCATAGGAAACGACTTAGACCGTTCGACAAATTGCAGTAGCGTCCACCGCATGCGCCATCTTTATCACTGGCCTATCGACCCCTTCTCTCGCCAGGTTCGCCTGGTCCTGGAGGAAAAAGGCCTGAAAACCGAGCTGGAAATCACCACACCCTGGGACAATCCTGAGGTGTTGATGAATTACAATCCGGCCGGGACACCGCCGGTCCTGATCGATCATGTCGGGGGCCAGGACCGGGTGATCGCCGAGGCCCGGCCCATACTGGAATATCTCGAGGAGACCACGCCCACACCCTGCATGCTGCCGGGCGGACCAGCGGAACGCGCAGAGGCTCGCCGGATCATGGACTGGTTCGACCGAAAGTTTGACGGCGAGGTCAATGCCTACCTCCTGCACGAAAAGCTGGAAAAACGCCTGCAGGGGCTGGGCTCACCCGATCCGGCCGTTTTGCGCGCCGGTCGCGACCATTTGCGCTGGCATCTCGATCACATGACCTGGCTTCTGGAAACCCGTGATGGCCTGGCCGGATCCCGCTACACCCTGGCCGATATCGCCGCGGCAGCCCATCTGTCATGTGTCGACTATCTCGGTGACGTGCCCTGGGGTGAGTTCGAGACCGTCAAACACTGGTATCAACGCATCAAATGCCGCCCGGCTTTCCGTCCTCTTCTTGAAGACAAATGGCCCGGCATGAATCCCGTTGAGCATTATGCGGATCTGGATTTTTAGGACATAACCCGGAGCCATGTCGCCCGACGCGCTCAAAATCCTTGCCCACGAGATCGGGTTTTCAACGGTCCAGATCTGCCGAGCCGATGATCCCTGGCCGGCCGGGGCACGGCTCCGCGATTTTGTCGAGGCCGGTCATCATGGCTCCATGGGCTGGATGGAAGACACGCTGGACCGTCGCAGCCACCCGACCGCTATGTGGCCGGACGCAAAAAGCGCTGTGGTCGTCGGGCTCAATTACGGTCCCGAACACGACCCCCTGCCTGCACTGGAGCGTCGCAGTGAAGGCGTCATCTCAGTCTATGCTCGCAATGCCGACTATCACGACCTGATCAAGAAACGCCTCAAACACCTGGCCCGGGCCTTTGTCGCGCAGACCGGAATTGAGGTAAAAGTCTTTGTCGACACGGCGCCGCTGATGGAAAAACCACTCGCGGCACTTTCAGGCATGGGGTGGCAGGGCAAACACACCAATCTGGTCAATCGCGAATACGGGTCCTGGCTGTTTCTCGGCGTCATGCTGACCGCAGCCGAGCTGGAACCGGACGCACCCGACCAGGATCATTGCGGCTCTTGCCAGGCCTGTCTGGACATCTGCCCGACGGCAGCTTTCCCCACACCCTATACCCTCGATGCCAGGCGCTGCATCTCCTACCTCACCATCGAGCATAAAGGCGTGATCGCTGAGGAATTCAGGGCCCCGATGGGCAATCGCATTTATGGCTGCGATGACTGCCTGGCGGTTTGTCCCTGGAATAAATTTGCCCAGACCGCCTGCGATACGGCCTTTCACCCCCGCCCCGAACTCAAGGGCCCTCTCCTGTCCGAACTGGTCGCGCTGGATGACGAGAGTTTCCGCCTCGTCTTCACCGCCTCACCCGTCAAGCGGATCGGACGCGACCGCTTTGTCCGAAATGTTCTGATCGCGTGCGGAAACTCTGGCGACGTCACACTGGTGCCCGCAATCGTCGAGCGTCTGGACGATCCATCTCCGCTTGTACGCGGAATGGCCATCTGGGCCCTCAAACGGCTCGACCCTGCCCGCTTCGCCGCAGAAAAACAGCTCCGACACCCCAGCGAAACTGATGCCGACACCTGTCGGGAATGGGGCGCTTGAGCCGCGATTGGGTGACGGCCCGACATTTCATCGGCTTATTAGTCAAATTTGAATGATTCCAGTTTTAACTCACCTCCAACGTCGCACAGACAAGCGACGATCTTGGGTGAGATAATAATGGGGTCTGGACGGCGAAGTACCGTCCTGTCAGGCATGGACACTGAACACACAGCAACATCTCCAATCACGGTTCTGATCTGCGAAAGCAGCGCGGTACAATTGCGCATTCTCAAACAGGCCGTTCAAGAGGCCGGATTTGAGGTCCATGCGACCCAATCCGCAGAAGATGCATTGTCCCTGCTTCGACTGATGCCGATTGACATCTTCCTGACCGGTATCGAGGTGGGTGGCGTTACCGGGCTGGAGGCCTGCTGGTCCCTGAAGTCCAATACCGAGACCGAGTCCATCTATACGATCGTCATCACCGCATCTGGAGAAGAGCGACGCCTCGAGGAAAGCCTGGATGCCGGCGCCGACGACTTTATCCGCAAGCCCGTGAACATGACAGAGTTGCGCGCCCGCCTGCGCGCGGCCTCGCGCCTGATCCGGATGCAGAAACAATTCCGCCGCCTGGCCGAGACCGATGCGCTGACCGGAGCGGCCAACCGGCGGTCTTTTATGAGTTATCTCGACATGCAGATGACCCAGGCCCGCCGCACCGCTCAGCCCTTTTCCGTGGCAATGCTGGACCTGGACCACTTCAAATCCATCAATGACACTCATGGTCATGCGGCGGGCGACACCGTCCTCATCGAGACGGTGAAGTCCATCCAGGCCCAATTACGGGATCGAGATATGCTGGGTCGTCTCGGCGGCGAGGAATTTGCAGTCATCTTCCACAATGCCGAGCTGGATGATGCCTATGGCGCGACAGAACGCCTGCGTCTGGCCTTGCAAAACCTCAACATCACGCAGGATTCGGGCAAGGTCATTCCGGTCACAGCCAGCCTGGGTCTGGCGGAGAGCCTGCCCGATGCCGATTTCGACACGCCCGAAGCCCTGCTCCAGGCCGCCGATGACGCCCTCTACGAAGCCAAGTCGGGCGGGCGCAACCGCGTGGTCATGGCCCAGCGCAGCGACAATTCAATCGACCGGCTTCACCGCTACGGCTGAATTCAGCGCGCGCCCGGTTCGGTACGGCGGGCCTCGTTGATCTGTCCGCGCAGAACAAGCGCCGTGATCAAAGCCGGATCGAGCTGGCGAGCCTGATGCATATCGGCTTCGGCTCCGCCAATATCTCCCAGTTCCAGACGCGCCCGACCGCGCAGACGCCAGGCCTCGGCATAACCTGGCACGCGCGTGACCAGGCGTGAGGCCACGGCATTCAGCTCCGACCAGTCACCCGTGTTTTCCTGCGCGTGCGCCAGACCGAGAAGCAGATCGGGGTGATCAGGCTCGAAATCCAGCCCGGCCTGGAAACTGTCACGTGCCGCTTCCGCCCGCGATAGATCCATCCACATCTCTCCCGCCTCAAGCGCCAGCTGGGCCCGCACCGAATCTTCAATGGATAATGAGGAACTGGCCAGATGGCTCAGAGCGGCCGCGGCCGAGGTGGGAGATCCAAGTTGTTTGAGCGCTCGTGCTTCACAATGCAGTGCCGGCCAGCCCCCACCTTCCATCCGCCAGGACAGGGCGTCCTCATAGGCGTCCGAAGGTGTGCGCGGCACGGCCTCCAGACAGGCCTGATAGCGCGCGGTTTCTTCCCGTATGGCCGCGTCGATCACGCCACGGACCTGTCCTGTGGCGGGCGACGAAACGACCAGAGACACAGACAGGGTTAACAGCGACATGGCTGAGTGCAGCATGGATATCTCCCGGGCACACACCTGCGGGAGGGGCGGGCCTAACGCATGTTGGACAGCGCATCCACGCGGCGAGAGAAACCGGAGGCCAGCAAAGCGAGCCAGTCCAGGTCGGCCGGGGTCGACAGGCGGTGATCACCTGACTTGCGCAAGACATAATCTACATCGCCGCTGACGAGAGCGGGCATTAATTGTTCGACATGATCTGCGGGCACGTCCGGATCGGCACCACCCTGAACAATCAGGACTGGAATATCGATCGGTATCGGGCCGGGCAAGAGCGACCACTGCGCCCCATCCTCCAGAAGCTGGCGCGTAATGGGATAGGGGCCATCCCCATAGGCCGACGGACGCAGCCATTGTCCCTGCGTGTCTATGGCCTGCCGCGCGCTGTCGGACAGTCGGGGCAGGATCAGCCTCTGCGTGAAATCTACAGCCGGTGCGATCAGGACCAGCCCGGCAATCCGCTCTGCTCGGGCCAGCGCGGCCAGCAAGGCGAGCCAGCCCCCCATGGATGAACCGATGAGAATTTGGGGTCCCGCTGTCAGATCATCGATGACATCCAGCACATCCTGACGCCACTGCGACACCGTGCCAGAGGCGAACTCGCCTCCTGAGCATCCATGGCCACGATAGTCGAAGCGCAGATATGATCGTGTATCGGCCCGGGCCCAGGCCTCAAAATGCCGGGCCTTGGTCCCCGCCATTTCCGAATGAAAACCGCCCAGCCATACACAGCCCACCTTGTCAGCTGCGCCAACATGACGGACATAGGCAAGGGACGGGGCATCGCTCCGCACAAGGGTCTCGACAGGCTCGCTCATGGATCATCTCCCGGTTGGCCAGCCAGTTGACGGCGTGTTGACCGGTCTCGCAAGGGCTCAGGCCAGACGGCGTATGAAGGTTTTACAAGTCATTCCCGAGCTCAATGCTGGCGGCGCCGAGCGCACCACGCTGGAGATCACCGAAGCGCTCACAGCAGCCGGTCACGAGGCGGTTGTCGCGTCATGTGGCGGACGCCTGGAGGCCGAGCTGGAACATCTCGGGGGGCGGCTGGTACGCATGGATGCGAAGACCAAAAACCCCATCACCCTGAGACGCAATGCCACGCGCCTTGCATCCGTGATCCGCGAACAGGGCGTGGATCTCATCCATGCCCGGTCGCGCGCGCCCGCCTGGAGTGCTTTCTGGGCCGCCAAACAGACCGGCATTCCCTATGTCACGACCTATCACGGCACATACAATGCCCGCTCCGCGCTCAAGCGCTGGTACAATTCCGTGATGGCTCGGGGTGAGCGGGTGATCGCAAACTCCGAATTCATTGGGGATCATGTGCGCAAGGAACACGCTTTCGCCGCTGAGCGGATCACCATCATCCCTCGGGGCGTGGATCTGCGCCGCTACACGCCTGGCGAAATTCCGCAGGACCGGCTTCGCGCCCAGTCCGACACCTGGGCCTTGCCCGACGATGGCGCCATACGTCTGCTTCTCCCGGCCCGGCTCACCCGCTGGAAGGGGCAGGAGGTCGCCATCGACGCCCTCGCACAGCTCAAATCCCGGGATTGGGCGACGCTGCCGCATCTGGTCCTCGCCGGGGATGATCAGGGGCGACATGATTACACACAAGGACTGAGAAACCGCATCCAGCAGGCCGGTCTGCAGGATCATGTCCACCTGGTGGGACATTGTAGTGACATGCCGGCCGCTATTGAACTGTGCGATATCGTGCTGACCCCATCCGTTGAACCCGAGGCTTTTGGCCGGACGACAGCGGAAGCGGGTGCCATGAAACGCCCGGTGATTGCCGCAAATCATGGCGGTGCGATGGAAATCATTGCGCAGGGAGAAACCGGACTGAAGGTCGAACCGGGTAATTCAGACGCTCTGGCACAGGGAATTGCCGATGTTATCGCACTCGGCCCGGCCGGTCGGGCACAGATGGGTGAAAAAGCCCGTGCACGTGTCGCGCGAGCCTACTCGACACAGGCGCTCCAAGCTGCAACTTTGCGCGTCTATGAGGAAGTGTTGAAGTGCCGTCCATGAATGAACCCGATCGCGATATCACCTACATCCTGCACTGGGGTGATCTGACCGACAGCGTCCGCATGCTGGTTGCCGCCAAAACCATTCGTGCCGCCCACAAGCGCGACCGGATCGTCTTGCTGACCACTCCGGAGTTTGAGTCCTTCCTCAAACACTGTCCGTTCTTCAACGCGGTCGAGACCGATGTTCAGCCGGAAACGCGACCCGCGCAGCAAATGCGTGACAAACGCCTCAAATCGGCCAAGGTCACCCGCGTCTATGATCTCGTCGGCTCCTCCGAAAGCCGCAAGCTCAAGCGAGCCCTGAAGGTCAAGCGCGATATGTGGATCGACGTCCAGACCGATCCGCGCTCCGGGCAGCACCCCATTGACGAGCTCGCCGGGCGCATCGGGGCGATTACCGGTCTTGGTGACAGCTTCTACAAGCTGGGCGCCGCCCCGGCGCCGGACGCCAGCTGGGTCGACTATCTGGCCAAGCAATCACGGATGCTCGACCCCGCCTATTTCGGGTTGAACGGACCCTTTGCCCTGCTCGCCCCGTCCGGTGAGGGTGTGAAACCGGCGCAGAGATGGCCCAAGGAACGCTGGGCCTCGCTGTCCCACGAACTCATCCAGGCCGGGATCACACCGGCTTTGATTGGCGGTCCGGATACGCGGGAAGTCGGTCGGTATGTCGCGCATGTCACACCCGGCGCCACGGACATCACCGGGAAAGCCAAGCTGACCCAGCTGGCAGGCCTGGCACGCCATGCCCGTTTTGTATTCACGGAAGAAACGCCGCTGATGCATCTTCTGGTCGCTGCCGGTCCCCCGGCACTCGTTCTGTATTCGTCGGACGAAGATCCGGTTTTGCGGGCTCCACGCAGCGAGGCACCGGTCATCCTGATGCACACGCCGACACTGGCCGCGGTTTCACCCACCGAAGCCATGGCAGCCATGAAGTTTGCCGGCGGCTTTGAATCGCGCTCAACGGCAGGCTGAGCTTGCTTCCTGTGCCGGAATGGCCATATTGCCCCACTTTCCGTGACGATTATCCGGTTTCTTCTCGACCGGGACTTGATCGATCGTTAACGGGAAGCCTTTACTATTCGCACTTCAGCTTGAGGCCACCAGGGAGAAACATCCATAGCCCGCAGACCGCATATCGCGCAGCCGCCCAAAAAAGAAGGCCCGCGCATTAACCGGGAAATCCGCGTTCCGCGCGTGCTCCTGATCGACGAACATGGTGAGAAACAGGGTATCATGCCGGTGGACGCCGCCATTGAGGCAGCGCAGGAAGCCGGACTCGACCTCGTTGAGGTCTCTCCGAACTCTGATCCGCCCGTGTGTAAAGTCGTCGACTACGGCAAGCTGAAATACCAGGAACAAAAGAAAAAGGCCGAGGCTCGCAAGAAGCAGAAGACCGTCGAGATCAAGGAGATCAAGATGCGTCCGAACATTGATGTGCATGATTACCAGGTGAAGACCCGGGCCATGCAGCGCTTCTTCGAGGCGGGTGACAAGGTGAAGATCACCCTGCGTTTCCGGGGCCGCGAAATGGCTCACCAGGATCGCGGTATGGAGATCATGAACCGCGTCAAGGAAGACTTCGCCGAATCTGCCAAGGTGGAATTTGAGCCGAAGATGGAAGGCCGGATGATGGTGATGGTGATGGCGCCGCGCTGAGGCGACAATACCACACCTGACAGGAAAACAGGCCCTGGCGGAGATCCGTCAGGGCCTTTTTCTTGTGCATCCATGCCCCGAACCCCAAGCGGAGCATGGCTACTCGGGACAATCTGACCAAAGCGGGGCAAAACGGGCGATATTGCGGCCCGCGTGTTCAGAGCGTATTCAAGGCGCCTGGGGAAGGCTGGATGCATCAAGATGCATTCGCCAACCAGAGGGGATACTATGAGCCTAACCAAGCCGTTCGCGGCGCTCATGCTTGCCATCGCACTCGCAGCGTTGTGTCTGGCCGCACTCGGGCTGACATCCGTTCGCGGCAATGCACAGGACTGGCAGGCCCCGCCCAGGTCCGGTCAAGTGATCCTGGCCGCCGGTTTCACCCCCGACCCCTATACCGTGAGCGTGGAAGGCGGCGGCAGTATTCAGGCAAGCGCGCGTCTAGGTGACGAATGTGCCAGCCACATCAGTGCCGCACCCAGCTTCAGCCTGACCTATAATGCCGGAACATTTCCGCTCTCGATCGGAGCACAAGGCTCGGACAACATCGCCTTGCTCATCCGAGCACCGGATGGCGTCTGGCACTGTGAAACAGACGCCGGATCTCGACCGCTCACCACCTTCAATCCGCCGCAATCGGGTCAGTACGATGTGTGGCTTGGACATTCACGCTCAGGAGCCACAGTATCCGCGCGCCTGAGCATTTCGGAATTCTGATCGCCAGTGTGGTGATCAAACACAAAGGGGAAGGGAAATGGGACACATCTCCAATCTGACACGCACCGCCAGCACGCTGGCCCTGGGCATTGCCCTGGCCAGCACGGCGCTGAGCGCCGCAACGGCGCAGGATGTCGCCGCACCTCCGGCGTATGGATCCTCCAATCTGAGCGCAGGTTTCGCTCCGGACCCGACCTCTATCGCGGTCCAGGCCGGTGGAGCGGCTGCCGCCTACCGCCTCGATGATTATTGCTCGGGCTATATCTCCCACATGCCCTCCCACAATCTCTACTACGAGGCGGGCAGCTACGACCTCTTCATTTCCGCCGCTTCGGATGTGGACGCCGTACTGGTCGTCAATACGCCGGATGGCGAGTGGCACTGTAATGATGACGGCGACGGCATCGGCCTGAACCCGGGCATCGAATTCTCCGATCCGCAGTCCGGTCTCTATAATATCTGGGTTGGCACGCTGGGGAGTGGCTCAGGCTATGAGCCGGCCATGCTGCACATTTCCGAACTGGAATTCTCCCAGGACAACCCCTACTCCGTGTCCATTGACGGCGCGATGGTGCCGCAACACGGCTCCCAGCGCCTGCGTGCCGGTTTTGTGGATGACCCCCGCACGGTGTCCGTGCTGGCGGGCGGCGAGCTCGACCTTTCGCGCGGCACTGACGGCTATTGTTACGGCTATGCCGGTCAGGCCCCGGACTTCGCCGTTGATTACTCTGCCGGTTCGCTGGACCTCTATTTCTCCATGGAGGCCGATGTCGACACGACACTGGCCGTGCAACTGCCGGACGGCTCATTCGTCTGTGACGATGACAGCGCCCAGAACCTCAATCCGGGTGTCCAGATCTCGGACCCGCAATCGGGACGCTATTCTGTGTGGGCCGGACGCTATTCCGAAGGTTCGGAAGAAGCCGCCATGCTCTATGTCTCCGAGCTGGGTTTCCTGGGAAGCGAGAACCGTCTCGACCCGGGCATGGACCCCACCTATGGACAGGTCAATCTGAGTGATGGCTTCACACCGGATCCCTACCAGGTCAGCCTGGATGCCGGTGGTGATGTGGATGCCTCCTCTGCCACTCAGGACTGGTCCTGCCGCGGTTACGTGGCAATGGCCCCGGACTATCGCCTGAACTATTCCGCCGGTGACTTTGACCTCTACCTCTCCGCCATGTCGCAGCGTGACATCACTCTTGTGGTCAACGCCCCGGACGGCAGCTGGCATTGTGACGATGATACCGCCGGTGATCTGAACCCGGGCGTGATGTTCGACAGCCCACAATCGGGTCAATACGACATCTGGGTTGGCACATTCGGCAGTGCTGACATCGCACCGGCCGAACTCTTCATCTCGGAATTGGGATGGGGTGGCGATCTGACCACAGGTGAGCTCGACTACACCCTGCCGCCCAATTACGGCTCGGTCTTCCTGTCCGGCGGGTTCGCACCTGATCCGCACGTGGTTGACGTGCAAACCGGTGGTGCTGTTCTGGCCGAGGAAGCGGCCGATTACAGCTGCACCGGCTATGTCAGTGAAGCGCCAGACTTTGAACTTGAGTTTGAACCTGGCGCGCTCGACCTGCACATCTATGTCGAAAGCGATCTGGACACGACACTCGTGGTCAATGATCCCAATGGCGACTGGGTCTGCAATGACGATGATGATGGCCTGGATGCAGGACTGACCTTTGATAATCCGCAGGCTGGCCTCTACCACATCTGGGTGGGCGCTTATGGCGATGATGATTTCGGTCCGGCCCAGCTGAATATCTCCGAGCTGCCGCGCTACTGATCAACACGCGCGCACGGTCTATCTGAAACGGGCGGTCTGTCGGCAGGCCGCCCGTTTTCTGTTGAGCGTCCGTTTTCTGTTAAGCGTCCGGGATCGGCCTGCGGATTCAAGACTTGCAATCCTTTGCCAGCCGCGTATAAGCCCCGCTTTCCAATTGCGCCTCCCGGGCCCCATCGACATGCCCGGTGGCGAGACGTTCACCTGATCCGGTTCCGGCCGGATTGAGACAAGGAGATCGAAATGTCGAAGATGAAGACGAAGAGCGGCGCGAAAAAGCGCTTCAAGCTCACCGCCACCGGGAAAGTGAAAGCCGGTCAGTCTGGCAAGCGCCACGGCATGATCAAGCGCACGAACAAGCACATCCGCAACCAGCGCGGCACGACCACGCTGTCCGAGCAGGATGCGCGCATCGTGAAAAAATACATCCCGAACGGCCTGTAAGGCCGCTGGCAGACGAGTTTAGGAGCAAGACATGTCTCGAGTAACGTCCGGACCGGCGACCGCATCGCGCCACAAGAAAGTCATCAAGAAAGCCAAAGGCTATTACGGCGCCCGCCGCAAGCAGTTCCGCACCGCGGTTCAGGCTGTGGAGAAGGCCGGCCAGTACGCTTACCGCGACCGCCGGGCCAAGAAGCGCAATTTCCGCGCTCTGTGGATCCAGCGGATCAATGCCGGCGCCCGCCTGCATGGCATGACCTATTCCACCTTCATGAATGGCCTGGCGAAAGCCGGTATCGAACTGGACCGTAAAGTCCTGTCCGACATCGCCATCCGTGAGCCGGAAAGCTTTAAGTCCCTGGTCGACCAGGCGCGCGCTGCGCTGGGCTAAGCCGCGGATTGAAACGATCCTGGATCAAGGCCCGTCAGCGCTCGCTGGCGGGCCTTTTTCGTTCAAGCCAGACCCGCAACCGCGCGCCCCTGTCGACACCAGAAAAATCACCCGCTAAACCCCCATCAAGCATAGGGGCCTGACATGACCGACACGTCCAATCTCGACACGCTGGAAAGCGATGTCCTCTCCCAGATCGAAGCCGCCAGCGATGAGGCAGGCCTTGATGAAATCCGTGTGTCCGCACTCGGCAAGAAGGGCTCCGTCAGCCTGATGATGCGCGAGCTGGGCAAGATGAGCCCGGAGGAGCGCCAGGTGATGGGTCCGGCCCTGAACGGCCTCAAAACCCGCCTGAATGATGCGATCACCACGCGCAAGACCGTGCTGGAGACGGCGGCTTTGAATGCGGCCCTGGCGAGCGAAACCGTGGATGTGACCCTTCCGGTACGGCCGCAGCCCGAAGGTTCGCTGCATCCGATTTCCCAGGTGATGGAAGAACTGGCCGTGATCTTCGCCGATATGGGGTTTGCGGTCGCAGAAGGGCCGGACGTGGAAAGCGATTTCCATAACTTCACCGCCCTGAACTTCCCGCCCGGACACCCTGCACGCGATACGCAGGATACGTTCTTCATGAAGCCGGACGAAAACGGTGAGCGTAAAGTGCTGCGCACACACACCTCACCGGTACAGATCCGCACCATGTTGAACGAAAAACCGCCGATCCGCATTATTGCGCCGGGCCGGGTCTATCGCTGTGACTGGGACCAGACCCATACGCCGATGTTCCACCAGGTCGAAGGTCTGGTCATCGACAAGGACACCCATATGGGTCACCTCAAGGGCGTGCTGCTGGATTTCATCGCCGCCTTCTTCGAGACCGATCAGGTGGAAGCGCAATTTCGGCCACACCATTTCCCCTTCACCGAACCCTCTGCCGAGATGGATGTGAAGTATGAGCGCGTGGGCCAGGCCGTGAAGGTCGGTTCGGGCGATAAATGGATGGAAATCCTGGGCTGCGGCATGGTGCATCCGAACGTGATCCGCAATTGCGGGCTGGACCCGGATGAATATCAGGGTTTCGCCTTCGGCATGGGTGTCGACCGTCTCGCCATGCTCAAATATGGCGCTCCGGACCTGCGTGACTTTTTCAATTCTGACGCCCGCTGGCTGGCCCATTACGGCTTCAGCCCGCTGCTGCAGGCCAATCTCGCGACGGGGCTGAGCTAGTTTCACCATGCTCCGCTGGCTGAAACATAACCATCAGGCCTTGACCGGACTCGGCGCGATGCTGGTTGGCGTCGCTGCGCTGTTTATTGCCTGGGATCAGTCGCGGGTGATGCGGGCCCAGCAACATGGCGCCGTGGTGCCCGTGCTCCAGGTGGATGGGTTCATCCAGTCGTCCAGCACTCGTCGGGATCTGGGTTTGCGCGTGGTCAATAATGGTGTGGGACCTGCCATGATCCAGACCATGACCCTGATCCGCGACGCGCAGGATGCGACAGATTTTGATCCTCTGCTGCGCCACATGCCCGACACTGTGGACCGGTCCTGGTCCAGCGTGAACGGCCGCACACTGGCTCCAGGTGGAGAGGTCGAACCAGCCGTGTTCACCTGGGCCCGGGGCGAGCTCAACGATGGCGAGCTCGACGCCCTGCTGGATGAATGGGCCTTCTGGACCGTGGAAGTCTGCTATTGCTCGGTCTTTGACCGCTGCTGGACAACCACCTCCGACAATGAAATGCGCCAGCCGGTCCGACGCTGCCCCCTGGTTGACCATGACGTGTTTGAACGGTTCGGCAATTCCGAACGTGGTTCGACCCCGATTCCGGAGGCGGGCGAATGACACCTTTGAGCGACGCACTCCGATCTTTCAATCTTGCAAGCGACGGCGGGAGCCGACCATGAAATTCCCTCTTTCCTGGCTGAAATACCATCTCGAGACCGATGCCTCCCTGGAGGCCCTTGCCGAGGCCATGACCATGGCCGGTCTGGAGATCGAGGACATCGACAATCCGGCCGAGAAGTACGGCGAGTTTACGGTTGCCTATGTGAAAGCCGCTGAGAAACACCCGGATGCCGACAAGCTGCGGGTCTGCACGGTCGACACCAAGGATGGCGAAAAGACCATTGTCTGCGGTGCCCCCAATGCCCGCGCCGGCATGTATGCCGTGTACGCGCCGCTTGGAACCTATATTCCGGGGCTGGATTTCTCCCTCGACAAGAAACCCCGCAAGATCCGCGGTGTGGAAAGCCATGGCATGATGTGTTCGGCCAAGGAGCTTGAGCTTGGCGAAGATCATGACGGCATTATCGATCTGGATGGCGAATGGGAGGTCGGCACACCGGCTGTCGTGGCGCTGGGCCAGGACGATCCGGTGCTCGATTTCGAAGTCACACCAAACCGGCCCGATTGGCTGGGCGTGCGCGGTATTGCGCGCGACCTCGCCGCAACCGGTATCGGCACACTGAAACCCCATGACCTGGCACCGGTCGAGGGCACGTTCGCCAATCCGGTGGCCATCGAGCTGGAATGGCCAGAAGCCTGCCCGGTCTTTGCCGGACGTGTCATTCGCGGCATCAAGAACGGTCCCTCGCCGGCCTGGTTGCAAAAGGCCCTGACCTCCATCGGTCTTCGGCCGATCAATGCCCTCGCCGACATTACAAACCTGATCTCCTATGATCGCTGCCGCCCGCTCCACGTCTATGACGTGGCCAAGCTGGATGGCCCGGTCCGAGCTCGTCGGGGCAAGGGTGAGGCAGACCGTTTCGAGGCGCTCGACAACGCCGAATATGCGCCGAGCGATACGATGTGCGTGATTGGCGACAATGCGCGTGCCCTCGGCCTGGGGGGCGTGATGGGCGGAACTCTGTCGGGCTGTTCCGAGGAGACGACTGACGTCTTCATCGAAAGCGCCTGGTTTGATCCGATGATTACCCGCGCCACGGCAAAAGCGACCGGCATTGATAGTGACGCCAAGTATCGCTTCGAACGCGGTGTCGATCCGGCCTCCTGTCTGGACGGTATTCACCAGGCGACCCAGCTGATCCTGGAATTGTGCTCGACAGATGCGACCGAGGTGTCGGAAATCACGCTTGCGGGCGAAACACCCGCGGCTCCGGCGAATATCGAGCTACCCCTGGGCGAGGTGAAACGCCTGACCGGTCTCGATCTGGATCGCGCCGAGATGGTCCGCATTCTCGAAACCCTGGGCTTCACCGCCACCGGTGAGGGCGATAGCCTGACCGTCTCCGTGCCCAGCTGGCGTATGGATTGCAGCCAGAAGGCCGATCTGGTTGAGGAAATCGCCCGAATTCACGGCTTCGACAAGCTGGAGGCACTCTCCCTGCCGCGTCCGCCCGTGCGACGTGAAGCGCCGGCCACAGTGATGCAATTGCGCGCCCGTTATGCGCGCCGCGCCCTCGCGGGCCGAGGTTTCAACGAAACCGTCACCTGGTCGTTCTGCGAAAAATCACAAGCCGCACTGTTTGGCGGACAAGGTCCAGGGCTGGAACTCGACAACCCCATCTCCTCCGAGCTGGATGTGATGCGGCCGACCGCGCTCATTCACCTTCTCACCGCGCTTCAAGCCAATGCGGACCGGGGCCAGGCCGATCCGCGCCTGTTTGAAGTGGCTCCGATCTATCTGGACGACAGTGAAAAAGGTCAGCGCCTGGTGGCCACAGGGGTGCGCCGCGTGACCCAGGACCGCCACTGGGCCGGCACGCGCCAACCGGACGTGTTCGATATCAAGGCGGATGCTCTGGCCGTGCTCGATGCCATTGGTGCACCGACCGCCTCCCTGCAGACCGCAGCCGAGGCGCGCGAGTGGTGGCACCCGGGACGATCCGGCGTGCTGCGCTTGGGTCCGAAAAACGTCATTGCCGAGTTTGGCGAGATCCATCCCGGCATCCTCAAACAGCTGGGCATCGACGGCCGTGTGCTCGCTTTTGAAATCGTGCTCGACAATGTGCCTCAGCCCAAGAAAGGGTCGGGCCTGAAAGCCCGGCCGCAGCTGGACCGGGCGGATCTGACGCCTGTACGCCGCGATTTTGCCTTCCTCGCTGAGGCCACCGTCTCGGCCGAGACCCTGATGCGGGCCGCCCGTGGCGCCGACAAGGCGCTGATTGCCGATGTCAGCGTGTTTGATGTCTATGCCGGACAGGGCGTTCCGGACGGGCATGTCTCCATCGGCGTGGAAATCACCCTGCAACCGCGCGACAAGACTCTCACAGACGAGGATATCGAGGCCGTTTCCAACAAGGTCGTCGCCAAGGTCACCGGTGCGACCGGGGCCACGCTGCGCAGCTAGCACAGCCCCAGCGCGAACCGGGATGGCGATTCTCAAGCCAGAGGGGAATTCGGATCAAATCGTCCGGATTCCCCTTTGTTTTTGTTGACAGACCAGAAGTCTGTGGCATCTCAATGGTGTCGAAGCTAGTATGGTTAATGGCCGGTTAATCGGCGTTTTGGGATGCTCGGCAAGACCGGGTCCAAGACCCGCGATAAGACCGAACCATACGAGTTGAGATCCGGCCTGCGGTGGTCACTCATATCCGTGCGCTGAGCCAGTGGGGTGGCTCATAGCGGGTGTCAGTGAGATCACCAAGGCCAGAGGGGGATGCGAGATAATGATCGAACGGGTAACAGCCCTGCTGGCGCAAAGTGCTGCGACCATCATTGCCGTCACCGGCTTTGTCGGTCTTCTAGCCTATACGCATACCCAGGCTTTCCGTGCTGGCGAGACCAAGGCCACCGAAACAGCCTCTTTCAATCCGCCCGTCATCGAACCCGTACCGGCTCACCAGCCACAATTTGCTGCGACCGCCTATCCGGGACAGGGGCAGGTCGCCACCGGCGCCCCCCAGGTCGATAGTCGTCCGACGACCGTATTGCCTGCCTCGGCACAGGGCACGGTGACTGTGACCGCCCAAGGGATTCCGCCAGACCCTCCGCCCAATCTAGGTGGTCCGGTTCTTGGTAGTGAAGGCCTGCCGGTCAGCGATGGAATTTCAGGCACTCCGATCAGCCCGCCGCCCGGCCCTGTTGGTCCGGGTACAGGCACCGGATCCGGCCCGGTTTATGTGCCCAATCCGGGCGCTGACATCTGCTACTCGCTCGATCCTAATATCGGGGATAGCGATATCGCGCGGTGCTGGCTTCGGGTCGGGGATGCCTATCAGTCCGTCGGACGCATGGAACAGGCGCGCGTGGCGTGGGATGAAGCCCTGCTGATCGGCGCGCGCGTGGGCGGAGCCCAAGCCTCTCTGATGGCTCAGCAACGCCTGCAAAGCGCTGTGCTTGCCCGGTCCTGCCCGGCTAATCCGGACTCACTCTCGCGCATCGCCAACGGGTTTGATCGCGACGAAATCAATGGTGAGATCATCTCCCTGAGAGCCCGCCAGGATGCTATGCGCGCTCTGGGGTATTACAATGCTGAGGTGGATGGAGAGTATGGGCCGAGCACACGTCGTGCGGTCCGCGACTTCCAGGCCGATATGGGCTTCGATCAAACCGGTGCACTCAATGCACAGGAGACCGTGGATCTGGTGTGTCACGCCGCAATCACGGCTCGCGACCCCGGTGCACAGAACCTGCTCGGTATCATGTTCGCCACAGGTCTGGGCGTCGAGCTGAATGTCGACATGGCCACGGAGTGGCTTGAGATTGCTGCCGCCCGCGACCAGGCCGAGGCCAATTTCAATCTCGCTCTCATCTACGGCACCGGCACGATCGAAGGCAGCTATCGCCTGTGTGGCATTGTCGAGAGCCCTGAGCGCGCCGACGCCTATCTGCGCCGCGCCGCCGAGCTCGATCACCGCCGGGCCCGCAGTATCCGCTCAAGCTTTGGCACCGGGGGATCACCGGCCGAACGGTGGAATCGTATTGAAGACCGTCTTCTGCGCCAGGCGCAGGACACGGGTGATCGTTTTTACCTGGCCTGGCAGCGCCGTCTCGAAGAGGCGGAATTGCGCGCCGTCCGCGGTGCCAGCCAGCCAGGTTGTTATCTGGATCCTGTGGATTGATGAACCGACCGGTCTGGGCCGCGGGCATGGTCCCGACCGGAAAAAGGGGAGTGCATGATGAAAAAACTGATTGTGGGTCTGACGACCCTGGCCCTGGTGGGCTGTGCCAGTCCGGGTGTTCACGAACATACCTTCTTTGAAGGAGTGGTTCCGGCTGTCGATACGGATCTGGAAGCGCGCAGCATGTGTTCGGCTGTGTCCTATGAAGCCGATCACGACCGCTGGCTAACCGTGGTCCGCGACATGCGCATGGCTCTGTCAGGCGGGGATGATGGCCGCACCGGAAGCCCTGAGCTGGAAGGTGGCAGCCCGGATCCGAATTATCCGGACTACACGGAAAGCCGTCGCTCACCGAATTATTACGGCGTCAACGACCCCCAGGTTCGCGATGCCCTGTACATGGTGACCCAGTTCGAAGCCGAGCTGGACGGATCCTATGACGCGGTTGTTCAAAACTGCCGGGCTTATAATCAGTGCATGATCCGCAATGAGTATGATGAGCGCCTGTGCGGACAGACGGCAGATATGTGGGAGAACAGCCAGGTGCGCTTCCACCAGCTGGCTGATCGCATGGCTGAAGTCCGTGAGCGCGTTGCGCGGGCCTGTAGCAATTGCGGCCCGAGCTATAATCGTCGCCCGCACCACACCCACTCGTCTGGCCATGGCCGTACCAATAGCGGCTATCAGAATGATGACCGGTACGGCCCGTTCTCGGGTGGTTCCAACTGATCAGCGCGTATTCGCTGATCCCCCGGAGCGGCATTCATTCCCCGCCGCCTCCGGGGCCTGCCCGGCTTGATTGCTCCGGTAAAACGCTCGCGCGATAGCGTGTCGCCATCGCACCTAAACCGCATCAAATCCTGGATGGTAGTGGACAAGGGCTGGTCCGGGCGGACAGGCACTCTCGCGCCAGCGCAGCAGCTGAAACGCGTCGCCGGTTTCGCTCCCCGTCGGGTCCTTATCCCAGAACCAGACATGATCGCGTGCGGCCGAGAAACCGAACCGGCTGTAATAGTTCGGCTCCCCCAGAACAACACAGAAGGGCACGCCCAACGGCGTCAGGCTTTCAATGGCGCAATCCACCAAGGCTGAGCCAATACCCCGCCCCTGATGGGCCGGACGAACAGCAAGCGGCGCCAGGCCAAGGCCATAAACCTCCCGGCCGTCGGCATAGCGGGCCTCAACGGGTGAGAAGAGGACTGTGCCGACAATATCGTCCTGTTCCAAAGCGACGAGTTCCAGCGTATCCGCCTGCGCCGCGCGCAAGGTCTTGACCAGTCGAGCCTCTGCCTCTGTCTCAAACACCTCACTCAAAACGGCGGTAATCGCCGCATGGTCCTCGTCCGTCGCCGTGCGGATATGCATCAGAAGGGCAACCAGCGCCGCTCGCGGGAATAGGCCAGATACCCCACATTCGCGCCGGCTCGCAGCCCGACACCGGACCGGATCGGCGCCAGGGTAATTTCGTCCGCGCGTTGATAATTCACACCCAGACCAGCGATAAAATAGGCCGAGCCTTCCACGCCGGGAAAGCGCTGGAAAAGGTGGTCGGTGTCGTCCAGTCGATAGACCAGAACAAAGACCCGGCTGGCATTGCCGCCGGCGTCCCAGCCAATCGACGGGCCACGCCAGTACACTTTTTCGCGCTCGCCATTTTTCATGGTGAGATAGCCTTCGCCATAACGCAGACCCACACCGACCGCGCCGGCGACTTCCTCACCCGCGACATAGCCAACCGGACGGCCGAGATCGGAGAACACCCGCTCGAGAACGCTGGCCGACGCCTCAGCCGTCACTCCGAAGAAATCTGCAACAGCATCCACCATTTCATCGCGGGAATAGGTGTCGACCGGATCAGAATACGCGCTCGGCTGTCCATAGTCGGGCGGCGTTTCCTGCTGGGCCCGGGCCATGGAGAGCGGTGTGACCGTCCAGATCACGGCCATCAGAAGCGAAATCAGTCTCATCTTACTCTCCCAGTCTGCTGGGGTGTTGGGATAGGGGTCAATTGGGGCCACAGCGCGGCGAAAGCGTTACGATGTGGTTAAGAGCATCCCCACAACGCGATTAAAACATTGCATTATGCCACCAACGTTTATGTTGAAGTAAGAGAGTTGCACTACCCTACATCGCATACCCGGCAAGGGAGGCGGCACGATCTGCCCCAAGTGTACAGGTCACGCGTATGAACACGTATGAGGACAAGCTAAGACAGGCGCTGGCGGCACACCCGTCGATACGCACCGAACAATTCCAGCTCATCGAGATGGACATTATTCGTGAAGCAACAGGCGCGCGCTGGATCAGCGTAAAACAGAAGATCTACGCCATAGCCGCCCACTTCCTCGAAAGACGCCTTGGGGAACGCGATCTGGTGTTCCGGTGTCGCGGCGGGTTCCTGACCCTGTTCCCCGATCTTTCGCCCGAGGAGTCGCGTGCCCGCTCCGAGGCCCTGTCCGAGGCGCTCAATCTGTTCTTCCTCGGCGACAAGACACTCCGGCAACTCAAGATCCGCAGCAAGGCCCGACAGCTGGCCGGCGCGGATATCGGTGTCATTGTGCGGGCAAAAAACCCGCCGCACCGTGCGGCCAGAGCCCAGGATCCGCAAGGCGCTGACGACCGCTCTCCTTCAACACTCGCCTCCCCCCCCGACCTAGCGGAGGGTGCGTCTTCAGACACGATCGGCCCGGCACACCGCGATGCTCACTGGTTCGACATGACGCTCAGCCACCACCCGGCTTACCTGGATGCCCTGACTGCACCACCGCCTGAAACGGAGGGTTTTGCACCGATCATGATCGAACCGGGAGAAAGCGGCATGCTGTCACCGGACACGGCCCTACCGGCGACGGATACCCTGCGCGTCGACGATCCGGTTCTTCCACCCCCCGTACCGGCCCGACGTCCGGCGAGCACACCGGCCCGCCCCAAAACCTATTGGGATGATATTGTATTTCTTCCCAGCTGGGACGCGAAGGAGAACCGCGTATCCCGCTATTTCTGTGTGGCGCGCAAACTCAGATTTGGACAACCCGTCTATGGTCGCAATACGCTCGGCCCTGACGCGCCGCCCCTCTTGCATCTCGCACTTGATCGGGCTGTCGCCCAGGCCGCGCAACGCGCGACGCTTGCCCTGTGTGAAACCTGCCGACCGGCCAATACCGCGATCGCACTGCACTATGAGACCGTTCAGGCCATATCCGACCGGGTTGCCTATTTCTCGGTCCTCCAAGCCATACCGCCAGATCTGCGCACCTGTTTCGACCTCTATATTGACGGCATCCCCGAAGGCACGCCGATCGGGCAAATGCAGGAAGTCTTCCGGTCCATGAAGGGTTTCGGGTTGAGAGTTCTGGTGCGCCTGCCCTTTGGTGATGCCGATATCAGCCGGTTCGAAAACTGTGGTGTCGATATGTTCGGAGCCGAAATCCCTGAACATGTCGGCCGGGACGGGATCAAACAGACCGATATCTTCCGGATGTCGACCCAGGCTGAAGCGATCGAGGCCGCAGGCACCGAGAGTTTTCTCACCCAGGTCACTGGTTTTGATGTGCTCAGTGCTGGCGTGGTTACCGGTATTCGGCATTTCAACGGCACTGTTGTCGGGGCAGCAGCGGATACACCGACCGAGGCCTTTGCGCTCAAATACGAAGATCTCTGCTCGCTCGACACCGAAGCCACGCCGTCTGCGGCCCAGGCCAAGGCCTAGACAGAGGGTTTCAGTTGAAATCGCGATGAACAGCTAAGTCTGCTTGGCCAAACGGGGCCGGAATGCTACCTCCCGGCAGATGAGTACAGATCCGTCCCTGATCCGCAATTTCTCCATCGTGGCGCATATCGACCACGGTAAGTCCACGCTCGCCGACCGCCTGATCCAGACCACAGGTGGTCTATCTGATCGCGAGATGAAGCAGCAAGTCCTGGACAATATGGAACTTGAACGTGAGCGCGGCATCACGATCAAGGCCCAGACCGTGCGCCTGGACTATACGGCGGCCGACGGCAAGACCTATATTCTCAATCTGATTGACACCCCCGGACATGTGGACTTCGCCTATGAGGTCAACCGGTCCCTGGCCGCATGCGAAGGCTCGCTTCTGGTCGTGGATGCGTCACAGGGCGTGGAAGCCCAGACGCTCGCCAACGTCTATCAGGCGATCGAGGTGGATCACGAAATCGTCCCCGTCCTCAACAAGATTGACCTTCCGGCCGCGGAACCCGATCGGGTCAAGGCCCAGATCGAGGACGTGATTGGTCTGGATGCGTCTGACGCCGTCGAAATCTCTGCCAAGACCGGTCTGGGGATCGACGGTGTGCTGGAAGCCATCGTCAAACGCCTCCCACCCCCCGAAACCGGCGATCCATCATCTCCGCTCAAGGCCATGCTGGTCGATAGCTGGTATGACCCCTATCTGGGCGTCATCTGTCTGGTGCGTGTGGTCGAAGGCACGCTGAAAAAGGGCATGCGGGTCCGGTTGATGGGCACGGGTGCGGCTTACCCCGTGGACGGTGTAGGCGTATTCCGTCCCAAAAAAGAAAACATGGACGCGCTGTATCCGGGTGAAATCGGCTTCCTGAACGCCTCCATCAAACAGGTGCGCGATGCGCGCGTGGGTGACACTGTCACGGACGATCGGCGCCCGACCGAAAAAGCCATGGAAGGCTATAAACCCGCCCAGCCAGTTGTGTTCTGTGGCCTCTTCCCCGTGGACAGCGCCGAGTTCGAGGATCTGCGCGAAGCCATCGAGAAGCTGGCGCTCAACGATGCCTCCTTCTCGTATGAGATGGAGACTTCGGCTGCGCTAGGCTTTGGTTTCCGCTGCGGCTTC
The DNA here is from genome assembly GCF_047308265.1 of Maricaulis sp. D1M11. Lineage (NCBI taxonomy): Bacteria > Pseudomonadati > Pseudomonadota > Alphaproteobacteria > Maricaulales > Maricaulaceae > Maricaulis > Maricaulis sp. D1M11. The sequence continues at coordinate 189,115 of NZ_JBKQWY010000010.1, forward strand.
CTCGGCCTGCTACACCTCGAAGTCATCCGCGAACGCCTGGAACGCGAATACGATATCGAGCTGATCACGACAGCTCCGTCAGTGGTCTACAAACTGACCCTGACCGACGGGACACAAACCGATCTCCACAATCCCGCCGACATGCCCGATCCGGTCAAGATTGATTCCATCGCCGAACCCTGGATCAAGGCCACCATTCTTGTCCCGGACGAGTATCTGGGCAGCGTTCTGAAACTGTGCCAGGACCGTCGCGGCATTCAGGTCGAACTGACCTATGCGGGCAATCGGGCCATGCTGATCTATGAGCTCCCGCTCAACGAGGTCGTCTTCGACTTTTATGACCGCCTGAAATCCGTGACCAAGGGCTATGCCAGCTTCGACTATCAATGGATCGAAGACCGGGTCGGAGACCTCGTCCGCATGTCCATTCTGGTCAATGATGAACCCGTTGATGCGCTGGCCATGGTCGTGCACCGCGGACGCGCCGAATTACGCGGTCGGGCCATGTGCGAGAAGCTCAAGGACCTGATCCCGCGTCACATGTTCAAGATCCCGATCCAGGCGGCGATTGGCGGCCGGATCATTGCCCGTGAAACGCTCGCTGCGCTGCGCAAGGACGTGACCGCGAAATGTTACGGCGGTGACGCGACGCGTAAGCGCAAACTGCTGGACAAGCAGAAGGCCGGTAAGAAGAAGATGCGTCAGTTCGGCAAGGTCGATATTCCGCAGGAAGCGTTCATTGCGGCGCTCAAGATGGACGACAACTAGCCATCTGCCTTGCCTTCTGGCGTGTTTGCGCCATCTTGGCCGGAGAGAGGGAGATTTCCATGCGCCGTATTCTGACCAGCCTGGCTGTTGCCACCGTATTGACCGTTGCCGCCCATGCCGATCTGGCCGTGGGGGATGCGGCACCTGACTTCACCGTTCAGGGCTTCCAGGCCGGCGAGGCTGTCGATTTCACCCTCTCCGAGGCGCTCGAGGACGGTCCGATTGTGGCCTTCTTCTTCCCGGCCGCGTTCACGGAGGGCTGTGAAGTCCAGGCCGCCAGCTTCGCCGACTCCATCGAGGATTTCGAAGCGCTGGGCGCCACAGTCATCGGTCTGACCGCAGGCAATACGGACCGTCTGGCCGAGTTTTCAACCCAACACTGCGCCAGCGCGTTTCCGGTTTTTGCCGTCAATAACGACATCATTCGCGGATATGACAGCCGCTTGCGCCCGGGCGGCAACTGGACCGGTCGCATCACATATGTGATCGATCAGGACAGTGAAATTGCCTTCCACTATGCGGACATGAATCCGGTCGAGCATGTGGATCGCTCACTGGAGGCATTGCGCAACCTGCCGACCGCAGAATAGAAACGACCTGCTCATTCAACTGATATGGGCCTGCGAGCCACTGCCTGACAACGGTGGTCAATGCTTGCATGTTTTTTGAGAATAGTTCACAGTCGCGCATCTTTATCACAAGATGCAGGCAGTGTTGTGGCTCCAGACCCTACATCTACCCCACCGGACATTCGCTCGTCCAACAATGGTCAAGACACGCTGCTTGATCGTATTTATGGAAAGCGTCCGGCGCTGAGACCCATTCACGATGTGTTGATGCAACAGGTTGCGCGCTTCCAGCCCGACTTGCGCGTCGATTTCAAGAAGAGCTACGTCTGCCTCTATCGCAGCCACCTGTTCGCGCGCCTTCAACCCACCGGCAAGACCTGTCTCGATCTGATGCTTCAATTACGCGGCTTCGAGGCATCGGGCCGCCTGGAAGATGCCCAAGGTGTCAAACCCCTCATGACCCACCGCATCCGCCTGCGCGATCCCATCGACGTCGATAATGAGGTCTATGACTGGCTCCGCCAGGCCTGGGCGCTGTCATAAGCTTCACCATAATTTGTATGCGCCTATACACAGGGCATGGCTTATGAGCGCTTGCGATAGCGCTCACGTCTTCTAGGTTTGTGAACTCCCTATTCACAGAGATCCCGCCATGACCCAATCTGCCGTCCTGTTCGAAAACATCCACGCCCTGGCTGATGCCCCCCTCACCTCTGCCGGTGTCGACCTTGTTCGCCATGGCGCGGCTCTTCCGGTTGATACACTCCATTCCGAACTCGCACAGGCCAGCCTGGCCGGCATCCGTTCTCGCACCAAGATGAACAGCGCGGCCTTCGATGCCGCACCCCAGCTCCTTGCCCTTGGGTGTTTCTGTATCGGGACCAATCAGGTCGACTTGGTCACCGCAGCCGATCGCGGAATACCGGTTTTCAATGCGCCCTTTGGCAATACACGCTCCGTCGCCGAGCTGACGCTGGCCTCCGCCATCATGCTCATGCGCGGCATTCCGATGCGCTCCGCGGCGGCCAAGGCCGGCAAGTGGATGAAATCCGCCGACGGCGCCCATGAGGTCCGCGGCAAGAAGCTGGGCATTGTCGGTTATGGCAATATCGGCTCCCAGCTTTCCGTCCTGGCGAGCGGGCTGGGCATGCATGTGTATTTCCATGATGTCGAACCCAAGCTCGCCCACGGCAATGCCCGGTATGTCGACAATCTGGATGAGCTACTGGCGCTAAGCGATGTGCTCACCCTGCACGTGCCATCGACGCCCCGCACGCAGGGGATGATTGATGCCGCCGCCCTGTCCAAGATGAAGCCCGGCGCCATGCTCATCAACCAGGCCCGTGGCGATCTGATGGATATCGACGCTGTCGCGGCGGCGCTGGAATCGGGTCAGTTGGGCGGCGTGGCCGTTGATGTCTTCCCGGTTGAGCCGGCCTCGAAGAGCGATCCCTTCGTCTCGCCGCTCCAGGCGTTCGAGAATGTCATCCTGACACCACATATCGGGGGGTCCACACTGGAAGCCCAGGCAGCCATTGGCACCGATGTCGCCAGTAAGCTCGCCCGTTTCCTGACCGAGGGAGCCACAAAAGGCGCCGTGAATGTACCGGAAATGGATCCGGGCCCTCTCAGCGCGGGTCAGACCCGCCTGCTCAGCTTCCACGGCAATGCGCCGGGTTATCTGACCCGCCTCAATGAGGCTGTCAGTGCGTCAGGCGCCAATGTGACGGCACAGCGTTTGGAAACCAAAGGCGAACTCGGTTTTGTAGCCGCCGATCTCGATGGGGAGTTGCCGGCGGGCTTTGTGGACTATGTGTCCGCGCTGGAGGGTTCGATCAAGACTCGCCTGATCAAGGGTTAGTCCAGCAAAACAGCGCGCAATTCGGTCAGCGTGTTTGTGAACACCTGGCCGCGTTGCGCGGCGGCGGCGCGGACCGCCGGACGATCGGCGTTTTGCGCGAAGCCGATAAAGCGGATGCCCGGCGCATCACTCGCCTCGCAATCCGTCATGCCATCCCCCACCAGCCAGGCGGTTGCATGACCGGTCTGATCCATGAGCCGTTTCAGGATCTCGGCCTTGCCGCCATTGCGCGACAGTGCGATCGAGGTATCGACACCTTCAACACCCGTCTTGCCCCACTTAAACCGGTTGGCAAAACGATGTTCGGGCGCAAAAGCGAGATCGGAGAGCACGGGATCCAGCAGATCGCGGAATCCGCCCGATATGGCGTAGACCTGGTCTCCACGCTCGCGCAACTCACGCAACATGTCCGCCATGCCTGCTGTAATCGTCGATCGAAGGTCGAAGGCAATCGCCGCCACGCGCCGCGCGTCGAGATCAGCCAGCTTCAACCGAGCGGCCAGCGAGTCCGCCATGGCCAGCTCACCGGACATGCCCGCCTGGGTGATCCGGTGTAACGCTTCTCGACGGGCTTCGGCTTCGGGATGTCCCGCCAGCGCGGCGGAGATGGCCACGTCCAGGGATTCCACCGTCAGAAGGGTGGAATCCACATCAAACGCAATCAGTCGTGTGCTCATCCCGGCCCGTCCTCTTGCCCGCTCACGCTCGCCGCGTCAGAGGCGTGCGCCGGTGCCGATCGGGCACACCACACCCGTGCCACCGATACCGCAATACCCACCCGGATTTTTGGCCAGGTATTGCTGATGGTCAGCCTCGGCATAATAGAAGGGACCAGACGGCGCGATCTCCGTTGTGATCTCACCGCGGCCCTCTTGGGCCAGCGCCTTCGCGTAGGCCGCCTGACTGGCTTGCGCCGCTGCGAGCTGGGCCTCATCGCGTGTATAGATCGCTGAGCGATACTGCGTCCCGCGGTCATTGCCCTGGCGCATGCCCTGTGTGGGGTCATGATTTTCCCAGAATGTCTTCAAGATCGTGTCCAGACTGATCACAGCCGGGTCGAACACCACCCGTACCACTTCGGCATGCCCTGTCCGGCCGGAACACACTTCCTTGTATCCGGGGTTTTCGGTCACACCGCCTGCATAACCGACAGCCGTATGCACCACACCCTCGGTTTGCCAGAACACGCGTTCGGCACCCCAGAAACAGCCCATGCCCACAATGATTTCGTCATGACCCGCCGCGCGATCCATCTTGATCGGTTCTCCGGTCACAAAATGCGTCTTCGCGGTCTCGATCGGTGTGCGGCGGCCCGGCAAAGCCTCGTCGGGGGTCACGAGACGGGTTTTGTCGGACGTGTTGGAAAACAGGCCCATACGCAATACTCCTGCGCTGAAATTCATGTCTTAAGACCTATAGATAGGGCGCACATCGCTAAACGTCATCGCCGCGACGCGGCATAGCGCCATACAAAAGCGTGAACCGCGCAAAAAACACCGCGATTTGCTGCTTTTCACCGCTTCGACCACCTTGCCCATCGGCCAATCTTGCGTATAGTCCGCGCCTCTTACGGTGAGGTGGCCGAGTGGTCGAAGGCGCACGCCTGGAACGCGTGTAGGCGGTGTCCCCGTCTCGTGGGTTCGAATCCCACCCTCACCGCCACTCTTTTCCCTGAAATCACAATGCGTGCCCGAGCCCCGGAAATCCGGCGGCATTTCCGTGCCTTCGCACGGGGCTCCTAAAGTGGAGACCGCGACGTGCCCGCGCTGATGGGGCATTTCTGGGGGAAAGTCTCAGTCCGGGATTTCGGGCAGATCGGGTAGGGTAATTCCCTGTTCTCCCGAAACCGCAGGGAATTTTGCGAAAAACGGCCTCAATGTCGCGGGTGGTGTGAATTTAGTCACGTACTATCAGTGGGTTGTGTGAAAATACCCTGTAGCCAATAACAGGGAAATCGCTTTCCCTGTTACGCTTGAAAACAGGGAAGTCTGTTTGGTCGATCAGGGAAACTTCTGGTCGGCAAAACCCAGTGCCTGCGCCTGCGCATCCCAGTCCAGAGGAACCGGATTTGTGAGGAGAAATTGCAGCGTCAGCTCCGGTGGCTGGCGCCCTTCGAGGATTGCGCGGGTGATCTCGGGTGAAAGGAACGCCAGGCGAATGCGCTGCCGGACCGGACTGTCGGTCCATCCATGGCGCCGGCCGATGGCGGCCAGGGAAACACCTTGCCGGGCTTCGGCCAGCCACTGGTGAGCCCTCGCGATCGCGTTGATCAGGGTCTGGTCTGGTGCGCGCTCGAACTGGCCGGTGATGATTTTGACCTCCACACCGCGGCGGCGCAGTTCGAACCCGGTTTCGGTCGCCAGCTGATCGTCAGCGAGCCCATCCGGAGAGAGGGCCAGCATCTCCGCTACTCTCTCCCGGTCGAGCTCGATACGAAGCCGGGTTGGTGCCACGCGAACCAGGCCGACGATGTCGCGAAGCGTTTCCCCGTCGCGCGCTTCCAGCCGGGTTCTCAGATCACCGAGAGCGTGCTGCGCCTTGTAAACGGCTACGGGATCGGGATCACGGAACAGTTTTTCGCCCGCTTCATCGAGATGGCTGGCGATTGCTCCGCACACGGCCCGTTCGAGCTTGAGAGCTGGCAGGCGCCATCCCGAGGGATCGTCCGCAGCTCCCTTCATCAGTCGCCGGGAGACGTAGTAGCGGATGCGCTTGTGTCCCTCTTCGGTCTTGCGCCTCGAGTGGCTGGGCGTCAGCCGGTCTCCGGTCTCGTCCATTAGCTTGCCCGCCAGCGGGGATTTCTGGTCGGGTTGCTTGAGTGCCCTGGTGGTACGGTCCCGGACGCACGGCCGGGCAGCATGTCCCCGGAGCTTCTCCTGCACCCGGGTCCACAGGCCCTCATCGATTATGGCTTCATGCAGCCCGTCATAGACGTCCAGCTTGTGCCGGATGCGGCCGACATAGATCGGATTTGTGAGCATGTTGTGGATGGAGCCATGCGACAGGACTGCGCCGCCGTACCTCTTGCCCGAGGCGAAGGTACGGTCTTTCGAACGGATGCCTTGGACTCTGGCCCTCGCCGCTACCGTCGAGAGACATTCATGCTCGTCATAGAGTTCGAAGAGGGCGCGGACGTTCTCGGCTTCGCGCGGGTTGATAACAATACCACGGGCGCCGGGATTCGGGTCGGCGTCGTATCCGGTTGGCACCATCCCGCCCATCCACATCCCCTTCTTCTTCGATGCCGCAATCTTGTCCCGGATGCGTTCCGACGTGACCTCACGCTCAAACTGGGCAAACGAGAGCAGGACGTTCAGCGTCAGCCGGCCCATCGAGGTGGAGGTGTTGAACGCCTGGGTCACCGAGACAAAGGAGCAGTCGACCGCGTCGAGCCTGTCGATCAGGCGGGAGAAATCCGCCAGTGAGCGGGTCAGCCGGTCGATCTTGTATACAACAATCATGTCGACCTTGCCGGCCTCAACATCGGTCACCAGGCGCTGGATTGCAGGGCGATCCAGGGTGCCGCCGGAAATGCCGCCATCATCGTATCGTTGGGGAAGCAGTTTCCAGCCTTCTGCCTTCTGGCTGGCGATGTAGGCTGCGCAGGCTTCGAACTGTGCGTCCAGGGAGTTGAACTCCTGGTCGAGGCCTTCCTCCGACGATTTGCGCGTGTAGATGGCACAGCGGATGGTACGGCGGGCACTGTCTCGCATAGTGGCCATCACGACGTTTTCTTTCGGGAGACAAGGCCGAAAAAGCGGGGCCCCGACCAGTGGGTGCCGGTGATCTCCCTGGCGATGGCTGAGAGTGAGGTGAAGGTCTCCTCCCGGTATCGATAGCCTTCGTCAACGACATCGACGCGGTGCGTGGTCCCATTCCAGGTGCGCATCAGCTGCGCACCTGGTTTGAGTTTCGGGGCAGCGGGTTTGGGTGCCTCGCCGACTGCGAGCGAAAGCAGCCGTTTCTCGAGGCGCGGTCCGAGCCCGCCCCTCGCCTCGACTTGTAGGTCATAGGCGAGGAGACGAGCGAGGAAGGCCTTGCTCAGACCGCGGGGGGCTCCTGTAGCGAAGCTGGCCTGCCAGATCTCCACCAGTTCGGTGCGTGGCTTTTCGACAAGGCTATCAAGATCAATCCCGATCGTACGTTTGCGCCGTGCCATCAGCCCGCCTCGACGAGCGTGTAGCGCGCGGATCGGGTGCCTTCGAGCGGGGCCAGCTTGTCGATCGTGTAGCCGTTTTTCCTTAGCCCGGTCATCGCAGCGCGCGTGGTGTGCGGAAGCCAGTCCAGCCGGGCCGCCAGATCGGGAATGGTGATGCCCGTTTCGACGGTCAGGAGCGCGATCAGGCGGGCTTTCTTGGTCAGCTTGTCGGGCTGACCTTCTACAGCCGCAGGCGCGGGGGCTGAGGCGGACTTGCGCCATGCTTTTGTGATCGTCCCGGCCGGCGCTTGTGCAAGAGCTGCCTGACCGACCTCGGTGAGTGCGATGGCCTTGCCGGATCGCGTAAGGAAACCGCGGCTGGAGAGGTGGTCGAGGTGGGCCTCCAGTGTGCCGCCAGTCGTGGGAAGGCCGGATAGTTGATCGATGGGTACTGGCCCATCCTGTGCGCTGAAGGACTTCAGGATGGCAATGTGGGTGGGTGTAAGCTTGGACATGTGTGTCTCCTGCGATGCCTTCGCGGGATGCGAGGGGCTGCACTGAGACAGGCCCGGAACCTTGAAGCAGGGCCGTCCGGGCGCGGTCAGCATGCATGCTCGGGTCCGGCAGGAAGTCCAGTCTCCAGATACACGCCGGCCCGCACTTTGGGTCAGGGCGGGCCGTGGCGGTGTAACTGTTCTGTGCTGTCGCCATTCGGCGCTGCGATCTAGCTGTCGCCGTCTGCCCCTTCAACATCGTCAGGGAGGTATCCATCCCAGCGCTCGATCACGCTCGGGGTGCCGTCCGCGTGGTAGTCGATCCGCTCACCGGGCTTCTTGTAACACTCCTCTTCGGGGATCGCGGCGTGAACCAGCTCGACAACGATCTTGTTTTCCTCCCTGGCAAGGCGCCGCGCTTCCTCGGCGGTGTGCTGGGCCTTGAGCTGGTGAACCTTGTCGAAGGCCTTTGGGTCACCCTTGAGGGCCTTCTCCATGAGACGACGAGCGATTAGTTCCTCGCCACTCATTCTGACGGGCTTCCCGTCGACGCGGACGGTGCGATTTTCAGCAAGCAGCTCCGCCATATGAGCCGCAACGTCCTTTGGCTGTTTTCTCGGCCGGCCACGCGGATTGCCGCTCTGGCCTTTCTTGAACCGGGTGGCCTTGGGCGGTTTGCCGTACCCTACCTCGTAGTCAGGTTGATCCTGGCTCATGCCTGACCCTCCCACTCCAGACGGATTTCACGCACAAGGGAGAAGCGCTCGCCCGTCGCTTCCAGTCGGGCTTCTTCCCCCGAGGCAGCCTGGAACCTCGACACGATGAGGTCGCAATAGCGTGGGTCCAGCTCGATCAGTCGCGCTGACCGGCCACAGCTTTCAGCTGCGAGCAGCGTCGAGCCTGATCCGCCAAACGGATCCAGCACCAGACCGTCCATCGGGGTCACATCCTTGATCGCATCCTTAACCATGGCCGCCGGCTTCACAGTCGGGTGCATCGCGAGCTCATCCCGACGGCCGATAACGCCCGGATAGTCCCAGACATTGGTGCGATTGCGGCCGAAGCGGCCCAGCTGGACGTTGTTGGTATGGCTGCCGCCGCGCCGGGCAAACACAGCTACCAGCTCGTGTTTCGACCGGTAGAGCGAGCCCATGCCACCTGCATCCTTGTTCCAGACGCAGATATTCTTAAGCTCGCCGATCTCCTTCTCTCCCGCGGCGACCAGCTCACAGATGTGACGCCAGTCCATGCAGGCGAAGGCAATGCCGCCGGGCCTGAGCACGCTGCAGATCCGCGCTGCGACGGTTTGCAGGAAGCCCGAGAACTCCGCGTCAGACATTTCACCCGAAGCCATGACAAACTCGTCATGGGTTTTCTTGCCGAGACCGCTGACATGGCCGGCGATCGGTACATTGTAGGGTGGGTCCGTAAAACAGGTGTCCACAACTTCATCGCGCAACAGGGCCCGATAGGTCGCCTCATCAAGGGCGTCGCCACATACCAGTCTGTGTCGACCCAGAATCCAGACATCTCCAGGCCAGCTGACTGCAGGTCCTTCATCCCGCGCCGGCACCTCCTCGTGGTCAGCGCATTCGTCCTCGCCCGCCAGGATGACGTCGATCTCGCCTGTTTCGAAACCGATTGTCTCGATCTCGAATTCGAGGTCCATCTCGATGAGCTCCCCGATCTCCAGTTTCAGGAGGTCGTCATCCCATCCGGCGTTTTCAGCCAGGCGATTATCCGCGATGACGTAAGCCCGTTGCTGTGCCTTGCTCATGCCGGAAAGGCGCATCACCGGCACTTCGCCAAGGCCCATTGACTTCGCCGCCTCGAGACGACCATGACCGGCGATGATCTCAAGGTCATCACTGACCAGGGTCGGGTTCGTCCAGCCAAAGGCCCGGATACTGGAGGCCACCTGCTCGATCTGGCGCTTGGAGTGCGTCCTCGGATTGTTCGGGTATGGCTTGAGCGAGCGGATTGGCAGCGTCTCGACCCGCAGGTCCCTGATGGAAGCGGTCATGATGCGTCTCCAAAGACAGGAAGCATGATACGGGTGTCGATGAGGTGGGCGATCTCCAGGAGATCTTCGCCGAATGACCTGAGTGTTTCTCCCGACTGCAGATGCACGATGGAGTAAATCCATCCTTCGATGAGCTGGCCCGTTCTCTGATCGTGAAAGCTCACGATGTCGCTGCGGAAGTGAAGGTAGCCGGCCGGAACTGGCGGCGGTGAAAAGATTGGCATGGATTCCTCCGTTAGCCGATTAACGAAGGCTTCCAATTGAACGATGCAATCCTCGCGGAACAGAAACAAAAGGGTCCCGAAATCGAGCTATGACGAGTTCTCGATTTTCCGCCGGCGTACATATCTCGCGATTTCACGAGAGATCAGGGCGGGGAAAGGGTGTGCGCCCAGGTCAGTTAGTATTCGAGTGACCCACGCTCCGGCGGGGGATGTGCATTCCTGCGAATAATTGGCACCGGACAGGTTCGACGCAGTAACTGGCCGCCGCACTGTCATCTCCCAGAACTTGCAGAGTTCGGCTACGGTCCACTCCAGAGTGTAGTGTCGAGGGCGGCCTTGCCCTTTTGCTGCAGAGCCATCACGTTTCTTTGGCGGCGTGGAGAGGGTCTCCAGGGCAATGTGAGCGGCGCTCTTGAGCGTTGCCTGTTTGATCCTTCGCTCAAATAGAGCCTGCTCAATAGAGTCGCCTACACCAACCTCATCAAGGGGAGCTAGACTCCAGAGCGCGTCAATCAAAGCGATTTCCGCCCCGCCGTTCAGCTGTGCAACAGCCTGAGCGGTGGGGTGTTTCAGAAAAGCGTTCAACCCGTCACGTGCCTGCTTCCGCGTAAAGGCCTCGGGTCCGCGTTCATGTCCGCAAAGATGCGATATCGCGATCGAGTACAGCTGGTGGCGAGCTGAGTCTTTGGCCAGGTCGGGCGCATGCCGGCTCAGCTCATCGATCCATCGGTCCAGATCGGGGCCGTCGAATTCAAGCGACGGCATGTCGGACCATCCGTCTTCGCCCCAGCGAGGCTCCTTTGGCTTTGTCATGGCGCAGAACTTCCTTTCTGCGCCAGACGGGCAGAATTCAGGCGTTGCGGTCAACTATTGTTTGTGCCGCCCTGATGAGCGCCACGGCCGCTTCGGTTCGATCCAGAAGCGGGTCTAGCGTTCCCGGAAGCGGACCGGTCTGGTGCCGGAGTGCGAGGGTGGCGGCATCTTCCAGTTCGGCGGTGGCCTGCGCCGCGAGATGGTGGAAGAGCTCGATCTCGTCGGACGAGACTGTCATGCCTCGAACGCCGCGACGAGCGCCTCCGCGACTTCGGCCATATGATGCATCCGGAAGGTTGAATACCGGTCCTTGCTGGTCGCGCGATGGTTGGGGGCGAGGCTCATCTTCTGCCTGCCCTGTCGGGCCACGGTGTGAACCTCGCCGGAGGGCAATAGCCACGCGCTTTCCAGCCTGGCATTCTCTCCGTCAATAGCGACGGCGAGCAGGTAGAGTGCAGGGTCGTCCCGCCAGGTGGACGTCCGGATATCAAACTGCACCGTTTGCGGCCGCGTCGCATCCTGGAAAGTCCAGCTCTTGATCTGCAGGCCGATCGCGCGGTGGGTCACCTTGTCGTGGATCATCACGTCAATGCCGTCGGCATCCACCAGCGGGACGTAGCTGGAGAGCCGGCCTCCCGAAGCAATCATCAACTGGCAGGCCACGAGGATTTCCGCGGCGGTTCCGAGTTGGCCGGACGAGGGCCCGGGGAATGTCGGTCGGGTTTCCATAACGTGCACACAAGTGCTTGGGTGCCCGGGCAAGTCAACAGAAAAAGAGACTCATAGTCTGTAGTCCCAAAGTGTGCGCCGGTGTCGGATCCGCGCATGGAAATTCGCCAGCGACTTGCAGACAACATGCGCAGATACAGGCGCGAAAAAGGCTGGTCCCAGGAAGAGCTGGCCCATCAGGCTGGCGTGCACCGCACCTACATTTCAGGCGTTGAGCGTCTGGTGCGAAATCCAACGATCACAATAGTCGGCCGAATTGCGGAAGCGCTGGGCGTGGCAGTTGGCGATCTGGTGGATTGAGGGCTGCTCTGGCGCAGGAGCTGGCTAACTGCCAATTCATGCCCATTTCTCCGACTGCCAAGATTGTCGTATAACCTCCCGGTGACACTTGAGTTATTGCGCGTCTTGGCTGTAACTGCATAAGGTTGGTCGCACTTGTTGCATTCACGAGCCATCCATGAGCCCAACAGAAATCGCGGACGCCCTCGAGGCCATTGCCAGACAAGCCTTCGACCCGGACGAGTTTCCCTTCGCCTTTGCCGCGGCCACGGGGAATGCGCCTGCAACGGTGTCAAAGCTGCGGCCTGGCCAGCGCTCGCTCAATCGCTCGAAACTGCCGGGCGGTGTGTTGGTGAACAAGAAGTTCCACTTCCTGCCGGCCGTATCCGGCGAAGTGGATGCCGCGATCGATCTCCTTCGCACCGACAAGAAAACCGTCCAGCACAAGCCAGCCATCCTGATCGCGAGCAATGGAGAGATGGTGGTCGCGGAAAACCCGGCCACCCGCGAGACCCTGCGCTGCGCCTTCAACGAGCTGCACCGGCATTTCGGCTTCTTCCTGCCCGCGGCGGGGATGACGCGTTTCAAGGCAGCGGATGAGAACGAAGTCGACATCAGTGCGACCCGCAAGCTCGCCCACCTCTATGACGCCTTCCTCAAGCTCAACCCGGACTGGGGCGCTCCGGAGCGGCGCCACGAGCTCAACCAGTTCATGACGCGGCTGATCTTCTGCCTCTTTGCCGAGGATGTCGGGATTTTCCCCAAGGACCAGTTCTCCCGGCTGATCGTCAATCACGCAGGCCATAAGGGCGCGGAGGCTCATATCGCCATCGCCCACGCCTTCCAGGCGATGAACCGGCCCGCGAGCGAGCGTGCAGACCTGCCGGGTTGGACGCATGAGTTCGAATACGTGAATGGCGGCCTGTTTGCCGGGCCGATCGACTGCCCGGTGTTCGATGCAATCGCCTGGGGGTATTTCCGCGATCTGGGAGATCTGGACTGGCGCGACATCAACCCGGATATTTTCGGATCGATGATCCAGACCATCGCCGAGGCGGACAAGCGCGGCGAGCTGGGCATGCATTATACCAGCGTGCCCAATATCCTGAAGGTCATCGGGCCGCTCTTCCTTGATGATGTGGATGCGGACATCGATAAAGCCTGGGACAAGCCGGCAGCGCTGGAACGCGTCCTAAACCGCCTCTCGCGCATCCGGGTGTTCGACCCGGCCTGCGGCTCGGGGAATTTCCTGGTCATCGCCTATCGCGAGCTGCGCGCCCGGGAGATGAAGATCCTTGATCGCCTCAAGGCATTGAAAGGCGAAACCCAGGGCCAGATGTGGTCATCCATCTCACTGGCGAGTTTCCACGGCATCGAGATCACGGATTTTGCGGCCGAGACCGCCAAGCTGGCGCTCTTCATTGCCGAATACCAGGCCAATTCGGTGATGGAGAAGATGTTCGGTGCTGCGGCCAGCCCGCTGCCCTTGCGCGATGGCGGCCACATCGTTTGCGACAATGCGCTGCGGATAGACTGGGAAGATGTGTGCCCGCCTCCGCGAGATGATGAGGAAGTCTATATTGCAGGGAACCCGCCGTTTCTGGGTTCGACTTATCAATCCAAGGCGCAAAAGGCAGATCTTGCCTTCGTCTTTGCCGGACGGGTGCAAAGCTACGCCGCATTCGACTTCGTTGCGGCCTGGTTCTTCAAAGCCTCGAATTATATTCGAGCGAGACAGGCAAAGGCGGCACTCGTTGCGACCAACTCGATTTGCCAAGGCTATTCGGTAGCGGCGCTCTGGCCACACGTGCTTGGAGAAGATCTCGAGATCGGCTTTGCGCACAAGGATTTCAAATGGCGCAATAACGCGAAGTCCAATGCTGCCGTGGTCTGTTCGATCATTGGCGTCAGGAATCGATCTGGTGCGCCCAAGCGTCTTATCGTTGGCGGGACCGATTTTGCGGCGGCAAACATCAACGGCTATTTGGTCAATAGTCCCGATGTTTCCGTGGAAGGTACGCGAAAGGGGTTTTTCGGTTTGCCGTCGATGGACTACGGCAACAAGCCAGTCGAAGGCGGGCACCTTATCCTGTCGGCTGAGGAGAAGGACCAGCTTCTTGCTGAGGCGCCCTCGGCCTCAAAGTTTATCCGGCCATTCATGGGTTCAAAGGAGGTCGTCAACGGCTTTCATCGATATTGCCTCTGGATACAAGAACACGATGTCGTTGAGGCTAGGTCGATCGCGTCGATAAGCCAGCGAATAGATCGGGTCGCCGAGTTTCGCGCAAAGAGTACGGACAAGTACGTCCGCGAAAAATTGTTACCCTTATCCCATCGCTTCAAACAGGTCTTCACCAGTGAGTCGCACGCCCTTCTCGTTCCTAGCGTGAGCTCCGAACGGCGTCCCTACTTGCCAGTCGATCGTGTGGATGCCGAGGTTATCGTCTCGAATCTCAGCTTCGCCCTCTACGACGCCCCCGAGTGGTGCCTGGCCCTGATCGCCTCTCGTCTGCACCTCGTCTGGATCGGCACGGTATGCGGAAAGTTGAAATCGGATTTCCGTTACTCCAACACGCTCGGCTGGAACACCTTCCCGGTCCCCAATTTTACCGAAGCCCAGCTTGAAGCGCTCAACGCCTCGGCGCGGGACATACTGAAGACGCGCTATCTACACCATCCCAAGACGATCGCGGAGCTCTATGATCCGGAGAAGATGCCGGATGATCTGCGCGAGGTTCACCGGCGCAATGATGAGCTGCTGGAGACGATGTATATCGGCCGTCCGTTCAAGACCGATACGGAGCGCCTGGAAAAACTCTTCAAGCTCTATGCTGCCCGAGTGGAGAAGCTGAAGCCGAACAAGACATCGAAGGAGACAGCCTGATGGTGGATCTCATCCGCATGACCTACGGGTCTTCCGGCGCGGCCGCGTCGAACGCGCTGGGCATGCGCCCGATGCAAGCCCGTGTTTACGAGGCGCGCGCGGCCCAGTTCATCCTGCTCAAGGCCCCCCCGGCCGCCGGCAAGTCGCGGGCGCTGATGTTCGTGGCCCTGGACAAGCTGGAGAACCAGGGCGTCAAGAAAGCCATCGTCGCCGTACCGGAGACCTCGATCGGCGGATCTTTCAAGACGACAGATCTCACTTCCTACGGCTTCTTTGCGGACTGGGAGGTCGAGCCGCGCTGGAATCTGTGCCTGTCCGGTGAGGATGACGCCAAGGCGAATGCCCAGAAGGTGAAGACCTTCGAAGCCTTCATGGATTCGGACGCCAAGGTTCTGGTCTGTACCCACGCCACCTTCCGCTTTGCCTTCGAGGCCATCGTCAACGAGCGCGGCGTCGAGGCTTTTGACGATTGTCTGATCGCGATCGACGAGTTCCACCATGTGGCCGCCAGCGATGACAACCGCCTGGGCGAGATCCTGCGTCGCCTGCTGGATCGGGAGCGCGCCCACGTCATGGCGATGACCGGCTCCTATTTTCGCGGCGACAGCGTGCCGGTGCTTCGCCCCGAGGACGAGGCCAAGTTCCGCTCGATCACCTATTCCTATTACGAGCAGCTCGAGGGCTATAAACACCTCAAGTCGCTTGGCATTTCCTACGCCTTTTATCGCGGTCGCTATCTTTCCGCGATCATGGACGTGCTCGACACCGACAAGAAGACCATCATCCATATCCCACATCGAGGCTCGGCCGAAGCCTATGACGAGAAGAGCAATGAGGTCGGTGCCATCATGAGCGCGATCGGCGAACATGTCGGCCAGGAACCGGACACCGGCTTTGATCTCGTGCGCCGCCGCTCCGACGGCAAGACCCTCAAGATCGCGGACCTGGTGGATGACGGCCCCGGCCGCGACGGTGTGAAAGCCGCCCTGCAGAAGGAACACCTTGGCGCGGACGGCAAGCGCGATGACGAGGCGGATCGGGCCAAGGTCGACATCATCATCGCCCTGGGTATGGCCAAGGAAGGTTTCGACTGGGTGTGGTGCGAACATGCGCTGACCATCGGGTATCGCAACAGCCTGACCGAGATCGTGCAGATTATCGGCCGGGCCACGCGCGATGCCAGCGGCAAGGGCCACGCCCAGTTCACTAACCTCGTTGCGGAACCGGGTGTCGAGACGACGGTTGTGGCCGATGCGGTCAATGACATGCTCAAGGCCATTTCCGGCGCGCTCCTGATGGAGCAGGTCCTGGCCCCCAATTTCAAATTCTATCGCCGCGAGGATGGTGATATCCGCGAGAAGGTGTTCACCGACGAAGACGGTCGGGTGAATATCGGCATTGGCGGACTGCTCGAGCCGCCGACAGCACGCGCCCGCGCGATCGTCGAGAACGACATGCAGGACCTGGTCGCCAAGGCGTGTCAGGCGATGGATCGCCGCGTCATTGCCGATGACGTCCACCCGGAGGTCGCAACCCAGATGGTGCTGACCGACATCGTCGAGACCTCCTACGAGGGTTTGACGCCGGACGAGACCGAGGCCGTGCGCCAGGACCTGGCCGCCCGCATGAACCTGATCGGCATGGCCAAACGCGAGGCGCAGGACGCCAGCGACGGCCTGAACGTGAAGGAGACGGGCTCGACCTATAACCATGACGATCCCGATGGCGAGGAGGGTCCGAACCTGTCGCTGATGAATATGGTCAAGCGCTTCATCAATGTGCAGGACCTCGATATCGAGCTGATCGATTCCGTGAACCCGTTCCGCGAAGGCTTCAATGTTGCCTCCCGCGCACTCGACACGCCGCTGCTCAAGACCATCCAGAACGCGATGGTCGCCCAGCGGATCCAGATGACGGAATCCGAAGCCCTCGTCCTGTGGCCGCGCATCAAGCGCTTTCGGGCCCAGGAGGGCCGTGAGCCCAATCCTCATGCCGAAGACCCGCTGGAAAAGCGTCTGGCCGAAGCCCACGCCTATATCCGCAACAAGAAGGCCGAGCGGGCCCGCGCGGATGCGCCGGCATGAGGGGCGCGTAGATGAGCCGCTATCGTTCGCTCGATGAGATCTTTGATGAAGAAGACGAGTTCGGCCTGCTCGAAATCCGCCAGCGCGCCTCTGCGAGCTCGACCCCGGACAACCGCAATGCCGAGATCGTGGCCCAGGTAAACGTCTTCTGGGAGCGCCATGGTCGATTGCCCGACGACAACAGCCTCGACTTGGAGGAGATGAAACTGGGCACGATCTGGCGATCCATTCGGACCAGTCCGTCAGCAGCCATGGCGGCGGCCGACCGCAACGGGCTTCTGGGCGGAGACAAGGCGTCCGCGCCAGACCGGTCGGTATCCGCCCCGGCCAAACCTGAGCCGTCTTGGCGCGACGAACCGGGCGAGGATGACGTCCCGGCCAGTCTCGATGACATTTTCGACGACGATGATGAGGAGGTCTCCGAGGCGGTGACCACCCTGCGGCACGTCACGCCGTCCGCCGAACGGGAAAAGCCATCCCACCGCGCCGATATGTTTCCCTGTCCTGACTTCGGTCAATTCGAGCAGGGTTTCGCGGACATGCAGGCCAGGCTGGAAAGTGGCGAGCGCATGGTCAGCCCGATCCAGGACGGCCAGGAACTGCGAGTCCATGAGGGCGATTATCTCATCCATCGAGGTCTTCTCGCCTACATCGCTGAGAAGACGGAATTGTCCCGTCGGGGCGGCAAGCCCGACCACCGGCTGCGCATCATCTTCTCCAACGGTATGGAGAACGACCCCCTCGTTTCCTCGCTCAGGAAGGCGCTGGCGACCGACAGGACCGCTCGATATGTGCACCGCCCCGGAATGGGCCCGCTGGACCCTGAATGGCAGGAAGACGCGCTTGAGCTGACTGGGACCATCTATGTGGCCCGCAGCAAGTCCACGCGACCGGAGATCGCTGAGGTTCGCAACATCCTCCACAAGATTGGCGTCACCTCCCAGGACGTCAGACGCCGCGTGGCCGATGCCCGCAATGACGCGACCTTTCTGCTGGCCGATGTCGACATCGTCGCGACCTATGAGCTCAAGAATCTGAGCCGCACAAAGATTGAATCCCTGCTGCACCGCTTCTTCGACGTGGCGCGTCCATCAAGCCTCGTCATCATGGACCGGTTTGGAAAGCGCGTGCATCCGCGAGAGTGGTTCTACGTCCTGCCCGAACACGTGGCGGAGGCGGTCAAACTGATCGCAAACGGGACGCTGCATGAATATCGGTATGATCCGGCGGAGCAGCGGATTGTGCGGGGCGAGGAAAAAACATGGGAAAGCTCATGAGCAATACCTCACCGTTCAGTGCCGATTTGATCCGCGCGATAAACCAGTGGCAGCGGGGTATGGAGGACAAGGCCAAGAAGCTCTGTAAACTGATCTCGGCGAGCTCGGATCTCCCCGACGCGTTCAAGCGAGTTGACCAGCCAGTCTATCGCCAAGTGCGTCTCTACGCGGGTTTGTCCCAGGAATTCATTTTGGATGAAATTCAACAAGACGGATCCGCTTGGACTCTATCCCGCGACGTCGCAAAGACATTTCGTCAAAGCCCGAATGATCGTGAAAAGATCATGTTTCTGCTCGAGAAGGATCCGAGCGATTGCGAGGTGATCCTGAATCTGGCTGCTGTGTATGCGGACCCATATTTCATGAAGGAAGTGAAGCGACTCGAGGCTGCGGAGAGTGTCGAATTCAAAGGCATTCGTGATTGGAAAGGCTCACAGCGCGAGGTGGTGCTGCGTCCAACGACCATTTCGTACGACGAGATAGTGGCATTCGGAGCGTTCCGCTGTTTGAGCGATGTTATCCCGCCTATCGGTCCGCGAGATCCATCGGCACCGAGCGACAATGAAATCATGAAAGACTTGATTGGCGTTAATGAGAATGAACACTTCTGGACGGATGTTCGGAATGCAAAGGGAGTAGTCTCGCACGTTCTAGAGAATGTTCGCGGCGCGCTAGCCAGTACCGATGAGTGATTGTCGCTTTGTGCGGCTCCCGAGCCGGGCGGCAGGCGCCGGTCGTACTCAAGAATCTTCGATGTTCACGCTCGATAGTGACAGATTTTGTCGCCCCACGGTTGCAGAGTATGTTACACGGTAAACGTGCGCATCGAGGGGCAGATGAAAAAGACCAACGGAAACCTGAACTTCTACGCGTCAGACCTGATGCGGTTTCAGGGGTGCCAACATGCGACTGCGCTGGATCTGCGTTATCTGGAACAAGGTGACATCACTCCGGCTGCGGACGATGACGAGAAGCGTCTCGTTCAGGACCAGGGCCACGCCCACGAGACGTCATTCACCGAGCGACTGCGGGCTGAAGGACTGGACGTGGTCGAGCTCGAGCGCAAATTTGCGTCGCCGGAACTGGAACATGAGGCCACGCTTGAGGCCCTGCGATCAGGCCGAGAGGTCGTGGCTCAGGCCGCTCTTGGCGCTGAAGGGCGCTGGGGTGGATATGCGGATTTCCTGTACCGGGTCGAGCGTCCGTCAGAGCTGGGCGCCTTCAGCTACGAGGTCGCCGATACCAAGCTGAGCCGCTCGCCCAAACCCGGCCAGATCCTGCAGCTGTGCCTCTACTCCGACTTGCTGACCGACATCCAGGGTGTCGCGCCTGAACGTGCCCACCTCAAGCTGGGATCGGGTGAACGATATACCGTGCGCCTGGATGATGTCCGGGCCTATGCGCGTCTGGCCAGAGAGCGCTTCGAGGCCTTCGTGAGCACACGGCCCCAGACCCGGCCAGAGCCGGTGCCGGCCTGCAATCTCTGTCGCTGGCGCGAACTCTGCCGGAATGAATGGGAGGCGGCAAACAGTCTGGTCCTGCTGCCGGGCGTTCTGACCAGCCAGCGCCGAAAGCTCGAGGCCGCTGGCATCACAACCATCAGCGAGCTTGCGGGCGTGCAGGAACGCATACCCAAGCTCGCACCGCGAACCCAGGACAAGCTGGTGTCACATGCACGCCTCCAGCGAGCCCGTCGCGCGGGCGGGCCTCCGGCCTTCGAACGGCTGCCGCTTGAGCCGGGCCGCGGGTTCAACCGCCTGCCCCGTCCGGATGAAGGCGACATGTTCTACGACATTGAGGGCGATCCCTATTTCGAGGGTGGCCTCGAATACCTGCACGGCGTCTGGTTCCGTGAGGGCGGCACGTGGCAATTCCGGGACTTCTGGGCCCATGATCGGGAAGCCGAAGGCCGGTCCCTGGACGCGTTGATGAAATTCTTCCGCGACAGGCTGGCCGCTTACCCCGGCGCCCACATCTATCACTACGCCCCATATGAGATCACCGCCCTGCGCAAGCTGACCAAGGTACACCGGAGCCATGAGGTGCTGCTCGACCAGTTCCAGCGCGACAAGGTCTTCGTTGATCTCTACGGCGTGGTGACCGGCTCGATACGCGTGTCCGAGGGCGGGTACTCGATCAAGGACCTGGAAGCCTTCTACATGGAGAAACGCGAAGGCGAGGTGGCGACAGCTGGCGCAAGCGTGGTGGCCTACGAAAAGTGGCGAGAGACCGGCGATGACGCCATTCTTCAGGAGATACGGGACTACAACGAAGTCGACTGTATCTCGACCCAGCTGCTGCGTGACTGGCTGATCGACGAGGCGCGCCCTGCGGACCTTTCCTGGCCCGACTTGTTGGACGGGGACGGGCATGAAGGCCCCGACTTAGAACGTGTTGCAGAGGAGGAAGCCGAGGATGTGGCGAATGCGGCCAGACTGGCTCCGCTCCGAGACATTGTCGGTGATGAAGCAGCACAACTCGTCATCGACCTCAATGCCTTTCACCGACGTGAGAAGAAGCCGGCCTATTGGGCGATATTCGACCGCTTGGCCAAGGACAGTGAAGATCTGGTCGATGATCTCGACTGCCTTGCCGAACTTGAGGCGATTGGAGAGGCAGAGCGCGGGAATCGAGGGGTTCACCGGCAGCGCTACCGCTTTCCAGCTCAGGACACAAAGATCGCGGAAGGCAAGAAAGCAAGTCTGAAGCCGACAGAAATGCCTATCACCGTTTCGGTTCTCGAACTCGATCATGACCGGGGCGAAGTGTTCATTCAGTTCCCGGGAAAGGCCGGGCCACCGCCGGCGGAGATCGATCTCCTGCCGCCGGGTCCGATCAGGGACAAGATCCTGGTAGAGGGGGTTGCGTCCGCCAGCGACCTCTTGCTTGCTGAAGACACCAGCATCAACGCATTCAAACGCTTCATGACGCGGCAGAAGCCGTGCTTTCAGGATGAACGAGAGAAAATTCTCTCAGGAATCGGCTACCTGCCTGAGCAGATCGCTGAGGCGATCCAGCAGCTTGATCGCTCGACGCTGGCTATTCAGGGGCCTCCCGGAACCGGCAAGACCTATGTCAGCGCGTTGGCTATTTCCCGCCTGGTGGCGAGTGGCAAGCGGATCGCGATCTCGTCGAATTCGCACAAGGCCATCGAGAACCTGCTGCTGGCGACAGCCCGGCGCATGGATGATGCAGCCGTTACAGGACAGATTGTGCAGAAAGTCCGCGATGGCGATGTCGAGCTCGCACATGATCGCATTCTGACAGTCACTGACAATGAGGACCCCGAGATTGATGCGGCCGCCATTGTCGGGGGCACGGCATGGCATTTTGCACGTTACGACGAGAACGCGTTCGACTATCTCTTCATCGATGAGGCCGGGCAGGTTTCTGTCGCCAATCTGATGGCAATGAGCCGTTGTGCCGAGAACATCGTGCTGGTGGGAGATCCCATGCAGCTGCCGCAACCGGTCCAGGGGTCACATCCCGGCCAGAGCGGCATGTCCTGTCTTGAATATCTTCTGGGCGAGCATCGCACGGTGCCGAATGACCGGGGTGTTTTTCTGCCTACCAGTCGTCGCATGCATGATGGCGTCTGTGCCTTCATTTCCAAGACGGTTTATGAAAGCCGGCTGGGAAATGACGCCGGCGCCTCCAAGCAGCGCCTTCATGACGCAGCCGGAAAACTCCGGCTAGGGGCGCATTTCGTCCCGGTCGAGCACACCGGAAATGCCCAGGTGTCGGAGGAGGAAGTCTCTGCAATCATTGGACAGATTGAACAGCTTGTTGGTGGAAGCTTTGTCGACCGGGACGGCGAGGAACGCACGCTCACGCACGCCGACATACTGGTGGTTGCCCCGTATAACGCGCAGGTCAATGCTCTGCGCCTCGCTCTTCCATCGGCAGTGCGGGTTGGCACGGTCGACAAGTTTCAGGGCCAGGAGGCACCGATTTGCCTTGTTTCCATGACAACTTCCAGCGCATCTGAATTGCCGCGCAATCTGGAGTTCCTGTTTTCATTGAACCGAATTAACGTGGCGGTCTCGCGCGCCAAGGCTCTGGCCCTGGTCTTCGCCAGCCCGAGGCTGCTGGAAGTGCCTTGCGCAAGCGTAGAGCAGATGAAGCTGGTCAATACGTTGTGCGAGCTTCGTCTTTCCGGTGATTGGCAAAAAGGGGTGTCCCGATGAAAAATTGCATCTATCGCCCGACGGCCGGAGCCGAGGACTGGAAGATGTTTCTCGCCAAACCTGATCTTCACTGGAAGAAAGGCTACTCGGCGCGGACCATGGCACACAGTTGGGAAGACGCCGGTGGCTGTCCACCGGAGATTTCCAGGTGTCTTGAACAGATGTTCGGGGTCGAACCAGAACCGCTGTTCGCTGTTCCGGAGCACCAGGTGGAACTCCCGGGAGGAAAAGCGGCGAGCCAGAACGATGCTTTTCTGCTTTGTGGTGTCGGAGAAGGGCTGGCCGCGGTCATGGTTGAGGGCAAAGTCGACGAGCCATTTGGCCCGACCCTCGGCGAATGGCTGGAGCGTGCAAGCCCCGGAAAGTTGACCCGGCTCGACGCCTTGCGAACGACGCTCGGGATAGAAGGCGAGCTTGATCCGGCGCTTCGATATCAGCTCTTCCACCGCACGGCTTCCGCGGTGATTGAAGCGCGCCGCTTCCGAGCGCAGCACGCGGTCTGTCTGGTGCACTCCTTCTCGCCTACGGCACGATGGCGTGACGACTTTGAACGCTTTGCCAGGCGCCTCGGATCAGAGCCGCTCGGATCGGGCTGGGCGCAGGTGCCGGGGGCGACGAATCCAACACTGCATCTCGCCTGGGTAGCCGGTGAAGCGCGCTATCTGGACGAATAAGAACGAATTCGGGGAACACATGACTATCAAGATGGTGGTGTCAGAGGAACTTGACCTTGTGGCATGAGGGCCGGATTCGTAACCTGCTTCGATGCGTAACCCCTTCAAATATTTCAAGACCTCACCCGAGATTATCCGTCTTGCGGTGATGATGTATATCCGTTTCCCGCTGTCGCTTCGGAATGTCGAGGACCTGCTCCACGAACGGGGTATCGATATCACGCACGAGACGGTGCGATTTTGGTGGAACCGGTTCGGGCCGTTATTCGCGAAATCAATCCGAAAGCGCCGCGTTGAAAACCGTTTCTATTCGAATTGGGCGTGGCATCTGGACGAGGTTTTCGTGAAGATAAACGGCGAGCTCCATTATCTTTGGCGCGCCGTCGATCACGAAGGCGAAGTGCTTGAGGCGTATGTCACCAAGACGCGGAATCGCAAGGCTGCATTGAAGTTTCTGCGCAAGGCGATGAAGCGATATGGTCGGCCCGAGGTTGTCGTCACCGACAAACTTCCGTCCTACAGGTCCGCGCTTCGCGAGCTTGGAAATTCGAGCCGCCAAGAGACGGGGAGGTGGCTCAACAACAGGGCCGAAAACTCACATCAACCCTTGCGGCGGCGAGAAAAAACCATGACGCGGTTCAGGTCGATGCGAAGTCTTCAAAAGTTCGCCGCCGTCCAATCCTCTGTTCTCAACCACTTCAATCTCGAACGCCATTTCTACCGCCGTGAAGAATTCAAGGAAAACCGTACTCAAGCCCTGGCCGCATGGCGTCAACTCGCGGCCTGAGTTAGGTTCGATCCCGGTCTTTCGAGACCGATCCGTTTTCGTCTGACAGCACCGCCTGGAGGGCGGGGCTTTCAATCTAGGTGAGTTTAAACTAAGAACTCGGCATGCGGATCAGCTTGCAGTTCATACTTTTGATTGCCGTGACTATCTCATTGGGCGGCGAGACCGTGCTGGCTGCGTCGCCTGATCACGATCATCATGTTGATAGCGTGTTGAATATTGACGACCGTGAGTCAGCTGACACGGAACATGGCAAGCACGCCCTTCACGGATGTGGTGTCTGCCACCACGTGGTGGATGGTCGGTCTTTCCCGTCCGTTGTCAGCCCGCCAAAGACGGAACATCGGTATGATCTCTCCAGCGATCGCGTTTCTTCGCGCGCGTTAGAGCCGCCATTCCAGCCCCCGATTGACGTTTCAGCCTGACCTCAAGTCCAACTGAAACAACCAATCGGAAATTACACTTATGAGAATAGAAAATGTGACCTGGCCGAGATGGCTGGGCAAAACCACCATGGCTGCTTTGATGTTAGCCACGGTGAGTATGGAGACGGCTGTAGCCCAAGATGCTCAAGCCGTGAGCCAACTAACCCTGTCAGATGCGCTAAATCGCGCTTTGGACAACAACCCAATCACCAATGCCGCAGATGAGGAGATCCGCGCAGTAGAGTCGGAGGCACGGCAAGCTGGTCTCTGGGATAACCCAACTTTCGTAGCCGAAGTGGAAGATTTTGGCGGCGACCGTGAAGGGCTCGGAGACGCAGACACCACACTGTCGATCAATCAAACTGTACCGCTGGGCGGCGACCGAAGCAGAGCTCGTGATGCTGCTAATGCCTGGGCACAAGCCGCTCGCGCAGACCGAGATCTTCACCGGACGCGACTTCTCGCAGATACGGCTCAAGCCTATGTCGCTGCACATGCTGCGTCGGAGACGCTTGCAGTCCGCTTGGAGTTGCTGGAGCTAGCCAATAACTCGGCGGACGCCATCAATTCACGTGTTGAAGCAGGGCGAGCGTCGCCAATAGAGCGTAGCCGAGCCAGCGTTCTCATAGGGCGCGCCACGATCGCGGCAAATGAGGCTGCGAGCACGCAGGCGGAGCAGCACGATCGTCTCGCTGCGATCTGGTCTGGCGGAAGATTGGATGCGGATTTTGTTTCGCCTTTGGATGCGTTTGATTTGTCGCGTTTTGAAAACGCTGAACTCGATGTCTGGATTTCCGAGAACCCTGAACTCCAGAAGTTGCACGCGATCACACGAGCGCGCGCGCAGGAAATCCGACAGGAACGCGCTGCGGCTATTCCCGACCTTACGGTTGGTGCGGGCGTACGACGTTTTGGCGGAACTGATGAGACAGCGTTCGTTGCAACGGTCGAAGTCCCGATTCCAGTGCTAAATCGCAATCAAGGTGGTGTGCGGGCGGCCGCGTCGCGAGAGAATGCTGCGAGGCTCGATGAGGAATCGACGCGTCGTGCATTGTTGGCCCGGTTTGCATCTGCAAGCGGCCGCTTTGAGCGTGCTCGGTCTACGCACGAGCAACTGTCTGAGAACATCCTTCCCGCGTCAGAAAACGCATTGTCTGCAGCGCAGGAAGCCTACCGTGAAGGCGCTCTGGACGTTCTCAATTTCCTAGATATCCAGCGGTCGTACTTCGATGTGCGTGTGGATCTGATCTCCGCGCAATCTGAATTGGCTAGCGCGCTCATCGAACTCGATGCGCTCGCTGGTGCCCCGCAACTAAATCGAATGGTCAACGCAAGCCCGGAGGAAGAGCACAATGACTAACTTAAAAACCAAACTTCTTCTGGTGACGGTCAGCTTGCTGGCGGTTTCTGCCTGTGGCCAAGACGCAGAAGAACATCAAGAAGCGCCATCCAGCTCAATCGCCGGTACTCATCCTGAGCAGGCTCAGGATGACCATGGTGACGAAGACCATGACGGAGACGATCATGGTGAAGACGAACATGATGACGACGACCATGGCGATGAACATGGCGAAAGTGCCGAAGTTCATCTTAGTCAGGACCAAATCGACGCACTTGGTATCGCCGTTTCTCCAGTGGCGCGTGGTGCCGTGGATGGCGTGATCGAGTTGCCGGCAGAAGTCGGCTTCGATCAAAACCATCTTGCTCATGTTTCGCCTCGTGTCTCAGGCGTCGTCCGAAGCGTAAATATTGCTGAAGGTGACCGGGTTCGTGCCGGTGATGTTCTCGCGGTTCTAAGCAGCCGGACATTGGCCGACGCGAAAGCTGGTTATCTTTCAGCGCGAGCGAGATTAGATCTCGCTCAGAGCTCTTTCCAACGTGAAGAGCGCCTGTGGGAGCGGCAGATTTCCGCCGAGCAAGACTTTCTCGATGCCCGCCGAGCACTGGAAGAAGCTCGCATCGATGTGCGAAGTGCAGGACAACAACTAGACGCTCTCGGCATTGATGTTGCCACACTGCCGCGCGTTGAGGCGTCAACGGAAGTGTCTCTGACTCGTTATGAATTGACGGCGCCGATCTCCGGCACAGTCATTGAACGCCACGCGGTGCTTGGTGAGGTCTTAGAAGAGGCCGTTCAACCCCCTGCTTTCATCATCGCGAATACCAACACTGTTTGGGTTGATGCCGCCGTGTATGGAGCGGATTTGGGGCGCCTGCGCGAGGGAGCACACGTGGCAATTGATGTTGGCGACGGTGGAGCAAGGATCGAATCCTCCATCGATTTTGTGAGTCCTCAGATCGGAGAACGAACCCGAACGGGTCGAGCTCGCATCATCATCGAGAATGCCGGTGAGAGACTGCGCCCTGGTATGTTCGTAACAGTCTACGCGACGGCAGCTGACGCCACGCCGACATTGCGTGTGCCAGTTTCAGCAATCCAGACAGTAGAAGGCGAAACAGTTGTCTTCGTTCGTACCGAAGATGGGTTCGAGGTTCGCGAGGTTCGTATTGGTCGCCGTGCCGATCAATATGCCGAAATCCTGTCCGGCGTCGAACTTGGCGAGATGATCGCAACGACCGAAACCTTCTCCCTCAAAGCCGAATTGCAAAAAGGGGAGTTTGACGATGGCCACGCGCACTAATTCCCCGAAACAAGAGTCAGGTCTATCCCAGCTCTTGCATCGCATCGCGGGCGGTCGGCTTTTCGCGGCCCTTGCGTTTGCATTCGTGATCATTGGCGGTGCGGTGACGTTCCGCTCAATGCCGGTTGATGCCTTCCCGGACGTCACGCCGACTTTGGTTCAAGTATTTACCGAGACCGAGGGGCTCGCCCCGGAAGAGGTCGAGAGGTACGTGACCTTCCCGGTAGAAACGTCAATGAACGGTCTTCCTAGGCTTCAGGAAGTTCGATCGACTTCCAACTTCGGACTGTCGGTCGTGAACATCTATTTCGAAGATGGTGTCGATATCTATTGGGCACGCCAGCTCGTAGGTGAGCGACTACAACAAGCCCGTGACGAGATCCCCGACGGCTTTGGTGACCCAGGTATGGGGCCCATTACCACCGGCCTGGGTCAGATCCTGTTCTACTTCCTAGAAACCTCTGATGAGGCTGTTGACGGGGTGGCCTTGCGCACGCTCCAGGATTGGCAGGTTAAGTTCGACCTCCAAACCGTTCGCGGCGTCACGGAAGTCCTCTCCCTGGGCGGGTTCGAGCAGCAGTATCAGATCGATATTCGACCCGATGCCTTGTTGCGCTATGGCTTGGCGATTGAGGATGTTGTTGCGGCCGTAGAGGCCAATAACGCGAACGCAGGCGCCCAGTTTCTCATCGAGAACAGTGAGCAATACACCGTTCGTGCGGTTGGCTTGGCCCAAGGCATTGGTGACCTCTCCGATATCATCGTGAAAGTTGAGGATGGTGTACCTGTCCGGGTTCGCGATGTCGCCAACATCGAGATCGGAGGTGCGCCGCGTCAGGGTCTTGCGACCATGGATGGCCAGGGCGAAGTCGTGGCGGGCCTCGTGCTCAAGCTGTTGGGAGCGAACACCAATGAGGTGATCGAGCGCGTCCATGACCGGTTAGAGCGTATCAACGCCGCACTGCCGCCGGGCGTAACGGCTGTTCCCTACTACGATCAGTCAGAGTTGGTAGGTGCCGCCGTGCGCACCATGACGACGGCGCTTTGGCAGGGCGCATTGCTCGTCGCGATTATCCTCTTTCTATTCCTGAGAGGATGGCGACCAAGCCTTATCGTTGTGGCTTCTATTCCCTTCTCGGTCGGTTTCGCGATCGTTGCCATGCAAGTCTTCGGCGTCTCCGCGAACCTGATGTCGCTGGGTGGTATTGCTATCGCCATCGGCATGATGGTCGACGGTGCAGTGGTGATCGTTGAGAACGCCAATCGAGCCCTGCTGGCGGCCAAGAAAGGCGAGGCTAAACAAGCGCTGATCGCTGCTGCTTGTGCTGAGGTGCTCCAACCACTGATCTTCGCAATCTTGATTGTGGTGATCGTGTTTATACCGATCCTGACGCTTGAGGGTGTTGAAGGTAAGACGTTCCGACCGCTCGCCTTCTCGGTCGTCTTCGCCATGGCGGGGTCACTGGTGTTTGCAGTTTTGCTTGCACCGGCAGCGTCCATGCTGGGGTTGAAACTCGGCTCAGCAACCAAGCAATCAGAGCAACCAAACTTCTATGAGCGCCGCTTTGCGCCGTTGGTCGAGTTTTTCGTTTCGAAGCGCCGTGCGGCGTTGGGGCTTGCAGCAGCCATGCTCATCATTGGCGCGCTGATCTTTCCACGCTTGGGCTCAGAGTTCACACCGCGCATGAACGAGGGAGATCTTCTTGTCCGGTTGACGATGGCGCCGTCTATTTCTTTGCCGGAGGCGAGGGCAACGGTTACACGTTTCGAGCAACAACTACGCGAGAGCTTTCCTGAAGTTGAGCGTGTCGTGACGCGTGTTGGTCGCGGCGAGGTTGGCGCTCATGCTGACCCCGTGAACAGTGCTGAAGCATTCGTCGCGCTAGCCCCACGAAGTGAATGGGAGACAGCTCGATCGCAAGAAGCGCTGCTGGCAATGATGAGCGAGAGCTTTGAAAGCTTCCCGGGCGCCCGGTTCAATTTCACTCAGCCGATCGCTGCAGCGACCGATGAACTTCTGACCGGGACCAAGGCAGACCTTGCGATCAAACTGTTCGGAGAGGACATGTCTGTTCTCGAGCAGTATGCGGGGCAGATCGCCAACGTCATTCGCGACATCCCCGGATCCGCAGATGTTCAAACCGACCAGGTGACTGGTGCGCCTCAGCTTCGCATCACAGTCAATCGCGAGGCGATCAGCCGGTTCGGCCTCAATGTTGAGGATGTGCTGTCGGTCGTACGCACCGCAATCGGTGGTTCCGAGGCAGGCCAGGTCTTTGAAGGCGTGCGCCGGTTCGACATCATTGTTCGCTACCGCGAGCAAGACCGTATGAATGCGGAGCGTATCAGCCGGATCATCCTAAATGGCCCTGGTGACGAACTTATTCCGCTGGGACAGGTCGCTCAGGTAGAGCGGATCGAGGGCCCCAGACAGGTTACCCGTGAAAACGGCCAGCGCTACATCACGATCCAAACCAATGTCCGCGAGCGTGACATCGGTTCCTTCGTGCAAGCGGGGCAAGCCGCGGTCGCTGAGAACGTGGCATTGCCACCGGGCTACTTCGTTGAGTGGGGCGGCCAGTTCGAGCTTCAACAACAAGCAAATGCTCGGTTTGCTGTTGTGATCCCGGTCACGTTGGGCGTGGTGTTCTTGTTGCTGCTGTTCAGCTTCGGCAGGCTCAAAAGTGCGCTCTTGATCATCGCCAACATACCATTGGCCCTGGTCGGCGGTATCGCCGCGCTATGGCTGACCGGGCAGAACCTATCGGTTCCCGCCTCAGTCGGGTTTATCGCGCTGTTTGGTATAGCGCTGGGGAATGGGATGGTTCTCGTGTCATTCCTTGATCGCTTCGCCAAGGAGCGCACCGACATAGATGCCTTCAGTGTTGAGGCAGCGGTGCGTCGTGCTCAGCCGGTATTAATGACCGCAACCACGACCGGGCTTGGCCTGATGCCGCTTCTGTTCGCGACGGGCATCGGCTCTGAGGTTCAAAGACCTCTCGCCGCCGTTGTTATCGGAGGCCTCGTGACGTCGACCATTTTGACGCTGCTAGTTTTACCAGCGGTCTACAAATGGTTCGCGCCACATCCACCCGTACGCGTTTCTGATCGCCGACCTAGCTGACCGAAGGAGGGTCTGGTAGAGCGGTAATTGATGCTCGCAACCACCAGATCCTCCGGTCACCCGGATATGCCAGTTGATTCTGCACAGGCGTCACGGATGAATAGGTTACTCACTCAATTTGAGGGAACATAAAAGATGCGAGTATTTCGACCCGCCAGTATTCGACGCAGGTTGTTCGGTCTTCGAAGGATACGCTCAAGTTATTTTGTCATTTTGGCGGTCTTGGTGGCGTTCGATTTGATCGCAAAATCCCAAATCGATCGTTTGCTCGTTCATATCGGCACATCAATGCCGCTGATACCCGGGTTCAATCTGACGCTGGGACACAATAGAGGCATCAGTTTTGGGGTGTTGGATAGCGATCACTGGTTCGCGCCCTATCTTCTTTCAGCTGTGGCCGTTGTGCTCATCGTTGCCGTCTTGAATTGGACTGCGCAGCAGCGATCAAAACTTTCAGATATCGCTGGTACTTTGTTCGCGTCAGGTGGGTTGGCCAACGCCATCGATCGGCTCGGTGACGGAGCTGTTACAGATTATCTTGATTTTGGATGGCAAGCTGTGCGTTGGCCCACCTTCAACATGGCTGACGTCTTCATATTCTTCGGAGTCGTTCTATTGCTTCTGGGATGGCGAGAAACTCGAACTCTCACTAGTGACACTTAGTGGCCGAACACTTGTTGTTTGGCTGCTTGGGCTGATGATCTGACAAGCATTTCGAGTGATCGAACAAGCTGGTGACGATCTCACAACTACCGACTTTGCCGCCTGCACATCCATCGATCATACGTTTAAGCTCACGCTCCAAAACGCGCAGTTGTTCGATACGCTTTTGCGTCTCCACCAGGTGATGGCGGGCCACTTCGTCAGCGCGAGTACAATCGGTGCCGGGGTTTTCCTGCAGCTCGATCAGGTCACGTATCGCCTCGACCGTAAAGCCAAGGTCGCGGGCATGCCGGATAAATCCAAGAAGATCGACTGACGCTTGATCGTAAACCCGACGGCCGCTTTCTACCCGCCTCGGTTCCGGCATCAAACCAACGCTCTCGTAGTAGCGGATCGTCGTCACTTTGACGCCGGAGGTTTTTGCCGCTTTGCCGATACTGAATTCTTTTGTCATTTTCTTCTTGCTTCTACAGTCACTGTAGAAATTAGACTCCATGTCAAAGTTAGGAGTCAAGAGAATGAGTTGTTGCTCAAACGACCAAAAATTCGACGGAACATCAGTTGCGTATCGTCGCGCCCTATGGGCCGTCATTCTCATCAATCTGGTGATGTTCGCCGTCGAGATCACAGCCGGGTTCGCTTCCGGCTCACAGGCCCTTAAAGCCGACGCCCTCGACTTCGCCGGTGACACCATGACCTACACCATCAGCCTGCTGGTGATTGGTTCGAGCCTGGCGTTACGTGCTCGGGCCGCGCTCTTTAAAGGCGGCCTGCTAATCGTGATCGCGGTCTCAGTGCTCGGTATGACGCTGATGCGCGCCCTGTCCGGCGAACCGCCCGTCGCGGAAACCATGGGCATCGTTGGCTTCGCAGCGCTCCTTGCTAACGCAGCCAGCGTCCTCATCCTCCTCAAATGGAGAGACGGCGATGCCAATGTTCGCTCGGTTTGGCTCTGCTCCCGCAATGACGCTATCGGCAATGTCGGCGTGATGATCGCCGGTGGGCTCGTCGCCATTACGGGGTCCGCATGGCCCGATCTAATTCTGGCCTTCGCATTGGCCGCGCTGTTCACACGGTCAGCTTGGTTTATCTGCACCCAGGCTCTCGATGAGCTGCGTCGCCACAACCACGCTATCGCTGAAGCTGGGGACGCCTAGATGTCATCGCTGCTTTCTATCGTCGTGGGGTATGTCCTCATCAACGCCGTGCTCGCCGTACCATTCACGCTGCAAGCCCGCGCAGATTTTCAACGCCAAGGAAAATGGTCCCGGCCAACAGCGGCCTTTTCGGGCCTCATCATGCATGGTCATTTCCTCGCAACGATCGCGCTTGCATGGCTCGACCGAGCTAGCTTGTTCCAACCGAACCTGATCTCGCTTGCATTGGGTGGTGCACTCTTTCTGGGCGGCGCGTTCGTCATCTTTCTCGGACGCTACGCCTATGGCTCGCAGGAGCGCGTTTATGGGCTGCTCGAAGATGAGCTGATCCAACACGGGATCTATCGACGCACCCGCAATCCTCAGTACGTGGGTTATGGTGCCATGTTCGTCGGCAGCGCGGTGGCGGCCGGGTCAACATTCGCGGTTCTGTCGGCCGTCTCGTTCTTGGTGATCATCCACGTGTTCATCACCTGGGTCGAAGAACCGCACATGAAACGAACCTTCGGAGAGACGTTCGAGCGATATGCCGACGCTGTGCAGAGATACTGGTAGTAGTATCCAGAAAGCCCAAGTAGTAGTTCGTTCGATGTAGTATCTGAAGACGCTTGAAATCGATGTGCCAGCAGGTCTTGCTCGATGAAGTAAACTTGGCTTGTGCCAAGAGGCTTGAGGTGATTTCGGTAGAGGGAAATTCAGATTTGCAGCGTATAGTGCACCGAAGGATAAGAATTTCCGGGAGACTCTCGCAGATGCTGCTGCATCGGTTCGGCATAATTCTCGCTCTGCTCGGCGCGCTGGCGCTCGGGTTGGCGGGCTATGCTCCGGCGCAGGCTGCCGACCTTCCAGCTTCCGCCCATTTGGACATGAACGAGGCAGAGATGGCCAGCCATCACGCGGAGGTGATGGAGTGGCACGATTGTTGTCCGGAAGGCTCAATGGATCATGGCGTTTCCGACCCGGCGACCAAAATCGTCGAGATGGATTGTGATGATATGACCGGTTGCGCCGATGGGCCGTGCGGACTGGCTACCGCGGCTGTCCCTCTTCTACTCGACGGGGCAGTTGTCCCGATCAGTCATTCCGCTGCGATGCGTCACGGCTGGGTTGCTGATCAGCCGGTCGAGATCGCCCCCTCCGGCCTGGAACACCCTCCACGCGCTTGACGATTTTGAACCAAGTGGATTGGTTCGCATTCGCTCGTTCAGCCCGTCTTGGAGAGCTCCATGTCTTTCACCGCATTCGCCGCGACGGCGGCCGTTCTGCATCTGGCATCGACCGGATTGGCAGAAATCGAAAATCAACACCCGCTCAGCCTGGCGGAGGCAATCCTCATCGCCGGTCAAACCGATGATCCGGCGATCGCCAGCTGGGAAGCGCGTGCCGGAGCGTTCGAGCATGCCGGCGAGGCCGCGACAGCTTTGCCCGACCCGATGTTGCGCGTGGGTGTCGCCAACCTGCCCCTGAGCGATCTCGACCATAATCGGGAGGCCATGACGCAGACTCAGATCGGCGTTCGGCAATCGATACCGCGAGAATCAAGCCGGGATCTACAGCGAGCCCGGCAATACGCCCGGGCCGACGGCGCGCGCGCGATGGGCGAGCTTGAACAGCGCATGATCACGCGGGCGGTGCGCGTGTCCTGGCTGGAGGCTTTCTACTGGGAGCGAGCCGCGGAGCTGACGCGGGCCCGGCGCGAGGAAATCCGTCAACTGAGCGAGGTCGCGACGGCGCTCTTCGCGAGCGGTGGCGGAAACTCGCATGATGTGATCCGGGTCGACCTGGAGACGGCTCTGCTCGATGCGCGCCTGATCGAGATCGACCGGCAGGCCGGAACGGCGCGCGCGCAGCTGGGACGATATATCGGTCTCGAGCATACTGACCGCGCGATCTTGCTGAACCTCCCGCGTCTTCCAGGTCTGCCTGAGGCCTCACTTGCGGTGGACTCGCTTGCGCAACACCCGGCAGTCAGCACCCGCAATGCGCGGATCGCAGCCAGCCAACGTGACCTTGACCTTGCCCTCGAAGAGTATCGGCCGCGTTGGAGCGTGGACGCGGGTTATGGCCTGCGTGGCAGCCGCTCTGACGTCGCCAGCGTTGGCGTGACGGTTCAGATGCCGCTCTTCAGTCGACGCAGACAGGATGAAGGCGTTGCCGGGGCTCGCGACGCCCGATCCGCAGAAGAACTTGAGCGGCAGGCCCTGTTGCTGGACCTGCGGCGCCAGCTCGATGAAGACTGGATCCGCTTTCAGCGCCTGAATGAAACGGCGCAGGCCTATGAGACTGATGTTCTAGACCGCGCGCGAGAAACCACAGAGGCCGTGCTCGCCGCCTATGAGAATGAACAGGCCGATTTCGCCGAACTTGTTCGGTCCGAGCTGGCCTTGCTCGACATCGAACTCACCCTGGTCCGCACGCGTGTGGATGCCCTCCAGGCCCAGAGCCGAATTCTCTTTTTGACGGGAGATGTCCAATGAACCCGCGCACGCTGATCTTGGGAGCGGTCGTCCTGACCGTTGGCATCCTCATCGGAGTTTTCGGAGGGCGCCTGATGGGCGGTGGCGACGCCACATCCGGCTACGGCGAACCTGAAATCCTCTACTGGGTTGCCCCCATGGACCCGGACTATCGCCGGGATGGACCGGGCCAGTCTCCGATGGGGATGGATCTGGTTCCGGTGTACGCGGGCGATGAGCCGGCCGACACGTCCACAGTGATGATCTCGCCCTCTGTCGAGAACAATATCGGCGTGCGCACTGCAGAGGTGGAGCGCGGACGTTTCGCGGAAGATCTGACGACGGTGGGTTATGTGCGACCGGTCGACGATCTGACCTCGGTCGTAGATGTGCGAGCGCAAGGCTGGATTGAAGACCTGCGAGTGGCTGCCGTCGGCGATGTCGTTGAAGCCGGCGATCTTTTGTTTCGCATGTATTCGCCAGAAATCGTGACCGCTCAGACCGAGTATCTCCAGGCTGTGCGCGTGGGGCGTTCCGGCCTGGTTTCAGCCGCGCGTTCGCGCTTGCAGGCGCTGGGTGTGGGTGCGGCACAGATCGAGGCCATCGCACGGCGCGGTGAGGCCCAGCGCCTCATCGAGATTTACGCGCCCAGGAGTGGTGTCGTCCTCGAGATGAATGTCCGCGAAGGCTCGCATGTTCACCCGAGCATGGAGGTGATGACCATCGCCGATCTGGGCGA
The DNA here is from genome assembly GCF_047308265.1 of Maricaulis sp. D1M11. Taxonomy (NCBI): domain Bacteria; kingdom Pseudomonadati; phylum Pseudomonadota; class Alphaproteobacteria; order Maricaulales; family Maricaulaceae; genus Maricaulis; species Maricaulis sp. D1M11. Next base: position 224,112 of record NZ_JBKQWY010000010.1, read on the forward strand.
AGTATGGGTGATCGCCGATCTGTTCGAGGATGCTGCAGCAGTGATCACCAGCGAGCAGGATGTGCATATGCGTTCGCCGGCCCAGCCTGGAAGGATGTGGCATGGTCAGGTGGAATACGTCTATCCAACCGTGGACGCGACCAGCCGCTCCATTCCGGTGCGCATGCGGTTTGCCAATGCGGATGGCGCGTTGCGACCGGAGGCCTTTGTCAATTTGCGCATCGAAGTCGCCCCGCGCGATGGTGTGCTTTCTGTGCCCGCCGAGGCGGTGATCCGTACCGGGCAGTCCGAACGGGTCATCCTGGCCCTAGGTGGTGGGCGGTATCAGCCGGCGCGCGTGGAAACCGGGCCGGAGGCCCAGGGCCGTGTTGAAGTGCTGTCAGGATTGGCCGCCGGTGAACGCGTTGTGGTGTCCAGCCAGTTCCTGATCGATTCCGAGGCCAATCTCCAAGGGGCAAGCCTGCGCATGTCCCCGGCAGAGGAGGAGGCACCGCCACCGGAGGTCGTCTATGGCAGCGGAGTTGTCGACGCGATCATGGCGGGGCACGGAATGATCGATCTCACACATGACCCCATCCCGGCGCTGGACTGGCCGGTCATGAGCATGTCGTTCTTCGCATTGGACGAGACCGTGTCCCTGGACGGGCTGGCAGTCGGGCAAACCGTAGATTTTTCTCTGCGTCAGAACGCCGACGGACAATGGCGGATCGCGTCGATCTCCGCGGCCGGTTCCGGCTCGGAGCCCCTTGTCGAGGGGCGCGGCCGGGTCGTTACCCTGATGAGCGAGTTCGGCATGGTCGAGATCGATCACGAACGTATCGAGGCGATCAACATGCCTGCGATGAGCATGGTCTATGAGCTCGATGATGGTGTTTCCCTGGATGGTCTGAGCGTTGGGGATGAGGTCGTTTTCTCGATCGAGGAAGAGGCTCCGGGGCAATGGCGACTGACCGGTTACAGCATCCGCTCTGACGCGGGAGAAACACCATGATCAGCGCGATTATTCGCTGGTCGATCGGTAACCGGCTGATCGTCCTGATCCTGGCCATGATGCTGGCGGGCGGCGGCGTCTGGTCGCTGGCGCGAACGCCAATGGACGCGATTCCCGACCTGTCTGATGTTCAGGTGATCATCAAGACGACCTATCCCGGCCAAGCGCCGCAGGTGGTGGAAGACCAGGTCACCTATCCGCTCACGACGGCCATGCTGGCTGTACCGGGCGCGGTGACGGTTCGCGGCTATTCCTTCTTCAATGACAGTTATGTCTACATCATCTTTGAGGATGGCACAGACCTCTACTGGGCGCGTTCGCGTGTGCTGGAATACCTGTCCCAGGTGGCGCCGACCCTGCCAGAGGGGGCCACGCCGGCACTGGGGCCTGACGCGACGGGCGTTGGCTGGATCTATCAATACGCGCTGGTCGACAGGACCGGACAGAATGATCTCTCGCAATTGCGTTCACTGCAGGACTGGTTCCTGAAATACGAGCTGCAGACCATCGAGGGTGTGGCCGAGGTGGCGACGATTGGCGGCATGGTCCGCCAGTACCAGGTCGTCGCGGACCCGGATCGCCTGCGTGCGCTCAGCATCCCGCTTTCGCATGTTCGTATGGCCATTCAGCGGGGCAATCAGGAAAGCGGTGGCCGCGTCATCGAGATGGCCGAGGCCGAGTACATGGTGCGGGCCTCAGGCTACATCCAGGGCGTCGAAGACCTCGAGGCGATCCCGCTCTCGGTGACCGATACCGGTACGCCCATCCTGTTGTCCGACGTCGCCGACATCCGGGTCGGCCCGGAACTCCGTCGTGGCATCGGTGAGCTGAACGGCGAGGGCGAAGCGGTGGGCGGTGTTGTCGTCATGCGTTATGGCGAGAACGCGCGGGCAACGATCCAGCGTGTCGAGAACCGGCTGGAGGAATTGCGCGCATCGCTGCCCGACGGGGTGGAGATCGTCACCACCTATAACCGGGCCAGCCTGATCGAACGGGCGGTCTCATCGCTGCGGGAAAAGCTGGTTGAGGAATTCCTGGTCGTCGCGCTGATCTGTGCGCTCTTCCTGTTCCACTTCCGGTCATCCCTTGTGATCGTGTTGAGTCTGCCCCTGGGCATCCTGACCGCGATTATCGTGATGAATGCGCAGGGCATCAACGCCAACATCATGTCACTGGGCGGAATCGCGATTGCCATTGGCGCGATGGTGGATGCGGCGATCGTCATGATTGAGAACATGCACAAGCATGCCGAGCGACAGCCCATCACCCGCGAGAACCGGTGGGAGGTGGTGACAAAGGCCTCGACGGAGGTCGGCCCCGCCCTGTTCTTCTCGCTTTTGATCGTGACGTTCAGTTTCGTGCCGATTTTTGCGCTGGAAGCCCAGGAAGGGCGGCTTTTCCACCCGCTGGCTTTCACCAAGACCTATGCCATGGCAGCCGCCGCCGGGCTGGCGATTACACTGGTCCCGGTCCTGATGGGCTATCTGGTCCGGGGCAAGATCACGCCGGAGCACAAGAACCCGGTGAACCGGGTGCTGATTGCGCTGTATCGTCCCTTCATCAATCTTGTCATCCATCGCCCCTGGGCTGTTTTGCTGGGGGCCGTGCTGGTTCTGGGCAGTACGGCGGTACCGCTGTCGCGTATGGGCAGTGAATTCATGCCGGATCTGGATGAGGGCGATATCCTTTACATGCCCAGCGCCTATCCGGGCGTGTCGGCGGGCAAGATCACGGAAATCGTACAACAGACCAATCGCCTGATCATGACGGTGCCTGAGGTGCTCACAGCGCATGGCAAGGCCGGACGGGCCGAAACAGCCACGGATCCGGCGCCCCTGACCATGATCGAAACGACGATCCAGCTGCGGCCGCGCGAGGAATGGCGACCGGGTATCACCATCGATGATATCCGTGCCGAGCTGGATGCGGTCGTGAATGTGCCGAGCCTCACCAATGCGTGGATCATGCCCATTCGGGGGCGGATCGACATGCTGGCGACCGGGATCAAGACACCGGTCGGGATCAAGATTGCGGGACCTGACCTGGATGAGATCGCGCGCATCGGTGAAGAGATCGAAGCCGTGATCGCCGCTCTGGATGGTACAGCATCGGTCTATGCGGAGCGGGTAACCGGCGGTCGGTTTGTCGATATTGATGTCAATCGCCTGGAAGCGGCCCGCTTCGGGCTGAACGTCGCCGATGTGCATGAGGTCGTTCGCACAGCCATCGGTGGCATGACCGTGACTGAGAGCGTCGAGGGAGCAGAGCGATATCCCGTGAACCTGCGCTATCCACGCGACTACAGGAATTCCGTGTCGGCGCTGCAATCCCTGCCGGTGATCACACCGACCGGCGCCGAGATCCCGCTGGGGCGCGTGGCTGATATCACCATTGCCGACGGGCCAGGGGTCATTCGCAGCGAGAATGCGCGCACCAATGGTTGGGTCTATGTCGACATCTCCGGTGTCGATATCGGGAGCTATGTTGCCGATGCCCAGGCCGCCGTGGCCAGTCAGATAGATCTTCCGCCGGGCTATTCCATTACCTGGTCGGGGCAATATGAATTCATGGAGCGGGCCAAGGCCAAGCTGGCTGTTGTCGTGCCGGTGACCCTGGCCATTATATTGCTGCTGCTGTTCCTGAATTTCCGCCGCCTGACGCCGGTACTGATGATCATGGGCACGCTCCCGCTTGCCCTGGTCGGGGGCGTGTGGTTGCTCGACCTGCTGGGTTACAACCTGTCGGTCGCTGTCGGTGTTGGCTTCATCGCCCTGGCCGGTGTAGCTGTCGAGATCGGTGTACTGATGATCGTTTATCTCGAACAGGCGCTGACCCGCCGCCGGGAGCTCGCTACGGATGAAGGGCGGGCCATGTCCTCGGGTGACCTGGCCGAGGCCGTGGTGGAAGGGGCGTTGCTGCGTGTCCGCCCGATCATGATGACGGTGATCGCGACCATCGCCGGACTGCTGCCCATCATGCTGGGATCCGGTACAGGGTCTGAAGTCATGCGCAGGATCGCGGCGCCAATGGTGGGCGGGATGACCAGTGCGACCATTCTGACCCTGTTGGTAATTCCGGCGGCGTTTCTGATCTGGCAACGCTGGGAGCTGACCCGAAGTGCACAGAAACCGGAAGCGGGAGCGGCGGCATGAATGTGAAGCAGGCGGCAGAAGCCACAGGTATCCCTTCCAAGACGCTGCGTTATTACGAGGAGGTCGGGCTGGTGCGCCCGGCGCGTGCCGAAAATGGCTATCGGGTCTATGCCGAGACCGATCTTCGCAAGCTGGTCTTTGTGGGTCGTGCCCGGGGGCTGGGTTTTTCGCTGGAGGACTGCCGCCGGCTTTTGTCCCTCTACGAAGATCAATCCCGGGCAAGTGCTGACGTGAAGGTGCTCGCACGCTCTCATGTGGACGAGATTGATCGCAAGTTGAAGGAGTTGCGAGCCATCAAGGCCGAGCTCAACCGGCTCATCTCGGCCTGCCACGGCGATGACCGGCCTGACTGTCCGATCGTGGAGGGGTTGGCCGGTTCCCAGGCTTGCCGGACGGAGGCTTGACCTTCCAGTGACTGGAAGCTTCACAAGGGTCATCGCTTAGCCAGAGGACACGATCATGAGCTGCCAGCATTGCGATGAACCCGCCAAGACCAATCCGCTGCATGATGCACCGGTTGTCACCGATCCCGTGTGCGGGATGGATGTCCGCCTGGGCGCCGGGAAGCCGCATTTCGAGCACGCCGGCGAGAACTATCATTTCTGCTCGCAGCGTTGTCATGACCGGTTTGAAGCCGACCCGGATCACTTCCTCGGCGGGGCGCATCTGCAGGCCTATGAGGATATGCCAGAAGGCACCCGGTACACCTGCCCGATGGACCCCGAGATCATTACGGATGAACCGGGCGATTGTCCGATCTGCGGTATGGCGCTGGAACCCATGGGCATCAATCTGGCGGACCAGGGGCCCAATCCGGAACTGGTTGATTTCAAGCGTCGTTTCTGGATCGGTGCACTCCTGACGCTGCCGGTCTTCCTGCTGGCAATGGGGCCGATGATCGGTCTTGGTTTTTTCCGCTCCTGGGTTGGCGAGGCTGCGGCTGGCTGGGTCGAGCTGCTGCTGGCGACCCCCGTGGTGGTTTGGGCAGGGCGACCTTTCTTCGAACGCGGCGTGAAGTCGATCATCAGCGGAAATCTCAACATGTTCACCCTCATCGCGATGGGGGTTGGCGCTGCCTACATTTTCAGCCTTGTGGCGGTGATTGCCCCGGGTGTGTTCCCGGAAGCATTCAGGCATGGCGATGGCCATGTGGCGGTCTATTTCGAGGCCGCAGCCGTGATCATCGTGCTGGTCCTGCTGGGGCAGCTGATGGAGTTGCAGGCGCGCGAGAAAACCGGCTCCGCGATCAGGGCGCTGCTGGACCTGGCGCTAAAAACCGCTCTCAGGCTGAACGAGGATGGCTCAGAGGAAGAGGTTGCGCTGGATGCGCTGAAAGCCGGTGACCGCCTGCGGGTGCGGCCTGGGGAGAAAGTGCCCGTTGATGGTGTGGTTGTCTCCGGTCGCTCCTCCATCGACGAGTCAATGATTACGGGTGAGCCGGTGCCGGTCGAGAAAGCCGAGGGCGACCCGGTGACCGGAGCGACCATCAACGGGACCGGTAGTCTCGTCATTGAAGCCCGACGTGTCGGGCAGGATACAACCCTGAACCAGATCGTTGAAATGGTGGCCAATGCCCAGCGCAGCCGTGCGCCCATCCAGAAATTCGCCGATCTTGCGTCCGGGCGCTTCGTACCGGCCGTCATCGCGATCGCTGCTCTGGCTTTCATCGCCTGGTCGACCTGGGGGCCGGAACCCTCATCCGCCTACGGGCTGATTGCGGCTGTTTCCGTGCTGATCATCGCCTGTCCGTGCGCGCTGGGACTGGCGACGCCGATGTCCATCATGACAGCCACCGGGCGCGGCGCTCAGGCCGGTGTCCTGATCAAGAATGCCGAGGCGCTTGAAGCGTTCGCCGGCGTGGACACGCTGATTGTCGACAAGACCGGCACGTTGACGCGTGGGCGCCCCGAGCTGGTCGCCGTGCTGCCCGAGGCCGGATGGAGCGAGGCCGGGCTCCTTGGGCTGGCAGCGAGCCTGGAACGCGGTTCGGAACACCCGCTGGCGGAAGCGATCGTAAAGGGGGCCGTCGATCAAGGGATCGATATCGTGGAAGCCTCCGATTTCGAAGCAATCACCGGCAAGGGGGTTCGCGGGGTGATCGAGGGGCGCGCGGTTGCCCTTGGGAATGCGGCCCTTCTGGCTGAGCTTGGCATTGACCCGCGGGTTTCTTCCGCCCTTGCCAATGCGCGACGGGATCGCGGTGAGACGGTGATGTTCGTTGTTGTCGACGGTGCGCTGGCCGGGATGGTTTGCGTCGCTGACCTGATCAAGGCGACAACACCCGATGCCATTGCCCGTCTGCATGCACAGGGGCTGCGTATCGTCATGGCGACCGGCGACAATGAACGCACCGCGCGATTTGTTGCGGATCAGCTGGGGATAGACGACGTACGCGCCGATGTCCTCCCGGGAGACAAGGCAGCACTGGTCAAGGCGCTGCAGGACAGCGGTGGTCGCGTGGCGATGGCAGGAGACGGGGTGAATGATGCGCCCGCGCTGGCCCAGGCTGAGGTCGGTATTGCCATGGGAACCGGAGCCGATGTCGCGATTGAAAGTGCTGGGATTACCCTGGTCCAGGGCGACCTGACCGGCGTGGTCCGGGCCCGCCAGCTCTCTGTCGCGACCATGCGCAATATCAAGCAGAACCTGTTCTTCGCGCTGGTCTACAACGCAGCGGGTGTGCCCGTCGCGGCTGGCGTGCTCTATCCGCTGCTGGGATTGATGTTGTCGCCCATGCTTGCGGCGGCGGCGATGAGCCTGTCTTCGGTCTCGGTGATCGCCAACGCGCTTCGGCTTCGGTCTGTGCGGCTTGATTGAGGGGCGCGCCCCGGTCCTGCGTAATCGATCAGGTGCACTGGCAGGAGGGCATCGATTTGGGGCTTCGTATCATTTGGGCGGCAGTTCTGGGCATGGCAATCATATTCATGATGCCGAACGCGGCAGTATCGCATCCGCCCGCCGAGCACACACCACCGACCGAAGAATCGGTTGAGCCCGAGGCCGATGCGGCCGTGGAGCCCCCTGCAGACGCGACAGGCGAAGTCGAGCATCAGCATGGCCAGCTGGAGGATGTCGCGGGGCATGCCCATGTGGATGCTGCTGATCCGTGTGTAGATGATGGACATCATGAGGGCGCGGCCAGCCCCGCCGGAGGGCATGCCCACTGGGGCGAGGACGGGGCCTCAACGCCGTTCGAACGGGCCATGTCCCGCATCGGCGTTTTCCATTCTTTCGCTGTCCATTTTCCGATCGCGCTGATCCTCGCCGCGGCACTGGCGCAGGGGCTTGTTCTTGCAGGTCGATTTGCGACGGGCTCGGATACCGTGCGCTATCTGGTCTGGACGGGCGCTGCCGGTGGTGTGGCCGCAGGTCTTCTCGGCTGGGCACATTCCGGCCCCATGGGCGCTGACGAGGCGGGCGTGATGCTCGCGCACCGGCTCCTGGGTACGGCTCTGTTGTTCGGATTGGTTGGCCTGGCTGCGCTTGGCGAGTGGTCGCGCCGCCCGGACAATCAGCTGGGCGCGTTGATCTTCAACGTCGCGCTGTTCGGATCCGCGCTCGCGCTCTTGCTCAACGGCTTCCTGGGCGGTGCGCTGGCTCATGGCGGTTTGCGGCATCTGTTTGGTGGCGGCTAGGGTGAGCTATCCCGCAAATCTGCTGTCTCTTACGAGATTACGCTTCTTTGCTGCACTATGGGTCGTGTTTTATCATTGGCGCGCTCCTTGGGACTTTGACGTCGACGCGACCACGCAATTGCTGGCGATGGGCCGATTTGGAGTAGACCTATTCTTTATCCTGTCCGGCTTTGTGCTCGCTCATGTATACCTACGAGCGCGAGAAGAGGGGCGGTTCAATTTCGCCCGGTTTTTGGTCGCCCGCTTTGCCAGGATCTGGCCATTGCATATTGCGGTGATCTTGTTTCTTCTTCTCGTCTGGTTCGTCGCCGCGGCACTTGAGGTGCCTTTCGAAGCTGATCGGTTCGCCGTGGCTGACCTGCCTGCCAATATTTTGATGATCCATGCGTGGGGGTTCGCTCCCGATCTCAGCTGGAATGGACCGTCATGGTCGATCAGCGCCGAATGGTTCGCTTATCTGACCTTTCCGGCTTACCTGATGACAGCTCTGGGCTTGAAGCATCGCCCTTGGCTCCTGCTCGGCATCGCCGCCGTTCTTTTTTTTGCACTGGACCAGCTTCACCTGCGCCTTTTTTCCGAGACGTTGCCGATGGCAACAGAGCGCTTCGGCGTGATTCGGATAATCCCAGAATTCTTGATTGGGATTGGCCTTTATCGTCTGGGACAAGCATATGTTTTGCCCCGTCCAGTCGCCCGATATGCGTTCATAGGAGTTCTGGCGGTTTATCTTTTGGCCGCACACTTCGCTTGGGATGATCGAGTGATCGCGCTGCTCGGCGCGCCGATAATTTTCCTTCTTGCGGAGCTCGACCGGCACAAAGGCGAAACGCGAACCGGTGCGATGAGCTATCTCGGGGACATCTCCTACAGTGTTTATATGATCCACGTTCCGTTTTTCATGGTCGGGTTCAATCTGTTGCAGGACGTCTTGGGAGTGGTCGACCAGACAGTATCTTGGCCAGTGCTGCTGATGATGTTGGTGGTGATGATCGGCGTCTCGGCGGGCACGTATGAGTGGATCGAGCGACCTGCGCGTACTCGTTTGCGCGCGTGGGGTGAAGCCTTGATCAGCCGGCCGCGCAGGCCTTGATAACGATTTGAGAGGGTGAAATGGCTTGGATCAGATACGGAATGACCGGAGCTGCGACCGCATTCGTGATGACGGCGCCCGTTCTCTCGGATGATGCCGCGGACATTGCCGCTGTTCTCGAGAGTTATTCGGGCGCGCTGTCCGAGGAGAATGTTCAAGAGGCGGAACGCTGGGTTCTGCCCGACGGAGCCGACTTCACGATTTTCGAAGGCAGCGGCAGCGATGTCGGCTGGGCCGAATATCGAGACCATCATCTGGCGCCCGAATTTGGGGCCGAGCATGTCACATTCCATGTCTACGACTGGTCCGGTTACTCGGTGAATGCGGACCGGAACCTGGCCTATGCCACATTCGATATCCGCATGGAGTACGAGGTCCGAGGCGAGCCGCGCGAGCGCGATGCTCACGGAACGGCTATACTTGTGCGGACTGGTGCGGGATGGCGCATCAAGCATCTCCATACGTCCTGACGGAGTCACTCATGTCTGACGAGCATCTCGAGCGTCTTCTCGGCGCGCTGAAATCCGACGAAACCAGTGTCGATATGGCTGAATTCCAGTCCGCTGTCTGGGCGCGTATCGACAGCGATGACACGCGTTCAGCTGCGGGAGCGACATTGGGCCGGGCGCTCGCCCTGCGGGCGGTGCCAGCCGTAGTGGCCCTGGTTGTTGGAGGCGCTCTGGGCGCCGGCGCCATGGGTCACTCCGAGCCCGATCTCCTCGCAGTCTTCGACGAGGATGCCGGGTGGTCTTTCTCGGCACTCGTCGATGAGGGAGGAGTGCGATGATCTGGCGGGCAGGGATACTGGCGACAGCCTTGGGTCTGACGAGCGGATTTGCCGGGGTATGGCTTGGCATGAATGTACTGGGTCACCATGACGGTGCTTCTGCCAGCCTGCATGCGATCATCCATGATGAACTGGCCCTGGACCGGGAGCAGGAAACCGCGATCGAGGCACTGGAGGCGAGTTTTGCGGCCCAGCGGGTCGGATATGAGCAGCAAGTGAGCGACGCCCGGCGCGCGATCGGTCGGGCCTTGTTGGCCGACCGTGAAATGACTGATGACGTCGCCGAGGCTGCCGAGACATTTCACGATGTGATGGGGGATCTGCAGATGGCCACGCTCCACCACATCATGGCGATGCGCGAGGTCATGACCGAGCAGCAGCGCGCAGAATTTGATGCCCGTCTGGCTGACGCCTTTGATGTCGAGGAATGAGGCTGACGGATCCGCACTCGATCCGACCGACGAACAACTTGCGATACGCGCCAGGGACGGTGATGCACAGGCGTTCAACCGGCTGATGCAGCGCCATGCGCCAAGACTGGTGCAGTTTCTCGGGCGGCAGGTGGGCAGCCGTGCCGACGCGGAGGATGTGGCTCAGAACACGTTTATCGCCATCCACCGCAATCTTGCTCGCTACGACCCCTCGCGGTCCTTTGTCACCTGGATGTTCTTTATCGCCCGCAACAAGGCGCGGGATCATCACCGCAGGCGAGCGGTCATGAACTGGATCGGCCTCGAGGACAGAGAGGCGTTGCTTCCGGCCGAAACGCCTGATCCAGAACAGGTCACAGGGGACAAGGCGGAGCTTGCCAGAGCTGGAGCAGTGTTGAAAACGCTGCCGGAAGGCTTGCGAACACCGCTCTTGCTGTCGGCTGTTGAAGGACTGTCACTGGCCGAGATCGGGGCGGTGATGGGGATCTCATCGAAGGCGGCAGAAGTGCGTGTCTATCGCGCCCGCAAGCGGTTGAAGGAATTGTTTGCCCGTGAAGGCTAGATGCTGTTCAGGGGTAGATCTTGTCGGGAAGAACGCGATGATAGTCGGGACTTTGAGGGGGAAAGCATGACGGCGCTGCTACGCTGGACCATCCGTATACACAAGTGGCTCGCGCTGATCGTTGGCATCCAGATCGTACTCTGGATTGCGGGCGGTGTAGTCATGAGTGTCATCCCGATCGAACAGGTCCGGGGCGAGCACAATATTGCCGAACGCGAAGAGCTTCTCATCGATCCGGGGGAGCTGATCAGCCCCGCCGATGCAGCGCGGGCCCTGGAGCTCGATGCCGGCGTGGCCGAGATTCGCCTGCAGGCCTGGCAGGGACAGCCTGTGTACAACGTCTATCGCCCTGACTGGTCCAGTTCCCTGGTGGATGCGCGAACGGGTGAGGTGATCACACCGATTTCCCGCGAACGCGCTATCGAGATCGCGTTGGCGGATTATGCGGGAACGCCCGAAATCGCTGCTGTCGAGTTTTTCGAGGAGCCGACCTGGGAATATCGCAGGCCCGGATCAGCCTGGCGCATCAGTTTTGCGGACGGTGAAGGAACCCGGATCTATGTCTCGCCGGATACTGGCCTTGTCATGGCGCGGCGCAATGATGACTGGCGCTTTTTCGACTTCTTCTGGATGCTCCACATCATGGATTATCAGGAGCGTGAGAACTTCAACAATCCGCTCCTGATCACGGCTTCGATGTTCGCGTTGTTCACCGTGCTGGCCGGCCTGTTGTTACTGGTGCTGCGCCTTCAGCGCCTCGTTCGAATGGAATTGGCCAAACGGCGGTCGTGACCAGTCTCATTTGAGGGGGGCGGCCCATACCCGCGTATCTGTAACAGGATCGCATCGGGAGGGCGCCCCATCACCAGTTGGAAAACTATCGGTTCGGCTTTTACCAGCCGGCACAATCGCCTGACACCGATCAGGCTGGCGCTCGCATCGGCCGTGCTCGTGGAACACGCGATCATCGTCACACAGGGGCCGCTCCCGCCGCCACCGCTGGCGATCCATGGCTGGTCGCTCAGCTATGCGGCCGTGAATGCATTCTTCATCCTGAGTGGCTTTCTGATTGCTGACAGTCTGGAGCGCCGTTCAGATGTCGCGCAATTCATTGCGGCCCGTGCATTGCGCCTCTGGCCGGCCTTGCTGGTGCTATCCTTTGCGGCCGTATTCATCATTGGGCCCATCGTCACATCGCTGTCGGTTGGAGAGTATTTTCAATCACCCCAAACCTGGATGTTTCCGGTCAATGTGCTCGGGTTTCTCGACACGACGCAGGGGCCAGCGGGCATATTCTCCACACACCCGTGGGCCGGAGAGTTTTCCGCGACCTTGTGGACATTGCGGTATGAGGTGATTGCCTATGCCGCGGCGGCGTTACTGTTCTTCTCGCCCTTGCCCTGGGGGCGATATGCCAGCCTGGCCTGGTTCGGGCTGGCGACACTGGCTTACCTGTTTGTCAGCCTGTTCTGGTCTGACGCGCCCGCCTTGATATCCAGCGCAGCGCGCCTGTCGTCCGCATTCACTTTGGGCATGGTCGTACACGCCTGGCGTGATCGCGTGCACATCCTGCCCTGGCCGATGCTGCTGGCGATCCCGGTCTGGCTGGTCCTCGGCGAACAGGCAATGGCCGAAGTCTTCATGAACATTGCCCTGGCCTCTGGCCTGTTCGCGGTCGCCTTTGTCGCACTGGACCGGTGGCCCACGGGTGCCGACCTGTCTGACTGGTCCTACGGGATCTATATCTGGCACTATCCGATCATGCAGATCGTTTTGTTTCTGGACCCGCAGGCGGATCCGGTGAAGGTCGGGTTGATCACAGTGCCGGTGACCTGTCTGGTGTCTGCCATGTCCTGGAGTCTGGTCGAGAAGCCAAGCCTCGGCTTGAAGCAGCAACTGGGTCGGCAGCTCGAGCGGATCGGGCGCGGTCACTCACCGCATTAGGGGGAACACATGCAGAAATTCATGAAACAGCGATCAGTTTTGGCGCGCAGCGCTGTGCTGGGTGTCACAGCGAGTGTCCTCGCGACGCTCGTCGCCGGTGGAGCGTTGGCGCACAAGACGTTTCTCGCGTCACCGCAGGCCGTCTGGCCAGCCGGGCAAGCCGTCACCATCGCCATGACCAGCGCGTTGGAATATCCCGATATGGAATCGCCTCTCGCCCAGGAGCGTGTCGCCATCGCGACCGCCCGGATCGGTACAACCGCAATCAACGCGTTTGATTTCAGTGAAACCGAGACATCCCTGGATATCCGGTTTCGGCCTGTAGCGACCGGGTATGGCGTGCTGGCCGTCGTTACACACCCCCGGTCAGGCGAAATCCCGCCGGAGAGCGTGGATGTCTATTTCGAGGAAATTGATGCCGACCCGCAGGTCCAGGCGGCGTTTCATGCGTTGACCGGTTCACCTGCCCTGATGCGCAGCTACTCCAAGCTGACAAAGACCTTCTTCTGTGTGGAAGCGTGTGAGGGTCATGCTGCAGCATGGCGTGAGCCGCTCGAAATCCCTCTGGAATTTGTCGTGTCAGGCGATGTGGAAGGTCGTTTCGCGTTGTATCAGGACGGACAACCGCTGGCGGGTCACCGGGTCACAATCCATACTCCGGACGGTCAGTATTCTGATGCCCATACAGATGATGCCGGCGAATTCTCGGTCGCAGCGGACATTAGTGGCGAAGTCCTGCTGTCAGCCGTCTGGATCGATCTGCCGGAGAGCCCGGATGGAATCTATCACAGCGACCAGGCGACTTTGACGGTACGCCTCGACTGACAGGGAAGGGCCGGACGCACCGGCCCTTATCGTCTTTGGTCGATCAGCTGTCGCGCGCTTCAGCGGCAATGATTTCATAACCCTCATCGCCACTGACGACGGTGATCGTCAGGGCCGCGCCGGGTTGAAACAGGTCGAAGTCCACGTTGTCTGCAACACTGAAGCGCATCATCATGGCACCCATGCCCAGTTCTGTCAGGGCGTCGTGTCGCACCACGGCGGCACGGTTTTCGGCATCAACTGCCCGGACATCCGCTGCAACGGTGGAGCTGACCTGGGACTCAGTCTGATGATGATCGCCATGGTGACCATGATGATCGTGGTGGTCAGCCGGCGCCGACAACAACAGGGCAGAAGCAACAAAAATAGACATGGGTCCTCTCGGTGGGTTGGCCTGTCCTACGTATACGCGATCAGCATGAAATCCACTCGCGCCGCCAGCAGAAAATTATCAACCCTGTGTCGCCCGGTTCTCGTGGCTGGGTGTTTCGCGTGCCTTCTTTGGGTCGAGCTGCGTGGTCCTTAGCGGAAATTCAGAGACCTTATCGCCCCCGTCTGGCACCACCGCCATTCTTTTTCCTGAAATCACAAAGCGTGCCCAGGACCCGTGTCCGACGAACAGGCTAACGCATTTTCACCTCAGGCCGATACCACCGATCAAGACTTTGCGCCCAGGCGGACAATCGCAGACAGCAGGGTTTCACCATCGGGTGTGACGGGGGTCGTCAAGGCTGTTTCAAGAATGGCCTGCGCGCGGTCTTCATGCCCGTCCAGCGCGTTGATCATGGCCGATCCCAAGGCCACAGAAAAGCTTTGCGGATCCAACCGTCCTCCGGTGCGGATCAACTGCCGTGCATCCTCACTTCGGCCTTGCGCAAGCGCAACTACACCCAGCGAGCCATGGGTCTCCCCGAAATTATGGTCCAGCGCCAAGGCTGTCTCGAAACGAGCGCGGGCCGTGGTGAGATCTCCGGCAATCAGATGCGCCCAACCCGCGGCAACCCATGACCCGATATGCCGGTCGAAGATCTCGGCCCCGCGATCAATATCGCGGATCGCCTGGTCATAATCACCGGACAAAAGAGCAGCCATGCCCCGTCCCAGCAAAGCCCGGGGGGCCCGGGGCTGAACGGACAGCACGTCCTCGAACCGGGCACGTGCGTCGTCCACATCCTGCCTGCCCAGCGCCAGGGTACCGAGCGTGGTCAGGGCGTCGGGATGCGGACCGGCCATCAAGGCGCTGGCCCGTGCCAATTCCAGGTGCTCGGTATCCATGGCCAGTACCGAGACAATCGCGTTCAGACCGGGATGATCCGGGTGACGCTCAAGGCTGTCCGTGGCAATGGCGATGGCCGCATCATAATCGCCTGATGTATGTAGCAATTGCACCTTGAGGGCGGCCGCCTGAGGAATCTGGGCTGTTACCTGTGCGGTGAGCAGGGCATCAGCCCCATCCAGATCGGCCAGATGGGTCCGCACCCAAGCCAGATTGAACCGGACGGCCGGATTGTCCGGCACCTGGTCTATGACCGCCTGAAAAAGAGCGGCCGCTGCCGGGTATTCACCGCGCGCCAGAGCCAGCTGCCCCTGCAGATCCATAAGCTCAAGCGGCAAAGCCTCGCCCGCCAAGCCGACGAAGGCCTGTTCCGCGTGGTCCAGCTGCCCCTCCTGCAAGGCAAGCCGCACGGTGTCTGCGACAAGGTTTGCATTGGCTGGATCCGTTTCGAGGTAGGAGAGAAACCGCAATAATTGTTCACTGGGCGTGGTTTGCAGGGTCATGGTCTTAACTCGATCAGGTCGATACGGGGGACGCACCGGATGTATCCGGGCGCAAGGATGTGGCCAGGGCCGGTTGCGACTCCGTCGCCGGAGCCTGAACAACACCGAAGGATTTCAATTCGATGGTCTTGGGAATCTCATTGACCGAAATGACGGCCAAACGGGGCTGACTCCGCGAGGTCAGCTTTTTCATCGCGCGCCGAATTTCGGCACTACACAATAAGACCGGATGGAAACCGACAGCCTGCATGGCATTGGCCTGCTCATCCAGCCCGCGAAGCACCGTCTCGGCGAGGCGCGGCTCGATCGGCAGGGAATCGGCCCGCTGCGACCGGCCTACTGCTGCAACCAGCTGGTTTTCGATGCGCGGATCCAAGCTGAGCACATTGAGTTCCCGATGACGGTCGCGCAATTGATTGCAGATGACATAGCTGAGCTTTTCACGCACCCGTTCCGTCAGAACGGTCGGGTCTTTTTCCTGTCGGCCGCAATCGCACAAATGCTCCAGGATCAGGTCAACATTGGCAATTGAGACCCGCTCCATGACCAGGTTTTGCAAGATTTGCTGGATATCACTCATGCTCAACAGGGTCGGGACCAGCTCCTCAACCAGCCCTGGCTGACGCCGACGGGTCCCGTCCAGCAAGCCGGTCACGGTGGCCCGTGTCAGCAAGGTCGGAGCCTCTATCCGCATAAGCTCACCAAGATGAGTCATTAGAACCGTCACGGGATCCACACAAGTATAGCCCTGCTGTGCTGCCGTTTCTTGCTGATCGGCGTCAATCCACAAAGCGTCCAGCCCGAACGACGGATCGCGGGTTGGACGCCCGCTCAACAGGCCTGTGGACTGTTCGGTCTTTACGGCCAAAATCTGGTCAGGCTCCAACTCGCCCCGGGCGTAGGGCGTTCCAAAAATTCGAATATCATAGTCAAATCCCCCCAGTTCGGGACCGTCCATGAAGGTCACAGCCGGGAAAGCGAGGCCGAACTGCTTCTCATGCTGCTCACGCAGTGAGGAGATACGCTCCAGCATCGCATCGCGCTCGCCAGCCCAGGCTTCCGAGAGTCGGGCACCCAGCGCAATAGACAAGGCCGGAAAGGGCGTATCATCTGCGGCCTGCGTCTCTGCCCCTCCGTCATCTTCATCCCCGTCCGCCTGCGTTTGCCGACGCAAAAGAAACCAGGTCAGCAGCAGCGCGACAACGACAATGCCGATGGGGATGCGCGGCATGCCCGGAAGCAGGGTCATCGCCAACAAGATACCGGCGACAATCAGCGGAATACGCGTGATGGATGTGAGCTGTTTGAAGACTTCGGCGCTCAGTTCACGATCGGCCGATGAGCGGGTGACGATAATACCGGTTGCGATTGAAATGATCAGCGCCGGCAATTGTGTCGCGATGCCATCACCAATGGTGAGAAGGGTGAAGGTTTCCAGAGCTTCCGGCCAGCTCATCCCCATCTGAACCACACCGATGATGAGACCCGCGATGATATCGATGAGAACAATGATGACACCCGCGATCGAGTCGCCCTTGACGAATTTGCTCGCCCCATCCATCGAGCCGTAGAAGGCCGCTTCCTTTTCCAGGGCTTCACGTCGTGCACGGGCCTCGTCCTGGTCAATCAATCCCATATTGAGATCGGCATCGATACTCATTTGCTGACCCGGCATGGAATCCAGGGTGAAACGGGCTGCGACTTCCGAGACCCGCTGGGCCCCCGATGTCACGACCACATACTGAACAACCACCAGGATAAAAAAGACGACAAGGCCGACGACAAACTGGCCCTGAACCGCGAATTCCCCAATCGAGTTGATCACATCACCCGCATCCCCTCCGGTCAGGATCAAACGCGTGGCCGCGATATTGAGCGCGAGCCTGTAGAGCGTGGCAATCAGAAGAAGTGAGGGGAAAGTCGAAAACTCGACCGGTTTTTTGACATACAGAGTGAGCAGAAGAATTGTCAGCCCGAAGCCGAAATTGATCAAGATCGCCAAGTCGAGCATCACCGCCGGAATGGGGGAAAACAGAATGACCAGGATCAAGACAACACCAAGAACCAGGGCCAGGTCCTTGTTTTTACGCAACAACTTAAACATGACTGGTTGATTTTTCTTTCAAAACACCTTGCCGCGACAGATGAATATACACTTCAGCGACCTGTTTGAATTCTTTGGACCGAATGGGCTGACCGATCTCGCCGTGACGAAAAATGGCACGTGCCAGGGGCGGGTTTTCGATGATGGGAACGCCATGGATGATCGCTGAGCGTTTGAGGGTCTGGGCAAACTGGTTTCGCCCCTTCGCACGGATCAAGGGGGCAGACATCTGAGCCGGATCATAGGCCAAGGCCACCGCATAGTGTTGAGGATTGACCAGTAAGACGTCAGAGCCCGGAAGCTCGCCCAATGACTGTTGCTGCTTGGCGAATTCCTGATGCAGTTGTTTTCTCTTCTGCTTGATCCGGGGATCCCCTTCCCGGTCCTTTATCTCACGCTTGAGCTCACTCTTGCTCATACGCATTTCCTTGCGGAATTCTGCGCGCGCAATGATCTGGTCGAGAACTGTAAAAAACGCCGCCAGGACGATGAATACAAACAACAGGCGAAAACTGCTCTCGCGAATGGCCTGCACCAGCTGACCGGCATGCCCCATGTTTTCCGCCCAGGTCTGGACAGCCAGGCTGATCACCAGCAGCGCCGCCAGTGTATAGGCCGCCATCTTCACGACATTCTTGAGCGTTTCCTTGAGCATGCGAAACGAGAATAGACGTTTGATCCCTTTGCCCGGATTGAGCCGTGAAAATTCCGGCTTCAAGGGCCGGGTCGAGAAAACAATCCCTCGAATCTGAATGACCTCGAAGACGATCACGACCAGAACAATCGTGCCGCCAAGCAGGGCCAGCATTTTGATCGCGGGCATATAGGTCATGGCGATGGATGCAGGCCCGATCTGTGGATCAGATGCGCCTGCGATGGCCGTGACAAACAACTGCCTGACCAGCTGGACGAGATCGCCAAACAATCGCTCCCCAGCGACGAGACCGAAGATCGCCACCCCCGTCAGGCTGGCAAAGAATCCTAAATCAATGCCCCGCGCCACCATGCCACGCTCGCGCGCGCGTCGCAGCTTGAATGGGGTGGCTTCCTCGGTCTTGTTCTGTTCACTCTCTGCCACCTTTTACCCCCGCAGTAACTCGGGTGTCGTTTCCATAGCCAGTCGGAGCAGGCGTAGAAGGGTGACACCGCTCACAGAGAACACGACAGGAAGCGTCAGAAGCACCGCCAGGGTTTTAACCTGAAAACCGAGCAGAAGCACATTCATCTGCGGCAGGGTCCGGGACATGAAGGCGATCGTCAGGTCCAGCAGAAACAAGGTCAAAAAGACGACACTCGCCAGCCCAAGTGCCAGGACAAAGGTCTGGGAGAAAAACGTCACGAGCACCGGCAGGTCGGGGCTGAACACCAGACTGCCGGGCGGGATCCGCTCGACACTGATCGCCCAGATCCCCAACAATTCGTGGACCCCGCCGGTTGCAAAAAAGACGGCAGCGAGCGCGTACATAAACAGACCGCCCACCAGAGGCATCTGCCCGCGCAAAGTCGGATCTGCAAGACCGGCCAGTCCGAAACCGGCCTGAATATCGATGGCCTTGCCCGCAAACGAAACAGCGGCAAACGTCATCTGGAGCGACAGGGCGATAAGAATTCCCATCATCAGCTCAATCGCTATCACACCCACCCAACGAGGCCCGAAACCGGTAAAAACCGTGGCGGCTTCAGTCGTGGCGACCAACCACCCCGACAGGGCCAGGGCCAGCAAGACGCGAACGCTCGACGGAATTCTCATGAGCGTGAATGGAGGCGCAAAGGCCAGGACCGGACCGATCCGTAAACTCAATACCAAGGTCGCGATGACGAAAGCCGTGTAGCGTTCCATCCACTAGCCACCAATTGCCGGAATGCCCTGATAGAGCGACGTCGCAAACTGCAGCAGTTTACCCAGCATCCAGCTTCCCAGCACCACCAGGATCGTGGCCGCCGTCAGCAGTTTCGGCACATAGCTCAACGTAATTTCCTGAACCTGCGTGGCGACCTGCAGGATACTGATCAACACGCCCACGATCAGCGTTCCAATGAGAATGGGGCCTGCGACGAGAAACGCGTGCCAAACCAGCTCGTTCATCAGGTATAAGGCCTGGTCCGCACTCATGAACGCTCCCCACACGGCCATGGCAACAATCCGATTTTGTCAGCCATACCGCGTGCAAACCTATTCAAACCTTCAATTGAGTCAACGCAGCATGCAGTTGCATGAGGCAAGCCTGAAACTTTTTTCGCTGAGGGGCTAAACTTTTCTCGAAAATGACCGACTGGACCCATGAGGGTACGGCAGAAGGCTGCCGC
>NZ_JBKQWY010000011.1:0-131798 GCF_047308265.1 Maricaulis sp. D1M11
ATAGGAACTGCTTCTGCCATCGCTGATGCGGCAACGCGCTCTGCCATCGACGGAACTGATTTTGGCGATAACGTTCTCGCTATACTGCCCAGCGTGATCGGACAGACGATTGGTAAAGCTATTGCGGGGGGGGTCTCAAAATCGATTGAGAGCGCGAAGGGTGGCGAGGATCGCGAAATCGACTATCTCAACGACGATCTTGAGACGATATTCCCTAGTCTCGACCGTCTTCGCAAATTGGCAGGATTGTCAGATTCGACGTCTCTCGGAACCGAATCTGGCTTGTTCTCCTTATCTGCCGATTTTTGGGATTTGGTAGACCCCGTATCTTTGCCAGCCTTCGACGTTGCACAGACTGCAATCTTAGCATCAGACGCAGCCTCGGGCGTCTTCGGCGCGGGATCAGCCTCTAGAGCCGAATTCTTGACTTCGGGGGCGCTTAGAATTTTCGGGACCTTGGTGACCGCGGAGCACTTCTTAAGATATTCCGTAGCCCAAGCTGAGAGAGCTCAGGTGGAGCAAGCGATTGAGGATTTTGGCCTCGATTCATCTCAGACCTCTCATGTAATGGCGGCCAACGCATATGTGTGGGCACAATACCAGTTGCCGTTGCATTCAAGTGCAAATTTCTACGGAGGAGATCTTAACGCGGCGTCTGAAGCGATCATGCGCCTTGAGTTGGTGAATCCAGGCCTTACGGCCATTGCATCCAACCGCGCTTTTATCGGGACCGAGGATCAGCGGCAGGCACGAATCATCATCCGGATGGCAGCCGAGGCGGCTATTGCCGACTACAATCTTGAAAGCCGCAGCCGACGACCAAGCGGTGTAGACAGGCATTTGCAAACAACATCAGCCTCGGCGCGGGCAGCCCTATCACTCCGAACTGGCGATGATATGCGGGCCCACCATCTTGTTCCGGCAAACGTTTGGGGGCAAACTCCGATATTGGCACAATCGGCTTATGAGGCAGGTTGGCGTGTCGATAGCATCATGAATCTCATTGCTTTGCCGGCAAATGAGATTGCACAGCAAAGGATTGGCAATACACTTCCTATCCACAACACGCAGCATCCCGACTATGATACGCAGACTCGCGTCCAAATCGCTACGTTGCGAGCGACGATTGGCGGGCGAGCACCAACACCTCTTGAGGCAAGAGGCATTTTCGAAACGGTCGCGCTGGTCAACCGGCTCCAGATTGTTTCGAGAATTTGGCACCCAAGGATGCACTGACCATGACTAGATATTGGGTGTTCACGCCATGGCTTCCTTACACAGTTGATGCAGATGAAATGGTCGCGAACTGTAAGTTCTTGAACGGCCAGGAAGTCTTTGCCGCCGGGCTTTCCGCTGGCGAGTTTCGCAGCACGCCCTTCCCAATGGCGCAATTGAAGATGACCATGCCTGGCTTCGATCTCGATTGTTTTGATTGGGATGGTCAAACGATTGTGTCTGAGAAGTTTCGTCTTGCGGCGGGGTTGGCGTCAGATGAAATCGAGTACTTCGATATTGATGCCTCTGAGACAGCGAGTTGGGCGCAAGAGAAGAAATACAAGATCATGAGCATCCCCGTGAACGCAGCGCTGGCCGATGTGTCGCTTAGGTTTGGGGGAGCACCTTCAACTTCAGCTGTGGTCAGCGCCATGATGGCCGGAAAGATCGCGGTCAAGAGCTCAGTGTCTATTCCGTTCGAGCTGTTTCACGATACGGTTCTGCGGGGGTACAGGTTCTGCACGGATGAATTTGCGCTGCGCCTGCTTCGCGCTGGCTGCACTGGGATGCGTTTTCTTGATCCCGACTTTATTGGACGACCTAGGCCGATGCGCTATCGAACCCTCCGAGGCGTGGAAGAGGCGGGTGATTGGGATCCTGTCGCGAAAATTTTGCATTCTAAATTGGTCGAGAGCATTCCAGACGCGATCTCGAACTAAGCGCTTTTCGACCCGCTTACGAATTTGGGCGTGGCCCGTGGTCATGGTCTGCGTCCCTTTCTACCGGACAACGCCATTGCCCGGTGTGTCCTCCGGGTCACGCGGTCGGATCCTGTCTGTCAGGCGCACGAGCGGGTCAGCTGTCACACAAGATGCACAACTGCGCGCGCTTCCTTCGGAATCGTGATAAGCAGCGGAAATCATCACGTAAATAGGATTGCTTCTGTGCGCAGTGCTCGAAATGCCCCGGGCCAGAGCGGCCCGGCGGTGGCACTGCATCCCTCAACCGCCTGAATTTACGCGTCTAAGGTATGGGCCATGAAGGCCCGGCGTGCGTGGCGCGGGGCGGGTCTGCCGCACAGTGCGGCATGGCGTGTTGGCGGCCCTTGCGGGCCGGTTGAGGGAGGATGTGTGGTGTCTGTGTCACAGAAGAACGGGGCGTCTGATCGGGATCCGGAACGGATGCGGGTTCCCCGTGAGCTGGCCGAGGGCTCAAATACAACTCGGTGCGCCTCTGGCCGAAAGCTTCGTTTGGATACTGGTCGTGTGAACGTCGAACAAGTGATGGGGCTGTCTGGCGGTTCACTTATTGTTATGCAAGGCCGGTTTTACGATCGGGGCTTTGACGATGATCAGGAACGCTTCATGTTTGATAATGCAGAGTATGTTGCGCGCAATTTTAATGACCCTCTGCAAGTCACGGAAATCATCGCGGTGCATCCGAACCTGTCGTGCGAACCTAGCCGTCAGGCATCGTCAACTGAACATTGAGTGATCGTGCCGAGCTACCTATTCTGCCTCATTCCGTCTGATGTTGTCATTTGTTCCACTGCTTCGTTCATTTGCGCCGCGCCCATACCCCCAATTCCCTTCGCGGTCGCGTCACCCTCTCCGACGCCCCCCGCGTATTCGCGGGTTTGATTCCGGGCTCCTGAAATCAACTATCGGCGGGCAAGCGCAAGATAACAGATTGCACCCTCCTCGCTGAAAACAGGCCCCGGGACAAACCCGAGAGAGAGACCACACCCAGCCCCATTTCGGTTGCATAACACGAATATCACCAATCCCACTTGCATCGCGCCAAAAGTGTGGTCTAGGGTCCGCGCCGTATGTGGGGTACGCGTTATGGACTTGTTGAGTGTTGCTGAAATCATGTTATCGACGTCGCAAAAGCGGCTCGAAACCGTGTCACGCAATATTTCCAACACCGAAACGAGTGGCCATAAGCGACTGGTTTCATTTGAAAATATTCTTGAAACCGCGCGCTCTGGCTCGATCACATCGCCCCTTGCGGCCCAGGCCTTCGCCACCGATGTGGTGATGGCGCAGGGCGCGTTGAGCCTCACCGATCGCCCGCTTGATCTTGCAATCAGTGGTTCGGGCTTTTTCAAAATGATGGACGGGGGGCAGATTCAGCTCTCCCGCAACGGCGCCTTCCAGCTGGATGGTGACGGGCATCTGATCGATGTTCAGGGCCGATATCTGCTCGATGAACACGACACCCCCATCCGCCTGCCCCACGCCGCAGTGAGCATTGAGAGCGACGGCACGATCATCGATGACGGCATCGCCCTGGCCCGTATCGGCCTGGTGGATGTCACCGACGGGGCCGTCCTGTCACCGCTCGGCGGTGCCAGCTTCCAGGCCGACCCTGCCGACCTGCTCCCTGTGGAGCGGGCCCAGGTGCTACAGGGCATGCTGGAAGGTTCCAATGTCGATCTGGCGCCGGAAATGCTGTCCATGATGACGGCCCTGCGACAGGGCGAAATGGGGGCCCGCATGGTCCAGGTCTATGATCAGCTGATGGGTCAGGTCTTTACAACATTCGGGAGTTCGCGCCGATGAATACCGCCTTTGATATCGCCGGTGTGGGCCTGTCAAACTACCAGCGCGCGCTGGATATTCTCGCCCATAATGTCACCAATCTGAACACCACCGGGTTCAAGCGCACGGATGTGCGGTTCAGCGATATCCTGGCTGCCTCGGCCGGTGAGCCCCGCCCGGCGGCCGGCGCGCGCCTTACCCCGCACACGGTGATGTCGGTTCAGGGTGAGATGCAACAGACCGGCGGCGCTCTGGATCTGGCCATTGATGGTCTGGGCTTTATCGAGCTGATGGGCGATCACGGCGAGAGCGTGCTGTGGCGCGGCGGTCATCTGCGCCTGAATGAAGACGGATATCTGACCGCCGATAATGGTCTGACCCTGCGCGCGATGATCAATCTGCCCTATGACAGTGCCGAGCTGGAAATCGCGGAGGATGGCCGTGTGCTCTCGCGCGATGGCACCGGCGAGACCCGCGAGATCGGTCATATCGATCTGGTACGGGTGATGGATGACGGCGCTCTGACCGCCCGAAGCGGCGGGTATTACACCCTGGAGCCGGGCACGCGCCTGGTGGATGTCCAGCCGGGCGAAGACGGGGCGGGCCTGTTGCGCCATGGCTATGTGGAGCGCTCGAATGTGGATCTCAGCGCGGAGATGATCGAGCTGATGATCATCCAGCGCGCCTATACGGCCAATGCCCAGGTGGTCCAGGCCGCCGATCAGCTGGCCTCGATCACCAATAATCTCAGGCGCTGATGATGTCCGGTCTTGTGAGTTCCATTGTTCTGGGTGCTGCGGCCTGTGTCGCAACGCATACGGACGTGCCTGGGGGGAGCCTGATCACCCGGGACATGGTCCAGGTGGTGGCGTGTGAGCTCAACGCCGAGCGCCCGGCCGTGGTGTATGATCGCCGCTCAGCGTCTGTCCGCACGATCACCGCCCTGCCCGCGGGCACCTATCTGGGCTCGGTCGTGCTGGCGCCATCGCACACCCATGATCGCGGCACACAGATGGTGATGCAGGTGGAGCGCGGCGCTGTGCGCATTGAACGCCAGGTCGCGCTGGCGCAGACCCTTCATGCCGATCAGGCACGTGTCTTCGTGCAGGGCGAGGACGGATCCGTCTTTGCGGTCTCCCGCGAGGCTCTGAGCCCGGCTGCCCCAAGCGATCGGGAGCCGGCCTCATGAAACGCCCCACCCGTCTGCACGCCCTGCTCGCCGCGCTCTGCCTGATCCTGCCAGCGGGAACGGCACAGGCCGACGATCTGTTCCGCAATTCACGCTTTGCCGGCATGGCGCATGATCTCAAGGCCGGTGCCATTGGCGACAGCCTGACCGTGCTGGTGATTGAAAATGCCGAAGCGCGCAATTCATCCAGCCAGGCCTCGCGCCGGGGCGGTTCGATCGATGGCGGGCTGAACACCTCGGCCCAGATCGATTTCGGTGAACTCTCTCTGGGGGGCGAATATGGTCGCCAGGGCGAAGTCCGTCGCAGCGACAGCCTGGTGGCGCAGATCAGCGTGGTGATCGAGGACATTCTGCCCAATGGCGATTTCCGCATCCAGGGGGAACAATCGCTGCTGGTGAATGGCAAGCAGACCGTCATCAGCATTCGCGGCCGTGTGCGTCCCAGCGATGTCAGCGCGAGCAATGAAGTTTTGTCCTACCGTATCTCCGAAGCCGAGATCCACTATGACGGCGAGGGCTTTGACCAGGATGCTGACGCGCCGGGCCCGATCCGCTCCTTCTTCCGTCGACTGGGTCTGGGTTGATGCGTACGACGATGACCCTCCTCGCCGGCCTGACCCTGGCCGCCAGCCCGGCAGCGCAGGTCCGGGCAGATGAGCCGGGCATAGCTCCCGCTGTCGCACCCGTGACCCGCGGCGTGCCGCTCAGCGCGCTGGGCCGGTATGAAGGTTGGCGGGAAAATGCCCTGATCGGTTACGGCCTCGTCGTGGGCCTTGCGGGTTCGGGCGATAGCGGTCGGTCCGATGTGACCCGCCAGGCCTTGCAGAATGTCTATGCGCGCCTGGGCACAACGGTCAGCGAAGCCGATATCTCCAGCCGCAATGTCGCTGTGGTGATTGTGACAGCGCGCCTGCCCGCAGCGGCCAATGTCGGCGATGAAATCGATATCACCGTATCCTCCGCTGCAGATGCACGCAGCCTGGCTGGCGGGCAATTATTGATGACGCCCCTTTTGGGCCCGGATGGCCAGCCCTACGCCCTCGCCCAGGGCGCGCTGGTCACCGGCGGCGACAGTTTCGAGAGCGAGCTGAACCGGTCTCAGCGCAACTATCCCACGACTGGCCGAATCGAAGCCGGCGCCACGGTCGAACGCTCGGTCAACGCCCATCTGGTGGGTGCTGATGGCCAGATCCGGTTTTTCCTGTACGACCCCAATTTCACGACGGCCACACGGATCGCCTCGGCGATCAATGCCCGTTTTGGTTATGCCATCGCAACGGCCGATCATGCTGACCAGGTGTCCATCCGCCCCGTGGGACATGACAGCGCGCTGACCGCCTTTATCGCCAGCCTGGAAGAGATCCGGGTCGAACCCGGCCGCGTCCCGCGCATCGTCATCAATGAGCGCACCGGAACCATTGTTGCGGGCGGTGATGTGATCATCGACAGCGTGGTGATTTCCCAGGGCGATATTCGCATCACGGTGACAGCCGAGAACACCGCATCACAACCGGCCTTCATTTCCGGCTTTGCAAGTGATGTATCGAGCCTGGTCGTGACCAATACTGAGCTGAGCGTCGAACGGGCCGCGAATGATGTGGTCGCCAGCTTTCCCAATACAACCGTCGCCGACCTGGTTCAGGGCCTGGCCGACGCCAATGTCGATACCCGTCGCATGATCAGCATATTGCAGGCCGTCCAGTCCGCGGGCGCCCTGCATGCTGAAATCATCGTGCAGTAGGAGCGAGATCATGGACGCGATCACCGGCGCCATTCTGGAAAAGGCCATTGATGGCCTGTCGACCCGGTATCTTTATCTGGCGCAAAACATCGCCAACGCCAATTCCGGTGCATTTCGTCCGGTCGAAGTGCGGTTTGAAGACGATTTGCGCCTGGCCGCCCAGTCCGGCCTGTCTGCAATCGAGGCCGTGGAGCCGGAGGTTGTCACGTCCAGCCGTGTGATTGAGGGCTCCGAGCAAAGACTGGACCTCCAGCTGGCAGAGGCCGCGCAAACCTCCATGCGGTACTCGGCCCTCATCGAACTTCTCAGCCGCAACATGTCGCTGCACCGCAGTGTCGTGACATCGAGGTAGTCCCCATGAATGCGTACGACATCAGTATCAGTGGCCTGAATGTTGAGTGGCAGCGCCTGGAAATCATCGCGCAGAACCTTGCCAACATGAATTCGAGCGCCGCGGACGGTTCAACGTTTCAACCCCTGCGACTGGTGAGTGGTCCAGCACAAAGCTTCCAGTCCACGCTCGATCAGGCGGGTGAACACGCGGGTCCAATGGGTGTTCAGGTGCTGGGTGTCGAGGCCGATTCCACCCGTCCACGCCAGGTTCTCGATCCCGACCACCCCCACGCTGACGCGGAAGGTTTTGTGAACTACCCCGATATCGATCACGCCGCCCAGATGACGCTGATGATCCGCACCTCGCGGGCCTATGAAGCCAATCTGACAACAATCACCCTGGCCCAGCAGATGTACAGCCGGGCCCTGGAGATCGGGCGGCAAGCATGACGGGCGTTGAACTCATTGCCGCCATTTCTGCGGTCAGCACTCAAGGCGTGACACCACAGGCCGTTACGCCACAGACGATCACGCAGGACCCGCCCCAGGCCGGTGCGCCCGGTTTTGCCGAGCTCATGCAGACCGGACTCGCCAATCTTGAAGCCAAGGTGGATACCGCCGACGATCTAGTGCGGGCCTTCGCCCTGGGTGAAGATGTCCCCATTCATGAGGTGACAATCGCTCTGGAAGAGGCCCGTCTCTCCGTGGAACTGGCCCTGCAAGTGCGCAATCGCATGGTGGAAGCCTATCGCGACATCATGAATACACAGCTGTGACCGCACTATGAGTGATCCGTCTTCCCAACCCCTCTCGGAACGCCAACAATATATGCGTGTCGGCCTGGTTCTCGCCGCCATGGCGATCGTCCTGGCCCTGGTCTATGTCCTGGTTCTGCGGGACAGCTATGAGCCCTTGCTGGCAGACCTGCCGCGCGAAAACATCGCCCTGGCGCGCGATCATCTCAACGAGGCGGGTATTCCAAACAGGCTGACCGCGGACGGGACTGGAATTAGCGTTCCCAGCCGACAAGGCGGAGCGGCCCGGATCGCCCTCACCTCGGCGGAAGTCCAGCTGAGCGCGGTCGACGGATGGGAAATCTTTGACACAAACGAAATGGGTCTGACCGATTTTGCCCAGCGGATCCGATTCCAGCGCGCCCTCCAGGGAGAGTTGACCCGGACGCTGATCAATATGGACGATATCGCAGAAGCCCGGGTGCATATCGCGCTCGCCGAACGCACCCTGTTTCGGCAGGAACAGAACCGCTCCACTGCTGCCGTATCGCTGATCTCGGCTCCAGGGGTTGAGCTGGGCCCATCACAGATCGAAGGCGTACAACGTCTCGTCGCGGCTGCCGTGCCCGACATGCGGGCGACAGATGTCGTCGTGCTGGCGTCGCAAGGCGATGTTGTCAGCGTTCTCGAGGCCGTCGACACCGCGAATGTCATCACCGGCAGCAATTCAGGAACGGATGAACTGGTTCAGCTGAGAGCCGTTGTCCGCGATGTTCTTCAGGACCAGGTCTTCGACCTGATGGTCGAACGCCAGAATGTCACCGTCGACGTGGTTGAGCCCAGTGAAAATGCCGGCGAGACGTCGACAGAGCCCTTTGCCCCGCAAACGCAAGCGCGCTTGAACGTTATCATTGTGTCGTCAACCCCGCTGCCCACGCGCTACAAACAGTCCATCCAGGCCCGGTTGGATGCTCTGAGATTCGAGAACGGTCGACAGGTCGGAACGATCAGCTTTGGCGTCGATGCGACGCTGGCACAGGTCGAACGCGTCACCAATGCCGAGGCCGCCGACCCAGGTGCAGCAGCGACATCGCCAACCCCGACCCCCAGTCTCACGCCGGCGACGCCTGCACCGCTGGTCTGGCCGATCGGGCTGGCCCTTGGATTGATCCTTGCGATCGGCGCCGCCGTGCTGTGGCGCCTGGTCCTGCGTCCGGACTTTGACAGCCCTCGCCATGAAGCCCTGGCCGCTCGACTTCAGCTTCTGCTCGACACGCCCTCGGGGGGAGTCCATGCAGATCGCTGACACCGAATTGCCGCAACTCTTGTCGCTCTACCGATCGTTGAAATGGACAGATCGCTGGGCCGTGCGCCGTCATTTACCGGCAAAGGCCCGCGCTGAGCTGGACAAAGCTCTTCAAACACCTGTGCCTGATGACACCCGATCGCCCGACCGATCCGCAGACGGGTTCGATGCCCTCAGCCCGGAGTTTTCCGCCTATTTGAGGCAACAACTCGAAAACAGGGACCTCTTGCCCGGCGAGCGATACGGGTCAGCCTTAATCGCGCATCTGCAGCACCTCGCTGCCGCGCCACGGGGGTAAAGCCATGTCCTCCCTGATCAAGTCAAACGAGGCCTACACGCGGCAAATCGGTCCCCCGGACATGAACACCCCACCGGCCTCAACGCACAAAATCGCTACCGCGCCTGTTGCGTCCCCTCTGGACGCGTTGGAGGCTGAGAATAAAAGGCTGCGCGATGCGCTGGCGGCTGCAAATGACACCGCAAAAGCGGCAATTGAAGACGCCCAGACCCGCGGGTTCGAGGCTGGCAAACGCGCGGCAGAGCAAGTTCGCACGCATGAATCCGACCGACTGGACAGGCTCACCCGCGACATCGAGCAGGCCGCTCACCGTCAGTTCGAGACACAGCAAGACCATGTGGTGGAGATTGCTGTGTTTGCCATCCGACACTTTGCATCCCTTCCCGACAACAAGCGGGCCTGGCTGGAATCGGTCATCAAACAGGCCTTCCAGGCCTTTCGCGACGAACACGCGCTTGTCTTGTGTCTTTCGCCAGACGATTTCGAGACCCATGACCTTCCCTCCGGTATCGGCGCGGCGCCCCCTTCAGGCGATCTGACCATTCAACTCGACCCCCGTCTCGGTTCGGGCGAGTTCGAGATCGTGTATGCCTCAGATCGCGTCCAGTTCAGTCTGGATACATTGCTGGATGAGATTTCCCATACGCTCCGTGACGTTGACGCGACCGGTGCGGCCCCATGAAAATGAGTGCCGTCAAATCCGCGCTGGCTTCGATCCCCACTTATCGACGAGTGGGAACGGTCGATCAGGTCACCCCATCCCATGTGAGAGCGACGGGACCGAAACTACCCACCGGGCGAATCTGTCGAATTCATCGCGCCGACACCGATATTCACTCCACCGTGGACGGGCTGGCGGAAGTGGTTGCGAGCGGGCCGGATGGCGTGGTGCTCTACCCGTTCTTCTCCACATCCTCCGTCCAGATCGGCGATTCGGTCGTCGAAGAGAGGCGGTTCCACGAGGCCGTTGTCGGCGAGACCCTGTCCGGACGTATTCTCGATGCCTTCGCCGAACCTCTTGATGGCGGACACGCTCTCGACACAAGCCAGACCGCCCGTCTGGACGCCCGTCCGCCGCTTCCGCGCGAGCGGGCCACTGTCACACCGAGGCTGACGACAGGGGTGCGCACGATCGACGGACTGCTGACCCTGAGTGTAGGACAACGGATCGGACTGTTTGCGGCCGGGGGTGTGGGCAAGACCACCCTCATTCGACAGATCGCAACACATGCGTCGTGTGACCGTTTGATCCTGTGCCTCGTCGGCGAGCGTGGCCGGGAAGTCGAGGGCCTGTCGTCCGACCTGGCTGGCCCTAAGACGAGCTGTATCGCTGCGACCTCCGACCAGAGTGCGCCTGTAAGGGCACGCGCGGTCCAGCAAGCCGTGGCCGCTGCGGAATTCTGGCGGGCGCGGGGCGAGCATGTCCTGCTGGTGATTGATTCCATCACGCGATACGCAATGGCCCTGCGCGAAATGGGTCTTGCGGCCGGTGAACCGCCAACGGTCAGAGCCTACACGCCTAACGTCTTCAGCGCCCTGCCCAAGATTGTAGAGCGGTGCGGCGCAACAAAGAACGGCGGTGCGATCACCGCAGTCATGGCTGTGCTGAGCGAGACAGATGATGTGGACGACCCGGTTGTTGAAGTGATGAAATCGCTGCTCGATGGGCACATCATCCTGTCTCGTCGCATCGCCGAACGCGGAATCTATCCCGCAATCGACATCCAGAAGAGTGTCAGTCGTCTCGCCGACACGGTCCGCACCCCCGCCCACAGCGCGCTCGCGCGTGAGACGCTGCGCACGCTCAGCCTCTATGAAGAATCGCGATTGATGATCGAGTCCGGCCTCTACAAGGCGGGAAGCAATCCTCAGACGGACCAGGCGATCTCCACCCGGTCAGCCATCGATGCCTTTGCGCATCAGCCGGTCGACGAACACAGCCTGTTCGAGACGACACTCGCCCGTCTGAACGCCCTTCATCAGGGCAAGGGGGAGACCCATGTCTAGCGCACACCCCTCCTCCCAGTTCGAAACCCTTCTCGCCCTGCGCTCTTTGCAAACACAGTTGGAACATGCCGCGCTAGCAGAAGAGACACGCCGGCTTGAGGCGGTCGAAACGGATCTCGGTCAGGCCGAGCTTGAATTGAACGACGCCCAGGAGCAATGGAAGGCCTATGTCAATCGCTCCACCCTGGCACCCGAGCAATTGCAGGCCTATGCGCAACACCTCATTGCAACCGATGCCCGTAGAAACCAGGCTCGGGATAAACATGAGTTCCAAAAAGACACGCTGGCCGTCCAACGCACACGTGTCTTCCAGGCACAGGCTCACGAGGATGTCGCCGAACACCTTCTGGAACACAATCGCGTCCAAGTAAAAAAGAAGAAAGAGCGTTTAATCGAAGACGCCCGGGATGAGCGCGTAGGCTTGGACTGGGGGCGATCATGACTGAAGCGATCAATTCGCGCGATACACTCTCTCCCGCGCACACACCTGCCTCGCCAACGGATGCGTCCCTGCAAGACGACAACCGCGATGTCGGCTCGTTTAAGGCCTGGCTGTTACCGACAGACCGGTCCCGGAACGAATTTGAGTCCCCATCGCAAAGGTCCTACTCCGAACCGGATCTGTCCGACACCATCCTGGCGTCATCTGACCCGACACTCGGCGGCTCATCGAGACACACTTTTGCGTTTAACCATTGGGGTGTATGGGCTCCTGACCGCACGACCTCCCCATCCAACAGCGCTGACCGCCAGAGCCTCACTCACCTCGCTCTGCGACACGGCACGGCCGAGCTGGCGCCCGTCGCGCTTTCCACGGCGGCACCGAACACGCCAAAACGCACACATTCTCTCTCCGGGCCTGGCGTGGAGACGAAACCTGCTTCTGACAGGTCGATCGGCAGAACACGTCACACTGCTCCGCCGCCCCTCCCGCCGATGCGCGCCAATCCATCGCGGATTGCACCTCTGTCCTCACCCAGCCCCTCCGATCCCATCGCACAAGATGCAGAGCCGGTCGGCTCGGAGAAGCCCGTCGCCCGGGCGTTCAAATCCACACCCGCGACCTCCGGCCGCGCATCTCCAACGGCCATAAAGATCATCCTGAACGCGCTGAACGGGCGGATGAACGTGCACATCAACGCCCCCGCCGCGCTACTCTCCGAGGTCCCGTCGCTCAGTCGCGATATTCGCGTCCTTCTCGCCGAATACGGGGAACACGCCGACACAATTACCGTCGCGACCTCAACGGTCCTCCCTCAAGTCACAGGAGTTCATGATGCAAGTCATCGATCCGATCGGTAGCGGTGGAGCCACCGGCGTGAACCGCGTTACCACTGATGCCAGTTCTGCCTTTGGCGTCGGGTTTGAGGACCTTCTGAGAATTGTGCTGACCCAGCTCACCTATCAGGATCCACTTCAGCCCATGGAGAATTTCGAGTTTGTCTCGCAGCTCGCTCAATTCTCCCAGATCCAGCAAACCGAGACCACCAACGAAAACCTTGAAGGCATTCGCCAGATCGGCACTGTCGGACAGGCAACGGGATTGCTGGGTCAGGTCGTCGACATTCCCAGCGGCGGCACGGTGCTCAGAGGACGTGTAACGGCCGTCAGCTTTGTGTCGGGCGCACCCAGCGTCTCAATCGAGACACAAGACGGAACCGTGATCAATTCAATCTCGCTATCAGCCATTAGTCGCGTTGCCGAAGGAGGTACACAATGATCGGTGCCATGTTTATCGGTCTGAGTGGCATGCAAGCCTATTCCAACGGCTTGCGCCAGATCAGCAATAATATCACCAATTTGAACACGCCGGGCTTCAAGGCGACAGACCTGACATTCCAGGGCATGTTCGGCGACTCTGGCCAATCCTCCGGCCTTGGCTACGGGGTGACCCTGGCGGACTCGCGCCTGAGCATGAAACAAGGTGAAGTCCGACTGTCCGACAATCCGCTGGATCTCGCCGTCGATGGAGAAGGCTTCCTGGTTCTCTTGGGCGATGACGAAATTCTCTATACGCGCACCGGATCGTTCGAAGTCGGCCCGGACGGAGATATCATTCTGTCAGGCACCCAGTACAAGCTGGCGGTTCTGGACGACACCGGACAGGCCACGCCCGTGAATATCGAGAGTCACCGGATCAGCCAGCCCCAGGCCACTCAATCGATCACCTTCTCGGACAATCTCTCTTCAACCGCCACAGAACATACGGTGGCGGCCATTGACGTCTTCAACGCACTGGGCGAGCAGGATTCCTGGGATATTCGCTTCGAGAAAGACACAAGCGTCACCAATCAGAATTCCTGGACCGTGATTGTCGAAAACAGTGCGGGTGTTGAGATCGCGCGTGAAACCCTGAGCTTCATCGCCGGTGTCGTGGATCCTCTTACCTCGTCATTCACCGTCGAGGACGTGGATGGTGGATACTCGATCGAGCTGGATTTCTCCTCAGGCGTGACCTCGTTCTCCTCCGGCTCCGTGTCGACCTTGCGGCTGGATGACAGCGATGGATACGGGATTGGCGAAATCACCTCATTGACCGCCAATGAGAATGGCGAGTTTGAGCTGACCTATTCCAATGGACAGGATCAGACTTTGGGTGCCATTGCCCTGGCCACGCTTCGCGATCTCTCCTCCATCACCCAAACGGGTCGTGGCCTGTTCCGCTACGACGCCAATAAACGTGTCGACCTGTCTCCCAGCTCACGCGAAACCGTTGGAACTGTTGTGGGCAGTGCCGCAGAAGCCTCCAATGTCGACCTGTCCTCGGAGTTCGGTGATCTGATCCTGATCCAGCGCGGATATCAGGCATCCTCCCAGGTCGTCAGCGTGTCCAATGACATGATCCAGCAATTGTTCGGCTTGCGGGGCCGCTAATGTCGCATGCACAGCCTTGGCTGCCGGATACGGCTTTGCACGATGGTCGCCTGAGCGCCTTGCTCTCAGAGGCCTGTCGGGAGTGGTCCAGCGCCTGGCTCAATACCGATGGCGTCGATCTGCAGCTGCTCGAAGACGAAGCACACGACGACGAGACCCGGATTGTGACCGGTTCAGCGGTCCACCTTCTGGGCGCCGATAGCGATCTGCGGGCCTTTGCTCATATCCTGTTGAACTGGGATGTCATTGGTGCACCCCCTTCAATGTCTGACATCGTGTTTGGCGAAACCATTGCCCAAAAGGCCCTCGGAGAGCTGTGTGACAGGATCGAATCCACGCTCGGACACGACGCGCCCTCCTTGGCTTCAGCCGGGCCGGTGGTACAGCCATATCTGCGCGCCCGAATAACATTCGACCGCCTCAACATGGGGCTATCGCTTGCCCTGTCTCGTCCGGACCTTCTGGCCAGACGACGCGCGATGCTGGCCGCGCCGGCCCTTCAGGACAGGCCACTCACCGCGCGGCATGTCGCGCAAGCCGAGCTCAAAGTGCCCATAGAGATCTGCCTGGCACGCCAGTCCTTGAGTCTGGCCGATCTCAGACATCTCGATGTCGGTGACGTTATTCTGCTGGAGTCCGATATGGGACGTATTGAAGCCTTGCACGTCAACGGCACGGCGTGCGACCTGCCTCCTCGTTCCATAGCGATCTCCGATCAAGGCCTCGTCCTGAGATGAGGAAAGAAAATATTATGTTGGATAAAACCGAGCATTCTCCCAATCCCAAAAACTCGGCCGTGACAGACCGCCTGATCAGTAATGTCCCCGTCGAGATCGATGTCTTTCTTGAGCGCACGCAGGTCACCATTGCCGACCTGAACGCGCTGGCAACAGGCTCTGTCCTGCCGCTCGACAGTCCCCTCAACAGCCTTTTCGAAATCCGCCTCAGCAATGAGACAATTGCGGTGGGCGAGCTGGTGTCCGTCGACGACAAGTTCGGGATCCGGATTGTCGAGATCCGCTAGTTTCCCATGCGCGTGTTTCTTTCCATTCTCGTCATTTGGGGCCTGGCCGGTGCAGAGCCCGTATTCGCCCAGGAGCTGGGTGGCGGGGCGAGTCCGTCGATCTCCTTTTTCCGCGTCTTCTTTGCCCTCGCGATCGGCATCATCGTCGCCCTGCTGGCAACACTGGGACTGAAACGCCTGTCACAACGCCCATCCCTGCCAAGCTGGCTGTCCGGTTTCCGGCTCACCTCACCTAACACACTCATATCGGTGAAAGAGGTCCGGCGCCTGGGCCTGCATGGCGAAATCTGTGTGATCGAAGTCGACGGTGAACGCATCGTCCTGGCCCAGACGGCCCACACGATCGAGGTCTTGAAACGCGAGCCGATAGCTTGCGAGACACACGGAGAGGCCCGATGAACGGTGTGTTGCGAAGCGCTCTGGGCGCCGTCGGCCTTCTGCTGGTCATGAGTGCGCCAGGAGACGCCCAGGAGCTGGCAGCCTCCTCGGAACAAACATCAAATCTCATGCGCACCGCCGCGCTGCTGACGCTTTTTGCCTTTATTCCTGCCCTGTTGATTTCAACGACCAGCTTCATCCGGATCGCCATCGTACTGGCCATGGTACGGCACGCCTTTGGCATGCCGGAAACCCCGCCCAACCAGGTGCTGATCGCCCTGGCGCTTATGTTGACGGCTTTCATCATGGGGCCAACGGTATCGGAGCTGAACCTTGTTGCGATCCAGCCCCTTCTGGACGGCTCTGTGACGGTTGATGAAGCCTTGAGCCTGGGCAGCCTGCCCTTGCGCGACTTCAT
The DNA here is from genome assembly GCF_047308265.1 of Maricaulis sp. D1M11. Classification (NCBI taxonomy): domain Bacteria; kingdom Pseudomonadati; phylum Pseudomonadota; class Alphaproteobacteria; order Maricaulales; family Maricaulaceae; genus Maricaulis; species Maricaulis sp. D1M11. Next base: position 16,061 of record NZ_JBKQWY010000011.1, read on the forward strand.
GCTGTCCCAGGTCCGCGATGAAGACCTGGCGGCTGTTTATGCGCTGTCAAACACCCCGCTTCCCACCAGCCCGGAAGAGGTGGAATTTTTTAAACTCGTCCCGGCCTTCATTATCAATGAACTGCGGATCGCCTTCACGATCGGTTTTGTCGTGCTTTTGCCCTTCCTCCTGATCGAACTCATTGTCGCGAGCATCCTCTTGTCCCTGGGGATGATGATGGTGCCGCCCGCTACGATTTCCCTTCCGATCAAGGTTCTGGTCTTCGTCCTTATTGACGGATGGAGTCTGGTCGTTTTCGGAGTTGTGGGTGGTTTCCAATGAAGCGTGGACGGGGTCTCTCCATGATCCAACGGCCGCGGGCTGTCGAGGCCTCGTTGTGGCGACGCCTGAGGTTTGAAGGCCAGCGCGAGTGTCGTGAAAAACTGTTTCAGCGAAAGCTGACCTTCGCCAAGAAAGTCGCAGGCGGCGAGTATAAGCGAATGCCGTCAGGCCGACTTGACCGGTTGGATTTCAACCAGCTCGCCTTTATCGCCCTGCTCGAAGCCATCGACCGGTATGACCCCAAACGCGGGTCTGAATTCGATGTTTTCGCACGCCCGCGTATCCGGGGCGCGATTCTGGACGGCATCGCCCGGTCCAGTGACCAAACCGCCTATTATGCCGCAAGCCGCAGGCAGCAGGATGAACGCCTGGCATCCCTGACCTTTGAGAGCTCGGAATCACTGGACGTTTCCATTTCACAAGTGGCGCGCATTGCGTCCGGTCTGGCCCTGGGTCTAATTGCCAGCCAGTCGGACACACCGCCCTCCTCCCGGGACGGATATGAGAGTCATGACTGGATCGAACTTCGCCTGACCCTCCAGCGGGAAATCCAGCGCCTGCCCGAGCGTGAACGCTACATCGTGGAACGCCACTATATTGATGGCGTCTCCTTCAGTGAGATCGCGAATGCCATGAACGTTTCCACCGGACGCGTATCCCAACTCCACCGCAAGGCCATCGCCCGAATCCAGTCCCGCCTTACTTTGAGCTGAATGCCCCCACAGGAGAGCCCCTATGACCCTCTGTCCCGATGACGAACTCACCCGGCTTCTTGAAGGCATGGCACAGCCATCAGGTCCTACTCTGGAGGGCCTCAAGGGCGCCGTCAGCGCCTATCCGGATGACCCAAGGCTCCACTTCCTGCTCGGCTCGGTTCTTATTGGTGAAGGCCAGTTGATCGACGCCCACGAACATCTCGCCCGGGCCATTGAAATCGAGCCTGAGTATCATCTCGCGCGTTTTCAACTCGGCTTCTTCTCCCTGACATCTGGCGAACCGGAACGCGCCCTGGATGTCTGGGGGCGTTTGGATCGCCTTCCCGACGACCATTATCTGCGCAAGTTTGTGGACGGTTTGCGATGCCTCATCCGGGATGATTTCAATGGGGCGATTGCCTCACTCTCTGAAGGCATACAGCTGAACCAGGAAAACCTCCCCATGAATTCCGATATGCAGCTGCTTATCGAGGAATGCCATAAGCTCCTGGGAGGACAAACGGCCGATGATGCGCCCAGCGAAACCTCCGCAACCTCCTTGCTTCTCAATCAGCTAAGCGGCCGCGGCCCAGGGCATTAGCCACCGGGAGCAGACCATGACCCGTATTTCCGGTTCAAATCCGATCCTCGCCGCATTGCGCCAGCAGCTCGACCGCAAGTCTGGCATCAAGAAGGCGCCGCAAACCAAAACAGGACAAACCGCGAGCACCTCCGCTCCCGTACCCCATACCGCCGGCTTGGGGAAGAAGCTGCAGCAAGAACCGGAGATTGATGATGACGCCGCGAGACATCTCCTCGTGAAGGCCCTGTTGCTGGATCAGTTCGGAACGCGCTTTGCCAATGATCCCAGTTTTCTGGATCTTGTCCGACAGGTCGAAACACTCATGGCAAATGATGAATCGGTCTCAGCGGAACTGAGCACGATTGTCACTGGGCTGCGAACGGGAAAGACCGACGACAAGCAGAGCTAACGATCCGCATCTCAATATCGGTCGGCCCGTCCTCCTCGCGCATATGCAAGTTAAACACCCAAGTTTGCCCTTTTCGACATCCAACGTACGGCGCCGCTAAGACTTCTTCAGATTATACTCTGAGTAATCTGGTTCTCGCCTATTCCGTAAAAATGATGAGATGAACACTGCGTCGTCAGCAGACATCTCCAGTTTTCGCCCCAAAACAAAGGGCAACAACAAAAATGGAGGAGCTTTGGAGTCTTGGCTCACAACTCGCGTATATCTTTCCGCTGCCTGTGACACCACGATATCCGGGCTATTCATAACCACCAATTCTCGATGGAAAAATCTCGTTCGACAAAACAAAACGTCTCGGAAAGCTAGAGCCAATAGTCTTAGTGCGTTGAACAGATAACTATCGCCAAAAATAAGAAGTTTCTTGTCTGAAACACTTTCCTCGTTGCGGAGGCAGACTAGCCTGCCATCATTTACAGCGGTACCGCTATAATCATGGGTGATACCGTTCTCCGCAACCCGTATTGATGGAGCTAAACGCGGCCAATCTACGTCTTCCCCCTGCTGAGGATCCAGTTTGCGACCGAGGTCACCGTAGAAGATGTCGCCTAGAGGTTTGCAGATGTCCTTCATTCTGATTTCGAGTTGGTCCAACTCTTCTTTAGAGAACGATGCCTGCTTCGCAATTCGCTCAGTCGCCAGCATCATACCCGCAACAGTCCAGTGCGTATCCGTTTTGTAGTAAGATCGTCCGAACCGATTGTTTTTTAGGTCCGACTGTCCATACCAGACGACGCCACTATCGAAGTCGTCGTGATAATCCCAAAACGATTTAGCTCCTTGGATCGGAAAGCAGCGGTCCTCAACTTTATACTTTTCTGGCGCTACTATCTGCAAAAAAGGTGTGTTTCTTCTATCGCAGAACGCACTTCGTTCCTTCACGTTCCAGGCGAAATTTTTAACCGTTTCCACATCCACCGACCGAGCACCAGTAGCGTATTCGATAATGCTGTGGGCGCCTTGCGCAAGAAACAATTCCCCCTCATCACCGATAAGAACACCGTTCTCTATTTTTACATCTGCCATTTCCTCTGCTCTCTTCATCTAGTTAACTTTTTTGAGCAAATTTATATTCCCAAAGCTCCAAAAACACTTCAGCTACACTATCAATGTCGGGAAAATCGGGCTCTACGGGATATTTAGAGAAATCATCGTCGAATAAACTTTCGCGGCGAGGGAACCAATTCGCCCGGATGTACTCGTTCGAACTCGCAAACTGCCTCATAAAATGCTCGGCCTCCGCACGGCTTGGAACAATTCCTGACCCAGGGTACCGTTCTTCAAGCATTTCTCTAACACCACTTCGTAGAGGGTTATTTTTTCCGTCTACAAAACGCGGAAATCTCTCATTAAACCTTCTGAGAAATTCACATGCGGCTGGCGTCAATGAAGGATTGGTACGAGTATCCACCGAGATGTCGATCTCATCCGGCAGTCCTGCCGCAAACTTAAAGTCTACGAAAATATCTCCACCCGTGAGATGTAGAGGGTCAAAGATCCTTACATCAACATTTTCAATCCCAACCCATTTTGACCACAGCTTGAGTTTCTTCCCGTAGAAGATGTAAGCGTTAGAGTCTTTCGGGTAATCTAAGAGAATTCTTTGGCGGGTACCGCCGGTCTTCAAATAGGTGGTGTAATTACTGACCGCATTTAGGTCTTGGCGTCTAATGTAGCAAATAACCTTCGTTATATCACCAATGGGGTCAAGCAACTCTTTAAGTCGAGAAAACTCTGCATCACTGCTTAAACCGGCCAAACCTTCGTTAGACAACAAAACCGTATTACAATTTTTTCCGTCTTCAGAAACCTCAGCGAGCAAACGCTCTCTGATATCTTCCTTAAACGCATTCAGATCCTCGTCTGAAAATATTCCCAACACGGTGTGCGTGCTGTGCTTGTCACCATACTTCGCCGCATAGGCCTCTAACGCAAAATGATTGCGCTCACCGATCACCTGCGGGTAAAAGAAGCCGCTCTCAGCTAAAGACAATCTACTCCCAGCAAGGCCCGCCTGAATGCTAGTGGTACCCGTCTTGGGAAAACCAATATGGAGCACAATAGATTTCATAGTTGATGAACCTTCCTTTGGAGCACTTTACTTGGACACAAAATTCTTGAAAAGCAAGATCCGTTGAGGGGGCGCTCGCCCAATCATCTGTTTCACAGACATACGATTGGGCTCGAGTACCATACTCCATCCAAGAGCCTACATTACCCACAAATCGACGTCATTTCGCAGGTGTTGGTCAACAAAAAACACCCTACGGCTTGACGTTTCACCCATTGGCCAACAACGACACACAAGATAACACCATCCGCTATTTACAACGAATAAGCAGGGATGCAGCCGACCTATTTTCTGTGGAAACTCCCGAAAGGTGATCACACGTCGAAACAAATCTCTCAGGTCAAATCTTGGAGTAAAATAGCTTCGTCTCTAAGAAGTTGAATAGATTTGAATAAACAACTTCAGTAGACATGTAACTATTCACATAATTACGCGCACGGGTTCTTTGCGCATTAATATTTCGGCTGGAACTGAGAACACTAATGCAAGCTTCGGCGTAAGCATCGTAATCAGCAGTTATGACTGCCCCTTCATCAACTGCGCGCTCCAAACCTCGCGCACCCTCTATGGTTGACACGATAGCCTGTCCGTATCCCAATGCCTCTACCATCTTAATGGCTAAGCCGGTCCCAAACGGAGTTGGATTCACTATCAAAGCCGCGGACCGATACATTTCGGCCAAGTCTTCAACCACTCCGCAGAACGTCACGCCATCAAGTTCTATTCCCGCAAACTCATCACATACCGATCCGACCACATTAAACTTGATGCTGTCTCCATACTCTTTTCGAAGAGTCGGCCAGTCCTTCTCTAAAAAATGCCTTACACCATAAACATTGGGTTCGTAGCGATTTCCGACAAACAGAAGGCTCATATCCTTTCTGTTCACTTTTGGAAGGACGGTCTGCTGATTAATCGCAACACCAGCAGTCACAACATTTCTAGCTCCGACCATGTCCTTCAATTGGTCAGCCTCATGTTCGGTGATTGCGATGCATGCATCAGCGCGCGCCAAGTAACCCCTTTCAGTATCCTTACTGACTTTAAATTTATCCAAGGAAGGTACTGCGGATTTTCCAAACTTCTCATAAGCGGAGGCAAACACATCGTAACGCGAATGCTGAACATCATGGGTGTCAAGTAGGCCATAAGCGCCGGCCGGCAGAACATCGTGAATTTCGCAACTCCAGGCGAATTGCGTTACGACCAGATCTGGCTTCAATTCATGCAAGAGCGCGGCGCAGCTAAAGTTAAAATGGCTATCAACTCTTTTATATAGTTCAGAACCGTCGTTCTGAATCAAACGACCCTCTTTTGCGGATTTCGTGACTTTATCTCGCAGGCGGCCATCAACGCCCTGCCCGCCTGAGGATCGCTCGACCAGCCTATCGCGCAAATTAAACAACATCGGCGATTTTAGTTTTTTCGGAACAGTCAAATGAATGTCGATAGTTTTGTAAAACCCATCGAAAAAGGAGGCATTACCCAGGTAATCCCATGGCGCCGTTCGATCTATTAAAGCGACCATATAGCCATTGCTCTTGAGCGCCGACATCATCTGAATGATCCGAGTTGAGGCTCCGCCTTTTTTGTATATCTCTCCTTGATATACAAAAACCGCCAACGGCTCATCTACTGATGAATAGTAACCCACCTCTTCCACAAGGTTTTTCACTACATCTTCTTGCTTAGGAGATTCAATCAGCTCATCTGCACTAACGATCATAGGCTGGAAGTCAGAACTAATCTCGATGAAGTCATCGTTGCCGGCTTGAGCGAACACAGAAACCTTATCACTCGACTTAAGCTCGAAGTTAATCTCCTCCATAACGAACCAAGAACAAGCAGGTTCAGCATCACTGGTCTGAGGAGTGATTACATCAAATGTCCTGCCTATTTTCTTCCCGTTAATCTCAATATACGCTCTCGACGGCGCATGCCCGACTGCCGTCACAAACTTCCCGATAACAAACGACCGACGTTTATCAAACGTCAGCGAGGTGCATTTGGACACTTCCAGCTGGACGTCTTTAGGAGACATCGCACCCCAAAAAACTCGACGCTTCTTTGAGAACAGCGACACGTCAATGTCTAAATTCTTAGAACGCGTTAGCTCCCAGCTTGGAACATCAAACGCACTATCAATACTTTCAGCAATTCGGAACTTATAAACTGGCAAGCCCCGCAAACCCTGAGATTTGCCAAGCCCATCATCACGAACAACGTCGACCAACCCATGAACCGCATGATCATTTAGCTTCAATTCGAGATGTGAGATCGGGTCATGCGAACGGTACCAACCTTCAATTTCGAATTGGCCCTTAACCGCATTAACGTGCACCCGTTGAACTTCAACCATGGGTTCGTTGATAACAATGTTATCAGCAGAAAGCTGCCAAATCTGTTCGCTGCCATCAATGCCTTCCGAAAGCAGAGACATCTGCGAAAGCGCCCCCTCACCCACGAAGTTCACGAATAGGCTGAAGCCGCCGTACCGATTCACAACCCCACCTGTCTTCAACGATACGTTCTCGGACGGAAGGAAGGCATTATCGATTTGAACCCTTCGGCCGTTGGCCAACAGCAGCACGAAACCACGTGAGGGTTTCTCAGGATAAACTTCGCCCTCAATGCGCAAAAACTTGCCTTGGGTATCGTACGAGAACCTTGTCAATATCAAACTTTGATCACTGCCGCCAGCACCATTTGCAGCATAGTTTCGCACATCTAAAGTATCAACATACCTCAAAATTTTTAATTCTTTATCATCTTTAAGTATAAATTGAATATTAAGCTCTTCTTCAAGCAAAGACTCATTTTCAAATTCGACTTCTACTTCAATGCCTGACTTGGCATCCTCAACCAAGCCATACTGCCTATTCACATCCGGCCTAATGGCATTCGTCTCTGAAGATGACCACACCTGAACGACACCAACATACACCAAAATCTCGCGCACGAGTTCTGGGACTGTAACCCAAGCCCGAAAAGACAATGTTTTAGCCAACTTGTTGTATTTGGCTTCGCTTAATCCGGCCTTGGCCGCCACTGATTCACTCATTCATCCCCCCCACAAACTTAAAGAGTTACCCTAGGAATGCGATCCGATATCAGCTCGCTGTTAGTAACTGCCTCTAAACCTATTCCTTTACCTTGAAACCAATCGAAAAACGGCCCACTTGCCCCAGCACAAACCTCTACTTCTTCAGGAATTATTCGAGGTTTATTGTAAAGCACGCCTGCCGAATGCAGAAAACTATTCCGGCTTCTCTTGTCTGGAATATGCCGAGCTTTGGCCAATGAGCGCGTGCGATGAGCGCTTGGTACATCGTAGAAGTGGGGCATTACAGATGAGCTTTTGGCACCAACATCCCAGCCTATAGTCGTAATTTGAGAAACACCGAGGTGCACCGCCAAGTAAAAACCGACCTCATAAAGAACTCCCGGACCCCAAGGTCGTTCGATTTGTTTTTCAAATAAATATCTGTCGAAATCCAACGAACGCGCCAGCTGCTCTGAGGGATCGCTTACAACCGGAACTTGAAACTCTAGATCATGCTCACCATACACCGGGGGGTCGCTTGGCCCGTGCTCGTAAATCACGACTGGACGCCCGAGGGAAAAATCGTACTTTTGATAGTTCCAAGTATTCAATATCAAAAAGTCAGTATATTCAGGCAAATATTCATAGGCCTGCTTAACGGAAATCACGATTTTGTCTTGCGCGAACTTCCTCAACTTTTCTTTTTCGACAGTCGTCAGAGAAGGTCCGCACGCTAAAACAAGACAATGCTGACCCTTAGCGGTGTCCTTCATTGCATCGACCTTCTCGCGCAACGTAGTGACTTTGGTCAAACTTTCGAGAATAGAAGATCGGTATTCTGCATCGAACATTCTTACTGGTCCCCTTATACTACAAATCTTTGAATAAGCGTTTTTTCCAAGTTAAGCAAACCTAGAAACAGAAAGACTGGCCTTCCGGCGGCATAACAATTAGGGGCCGCAAATTCGGTTGTGGCCTGACCCATTTGATTGTTCCAACGCTCGAGTTTGATCTGGAGGTTTTGCGGCGATCATGCCGCTACACCCTTAACGTATGGCGGCAAACTGCCCGTGAGCAAGTATGTTTTGGGTGCTGATATACTATCGATGAGTGCGAGCCAAGCGTGTTATAGAATCGTCGCCATCCCTCGATCAAAGTCGCGACCTCCTTCAGGTGACAGAGGATTACCCGGTCCAAAAACTCGCGGCTGAACGTCGACTTAAAGCGCTTTCAACTTCCATCGTTGAGTCACAAAAACCGGCACCTTGCTCACTCCTGTGGCACCTTCAGGCTCCCTTACAGGTCGATGTAGAGGCCACCTCATACGCTACGACAGAGTGAAAGCACTCGCTCCGTCCCTCGAGGTGCACGGGAGGCCAGGCCAATAGACCCACATTGAAGCTGGCTTACACCGACCTCACGTGAAGTCGAATTGCCCCCGCTTCGCACTTTTCTAAGGTCGTTCCTGTTTGGGCCATCTTTCACCATCCGGGCGGAGCCAGAGCTGACTCAAAACCCAGACAACGCCTTCAGCTGCACACCAACACCTGGAGATGCGCACCTTAGAGCAATCCGATACTTCCTGCGTAGAACGCCCGACAGAAAACACCGCATTTTGGGGCAGACCAAACATCAAAATCTAATCACGCTTTACTCAGGTAAAGCCACTTTATTCATATATCTAAAATCAAGTTAAGACCACGGCGATACCAGGAAAGTACTGATCGAATTCATGTAACAATAAAATCAAATATTTTATTCAGCCCTGACCCTTGTCACGCTTTACCATCGGTGCCAACAACTCACTCAGCGGAGAAAATGTTCTGTCAATTCCAATACAATTTTGAGCATATTGTAGCGCCCGCTGACCTAACCCAATCAACGAACTGTCATCAGACAATAGTTGTGAGATTTGAGCAGACATTGAATCCCAATCCGCAATAATAGCGGCACCGGAGGATTGGATGCCCGGGAAACCGCGCGCCACAAAATCAGTGCATACAACCGGCTTACCAAACCCAAGCGCTTCACCCGTTTTGACACTCCCACCGGATCCAAACCGAACCGGATTAACAATAATTGCGGCATTGTGATACTCGTTTGCCAAATCGTCTACAAAACCTCGTAGGAAAATATTTTTACCCGAGGAAAACTGTAGAGGCACCGCCAATCCGTTACAAACGCTACCAACGACGTGTAACTCGGCGTCGGGGTGGGAACTTAGTATTGCAGGAAACACATCGGTTATAAACTCAGTCATCGCATGGATATTTGGTAGGTAATTATTACCAACAAACAGCAATCTCTTGTTTTTATCAGATCTGACTCGACACTCAACTAACGGAGCAGCACAACCGATTTTGATACTAGGCTTGTTAGGAACCAGCCTTTTCAAGGCCTGGGAATCATTTTCTGAGATGGCAATAATGCAATCAGCACCATTCAATGATTCTACTTCTTCATTTTCGGTTTGATAGTATTCGTCGATTACCTCGCCAATCGGCGCTCCAACAAATTTATGTCGTGCATAGACAAATGTAGCATAACGCGCACTCTGAAGGTCATGTAAATCAAGCACCCGGTACAGACCATCAGGAAGCATATGAAAATGAGAGGTCGTCCATGCGAATGATGAGATGTAGGCGACCGGGTTTACTAAGTTGGCGATTAATGCCGAGAAACAGTTGAAAATCGGATCCGTACGACGCTTAATTAAACATCTCGCACTTCCGTCTTTACCCGTTGAGATGGCACTAGATAGCTCGTCTGCAAGATTGCTGTAAGTGGCGTCAGGCAGGCCCCTCAATTCAGTGACGATTGAAGATGTGGTTTCTTTGGCCAGACTCGGATGCAGAGGAATGTGGAAGTCGACCAATTGGCCGATTTTGGCATAAAGCGCAGGCCTTTGCGCAATGTCCCAAGGCTCAGACCTATCGATCAAGACGATATTGTGCCCCATCGATGCGAGGTGCTCCAGCATATGTAATTGCCGTGTGTTTCCGCCGCCAGATCCAGCCGTGACGCTTCCCGGGAACACAATCAGAAGCGGCCTATGGACGACAGATTGGACAAAATTTATCTGATCTAAACTACGCTGTATTTCTAGCTGCCTAGAAGAAACCACTTCACGACCCTCCAATACGGTCATGGCAGTAGTTATTGTGGTATTTTTTCGCTTATGCTCGTCGGAATCTTCCACTTCGAAATGAAGCAGCACTGTAAGCTCACTGACAGTGAGATTGGCACTTTTGATTGGAAATTCAACAATCCAGTTAAATACCCTAGAATTCTCTTTAAGACATATATCGTTTAGGACATTTACACTAATCAAAGAAGACTCTTTGGGTCCAATTCCGTGCAACTCAACAGTTTTTGGGGCCTGCTCTAATGAGTAACCTGAAATGATCAAGTTTTCTTTATCACGTTCGTAAATACAGACATGGATGAGATCCGACTTTATACACGTTCCAGAAACTTTAACCTTAGCGGAAGTTAGAAGACGGTCCCTGGAAAGCAATTTGACATTCAAATATTGCCCTTCGATACTCTCATCAAAATTTTCTTCGAAGATGTCTTGAACCCTCATATTTACTTTCCAACGGTGAGGGCAAGGACCACAACGACCGAACTCGTTGTAAAGTGATAAATCCTTTTCTATAATTGGCGTGCAGTGAATTTTTTGATTTCGCAAATTAAGCTCAAGATGCGTAAACGCTTCATAGGCACGAAACCATCCTGTGACTGAGAATTCATCTTTCAGTAAGTCAAACTCTAAACTACCAATTTCTAGAACGTTGCTTGAACTAACCTTTGTATCCGCCAGACTGACCTGATATTTTTTACCGTCAACTTTGGTAAAATCGAACGATAGTTCATCAAGTTCCGCACTCGAAACATCGTGCAGAACTGTGTAGAAATAGTCGTAAGTCCCTTTTGTTGATCCAGGCCGTCTTCGAAAGCATTCCTCGACGGGAAAATTACGAGATTTAGTCGATATCGAAATTGACCGACAATGAAAGTCTGGGAGAAATCGCCCTAATATCCATAGAGCTTTTGATTTTGGATCATACTCGTATTCTTCAATAGAGAATTTGGCAAAATTTTGAATGTTCGCCGACAGTCTCGAACGCATAGCTCCATTATAATCATTTAGGTCGATTGTTACTTTCTTAGTTTGCGCGAGATCTAAGTGGAGTTTAAAATTGAACCCACACCGCAAAGTGCCCTCGGTTGCTTCTTTCTGTAAAACGTCATTCCGATCTTCGTTGAATTCATAAAAAGTTGTTTCATTTTCGCCGTCAATCGAGACTTTCAAGCTGTCCACTTCACTCGGATTCGGATACCATCCTCTCAAGAGCAATACGATTGACTGCTCGTTAAAGTCTTCCAAAGCGATGGCCCAAGATATCGCGCCCTCAGTAGACGGCGTTGCAGGAGATTTATTGCTACTCTGAAGATCATTATTAGAATGAGTCACCTGTCTTACCCCTGCAGCTATATTATAGCTTTCCACTTAACCTTGGCGGAAAAAGTTTTCAACTAGTATACCCCTGAATATGTGGTCCTGGTTTCGATCTAGCTCTAACTCCAACTGAGGCGCTAAATTGTGGCCCCAACGCGATATAAGGCTGGAACAATCATAGCACATTTGCATGAGAGCGAAGCTCGCCGCTACGAATGAGAGATGACTGGCTTTGCCTGCCGCCAGATCGGTATCGCAGTGCCAACCCACTATCGCTGAAACGGGTAGAAGATTTACGTCCTGAGGGCGTCATTTTTCATGCACGTGAAACAAGCATGGTGATGGAATTGTTTTGGCGGAAGTTCGGCGCGCAAAATGAATCGTCGCTGATGACTGGCTGACGAAATCGCAATATTATACCACCGGAATTCGCACAACACACAACCGCAACCCAGGCTGCTCTGACGCTAAGTATGACGCGCTTGCATGTCGTAATAAGATAACATATCGCTACACATCCTGTTGAGTATTCTGAGGGGAATAGGGTGATGAGCCTTCCACGAACACCACGCACGCTGAGCACCGTGATCGCAACGGCACTTGCGTCAACGAGCGCCTTGACCGTGTTCACCATGCCGGCACTCGCCCAGTCCAGCGATCCTGAACGGATTGAGGACACGATCTTTGTCCGCGGTGACCGCCAGGCTTACCGAGGCAATATCGAGGCGCTGGAAGTACCGGCTGCCGATCTGTCGCTTGACGCCGATCTCCTGGCTGATGCAGGCGCACTCAATCTCAGTGACGCCCTTGACCTGTCAGCCTCAGCCGCCCGTCAGAACAATTTTGGCGGCCTCTGGAATGCCTTTTCAGTGCGCGGTTTTGCCGGCGACATCAACCTGCCGAGTGGTTTTCTCGTCAACGGTTTCAATGCCGGGCGTGGATTTGGCGGACCGCGCGATCTTGTCGGGATTGAATCCGTCGACATTCTGAAAGGACCGCGCTCGGCGCTGTTCGGTCGGGGTGAACCGGGCGGTACGGTCAATCTGGTCACGAAACGTCCTGATTTCGAAACCGGGGGATACGTCCAGGGCACGATTGGCAGCTGGGACCAGTACCGGTTTGAGGGCGATGCCCAGACCGTATTGGGCACAGATGAAGCCCTCGGGATCCGACTGGTCGGATTCTTCGAGGATGCCGCCAGCTTCCGGGGCCCGGTCGAAACACAAAAATACGGCTTCTACCCCTCAGTGACGTGGAATGTGTCCGATGACACGAACATCACTTACGAACTGGAATATACGAGCCAGGAATTGCCGTTTGACCGCGGCGTTGTCTATTCGGACACGTTCGGCTTCTCGCCGCGCGATGTCTTTGTGGGCGAGAATGTTCCGATCGAGACCGAGGTTGTGGGACACCAGATCGAAGCCCAGCACAATTTCAACGACAATTGGAGTTTTCTGGGTGGCTTCGGATACCGCGAGACCAGCTTGGAAGGGGATGCGTTTGAACCACAATTTGGTTCCCGCCAGACCTATTTCCGGGACGGACAGACGATCTCGCGTTTCTTCCGGTCCCGCGATTTTGAATCCGATTACCTGGTCCTTCGCGGCGAGCTCGCTGGTGAATTCCACACTGGCAGCCTGCGTCACCGCCTGATCGTGGGGGCCGATTATGATGAGTTTGACAACACGCTCGTCATCGATCGCTATCGCAGCCGCTTTTCCGGCGACCTGGCCAATCTGACGCCTGGCGATATCGCGACCCATCTCCTGCTGGATATCGATAATCCGGTCTACGGGGCCAATCTGAGCCCGGCCACGTCGGCCAACACCAATCGCAATGAAGTGCTGACCGGTTATGGTGTCTATGTTCAGGATCAAATCGACCTGACAGAACGTCTCCAGGTTCGTATTGGCGTTCGATTCGACGATTTCGAGCAGGATCTGACGAATTTCCTCGCCTCGCCGGCATCCACTATCACAAGCTCCGATGATCGTGTCTCGCCTCAGTTCGGTGTGCTTTATCAGGTGAATGACGGCTTGAGCCTCTATGCCTCGTACGGCGAAGGATATCGTCAGCAAACGGGCCAGGATTTCCAGGGCAATCAATTCGAGCCCAACATCACGGAATCCGCGGAGATCGGGTTCAAGGTCGATGTCGGGGCCTTCTCAGAAACGATCGACGGCTTCATCAGCGCAACCCTATTCCAGGTTGAACAGAGCAATTTCCTCGTCAATGACGACCGGCCGGAAGCCACCGCAGTCGGTTTCTTTTCCATCCCCGCCGGTGAGGCGGAAAGCACGGGCATCGAGCTCGACGCCAGCCTCGACTTCAACAACGGCTTCGCCCTTTGGGTGTCCTATGCCTATACCGACGCCGAGTTTTCAAACAGCTTCGCAGACGTTGACGGGTTCGGTTTCACGATTGATGCCGGTGACCCGATGATCAACTCGCCGGAGCATCAGCTGAGCGTCCAGGCGAGCCAGAGCTTCGCCCTCGCCAGCATGCCGGTCGAACTGGGCGGTGGCCTGCTGTTTGTCGGCGAGCGCAATGGCTGGGTTGGTTCCGACTTCACCCTGCCTGATTACACGACCGTGCGGATTTTTGGCGAGGTTGAACCGGTTGACGGGATCAAGGTGCGTCTGGATATCGATAACCTCTTCGACGAAACCTTCTACACAAACTCCTTCGCGGATGTCTGGGTTGAACCCGGTGCCCCGCGACGGTTCCGTTTGACGGCCTCATACGCGTTCTAAGGGGGACAAAATGGAAGCCGCGCTCGCCGCCCATGCGGTCACGATCTCACGTTCGGGACAAACTGTTCTCAAAGACGTGTCGTTTGAAGTCGCCACCGGTGATGTTTACGCCTTGCTCGGTGGTAATGGCGCAGGGAAGTCGACAACACTTCTGACTTTCCTCGGCTTCCTGTCCCCTGATGGCGGGACGGTGGAGGTTCTGGGTCTGGATGTCGGGGAACACCTCAAGGACATTCGCCCCAGGATCGCATATCTTCCAGAGGCGGCAACGCTCTACGCCCACCTCAATGCCTATGAAAACCTCAACTACTTCCTGTCCCTGGTGAATGTGAAAGCGGATGAGCGCGCGCTTGATTCCGCTCTAGACCGCGTCTCCCTGAAACCGGGCGCCCGGCGCAATCGCCTCGACACCTATTCCAAGGGGATGCGCCAGAAAGTGGCCATCGCCCTGGCTCTGCTTCGCGACACGCCGGTCTTGCTGCTGGATGAACCCACTTCCGGTCTGGATCCTGTGGCGATCGACGAATTCAACGCCCTGGTCCGGTCTCTGGCGGCGGAGCAACGCACCGTCCTGATGGTGACACACGATGTCTACGGCGCCTGCCAGGTCGCTGACCGGATCGGTCTTTTGCGGGAGGGCGAGCTCGTCGGCACGTTCGATCGCCCCGAAGGAGGCCAGATCGATACAGAGCAGGTTCACGCCGCCTTTGCCGGACGCGCAACCTCATGACCGTGATACTGGCAATCGCCCGGCAGGAATGGCGTCTTTGGCTCCGGTCGCGTGTTGCAATCCTGGCCATGGCCCTCGTGAGCCTGATCATTGCGGCGACCAGCTTGTTAAACGCCCACCGCATGGCTGACGAGCGCGAGCATCGCATCCATCAACAGGCCGTCGCAGAACAGACGTTTCTCGAACAACCCGACCGCCATCCGCACCGCATGGTGCACTACGGACACTATGTTTTCCGCGCGCCACCCCCGCTTTCTCTGGTCGATCCCGGCGTCGATTCCGTCACGGGGCAATCGATTTTCCTGGAAGGGCATCGACAAAACACGCCGATGTTTGCCGATGTGCGTGCCAGTGCCAACCTGGGCAGTTTCCAGTCGATTTCACCCGCTTTTGTCTATCAGCTTCTTGTGCCCTTGCTGCTGATCTCGCTTGGCCATGGCGTGTTTGTGCGTGAACGGGAGTCGAAAACCCTGGCTCCGCTTCTTGCCCAGGGCGTGTCCGGCTCATCGCTCTTCATGGGCAAATTCCTGGCCCTCGCCTCGCTGTCAGGGACTTTGCTGATCCCGCTTGTAATCCTGACGGTCATCGCAATAGCCATCGGTGATCACGCTCTGATGGGTGTCGGGCTGACCCTGGGCTATGCAATGTATCTGCTGGTCTGGTGCGCACTCATCTGCGTGATATCGGCAATTGCCCCCAATCGAGGCCTGGCCCTCGGGGTTCTGGTCTTCATCTGGCTAGCCTGGGCGCTCATCCTGCCGCGCCTTGCAATTGCGTCCGCGGGCGCAATGCACTCAGTCCCGAGCAAGCTGGAAACCGATTTCCAGATGTATGCCGATATTCGCGAACTCGGAGATGGCCATAACGCCTCCGATCCAGCCTTCACACAGCTGAGAGCAAATCTTCTCGCCCAGTATGATGTGGAGCGCGTGGAAGACCTGCCCATCAATTTTCGCGGTGTCGTCGCTCAGACGTCGGAAGCCGATTTGACCACGTTGATGAATGAATATGCTGATCGGCGCATGACCAAAGAGCGCTCCCAGTCTTCGCACAGCAACCGGTTTGGGTGGGTCTCGCCGGTCATCGCGATTTCGACCGCATCGCGTCATTTGTCCGGAACGGATCTGGCCACCCATCACCGTTTTCTTCGTGAAGCGGAAGACGTGCGTTTCGATTTCGTCCAGGGTCTGAACCAAAGCCACATAGATACGCTGTCCTATACAGACGATATCAATCGAAACCGGAATGCCGAAGCAGCTCGTCGAGCCCGAATCTCCGCTGAAAACTGGGAGGTATTGGATCGCTTCGAGTTCACACCGGATCCGTCAGACGCGCGGGCCCAGCGTGCATTGTCTCCGCTGACCCAGCTCGCTCTATGGCTCATCATACTCGTGGGCCTCGGACATTTGGTTTGCGCGAGGGTTAAGCCATGACCGCTGTTATCCGAGAAATCTGGTTCCTCTCCCGTGATCGTGCCGCGCTGGTTTGGCTGCTTATTGCGGTGATCGCGGCAGGCTGTTCCGTGACCTTCGGCCTCGGCGAGATCGCCTCCCAGCGCGCAACCATCGAGCGTCTTGAAACTGCCGACCAGGCCGAACAAACCTATATGGCACAAGCCCACCGGGACTGGGGCAGCGCCGGGTATTATACCTTCCACCTTACCTATGATCCGCCCTCAGACTTTGCGTTTGCAGCCCTTGGACAGCGCGACGCCTCTCCGTGGAAACATCGCATCAGAATGCTGGCCCTGGAAGGTCAGATCTACGAGACAGATGCGGCAAACCCGGACTTCGCACTGACGGGCCGCTTCGACTACGCCTTTGTTGTTGCGATTCTTTCTCCGCTCTTCCTGATCCTGCTCTTGCACGATCTGAAAGCGCGGGAGCGCGCGGCGGGCCGATTCGAACTTCTTGAGGCTTCCGGGTCCGGCCTCTGGCGAGTACGCGCTGGTCTGCGGGTTGGCACGCTTGGCATGGCGCTCGTGCTCCCGCTTCTGATGGCCGGAATCATAAGTGGCAGTCGCGCCGGACCTCTGCTTTTCGGGAGTGCCGCCGTTCTGATTCACTTGCTGTTCTGGTGGGGCGTCATCGCCTGGATCAACCAGCGTGGCTGGACCGCCACCGTCAATCTCACAACGCTTTTTGGCGCCTGGTTAGTACTCGCGGTTCTGGCCCCGGCCGGGATCAAGCTCGCTGTCGACACGGCGATCACCGTGCCGGATGGCGGTGATATCATTTTGACCCAGCGAGAAGCCGTCAATGATGCCTGGGATCTACCGGTCTCAGCCACAATGGAACCCTTTCTGGAGCGTCACCCGGACTGGGCCGACTATGCGACCATCGAAGGCGCATTTGAATGGAAATGGTATTATGCCTTCCAACAGGTGGGCGATCAGACCGCCGAGGATCTCTCGCTGGCCTATCGGGCCGGGCGGGACCGTCGCGATCGCGTGTCATCGATCCTGTCCTGGCTGACCCCACCGGCCAAGCTGGAACGGGTTTTCCAATCCCTTGCAAACACCGATGTGGAAGCCACGCGTGAGTATGAAGACCGTGTACGAGCCTTCCATGCCGACTTGCGGGCGTATTATTATCCAAACCTGTTCATGGACCTGCCCTTCACCGACGAAACCCTCTCCGAACGGCCGGGATATTCCGCAACGCCTCAGACGGAGTGAACTCGTCCCGAGCCGTTGAGTGGATGATAGAAATCGGGTCCGGCAGATCGCTATCCGTTGCGATTATGATCGCGTGGGCCGACGATGAAGCGCTGATCCAGGAGCTTCATCGGGCCAGCCTTGAGGGCGTGGACACCGTTATCGCCGAGGCGACACGGACCCAGGTCGAGTTCGGCACGGAAGAAAACAATGCATGAGGAGACCAGATTGAACACGGGACACCTGCATCTGTTGTGCGGCTTGATGGGGTCGGGAAAATCCACCCTGGCCCGTCAGCTTGTGGACACCCACAAGGCAGTCCTGATCGAGGAAGATGTCTGGGCGGCCACATTATGGCCGGGTGAACTGGTTGATCTGGGCTCCTATCGCGACCGGTCTACCCGCCTTCGGGGCGTGTTATGGCCCCATGTTCGCACTCTTGTGGAGAGCGGCCTCACAGTGGTTCTGGACTTCGCCGCCAATACACGCGGACAAAGACGGAGCCTGGCGAAGCTGATCAGCGAGGGCCATTTCGGCCACACACTGCATGTGCTGGAAACCCCCAAATCGGTCTGCAAGTCGCGTTTGATCGCGCGCAATGCGCACGGCGAACACCCCTATCAGACCGACATGGATACATTCGAACTCTTCGCCCGCTATTACGAACCCCCGTCCGATGATGAGGGGTTCATCCTCCACCCCATCCCCTACCGGGCCTAGTCCATTGCCCCGGCGCCCGTTACGCGCCAAGCTTGGTCGCTTCTTCTCATGCTGACCGGTCCTGCACCGGTCAAGAGCGTCAGGGAGGCGAAATGACACCGACAGAGATGATGGTGACCCTGGTCAGTTGTGTGGCCTTCATGGGGCTCGTCGCCTGGTGGTCCTACCGGCAATCGCGCCAGGAGGTCCAATCCAAGGAAGGCTACTTCTTGGCCGGTCGGCATCTGGGGGGGGTCTTCATTGCCGGCTCTTTGCTGTTGACCAACCTATCGGCGGAACAGCTCATCGGACTCAATGGTTCGGCCTACGGCTATGATCTGTCCAGCATGGCGTGGGAGGTCACCGCCGCCGTGGCCACCATCGCCATGGCCCTGATCTTTTTGCCACGCTATCTGACCCAAGCCTTCACCACCCTTCCGGAATTCCTGCGCGAACGCTTTGATCCGGATGTCCAGCGTTTGTCGGTCATTCTCTTCCTGCTCGGCTATGGTCTCGTCACCATCCCATCTGTCCTCTATTCGGGCTCGATCGCCGTCATCCGGCTGTTCGACATTCCCGAACTCCTGGGCCTCTCACAGTTTGAAGCGCTCGTTCTTACGGTGCTGGTGATCGGTCTGGCCGGTTCGGCCTATGCCGTGCTGGGCGGGCTGAAAGCCGTGGCCGTGTCGGACACGCTCAATGGTGTCGGTCTCTTGATTGTCGGCACACTGGTCCCGGTTCTCGGCCTGATCACGCTGGGCCAGGGCAGTTTTCTCGACGGCCTGTCCACCCTCGCCCAGACCCATCCCGAAAAGCTCAATGCCATCGGGGGCCCCGCTTCGCCCATACCGTTCGGCACGATTTTCACCGGCATGATCTTCGCCAACCTATTCTACTGGTGCGCCAACCAATACGTCATCCAGCGCACCCTCGCGGCCCGGACCCTCGCTGAAGGCCAGAAAGGCGTCCTGCTGTCGGGCTTTTTCAAGATCCTGGTGCCCCTTTTCATGATGATCCCCGGCGTGATCGCCTTTCACCTCTACGGCCCCGGTCTGACGCGTATCGACGAAGCCTATCCAGCGCTCATCCGCGATGTTTTCCCGCTCTGGATGATGGGGTTCTTTCTCGCCGTCCTGTTTGGTGCGGTCTTCTCCTCGTTCAATTCCCTGCTCAACAGCGCCGCAACCTTGTTCACGCTGGACATCTATGCCCCGCTGCGACGAAAATCGTTGTCAGACACACACATTGTGCGGGTCGCCATGATCACCAGCGTGGTGATCGCGCTCTTCTCTTTTTGCGTCGCGCCACTCCTGTGGTTTGCGCCGGAAGGCTTGTGGCAAATCATCCGGATCTTCACCGGCTTCTACAACATACCCATTGTGGCGATCGTGATTGTCGGCCTGTTCGCCCGGCATACACCGGCCATCGCGGCAAAGGTCGTCATCGTCTTTCATGTCATCGCCTACGGCCTCGTGAAGTTCGCGCTAGCCGACATCGTGACGCTCCATTTCCTGCATCTCTATGCGATCCTGTTTGCCATCGAAGTCGCGCTGATGCTCGTGGCGGGATGGGTCGCCCCAAGGCCTGTTCCGTGGACGCCGACCCATCGCGCCCGGATCGATATGACCCCCTGGCGATTTGCCCGGCCTGTCGCCTTCAGCCTGTTCTCCCTGGTCATTGCCCTTTACCTGGTTTTCTCCCCCATCGGGTTTGCCAGCGGGGACATCGGACTGACTTTCCATGTCTGCCTGATGGGGTTGCTCGCGGCCAATGGCGTGGTCTGGGGCCGGCAATTCATGCGCCCCCGACAGGGGTGACACCCGCATCTGTTCTTGCAGTGAATTCTTGCCGTTGCAGAAGGCTTGCGCCATCGTGCAAACCAGACTTGCGGGGGATGCATGCAGACTAGAAAATCCGGCCGGGCGCGCGATTATTATCGCCGCGATCACGCCAAACCCGATGGGCGCCAGCTTTATCTTTACGGCTACTCACCTCATGAGGGGGAGGCCGGACCTGAATTTGATGACCCGGTCTCTTCGCGTTCGGAAATGCGCTTTCATCCGCTACGTCAGGATTGGTCGATTTTCTCCCCGCACCGGCAGAACCGCACATTCAAACCTTCCAAGGCTGCCAATCCACTGGCCCCGGCCACGCCCGGCGGTGCCATCACGGAAATTCCGTTCACCGCGTTCGAGCTTGCGGTGTTTGGCAATCGTTTCCCCAGCCTTCATCCACACGCACCCGTGCCCCCACAATCGCCCTGGCAGTCGCGCCCTGCAACGGGTGATGCGGAGGTGATCGTCTTTTCCTCAGAGGATGACGGCTCGCTTGCCACTCTTGGCCAGGACCGTCGTGTCTTGCTGATCGAGGCGCTGATCGACCGGTATCAGCACCATTTCGATGCCGGGGCGGCCTATGTCCTGCCATTCGAAAACCGTGGCGAAGCGGTTGGCGTGACACTTCATCACCCTCACGGCCAGATCTATGTCTTTCCCGTCATCCCCGAGCCCCAGGCCCGGGCCGAACGCGCTTTCGCGCAAGGTTATGATCTGGAGGCCGATCGCCAGAGCTGGGGCGAGGACTTCGCCATTGCCCAGTCAGGCGGCATCCACGCCTACTGCCCGCCCTTCACACGTTTCCCCTATGAAGTGTGGCTGTCGGCTGAAAGCCGCGCTCCCGGCCCTTGGGCCCTTTCACGTGAAGAGGTAGAAGGTCTCGCCGAGATGATGGGCGAGGTTGTGGCGCGTTATGACCGGCTTTTCGACCAGCCCATGCCCTATATGATGAGTTTTCAGGCCGCTCCACGTGAAACATGCGGCCAGTTCCAGTTCACCGTACAATTCTATCCCCTGATGCGCTCCGCAGGACGTCTGAAATACCTGGCCGGCGTGGAACAGGCGACGGGGGTGTTTACTGTTGATGTCGACCCGGCCACCGCCGCCCACGCGCTGAGGGACGCGACATGACCCGCACCTGCTGGACACCGGGCCGTGTGAACCTGATGGGAGAGTGGGTCGATTTCAACGGCGGGCTTGTTTTGCCCGCGGCCCTTCCTCTTGGCGTGACCGTGAGTCTGGCCCCGTCCGATAGCGACCAAGACCTGGTCACCTCGGCGCAGTTCACGGACGCGGTCCGCGCCCCACTGGATCAGATGGCCAAGCGAAGCTGGGCAGACTATGTGTTGGGCGCGCTGCAACTGGCCCGGCAGAAACGCTGGCTGGACACAGCCATGCGCGTTCACCTTGATAGCGATATTCCGCCCGGCGCCGGCGTATCCTCGTCTGCCGCTGTCACGGTGGGCGTTCTCAAGGCGGCTGCACCCGCTGGCACGGATCTCACGGAAATTGCCCGTCTCGCCCGGTCCGTTGAAAACGACTATATCGGCGTGCCGTGCGGGATCATGGACCAGATGGCGGTCGCGCATGCCGAGCCGGGTGAAGCCATCGCCTTGGACACGGACAGCCTGACGTTCAAACGATTGCCGATTCCACAGGGTTGGCGATTGTGCGTCATCCATTCCGGGGTGGAACGCCAGTTGGCGGATGGTCAGTACAAGCAGCGACGGGATGCATGTCTGCAAGCCGCCCGGCATCTGGGTCTGGATGCCCTATGTCATGCCAAGGACCTGTCCACTCTGCCGCCCGACCTTTATCCCATCGCACGCCATGTCGTGAGCGAGGAAACGCGGACACGCACCGCGCTTGAAGCCTGGCGAGCCGGTGACGGGACAACATTCGGAGCCTGCATGACGGGCACGCATATCTCCCTGCGCGATGATTTCCGCGTATCAACTGCCGATGTTGACGCCCTGGTCGACACCGCTCTCGATCTGGGGGTCGCGGGCGCCCGCATTACCGGCGCGGGGTTTGGCGGGTGTATTGTTGCCGTCGTGACGCAGGACACACCGCTCGACTGGAAAGATGACTTATTGGCCCGACACCCGGCGGCTCGGTGGATATGCGATATCGACCCGGTCGTCGTTACAACGGAGGCGTCCTGATGAAAATTCTCGTCCTGGGAGGGGCTGGCTATATCGGCGCCCATGTCTGCAAGGCGATCGCGGCACGGGGCGACACCCCGATTGTCTACGATAACTTCTCGGCCGGTCACCGTGATTTCGTGCAATGGGGGCCAATGGTCGAGGGTGATATCCGCGATCCGGCCACTCTGGACCGGGCCTTTGCACGCTTCAAACCCGGCGCTGTGATGCATTTTGCCGCTTCGATCGAAGTGGGTATTGGCGAGCGCGAGCCTCTCGCCTTCTGGCAAAACAATGTTGCGGGGGCCCTTACCGTGCTGGACCGGATGGCGCATCACGGATGTGAGATCTTCGTCTTTTCCTCGACCTGCGCCGTGTATGGCCAGCCAGACGCCCTACCCATCACAGAAGCGGAAAACCGCAAGCCTGCCAATGTCTACGGCCGAACCAAACTCGCGGTCGAACGCGCCCTGGAGGATATCAGCCGCGCCAGCCCACTCCGGTTTGCCGCCCTGCGCTATTTCAATGCCGCAGGGGCCAGCCCGGACGCGGAGATTGGCGAGAAACATGACCCCGAGACTCACCTCATTCCCAATGCCCTGAAAGCCGCCGCCGGACTGCTGGACGAGTTTCACCTGTATGGCGACGACTATGAAACACCGGACGGGACGTGTGTGCGGGACTTCATCCATGTCGACGACCTCGCTGCAGGCCATCTTGCTGCAATCGACCGGCTGGCCACCGGCGCGGACAGTTTTACCTGTAATCTGGGAACCGGTCAGGGCACGTCGGTCCGGCAGATCATTGATGCGGTGGAACAAGTCACCGGTCGCTCCATTCCCCTCACCATCCACCCCCGTCGGCCGGGTGATGCAGCCGAGCTATATTCCGATACCACGCGTGCCGGGGAGTTGCTGACGTTTCAGCCCCGCTTCTCCGATATTCACACGATCGTCGCCGATGCCTGGCGTTTCCATCAGAAGGATTGGGCATTGTGAGCCTGCGCATTAGCGGAGATCAGCTTTCGCTTATCGTTGCGTACAGCGAAACCGGCGACCTCCACCTGGTCTGGTTCGGGCCGAAAGAACTGGAAGACATGGCATGCGAGCCGTCTTTCCAGCGCCTGCCGGCCAGTCCGGATATCCCCGTCGGACCGGGGATCATGCCCGAACACGGACGGGGCTTTCATGGCATTGCCCAGCTGGAAGCGTCCTGCGTTGCGACCGCGCGCCGGGTCCGCCTGACCCCGCCGTCTGCGGTGCTGGACACCAACACGCTCGTGATATCTGCACGCGATGAAACGCTCGGGCTCCATGTCACCACAACACTGTCCTTCACCGGGGATCTTCTCGTCTCGGCCACCACGCTTCACAATGAAGGCGCACAGACGATTCACATCGAACGTGCGGCGTCAGCCTTGCTGCCATCGCCAGACTGGGCGGACCAGGTCATTACCGGCTATGGCGCCTGGGGGCGCGAAGGCGGGGAAGACATTAAGCCCTGGACAGCCGGACGGATCGAACAGGCCGGACGCAGCGGCCGCCCGGGATTTGATGGCGGCCCGACACTGTCTGTCTGCGAAACCGGGACCGACCACGCATTCGGTCGCATGCTCACGGTCCACCTAGCCTGGAGCGGACCCTTCCGCCTGGCGGCCGAACGCGCCACGGATGGATCCGGACAAGTCCTGGCCGAACGCCTCTTCGCGCCCGGCGAGGGGCGGCTTGAACCGGGCAAGCGCCTGGATCTGCCCCATGCCCTGATCGCGTCTTCGCGCACCGGACGAAACGGCGCCGCCCATCGACTTCATGACTATGTTCGGGAACATTCCCGGCCCCTGTCACGGCCCGTGCACTTCAACACCTGGGAAGCGCGCTATTTCAATCTGGACGAGGCCAGCTGTATTGAACTCGCCAGGAGTGCCGCATCGCTGGGTGCAGAACGCTTTGTCCTGGATGATGGCTGGTTCAAGGGACGACGGAACGACCAGACAAGCCTGGGCGACTGGACCGTCGATCCCGTCCCCTTCCCCTCCGGTTTCACCCCGCTGATCGAGGCGGTCGAAGCGTTTGGCATGACGTTTGGCCTGTGGGTCGAACCGGAAATGGTGAGCCCAGACAGCGATCTTTATCGCGCGCATCCCGATTGGGTTTTGGGATATCCGGACCCGGATCTGACGACCGGTCGAAACCAGCTCATGCTTGATCTCGCCCTGCCCCCGGTGCAGGCCTATCTGTATGACAGCATCGCAGCCCTGCTCGATACGTATCGGATCTCCTATCTCAAATGGGATCATAATCGCGACCTGTATCCGGCCATGCGCAACGGTAGGCCAAGGCCAGGTGCGCAAACGCTCGGCCTCTACAGCCTTCTCGACCGGATCCGCTCGGCCTATCCGGTTGAGATAGAGAGTTGTGCCAGTGGTGGCGGACGCATCGACGCCGGCATCGCCCGGCGGACCGACCGGTTCTGGACGAGCGATGCAACCGATGCCATCGACCGCCTGCGTATTCAGCGGTCTGCCAGCCGGATCATGCCGCCGGAAAGACTGGGCGCTCATGTCGGTCCCAGCCCCAATCCCATGACCGGTCGGCAGATCCCCATGGCGTTTCGGGTCCTCACAGCCTTGTTCGGGCATCTTGGCATTGAGGTTGATCCGGACACACTGACCACCGAAGACGCGGATATCCTCTCGCGCGGTATCGAAGTCTACAAATCCCATCGCGATTGGATGTCGACCGGCAGGCTCCATCATATGAGCCACAACGAAGATGATCCCGACATCTGCGTCCTTGTCGCAGCCGATGGCACTCAGGGGCTGGCCCGCGTCCTGCGGATCCATACGCCCCCCCGGCCGCTCCAGCCCAGACTCCGCCTGGCCGGACTGGCTCCACACGCTCGCTATAAGGTGACGGAGATCGCCCTATCCGGTGATCCTGTGCTGTGGCCCATCGGCGAGTACAGCGGTGCGGGCCTGATGAGTGAAGGTCTGCCGCTGGATCCAGGCCGGGCACTCACCGGTCGTCTCATCCATCTTGAAAGGAGCCGCTGATGCGCCTGGGCGTGTGTTACTACCCTGAACACTGGCCGGAAGACCGCTGGACCGTAGATGCACAGCAGATGGCCCAGCTGGGGATCGATTGCGTGCGTATGGGCGAGTTTGCCTGGTCGCGTTTTGAACCGGAACCGAGCGTGTATGACTGGGCCTGGTTTGATCGCGCCATCGATACGCTGCATGCGGCCGGTCTCGGCATCATTCTGGGCACACCCACGGCCACACCGCCCAAATGGCTGGTTGATCGCATGCCAGACATGCTGGCCTGCGACGAACACGGTCGTCCGCGACGCTTCGGGTCGCGCCGGCATTATTGCTTCTCGCATGCAGGGTATCGCGCTGAATGTCGTCGTATCGTAAGTGAAATGACCCAGCGCTATGGTCGCCATCCCGGTGTGGTGATGTGGCAGACCGACAATGAATACGGCTGTCATGACACCATCGAAAGCTATTCCGACGCCGCACAATCCGCCTTCCGCGACTGGTTGAAACGGCGCTACACTGACATCCAGTCTCTCAATTCCGCCTGGGGCACCGTGTTCTGGAGCCAGGAGTATCGCAGTTTTGATGAGATCGACGCACCCGCGGCGACTGTGACCGAAGCCAATCCCTCCCATCGTCTCGACTATCAGCGCTTTGCCTCGGATCAGGTGGTGAGTTTCAACCGCGAACAGGTCGATCTCATTCGCACCCATTCGCCCGGGCGCGAGATCACTCACAATTTCATGGGCGCGTTCACGGCCTTTGATCATCACAAGGTCGGAGCCGATCTGGATCTGGCGACATGGGACAGCTATCCGCTGGGTTTTCTTGATCTGAGTCCGGTTCCAGAAGAAATGAAACAGACCTGGCTGCGCCAGGGCCATCCCGATTTCCAGGCGTTCCACCATGATCTCTATCGCGGATGTTCACCCAAATGGGGGGTGATGGAACAACAACCCGGCCCCGTGAACTGGGCACCCTACAATCCTGCGCCCCTTCCCGGCATGGTGCGATTATGGTCGCTAGAAGCCCTGGCACATGGTGCGGACCTGCTCAGCTGGTTCCGCTGGCGCCAGGCGCCCTTTGCCCAGGAACACATGCATGCCGGTCTGCTGCGCCCCGACGGGGAAGCCGCACCGGCCTTCGACGAGGCGGGTCAGGTGGCGCGCGATCTCACGCACATCGACGGAACGCACACCACCCCGGCAAAGGTGGCTGTCATTTTCGATTATGAGGGCCAATGGACCCATATGATCCAGCCCCAGGGTGCGGGCATGGATCTTCTGCGCCAGACGTTTGAGGCCTATATGGCCCTGCGTTCGCTCGGCCTGTCTGTCGACATCCTGCCCCAGAGCGCTGCGCTCGCAGACTATGCCCTCATCATCCTGCCCGGACTGCCGATTGTCGACGAGACGCTGGCCCAACAGCTGACGTCCGGCCAGCAGACTGTGCTCATCCTGCCTCGCACGGGGTCGAAAACCGACCAGTTCCACATTCCCGACGCCCTCCCGCCACATCGGCTGCAGGACCTGGCCGGGCTCACGGTGACACGGGTGGAAAGCCTTCGCCCCTCGATCCGTGAGACTGTGACCTGGCAGGGCACGGAGATCGAGGTTGTGAACTGGCGAGAGACAGTCGAACTGGCAAACCCTGAGCAGACCAACATTCTCGCGCGGTTCGAGGATGGCTCACCCTTCTGGCTGCAACAGGACAGGGTGCATTACATGACCGGATGGCTGGAACCGTTTTCTGCAAGCCTCGCCTTCGATCACGTCGCAAAACAGGCCGGGCTCGAGACCCATGCGCTCGGTCTCAGCCTGCGTCTGCGGCAGTTGGGGGAGATCACCTTTGCCTTCAATTACGGGCTGGAGACGCTCAGCCTGGACACTGTGGTACCGGAGACAGCCCGGTTCTGCCTGGGCGGTCTGGATCTGCCACCCGCAGGTGTCGCGGCCTGGCGCTCCTAACGCGGAAGGCCGACAAACTCCGCGCTGCGCCCCCAGATGATCCGGTTGAGCCCCAGCGCCACCGCAATGGAGGTCACGAGGGTTGCGAACATGAGATGAATATAATGCGGCGGTTCCCAGCCCAGTCCGAAGAGCGTCTGGATCTGCGGCCACAGCAGGGTCAGACAGGCGTAAAACACTGTTCCGAACAGCACGCCCGTCATCGCAGCACCGGCGCTGACATTTCGAAACACCAGACCCACAATGAAGGCCGAGAGGATGGGCATAGACAGGAGCCCGAACAATTCCTGCACGAGATTGATGATGCTTTCAGCGCTTTGATAAACCGGCACCAGAGCGATCGCCAGGGCGACGAAGACCAGGGTGATCACCAGATTCATCACACCGACATTTGGTGAGGAGTCAAAATAGGTCTCGTGAATATCCAGCACATACAACGTGGTGGACGAATTGAGGACCGAGTTAAAACTGGTCAGCACTGCGGCGGCGATCATGGCCGCGAAGGCGCCTGAAAGCCAGGGCGGCAGCACGGTGGCCACGATCTGCCCATAGGCCGCATCGCCCACATCGCCGAACAGTTTGAACGCCACGATACCGGGCACAACCACAATGGCCGGCACAATGAGCAGGCGGATACCGGCCGCCGCCAGAACCCCCTTCTGGGCCTCCTTGAGCGAACTCGCCGCCATTGCTCGCTGAGTAATCGTCTGATTGGTACTCCAGTAAAAGACCTGGATGAAGATCATCCCGGTCAGCAGGGTGTGCCAGGGAATAGGCGAGGCATCATCACCGATCAGGGTCAGGCGTTCAGCCGGAATGCCGGACAGATCGAAATCAATCGCCTTGAGCGCCAGCACAACCACCAGAACGGCCACACCGAGCACGCCAATACCCGATATCGCATCCGACACGGCAACGGCTCGAAGACCGCCAAAAATGGCGTAAGCGGAACCGATCAGGGCCAATGGAATGGCAAAGGCCAGGATGGGCCAGTCGACACCCATCATCGATTTAAGGAAAAGCGAGCCAGTATAGAGCATCACGGGCAGGAAGACGATGATATTGCCCGCGAGGAAAAGAAGGGCGATCAGGGCGCGGATATTGCGGTCATTATAACGCTGCCCCAACAGTTCGGTCGTCGTCCGGCAATTGTTTCGATAGTAGATTGGAAGAAACACAAAGGCGAGAATGACCAGTCCCAAGACGGCAGCCAGTTCCCACCAGGCCAACAATGCCATCTGATTGCCATTCATCCCAACCAGCTGGTCGGTGGACAGGTTCGTGAGGGTAATCGAGCCTGCAACAAGCACCCAGCTCAGGCTTCGTCCGGCGAGAAAGTATTCACTCTCATCATCTGTGGCGGTCTTTTTCATGGCGGCCACACGCCACCAGGTCAAAACCCCGATCGCCAAAGTCAAAGCCGCGAAGATACCGATCTGAACGGGATCCAGTGCAAGATTATTGGTCATGTATATCTCCCCGCTTCGAGCCTAGTGGCGATTGCAGGGCGATCACAAGCCCTATTCGCCGTCCAGCCCGGCCTGGCGAAACAGAGCCGCAAGAAAGTCCGTATCCATTCCGTCCACAGCCTTACGGCCCCAGATCGCGGCGAGTGTGGCATCGGAAATCACGAAATAACACACGGCCCCGATCAATTGATAAGCCGCCGCACGCACACGATCCTCAGGCTCGCCCTGCCATGTTGGCAAAGCGGAGATCAGCGCCACGCTCACATCCAGGAAGCGCTTGAGATACCAGTGCTGACCGGTCTCTGTCCGATCCAGATTATCAAGGAGTTCGCGCGTGATGAGGCGGGCATCGCGCGGTTGGGTCTGCATGTGCGCATACATGCGAGCCAGATAAGCCTGCACACGCTGACGAGGCGAGCCCGTCACCGCCAGCACATCCTCCAGGATAACATCCAGGCGTTTGGCAATGTCGTCGATCACGGCGCCGTAGAGCGCGTCCTTCGTCTTGAAATGATAAAGAACAGACTGCTTGGTCAAAGCCAGCTCACCCGCCACATCAGCCAGTGACACACCGAAATAGCCACGCTCGGCGAACAGGACGAGCGCGGTTTCGACGAATTTCTTCTGGGCGGAGACGGGCCTCTCGGACATGAGACCAACCTAGCACGGGATTGACGACTTACCACTCGTCAAGTACACAACTTACCGACCGGTAAGTTGCCACCCCCGGAGGACGCCATGGGCCCGCAAGACCAGATCGACCTGCTCGAAGAGATCGACGCGCTCGGTAAAACCCAGACCTTCTTCATGGACGAGACGATCTCCCGCTCACCTGTTGAGCGCTATACCTGTAGTGACCGTTTCGACGCTGAAATGAACCGGATCTTCCGCGCCATGCCGGTGATTGCGGCCCATTCCAGCGAACTCCCTGACCCGGGCAGCTTCATCACGCTCCGCCTGGCGGGTCTGCCCGTCCTCCTCACCCGCGACATGACCGGACAGGCAAATGCCTTCCTGAATGTCTGCCGACATCGCGGTTCTCGCCTTGTTGGAGAGGAGCAGGGATGCAAGAAAGTCTTCAGCTGCCCTTATCATGGCTGGACCTGGGATACGGCCGGTACACTGCGCGGCATTCCCCATCAGGAACAGGGTTTCCCCGGGCTGGACACAAACGCCTACGGGCTCAAACGCCTGCCGGTGATTGAACGCCTGGGGCTGATCTGGGTGATTGCAGATCCGGCAGCGGGTGACACGGCCCAGGCGGAGTTTGAGCGCTGCCTGGCCCCGCTGGAGACAGATTTCACCTGGATGGCGATGGACACGCTCGCCATTGCCCACACGACCACGCAAGACCGGTCAGCAAACTGGAAACTGCTGGCAGAAGGCGGAATCGAGGCCTATCATTTCCGTGTGGTTCATAAACGCACGATTGGCCCACATTTCATGGACAATCTCTCCAGCTATCAAATGCTGGGCCCGCACATGAGATCCATTCTACCGCGCACATCCGTCCGTGATCTTCACAATCGTCCGCGTTCACAATGGTCAATCCGCGAACACGCCAATGTACTCTATACCCTGATGCCGATGGACCAGTTTCTGTTGATGCAGGATCACATCGCCTGGATCCATGCAGACCCCGTCGCCGCTGATCGTACACGCCTGCGCGTTTCCACCCTGGTACCCGCTGCGCAGCTGACCGAAGCCCGGCATGATCACTGGGCTCGTAATCACGATCTGACCTGCGCCACACTGGATGAGGATTTCGAGGTCAACGAACACGCCCAGAGTGGATTAACCAGCGGGGCGAATGACACCCTCACATTCGGCCGGTTTGAAAGCGCGCTCCACGCCTTCAATTCTGCTGTCGAAGCCCGCTTGAAGGATTATTGAGCTGTTTCGGGATCGGGTGCCGTGTCCAGCAATTGCGCTGTCAGGTTCAACAGGCCCAATTGCTCGCGTATGAGCTGAAACCGCGCTCTCACCACGTCGAGCTCGGCCTGTTCATAGTTCAATCGTGCGCTCACCAGGTCCGGCAGCGTGCCCAGACCATACTGGAACTCGCCAGAGATCGCGTCGAAATAGGCAAATTGACTGTCTGCGACCGCTTCACGCCGAACCAGTTGCGAGGCCAGCGAGAGCTGACGGCGAAAGGCGATATGCGCCTCTTCGCGCACATCCCGCTGTTCGGCCCGAAGCGCAAATTCTTCCCCAGACAAACGCGCCTGGGCCTGATCATTCCGTGCGCCCAGGGCACTACCGGTATAGAGCGGCACCGAGACATCCACCCCGACGCGGTCCCGGGCCTGCCAGGTATCAAAATCATCATCATAGGCGTAGGACACAATGCCCACGACCTCCACAACAGGCAGACGCGATCGACGCTGGCGCTCGCGCTGAGCCTCCAGAGACCGGACCGAAGCCCGTCGGCTCGACAATTGCGGATTGGCATCCAAGGCTCGGTCCACGGCGGTCTGCGCATCGGGCAGGGCCCGCATCATCTGGCCCATGGCGCTCTCCAGCGCTTCCACCGAGCACAGGCTTGGCCACACACCGGCATACTCATAGATGCGCACCGCGGCCCGGTCGGCCACGGATTGGATCTCCATCATCTCCGCCTCGGCCTGGGCCAATTCGGCGGCGATCTGTGCACTCTCGGCCCGGGTCGCACCGCCTTCCGCCAGAAGCGCATCAACCGATCTTTGCTGACGGGAAAAATACTCTCGCCGCTCATCGACAACACGCAGCAGGGACTCAGCCTCCAACTGCATTAAATAGGCCTGGGCGACGGTCATGGCGGTCCCCAACCGAACGCTGTCCTCAACGGACGCCTGACGATCCAGACCCGCGCGGGCGGCGTCCAGCGCGTAACGGCTATCACCAAAATCCCAGACACGTTGGGAGACCCGCAGACCATACTGGTTTTCGATCTGGGTCGTGCTCAGCCCGTTATCCCCGACAGCACCGCGTCCGAACGTCGACACCTGAGGCAGACGCAGCGAACGCACTTCGCGCACGACCGCCTCGGCTTCCTCAGAACGGGCCTCAGCCGCACCGATCTCCGGCGCCCGGTCGAGCGCCAAAAACAGGGTTTCGCGAAAACCCAGGCACTGGACCTGCGAGGCAGACACGCCAGGTGTTTGGGACTGGGCTTCAACGACACCTGAAGCCAGGAGACCCATGGTCGATACGGCCAGGACAAGGGCGGAACGTGTCGTCATCATGGTTATCCTTCTGGCCTGCGGCGCTACATTGTCTGTCTCGCCCAAGCGGTACTCACTCCTGCGCGGTTTTACGCAACCCCGCCCCAAACTTGAAGAGGGAGAGATGAGACCTGCCGTCAACGTGTACCACGCCGCAAATCCTTGACCTCTTCGATCAGCTCCGTGAGCCGTGCATTGACAACCGGCATGGGGTCCAGCGTATCCCCCGCCGCGGCCTCGCGCAGCAGATCCCGGCTCAGATATCCCGCACTGGCCATGGCGGTCAGCGCCAGCAGGGCGAGCGCCGCAGAGCGACAAATATCCGCATACGTCATCGGCCCGATCAAGAGCATGGCCAGCGCTGCCATCAGCATCACCAGTCCAACGGCAATACTGGAGGCCATGAACATGTCGCGCCAGTCACGCATCCAGCGGAGCAGCACAATCCGGAAGAGCCGCATTTCAAGCAAGGTTTCAATCGCCTCGGCGGCATGGTCGACATCGTCCAGACCGATCGCCTCGCCCGCAAGCGCCGCATTTCGCCGGATCGCGGCAAAACGGCGTTCGACCAGATGCCAGCAGGACTGCCAGATCGTGGCCAATGCTCCAGCGACAAACATGGCCGCAAACAGCCAGCCGGCAAGCTGGCTGATCAATGGTGTCAGACCGGCAATCCGAAAACCTTCAGACACGCCCAGGCCCAGAACCGCCGCAATGACAGGAATGCTCAGCAAGGCCATCTGGCGCCGGACAAGCTTGTGACGGTAGGTACGGTGGGCGGTCAGAATGCGACGTTCTTCAAAACTGGCCGCCGGTTGTCGCGGCACATCCCGCCGCACATCCGTACACGGCGGTGCATCAGACAAAGGGGTTACGACGCTCGCCTCGACGGGCTGCAGGGAAGACCGATCATCCTCATGAAAGGCCCTCACCCCCTCCATGACACCAGCACCGTCCGGATCGGTCGGAGCGGACGTCTGCATTGATCCGGACCTCACGGATGATGAGGAAGTATCAGGCGTTTTGGATTGGCTCATGCTCCCGCCTTTGCGCGTTCAACCGTTTACCCTGTCGTCATCTCTATTTAGTCCAGCCTGAAACGAGATGAAATGGGGCGGTGGAACGCGAGGATGGGGATTCCGACTGCGCGCCCGGGACGGGCATCAAAAAAGGGCGCGCAGCCGGTTCATCACTGCATCAGCCCACCACGGCGTGGCCACGGCCCTGCATGCAGTCGATGACAATCTGGCGGCGTTCGCCGCGGGTCTCATTCATGCGCGCGCCACCACCCGCGATCGCACCAACGACCGCGCCCGTCACAGC
The DNA here is from genome assembly GCF_047308265.1 of Maricaulis sp. D1M11. NCBI lineage: Bacteria > Pseudomonadati > Pseudomonadota > Alphaproteobacteria > Maricaulales > Maricaulaceae > Maricaulis > Maricaulis sp. D1M11. The sequence goes on from NZ_JBKQWY010000011.1 coordinate 49,522, forward strand.
ACCTTCGGTATCGTCGACCTCGTCATCGAGCACGCCGGCCACCGCGCCGATACCCGCACCGATAAGCGCATCGGTTCGCACATCATCATTGAGATAGCCTCGCTCGGTCGCGATCTGCTGGCACGCGGCGAGATCCGCACGATAGTTCGGACCCACCGGTCCATCGACAATCGGGGAATAGGTTGCGCCCGTATTGGCGCAGGCCGTCGCCAGCAGACCCGTAGACAGGCACAGGGGGAGAAGACGCGATTTCATGGTTTTATCCTTTTCTTTGAGAGGAGGAGTGGCAGACGGCCCGGATTGGGGGGAGGGGCGGACCGTCTGCCAGGGGGGGATCAGAAGGTAAAGCGCGCGCCCAGTGTCACCCGGTCTGCGTCCGACACATCATCGGCAAACGTGTGGTGATACCGACCGGAGACGGACCAGTTTGGCACCAGGTCCAGATCAAAACCCGCGGACAGGTCAGCGCGATTGCGCGCCGTACCCCCGGTTTCGATCCGCGCCCAGTCAGCCGTATTGTCAATGAGGCGTGCGTCCAGGCCATGGCGGCGGTCACCCAGTTCATAGCGCCACCGCGCGCCCACAACAGGGGTGAAACGCGTTGCATCACCCCATTGCCAGCTTGGCCCGCGCCCTTCGAGCAGCCCTTCCAGACGCTCGCTGCGCTGGGTCTGATCGGCATACTCCAGGGCGAGCCCCGTGGCACCGGTTTCGGCAAACCCGTCCAGCTCGAGTTCAGAGACATGAACGGCCACGCGTGAGCGCAGATCAAATCCAAGCCGTTCATAGGTGCGGCTCGCGGACAGGCTGACATCCCAATACCGACCATCGGTCTGCCCCTGCGCTGTCACGAGGTCCACACCGGTCTGACGCTGGATCTGGTCCAGATCCGTCCAGCCATAAACACCCGTCAGGGCATAGGTCATGGAGCCAAACTGAGCCCCGACCCAGGCATGAAGCGCTCGGGTTTTGAGATCAAATCCGCTCTGATCGGCAATATCACCCTGACCCTCGCCATAACTGAACGCAACACCGCCCAGATAGGTCTCGTTCAATCGGGCCTCTGCGCCAAAACTTCCGCCTGTCGAGCGGACATCCGTACGCTTATCGTGCCCCAGACCCTCCAGCCCGGCGTCAACATGCTGGACATCGGAAAACAGTACATATCCCTGTTCAGGCGCCTGACCCTGACGCGCTGCGACATCCTGCTGGATGTTTTCCAGCACGTATTGTGCAGCATTTGGCAAACGGCTGACCTGGCGCGCGGCCTCACCATTCGCGCCGTTCAGCGTCGCGGTCCACCACTGGGCCTCGAGGCGATGTGCCCGTTCGGTGAAGTGCAGGTCGTCGAAGAACAAATAGCTGTTTTGTCCCTCGACATCCGTTGCGCAAATCGTCTCTGCCTCATCGTCATAACAACCCGATACCGTGTTCGAAAAACCGAGGGCCTCGGCATTGCCGGTCATGTGAGCCAGAAGGGCGGAATACTTCATCGTGACCAGATTGACGTCGTCAGGCAGCCCCTGCGCCGCGATCGCTGCCAGCATCGCCTGGTTTGTGGCCTCGACCAGCGCAGCCAGATCGGCCTGCAGCGCGCTCTGCCCGGCAAATTCCGGTGCATACTGGATGGGTTGCATTTCCGACAGGATGATCGTCTTCACCCCTGCCTCTGCCAGGTTGCGCACATTATAGGCGGCGGCATTGGCAACATCCTCGAGAATGTCGAGCGCATTGTCTCCCTGGCCGAGGCGATCCAGGAAGTCATTGCCACCAGCCAGCATGAAGGCAACATCATCGCGATGAATATCCAGCTCGTCTGCTTCAACCATCGCGCCGAACAGATCAGTCTGGACCTGGACACCCGTCTGCACACCGAAGGGCACCAGATCCCCGCCTCGCGTCATGTGCGCGCCGGAAATTGCAAAGTTCAGGCTCGACGCTGTTCGGGTTGGGTCGAGCACGATGTCCACCTCGCGCCCCATCATTTCAGCCCAGATCAGGCCATTCGATTCCCGCGCATATCCATTATTGGAGGAATACGGCCAATGATCCTCGCCGTGTTCGCCCACGATGGCAGACCAATTGCCCTGCCCTGTCGCGCTATCTCCGAAGAAATAGAAATTGCCTTGCCCGGCCTGGGCTTCGCCATCTGCCGCGATCAACGCGATCGCGGCGACACTGGTCAGCAGGCAAGAGGATCCCGTCAGCACGTGCGAGCCCGCACGCGCAGCTTTGAATTTCAGCATGAGTGTCTCCTTCGGACCCGTGAGAACGAGTCCTATCCATGTCTCAGATTGTTGGGGGTATTCAGCGCCGCGACGTGCGGATCAGCCTTAGAAAAGTAAACTCATTCAATCGGCCTCCCGTCCCGGAAGAGGGCATGATCAACAGGCCGGAATCGGTCGCGATAGTCCGAGGCCGACACACCGACATGTCGCTGAAAGGCGCGCCGCATGCGCTCAGCACTTTGAAAACCTGTTTGGCGGGCAATCTCTTCAATTCCCGCGTGTGTTTGTTCGAGTGATACCCGCGCCGCCTGAACACGCGCTGCCTCAACGTAGTGGGCCGGAGTCATCCCGGTTTCATCCTTGAATTTGCGGGCAAAGGTCCGCTCGGACATGGCCGCCCTGGCAGCAAGTGCAGTAACGGTCAGGCTGTCGGTCAGGTGCGCGAGAACATAGTCCAGCGTGGCATTGATCACGGGATCCTCAGCCTTCTGGGCCACCAGATGCGCACTGAATTGTGACTGCCCACCGGGACGCATCATGTACATCACATTATAGCGTGCGACCTGCAGGGCGACATCATGCCCCCAATCGGCTTCAACAAGCGAAAGGGCGAGGTCCATGCCCGTGGTGACGCCTGCGGATGTCCAGATATTGCCGTCCTGGACATAGATCGCGTCCGGTTCGACCTGAACCTTGGGATACTTCTGAGCCATGACCGGACACCACCACCAATGGGTCGTGGCCCGGCGCCCGTCCAGCAGCCCCACCTCGGCCAGGATCATCGCTCCCGTGCAAATCGACACGATCCGACGGGCTTTGGGAGCAGCCTGGCGCACAAAGTCCAGAAGGTCTTTGTCTTCCAGTGCGTCCACAGTGCCGTGACCTCCGGCAATGATAAGCGTGTCAACCTGAGCATCTCTCGCCAGCTCGTCTTCAAAAGACGCTGTCGCCTGCAAGGTGAGACCGCTCGTTGTCGTCACCGGACCAGCCTCGTGAGCAACAACCGTCACCTCATAGGGCTGAATCCCGTCCCCGAGAAACAGCCGGCTGCCCGTGAGGACTTCCAGAGGTCCCACAACATCAAGAATGTGGGCGTCCGGATAGACCACCATGCAGACCTGGCGGGTCTGATTTGTCTGTTTATGTTCTGTGTCTGTCGTCATGATGATCGGACACTAGCCGTTTTCCCGAGACGACGGTTAGGACAACAACCCCACCCTTTCCGCCAAACTCACCGGCCAGCGATTGTCTCAGTTGATCACAAACGCGATATCACCGCTCACTTCGGCTGCCAGTCCACCATCAGAGCGCTGAACAGCGCCACGCCCGTGCGGTGATTTCCGTCTTCATGGCCTCTGAGCTGGTACCGACCGCATTGCAGGAGGCGTTCAAAAACGGTTAGGGCAATTCGACGTGCCAGCCTTTGTCCCAGACAGGTATGCGCGCCGGCGCTGAAACCCAGCGAACCGGACCGGGCAATATCCAGCCGCACAAGTGCGGCCTCGGGATAGACCGCATCATCCCGACCGGCTGACTGGATGTCCAGGTGCAGCATGGCGCCAGCGGGCAAGGTCACGCCTGCCAGTTCGACATCGCGGACGGGACGGCGCGGGATCACAACTGGGGTGCTCGGTCGGACCCGCAGAACCTCTTCCAGGAAACGTTCCAGGAGTCGTCGATCCGCGGCCAATACCTCCTGCAGATCGTCACTTTGAGCCATTAACCGCATGGCCGCGCAGAGATAGCTGACCGTGGTGGCCCAGATCGCACTGATGAAGAATAGCTCCTCATCGCGCAATCCGCGCGCACAGGCCTGACCGAACTGGCGCCCTCCCTGCCGGGGCGGGCTTTGCATGTGAGCAAAGACAAAGGCGAGATCCGCTTCGCAATCGGCGTACTGACTGGCCCGCAAAACGTAGAGGAAGCTCTCCCAGGCCCGGAAAGAACGTCTGACCACCTGTCGTGTCGTGGCGAAATCCAGACCCAATTGTTCGGCCGCGATGGCACTCATGAGGGCTTCAAAGAGCGTGTCATAAAAATCCACTGGCCCCGGATCCACCGCAGACAGACGGGTATCCAGCTCCACACGGAGCCGGTCTTGCGTCCAGACCCGATCCAAATCAGGCATCATCGACAAAAACACCTGTTTCTGCTCGCGATGGCGATCACCCGTCTGAAACACCATATTGCCCTCGGCAAACCGGCGCAGATTCGGGAAGGTCTGGCCCAGCGCCGTCTCCATGCGCTCGATTGTTTCAGTTGCCGAGACAGGCCTGACATCTGAGGACAGCAGGAGGCTGCGGATATCGTCATACCGACTGATCCGCCAGCGCCGATACCGTGTGTCAAACTCGGGAGGCCCGGGTGGCAAGGCCGGCTCCAGTTCGAGCGGCCAGACCCCCGGTCTTGTCGCGCGAATACGCCGAGCTTGTGCCTGGATGTTCATTCCACCGCTTGCAATTCGAGAGCACGCAGTGTGCCGCTTGTCCATGCCTTCCTGTTCGCCTGCCGACGGATCTTGCCGCTCGTTGTGCGCAGAAGATGGCCCCGTCGCACGAAATGCACCTCAAGTGGAAAGTGGAAGTCCTGGAAAACGGATCGACTAATGGCCCGGGACAAATCCTTGCGCAATTCATCGGTCATGCCCTTCCGGGACGTCTCGCACAGGATGATGCGGTTTTCCTTTTCACCGTCATCCTCAGCAAACACTGCGCATTCAAAAGTGGTGTCGTCCGATAGCAAACGCTCGGCACAGGCGTGAGCGACGGCCTCAACATCACCGGCTGCCAGATTGCGCCCGCCCAGATTCAGAACATCATTCTGCCGATCCACCACATAGAGGTCATCGCCTTCCAGAAAGCCGATATCTCCGGTGTTATAGAACAGCCCGTCTTCCCCTTCGAGGCGATGCAGGCTGAGATCTTCCAACCCGGTCGTGTGATGTCGCCAAACCGCGGGCGCGAGATTGGGACCCTTGACCCAGATACATCCCTGTCCATCGACCCGTTGACCGGTCGCATCCGCAATCCGGATCGACATACCCGGCGCGGCAACGCCACTGCAGATCCGGGCCACATCCCGACCGTTTTCACTGAACACTTTCATGGTGCTCGGTCCGGAAGCTGCCATGACGGTCGCTTCAGCCAACCCGTAACCGGACAGGAAACGATGGCGCTCAAATCCGCACGACACGAAGTTATCGGCAAACTGGTCCAGTACCCGCGGCCGGATGATCTCGGCAGAGACAAACGCGGTTTTCCAACCGGACAGGTCCAGTGCCTCGCGCTCGCTCTCCCGGGTCATGCGCACGCACATGTCATAGGCTGCAGTGGGCGCGCCGGACATGGCCATCTCATGGCCAGACAGAGCCTTCAACCATCGCAGGGGACGGCGATAGAATTTATCCGTGGGCATGTGAATGGCTTTGCGTCCTGCATGAAGCGGAAACAGAAGGCCAATAATCAATCCCATATCGTGAAAATAGGGCAGCCAGGTCACGTAAACCGCATGATCGGGCGTTTGATAGTGCCGGTCCATTTGCACCAGATTGGTCGCAAGATTGAACGCGGATACACATATGCCTTTGGGCTCAGCCGTCGAACCTGACGAAAACTGCATGAAGGCGATCGACTGCGGATCAGGCTCCGGCAGATCTGTGCTGGGCGGACGCTCGGCCAGCAGCGTCTCAAATGCCAGGATTTCCCATCCCTCAAGACGCCCTCTGAGCAGGTCCAGATGCTGTTCAAGACAAACTGTCGGTGCATCACCCAAAACATCGAGAATGGCCGCCAGACGCCGCTGACTGGTTGCACCTCCGGCAGCGGGCACCGGTACAGCGGTAACGCCGGCCTTCAAACATGCCAGAAACAGAACACTGAAAGCCTCGGTCTCTTCGATGGCCAAAACCAGGTGTTGTCCGCCCATCCCCCGGGCCAACAGGACCCGCGCCATATGGTCAGACCAGTCCGCCAGCTCGCGAAAGGTCAGGCGAGCCGTTTCCGCATCCCCATCCGCCCAGATCGACAGGGCGATGCGATCAGGGGCGTCTTCAGCCCAGCGAGCAAAGGTTTCGAGAAAGCCGGGGGTCACACCTCTACCCCTTTGGTGGACACTTTACCTTCGGACGCCTCGGCCAGCAAACCGGGCAGCGCTGAAAGAAAGGAATCGATCGATGGATAATCGTAGAACCAGTACGGATCAACGCTCAGACCGAAATCACGCTCCAGACCGCTAGCGAGTACAGCGATCTCGATAGAATCTAGGCCGAGATCATCAAAACTAGCGGCTGTGTCGATGTCAGACGGATCCAGCTTCAACGAAGACGCAATAGATTTCACGGACCAGTCACGGATCGGCAGCAGCCGGTCCGCATTCCAGGTATCTGTCATGATAAAACTCGTTGCCTCTCATCATTGGATGCACCGAGGTGCTGATGAGAAAAGGTAGACGAAAGAAGCTGCATCATGCCTTGGCGCGCCGCTGCACGAGCAACGCTGTCGTGTTTCGAGTACCCGGTCAGCCAATGCAGTTTCACCGCTTCATAGGACTCAAGATAGGCGGCATGGCGCTGATCTTCACACGGGCCCTCCGGCGCATAGACATGCGCTTCAAAGCCAGGTTGGGCCCGCGACAACACAGAACCGATTTCCAGATCAGCGACGTTCACCCGTTCACAGACCCGTGCGAAATAGGCGCGCCCCCGAAAATCCTTCAACGCATTGGATACTCGAAGATCGACCGTTGCAAAGGGCGAAAAACTGAGACTTCTGACAGCGCCAAGCCTCGCACCGTAGACAAGCGCGGGGAAACCTGCCGCGGAATTGCCCAGCGTGTATACTGGACGCCCCGGCGAATGCGCTTCGAGCAACTCGCGCAGGCCGATCAAGGTTCCATCCAGATCGCTAGCCACGCTGCGTAACCCGTTGAGGTGAAAGAGGTCTTGGCTATCCGTCAGATACAGGACCTGTAAATCCAACGCTTGGTAAAAACGGCCCATGATGGAGTCCGGCAGACGAAACGCGCCGTTCAGTCCACCAAACACAAGCACGATCCCTTCACGCCTGTTCGCCCCGTGCAAAACCAGCTCATCGCTCAGCGAAACAGGAGCAACCGCTTCTTCCGGACGGACTGGAAGTTGGGCGCACTCACGCACCAGCGTCGTATAATCCTCATCGGGTGCGGCTGACACAGCATCCTGCCACTGTCCCTGGTCAGCATACTGGATCATGGTCCGGAACCGGGCCCGAAAGACGCCCTTATTCGAGCCAGGTTTCGAACCGGTAATCTTGTAGCGCCGCAACTCCCACGATTCCGGAAGTTCGTGCTCCAGAAGGGCAACATCCAATTGGCTCACAGCCTCGGCGGCATGAAGCTTGCCGGCAAGCGCCTGGGTAATCAACAGGAGTTCGGCAGGCAGTTCTTCGTCCAATCGGCTCAAGACAAGCTGGATGAACCGACGCATCTCCGGTTCCGAAATATTCGCTAAGGCCCGCAGGAGCGGGGCGGGAATCTGCCGCCGAGCTTTGAGTGTTCGGGACCGAAGGAACACATCCACCGCACGCTCGGCTTGACCTTGCCCAGCCAGAGCCACCATGTGCAGCTCTCTCCAATAGGGATGATTGGGCAAGAGTCTGACAAGACGCGCACAAATGGGGGCAAGACGCTTCGGCGCGAGACTGGAAAGCGTGGCGCGAATCGGATTGAGGGATTGCCACGAGCCCGGATCCTGGCACGCCTGTGCCATGGCGCGAACAAAGAGGCGGTCCTCTTCCATGTCCAGTGCCCGACGTGCCAACTCGGACAGAAGCTGGACATTATCCGGATCAAGGATGGCACGACGCTTCAAGGCATGAAGTTCCGCACGATCCTCGCCACACTCAATAAGCTCTTCGAGTTGAGCGAGAAATCTTTCAGGAGCCCAGAGCAACCGTGCCTGGGACAGACTCTGCGTAGCCGCCTCAATCCGCCCGCTCTCGAACTGCCAACGCGCTTTCTGGACGACCGGAGACCAAGCGTTTGGATAGGTCTTGATACACTTATCAAGGCCCTGGAACGCCCGACGCGAATAGCCGGCAGCCCAGTCGCTGCGAGATTTTTCAAGCGTTTTTTCCAGGGAGATAGTCTGCATAGCTTACCCGTTGGCCCAGCCCCAGAGGGCTGCAAACGAACAGGAACTCACCCTAGCAACCTCTCACAACCTACAGCTTAGTCTACACATATTGTCATTGGAAGAGGGCTTCGGATTATTTACACGCGCAATTCGCCAGCCCGACACGCCTCTCGTTGCTTAGCGAAATCTTCTCCCAGGCGGTGCGGTCTAGATATGGTAATCGAGAGCCCGACCGTCGGGTGCGTGACGGGCAGAAAAGGCGCAATCCGGATCTAGTGCCTCGAGCGCTTCATACTGATGTAGAAATACCCGCCCCGTCAGCTCATCCAAAAAATGCGTCCGCTCCAGCCGGTCCATGACCGGCCCCTTTACCTCGGACAGATGAAGCGCGATCCCGCTCTCCTTGAGACGCAGATTGATCGCTTCAAGACTTTCGAGCGCGCTCGCATCAATGGCGTTGACCGCCGGACACATCAGCACCAGATGGCGGATATCGGGTCGATCATGGATCTCCTGATAGACCATATCCTCCAGAAATCGTGCATTCGCAAAATACAGGCTCTCATCCACACGCAAGATCAGAACGGATTTTGACAGGATGACATCGTGCCGGTCTTCATTGCGGAAATGATGCGTCCCGGGAACGATGCCCACACGGGCAAAATGAGGCCGACTGGTATTGTAAAGATGCAGCACCAGAGACAGCACCACGCCTGCGCTCACTCCCAACTCCACGCCAAAGGCCAAGGTTAAACCGATTGTTACGACCATGGCGGCGAAATCGGTCCGGGAATAGACAAAAACCTGACGAATGGCGGCCAGATCGACAAGGGAAAGAACCGCGACAATAATCGTGGCGGCCAGCACGGCCTGGGGCAGAAAAAACAGAAAAGGCGTCAGGAAGAGCGTGGCCAGCGCAATCCCGATCGCGGTGAACGCCCCGGCGGCCGGCGTTTCCGCTCCGGCATCAAAATTGACTGCCGAACGCGCAAGCCCGCCGGTCACCGGATAGCCTGAGGACAGCCCCGCTGCCAGGCTGGACATGCCCAGACCAATCATTTCCTGGTCTGGGTCCACGCTCTGGCGTCGTTTGGCGGCCAGTGTTTTGGCGACGGATACCGACTCCACAAATCCGATAAGCGCGATCAGCGCTGCTGATCCAATAAGCTGTTGCCAGATGGCCGGATCTAGGCTCGGCACGGACAGGCGCGGCAGATCGGTCGGTACTTCACGTAGGATCCGCACTCCCACCTCGTCCAGCTGGAGTAATGCAACGGCCAGAATACTGGCCACCACCGCAAACACCGGTCCGGCCCGCGCAATAATTGTCGCCAGTCGAGTGTTCAGACCCAGCCTGGTCAACAAGGGTTTCAGCTGACTGCGTGCCCAGAACAAGAAGACCAGAGAGGACCCGCCAATCGCCAGGGTCGGCACATGAATCTGCGGTAGCTGACGCCCCAGCGAGATAAGAAGCTCGAGCAGGTTATGACCCGATGCGTCGACACCCATAATGTGTTTGAGCTGTGACGCGGCAATGATCAGGCCCGATGCGGTGATAAATCCGGACACCACCGGGTGCGATAGGAAGTTGGCCAGAAAGCCCATCCGGAACACGCCCATCACCAGCAGGATCACGCCAGCCAGGATCGCTAGGATCAACGCGGCCTCGATGTAGAGGGCCGAACCGGGTTCTGCGATCCGGCCCGCTGCTGCCGCCGTCATCAGCGACAATATGGCGACCGGCCCAACAGCCAGAGTTCGGCTGGTGCCAAACACCGCATAGACAATCAATGGCAGAATGGAGGCATACAGACCGACCTGAAGGGGCAGGCCAGCCAGCATGGCATAGGCCAGGGATTGCGGGATCAGCATGATGGTGACGATCAGCGCCGCCACCAGATCATTGACCAGAGTGTGCCGCGAATAACGACGCCCCCAGTCGAGGACCGGCAAATAGCGGGACAGTTTCATCACCCCATCCTCCCTAACCCGACCGGGTCAGGCCTTGTCCTTGAAGTCGCAAGCCGGTTGCGCTTCGTGAGCCGTCGGCGCGTGCGGCAAGAGCCTCGGTCCGGCCAGAAACTCATCGCCCTTGAGCATCTGGTTGAAATAGATCGACGGCAGCATTTTCTCTTTCAGGAACCAGGCCCGGCGTGTGGGTTTGCGGCCATCAAGCAGCCAGGTCGGGAAGCTGGGATCGAGCACACCCCCGTAAGCAAACTCGGCCAGAACAATCTTGCCCCGCTCCACAGTGAGTGGGCAGGACCCATAGCCATTATATACAGCATTGGGGGACTGTCCCTCCAGCACAGCGAGAACATTGTGGGCCACGACCGGAGCCTGTTTGCGAACCGCGGCCGCGGTCTTGGCATTCGGCGTCGAGCCACCATCGCCCAGCCCGAATACATTGCCATAACGAACATGCTGCAGGGTCTCACCATCCACATCGATCCAGCCCGCCGTATTGGCCAAGGGTGAGGTGCGGATGAAATCGTGGGAGACCTGCGGCGGGCAGACATGGATCATGTCAAATGTATCCGTACGCTCGCTGCGCGTACCATCCGGTGCGATGATTTCAAACCGGGCTTCTTGCCGATCCCCGTCGACGGCCACCAATCGCTCGTTGAAGTCGAGGGTGATTCCGTAAAGCTCGACATACTCCATCAGGGCCGGGACATAATCGGCCACGCCGAACAAAGCACCGCCGGCATTGTGGAAGTGCACATCCATCTGGTCGAGCACACCACGTCGCCGCCAGGCATCACAGGCCAGGTACATGGCCTTTTGCGGTGCACCCGCGCATTTGATCGGCATGGGCGGCTGGGTAAACAGAGCCCGGCCGTCCTTTATGGAGTTGACGAGCTCCCAGGTGTACGGCGCCATGTCGAAGAGATAGTTGGACGTCACACCATTACGCCCCAGACTCTCTTTCAGCCCCTCTACCCCCGCCCAGTCCAGCTTGAGCCCCGGCGCAGCGATGAGCGCGGCATAGCCGATGCGCGTGCCATCCTCGAGCACGACCTGGTTTTGCTCGGGCTCGAATCCGGCACAGGCGGCTCGGATCCATTTCACCCCCTTGGGCATGACGGTTTCCATGCGACGCTCTGTCTGCTCGCGCTTGAACACACCGCCGCCCACCAGAGTCCAGCCGGGTTGATAATAATGCTCTTCGCGTGGCTCGATAATGGCGATATCGGCATCTGGCTTGCGGCGCAAAATGGATGAGGCTGTCGCGAGACCCGCCGCTCCGCCGCCGATAATCAGGATGTCGTGACTGGCCCGCGGCGCCGACCCGGGCGTGCCATGTGATTGTGCAGCGCGCTCTTCAAGCCGTGGCCGCAAGGCGGTCAAATCATAGCCTGCGCCCTGTGCGGCCTTCAAAATTGCCTCGACGGACAAATGCCCGGCCTGGGCCAGCGCCCACAGACTGACCGACCGGGTTCCCGTCCGGCAATAGGCCAGCAAGGGAGCGGGCATGTCACGCAGCGCCTGGGCGAACGCCTCAATATCCGCGTCCGTGATCTGCCCCGGTGTAATCGGGATCGAACGCACGTCCAGCCCGTGCCGGCTTGCGGCCTCCATGATGTCCGCCTGGGCCGGTTGGTCCTCGGCTTCACCATCCGGGCGATTGATCACCAGGCTGCAAAAGCCCTGGGCGGCGATCAGGCTGATATCTCGAACGCTGATTTGCGGTGAAACCGAAAAATCCGGTGCCAGTACACGAATATCCAAAATCTCCTCCCCGAGACGGATCCGATACCGGCGCCTAGAGCGCGTTGATCGGGACTTTCATATAGCTCTTGCCATTGTCTTCCTCGGGCGGCATTTCCCCGGCCCGCATATTGATCTGCACCGAGGGCAGGATCAGACGCGGCATGGACAGTGTGGCATCACGCGCTTCGCGCATCGCGATAAAATCCTCGCGAGAGAGGCCGTCCCGCACATGAATATTGGCGCGCTTTTGCTCTCCGACCGTTGTCTCCCAGACATAGGTATCGCGCCCCGGTGCCTTATAGTCGTGACACAGGAACATGCGGGTCTGGTCCGGCAGGGCAAACAACATCTGGATGCTGTCGTAGAGCGTGCCCGCATCTCCGCCGGGAAAATCGCATCGCGCAGTCCCGAAATCCGGCATGAAGATCGTATCTCCCACGAACAGGGCATCACCGATCAGATGACTCATACAGGCCGGCGTGTGACCCGGGGTCGACATCGCCTTCGCATCGATCCGTCCCAGCTGGTAGGTTTCGCCATCACTGAACAGGTGGTCAAACTGACGGCCATCGCGGGCAAACCGCTGATCCTCATTGAAAATTTCACCAAAAACCGTCTGGACCGTCGGGATCTGGTCTCCGATGGCCGTCGTGCCACCGACCTGGTCGCGGATATAGGGCGCAGCGGTCAGGTGATCGGCATGCACATGGGTGTCGATAATCCACTGGCAGGTCAGGCCCCGCTCGCGAATGTGCGCAATGATCCGGTCGGCAGATTGCGTATTGGTGCGACCGGACGCGGGATCATAGTCGAGCACACTGTCGATCACGGCACACTGCAAGGTCGCCGGGTCGGTCACGACATAGCTGATGGTGAAAGTCGCTTCGTCAAAAAAGCCGGTCACGTCGGGGATTTGCATAATCTACTCCGAAATCAGGACGGGGTGCGGGCGAACACCCCATATCCGCCCGGCGGATTGGGACGTCCGGCCTTCACAGGGCGGGCGGCGGGTGTCGCCGGGTTTTGGCGGGCTTCGGGTTCACACACGGTCTTGCCCAGCATGGCCGAACAGATGGAATCCAGCAGAGTGATGACACGATCACCTCCGGCCAGACGATAGAAAATCACCTTGGATTCGCGCCGTGTTTCCACCAGTCCCTCCTCGCGAAGCTTGGAGAGTTCGCGAGACAGGCGCGGCTGACGAATGCCAAGAACCGTCTCGATCTGGCCGACAGACATTTCTCCATCCCGTAACTGGCAACAGATCATCAGGCGCGCAGGATGAGCAAAGGCCTTGAGAAGGCGCGTCGCTTCTTCGGCGAGAGGCATCAGGGCCTGGCTCTGCGGCGTCACGACAGGACCTCCCGACGCATATACCACACCTCATCCTCCTCTGCGCCGTCCAGCGCCCCAGTCTGGTCCAGCGGTGGCGGCAAAAACCCAGGCTCTCCCGGCTGCCAGCCTTCCGGCATCACGCACTGGCGGGCCTCGGAATCCTGCAGCGCGCTCACCAGTCGCAATATCTCGGCGACAGAACGCCCCACATTCATTGGATAGTGGATCTGGGCGCGCAACATGCCGTCCGGATCGATGACAAACACCGAACGGACGGCGGCTGTGCTCTCCGACCCCGCGTGGATCATGCCATAAGCCTGCGCCACACTCATGGAGATGTCTTCGAGAATGGGAAATTCGATCCGCACGCCCAAACGGTCCTCGATATCCTTCACCCAGGCGATATGGGCGTACAGGCTATCGACTGACAATCCCAGCAGATCACAGTGCCGGGCTTCAAACTTTGGCATCGCCGCCTGGAAAGCGAGAAACTCAGTGGTGCACACGGGTGTGAAATTGGCCGGGTGAGAAAACAACACCAGCCAGCGGCCACGATAATCCTCAAGCCGCACAAAACCACGCGTCGAGCGGGCCTCGAAAACCGGCGCCGGCTCATCGATACGGGCCACCCGGCGGTCGGTATCGGTCAATTCATCCATAAAGGGCCTCGAACAGGTTCAACTCCCTTCATATTACATTTGTCGATAGTGTCAACTGTAAAGCGAAAACTGTCGCGCGACACATCCCAACAGTTTCAATTTTTGACAAGTGTTCGGTGGGCCACTGTTCGCATATGCGCGACAAATTCGTCCTGGGACCAACCCTGACCGCCACACAGAAGCTCCCAGTTCCGCACGGAAAGAAGCATCCAGAGACTGTCCGTCGCCCGCTCGACACTCAGGCCAGGATCCAGTACGCCAGCCTCATCGAGCGCCCGCACCGCTGCCGCGCAGCCATGACGGATCGCAGCCAGCCGATCGTCCCAGGCCGCTCGCGCCGCCTCATCCGTGTCATACATGGCCATGAAGGCCCGGGCGACGCCATAGATGTGCGGCATGTAACCCAGCCAGGCATCAATCCAGGCATCGAGCCGGTCAACACCCGTCGCGGCGCGTGAGGCCTTCAGGCGCTCATCCACCTCAAGAACTTCGTCCAGATAACGGGCCGTCGCAATCAGAAGCTCCGCACGCGCTGGGAAATGAAGGTAAACAGCCTGGCGAGACAGACCACTCTCCTTAGCTATATCACTCATGCGCACAGGCTTTGCCGGATTATCCTCGAGCAACCGCCAGGTCGTTTTCATGATCCGCTCGCGCGTGACTTCACTTTTTTTGCTCATGATCACCCACTGTCTTGATCCCGTGTAAACTACAAGCGGATACGCCGGTGGCAAGCCGCCACCGGCGCCCCAACCCAGCGGCTTAAAGGGGGGACACCGCCAGGAGACTACCGACACCGGCGAGGAGACAGGCGAACGTTCTCACATGATTGAGACGGGTCCAGCGATGCAGGTAAACCTGCCAGTATCCGCTGTTTTCCGCATCCGACGCGCTCATGGCGGCCAGTCGATTATTCATCGGCACATTCCCGGCGACCGTCACAAGGAAACAGCCCAGAGCATAAACAAGCGCCGATGCCGCGATCAGCCATCGAGACTCCATCCCGGTCGTCCAGCTCCACCAGGCCAGGGCAGAAAACGCTGGAAGCAGAAGAAAAAACTGCAACAGAAACACGGATCGCAGCACTGTGCGGTTGATGCCCTGCATGGCCAGAGTGGCGGCTTCATCGCCGGCCTGATCCAGGCCTCGCATGACAAAATCAGAAAACGCCAGGAACACACCCCCGACGAAAATCGAGGAGACGCCGACACCCATCAGCGCGGCCGGGATCAAGGACGTCGACATCACACCGTCTCCGCTTTCGCCTGCCACAGACCTGTCGCCGCCACGTCTTGCGCGTAGACGGCAAAATCCCTGGGCTCACGCCCCAAGGCCCGCTGGACGCCGTCACATAGATGGGCATTGCGACCGTCGAGGACCGTGCCGAACAGATAGCCCAGCAACCAGACCACCTCGTCTGGCGCACCTTCAGCCTTCATGGCCTCGAGAAAGATGTCAGAGGGGACATACTGAAAGTGAACCGGCCGACCCGCCGCCTCAGAGATAATCTCGGCGGCTTCACTGAAGGTCAGCAAACGCGGACCTGTGACCTCATAGACCTCGCCTGAGTGCCCATCTTCGCTCAGCGCGACAGCCGCCACTTCCGCAATATCATTCACATCCACAAAAGGCTCACCCACATCGCCTGCCGGCAAAGTGATGAGACCGGACTTCACCATGTCGAGGAACGCCCCTTCGGAGAAGTTCTGATTGAACCAGCTGGCCCGCACAATCGTCCACTCCAGGCCCGAGGTCTGGACAATGGCCTCACACGCCTGAGCCTCCTCCTCACCCCGTCCGGACAGGAGAACCAGGCGTTTCACGCCCGAGCGCTTGGCCGTTTCTACCAGCTGGGAGATTGCGTCTGTCGCGCCCGGAACCGCCAGATCGGGGGCGAAGTTGATATAGATCGCAGAAACATCCTGCATCAAACCGGCCCAGTTATCACGTGTATGCCAGTCAAAACGCGGCGTGCTGGAGCGCGAGACACCGCGCACATCCACACCCTTGTTTTCCAGAAGCTCGACAATACGACGCCCGGTCTTGCCGGTGGCGCCCAGCACCAGAATACGCTGCCTGTCCGCACTTGCCCGTCCAAAAATCTTCCACATGACGCACCTCCTTTTCTTGACGCCGTGTAAACTTTACACCGTGTCTATGACGGATGCTCGACCCCGCGTCAATCAATTTTTTGACACGCCGTCAATTTTGTGGGGCTTCACCTCGCTCCGCTTTGTGATTTCCGCTAAAGCTCGCCAATGATGAAAGACCGTTTGGATATCTTCTGCGTGACGCATCCGGGCCTGGAGGATGTGCTGGACACCGAGCTTGAGGCTCTCGGCTTCACGACGCGCGACACGACCCTTGGGGGCGTCGCGGTCTCTGGCAGCCGGGAAGATGTCTGGCGCGCTAATCTATTTCTGCGAACCGCAAGCCGGGTGCTCGTTCGCATGGACACCTTTCCCGTTCACCACTTGGCACAGCTGGACAAAAAAGCGAGGCGGCTCGACTGGTCCCACTGGCTGAGAGCTGACACGCCCGTACGGGTGGATGCCACAAGCCGGTCCTCGCGCATCTATCATGAGGGAGCTGCAGCCGAGCGGGTTGGAAAGGCCATTCAGGCCGCGCTGGGCTGCCAGCTCTCTGCAGACGCCCCTGTTCGCGTCCTGGTCCGCATCGAGAAGGACATGTGCACGATCAGCCTGGATACATCCGGCGAACTGCTTCATCGACGCGGCCACAAGCAGGAAGTCAACAAGGCGCCAATGCGCGAGACCCTTGCAGCTGCCTTTTTGGCCCTCAGCGGCTATACCGGTTCAGAGACCGTCATCGATCCCATGTGCGGCTCGGGAACGTTCGCGATCGAGGCCGCAGAAATCAGCCAGGGCCTGACAGCAGGTCGTTCGCGCAGATTTGCCTTTGAACACCTGCCCGGCTTTGATCCGGCCCGATGCACCACCCTGCGATCCACCCCCCTGCATGCCGCCCGAAACATTCGACATTTTGCGTCAGACAGGGACGCGGGCGCTGTGCGCATCGCGCAATCCTACGCACGCCACGCAGGCGTGGAGGACAAAGTCCACGTCGAGCAATGCGACATCGTCGATCGGGTCGCTCCCGACACGGCGCCTGGCCTCGTAATCCTCAATCCACCTTACGGCGCGCGCGTTGGTAATCCTCGCCAATTGACCCAGCTTTACCGGAGCCTGGGACAGACGCTTTGGAGCCGTTTCAGCGGCTGGCGGGTCGGCCTGGTCACGTCAGATGCCAAACTGGCGAAAGCCACCGGACTGCCCCTCAGGCCCGTGACGCCATCGATTGATCATGGCGGTATAAAAATTCACCTCTACACCTGCCCACCCCTTCGCTAACCCACCCCAGATCACGCAGCCGTGATCGGGTTACCCCTGCTTTTATTTATAACAGATGTTATTTATAGGCCATCCACACACATGGAAGGATGCGATATGAGCGCGATGATGATCTCCCAGGTCCAGATCCACGACCCGGCCTTGTTCCAGGACTATCTGGCGAAATCGAAGGATATAGCTGGCCGGTATGGCGCAGAACTACTGGCACGCGGGCGACTGGAAACAGTCTTGAATGGAAATGACAAACCCGCACCGCTTGTGGTGATTGCCCGCTTTCCAAGTCTGGAAAAGCTGAACGCCTGGTTCGAAGACGACGACTACAAAGCCATTATCGGACTTCGGGATAAGTCCTCACACCAGGAGATGACGGCATGGACGCTGATCGAGGACTAAGCCCGCAATTTCCGTTTGCCAGGGCCTGGACCTGGTTCAAGGAAGTCGCGGAAGCCGTTGAAACCACACCTGAAGAACAGGTCCAGGCCCAGGTGCGTCAACTGCGTGATGAGATCGATGTGCTCCATCATCGCCTCATGGTTCTGGAAAGCCAGACACCCAAATAAGGCTCAGGGCGGGGAACCGCCCTGCTCCACCCCGTGGCGCAAGGGCTCGAATGTTTGGTAGCGTCACACGATTTCCAATGTGAATGGACGGGGCCCGTGGCCAGAAAACGTGAATTCGACCCTGAAGAAGCCCTGGACAAAGCCATGCATGTGTTCTGGGAGAAGGGATATGCTGGCACGTCCATGCGGGACTTGACCGCAGCGACCGGGGTCGCGCCAGCCGGCCTCTATGCCGCTTTCGGCGACAAGGACGGCCTCTACCAAAAGTCTCTGGAGCATTATCGCGATAATTATATCGGCCGCCTCCTCGCGGAACTATTCACTGACGAAGCCGGGCTGGATGAGATTCGCGTTGTTTTCACACGCATTCACGACCGTCAGCAAACGTTTCGCCGCGGCGTCGGATGCCTGTGGACGAATGGCGCCATGGAGTTCGGCGACACCCAGCCAGACAAGTCGGATCTGTTCCGCTGGAATGCCGTGCGCATGGAGGATGCCTTTGCACGGGCCCTATCAAGATCTGTGGAAGCAGGCAAATGGCCTGCAGATCGCAGCATTGACCAGACTGCGGCCCTGTTGGTGTCCATCTTCAATGGCTTCCTGGTTCTCGGGCGCGGATCGGCCGAACCCCACATCATGGATCGCAGTCTGAAAGCGGTGTTCGCCCTGCTCGAAAGCTGAAACCCCGGCACTGAGATCATGATACCGCGTTCGGGTTTTCTCTCCGACATGTGATCCATTAAAATAACATCTGTTATTTTAATGCTTGAGCCTCTGTGGCATTCCTCTCGCTACACCCGGAGGATATCGACATGAACCATCACGCACCCCAGCTTCATCTCTCACCGGATTCCTGGTACCAGACCGGCGAGCTTCGGTTTTATGATCCGGAAACACGTACTTTGTCTGAAAAATCCAGCTCAGGCCGACACCGTGTTTTTCGTCGTCGGACCGGCTCCGCCACACGGTGGACAAGCGAGCCTGTAACCGTGTTTCTGGGCGGATTTCCAGATGGCAGTTTTGGCTGGTCACGCGTCGAGCCCCGGTTAAAGGACCCCGAACGCCCTCGCCTGTACATCGACTATCTGGGCATGGGGGCCTCGGACACTCCCCGCCACTACCGCTATTCCAGCATGGAGCGCGCAGATCAGATCGAAGCCCACCTCTTGGACCTTGGAATCCGGGATCTCCATATTGTCAGCTTCGACTTTTCCTCTCTGGTCGTCATGGAGATCCTGAGCCGCCAAGCCGATCGCCAAGCACGTGGTGAGCCCCAGGGTCCGCGCATCCGATCGATCAGCGTGTTCAATGGCGGCCTGTTCACGGACGGGCACTCTCACCCCTGGTTTACAACACCCGTTCTCAACTCGCCCTTTGGCGGTATGGGGACATGGTTTGCCCAGAGGTCCCGCTTTGTCTTTGCCCAGATGGTCAATGTGCTCTGGTCAAAGGACTACGGCGTCACATCACAGGAGGTTTCCGAACTCTTCAGCGTTGTCACCCGCAATCGGGGCGCGCATTTCATGAGCGCCGGTGCCGGGTTTGTGCGTGAACATTTGAGGCAGAAGACACGTTGGGATTTCAAGCGGCTCTTCGTTTCCACCCAGCACGATATTCGGTGGTGTCTTGTGGCGAGCAAGAAAGATCCTTTTGAACGCAAACAGGTCCGCAAGGCTGAAAAACGCCTGCGCACCTATGCCCCGGATGCGCGCTGGTTACCCGGCGGACATCTCACCACATCGGAACATCCCGATCTGATGGCAAGGATCATTCATGACATAACCGACCCGGCCGACAGCTGAGACCGTCAGAGACTCGCCTCTTTGCGATCGATAAGATTGGACACCTGGGACAGAGAGGCCAAAATAAAATAGGCATCGCGCAGGTGTCCGACCGCATTCAGCTCGGCGAGCTTGTCCGCTGAAAGCCCCAGCACAGCCTCTTGCTTGATGGAATAGAGATTGTCGAAACGCATACGCGAACCATCTTTGAAACTGACATCCAGCTTCACAATTTCGATCAACTGGTTATCGACCAGCGCCTGGATGAGTGCCTTGGTCTTGGGACCCGCGTCGACCAAAGTCGCGAGGACCGAATTCATTTCGGTCAGATAAGGCGTCGCTTCGCCGGCCGCATCGAAGAGGGCCTCGCCTGTCGTTCCAACCCGGCTGTCTTCACGATTGATCTGCGGCGCGAGGAAAACCTGCCCCTCTGCTTCCCGCTGACTGACCGAAAACGGACCTCGACGGATATGAAGCGGGACATAAGACGCTGTCCACGCCTCCCCCTCGAGAAAAAGGTTCTCATCAGCCCCGAAACCGGTCATTGCCGCGAGCAGAAACTCGCCCGTTTCGGGCTGTTTGACCAGAAACACCGGGTATTGTCCGATCAATCGCGGCAGTTCGACAGCCATAACAGGGAGCAAATGGGTGGCATGACCGAACTCAGCCCCGTAACGCGTGGCGACCTGAAGCTGGCCGTGAAGTTTTTGGTCGAGAAATTCTGGTTTTGACATGCGTATCTGCTTTTGGGTCTAGATCTGCTGCATTCCATGAACCTTGATCTTCTCGATCAGAGCTCGGTGATCTGGCAGATGCGCCAGCATCTGGTCGGTCACCTTCCGACGCTCGGCAAACTGCTGCTGGGCAAATGCCTTGGCGTCACTGGATGCGTTTAGATGGCTTGCTCGGGTCTGAAAACCCATGCCGTAAAGAACGTATTGATAACTGGCAGCCGGGAAGACCTCATCCTTGTGGTCAAAGTCATCATGCCAGGGCGGCTGATCTTTCCACAAGGTCAGCAATTCATTGAGAGACTCCGGAACGGTATCGGGGTCTTTATTGTCACGCCAGAACGCGTCTTCCTCGCGCTGCGAGAGCACATAGTGAAGTTTGAGGAAATCAATGATCCGGTCCCAGCGATAGCGGAATTTGGCGTTAAAGCGTTTGGCAACAATGTCCATGGCGCCACGTGTCGTCGGCATCTGCTCGGCCAGCATAAGCGAGGACAGCTCGATCAGGACCAGCGCAGAGGCTTCCAGCGGCTCCAGGAAGCCGGCTGACAGACCGATGGCCACGACATTCCTGTGCCAGAAGCGTTCGCGATGCCCCGGATTGATGTTGATTTTCCGGTAGCTCAACGCGTCGAGAGAGTGCCCGCTCTGCTGGAGATAGGCATCGAGTTCCCGGGCCGCTGTGTCTTCATCATTGTGGGCAGATGAATAGACATGCCCCACCCCGCGGCGCGTCGACAA
The DNA here is from genome assembly GCF_047308265.1 of Maricaulis sp. D1M11. Classification (NCBI taxonomy): domain Bacteria; kingdom Pseudomonadati; phylum Pseudomonadota; class Alphaproteobacteria; order Maricaulales; family Maricaulaceae; genus Maricaulis; species Maricaulis sp. D1M11. The sequence continues at coordinate 70,751 of NZ_JBKQWY010000011.1, forward strand.
TCCGATATCCCAGATCCAGCCCGCGGACTGACCGGTCGAGATCGTGTGAGACGCAATCGGATCTGTCTCGGTGTGATAAGGCGTGTGAACGGCCAGAGCGGTATCAATAAACAGCACGTCCTTGCAGCTCTTGAACGGCACACCATAGTGCTCGCCCAGCAGCAGGGATTTGAACCCGGTGCAATCGACGAAAAGATCGCCTTCAATCCGCCCGGCCTGCTCGGTCTCGATGGCAGCGATATCACCATTCTCGGCCGCTTCAAGCCCGGTCACATCGGCCAGGACATGGTTCACGCCTAGCTGGCTGACACAATGATCGCGAACAAAATCTGCGAACCGACCCGCATCGAGATGATAGGCATAATTGAGCACGCCGGCGTATTCAGGCGTGGTGATCTGTTTGGGTGCCAGAGACCGGTCACAGACATGATCCTGGGGACTGACCGCCGCCGAGAAGGACAAACCCTGTGTCTCTTCCAACCAGTGAGGCGCCAGGTTTCCGTCCAGGAAGCCCTGGGGCAACATCAGCGGATGATAATAGCTGTCGTCCGGCTTGCCCGTCACCCAGCGCGCAAACTGGGCCCCCTGCTTGAAGGTCGCGGAACACGAACGAATAAAGTCTGTCTCGGAAATCCCCATACGGCGCAGGGTTGTGCGCATTGTGGGCCAGGTGCCCTCGCCCACGCCAATAATAGGGATGTTGGGGCTTTCCACGAGCGTGATCGACAAACGGTCAGGATGATCGGACCGGTGTTTGGCCGCCAGCGTGCCGGCGGTGATCCAGCCAGCAGATCCGCCCCCAACAATGACAATTCGCCGAACAGGCTTTTCCATCCGGACACCTCCGCCCCAACACATAGTTCAAGATAAAAAGAAGGCCACCCGTTGTCACGGGTGGCCCTCAGGAGGGTTCAAGTCAGATTAGAACTTGCCACGAACACCAATCGTGTAACGCGGGCCGCCGTGATAGGCGTAGACAAACTGGTTGTCGAAACGACCATGCGCTGTTGCCGTCTCATCCGTGATGTTCAGGCCTTCGGCGAAGACGCTGAAATAATCATTGATGTTGTAGCTGGCGCTGATGTCCCACTGACCATAGGTGTCCACGAACACCGGCTCACCCGGCTGGCGGAGCTGGTCGACAGCCAGGAGGAATTCATCACGCCAGTTGTAGGCGATCCGGGCCTGGAAGGAGTCGTTTTCGTAGAAACCGACCAGGTTGGCACTGTCAGACAGGCCGAGCAGAGCGACAGCTTGACTGAGCTGGGCCGGATCAAAGTCGACATCACCTTCCACGAAAGTAATGTTGGCCTGAACACCGAAACCGGTCTCACCAAACAGATGCTGGAGAGCCAGCTCGTAACCGGTGATTTGAGCCGCCTCGCCATTTGTCGGCGTGGTGATATCGAAGATCGCGGTCGGGTCAGAACACGTACCGTCCACCGGAGCCGGCGGGTTCACACCCGGGATGGACGGGTCCGTCAGACCACAGCCGATCGTGCCCGGCACTTCACCTCGTGTCGTGGACGTCACGATGTAGTTGTCCACGAATTTTGTGAAGTAGGACACCGCAGCGTAGGACCCTTCCTGATAGTACCACTCCGCTGACAGATCGATATTGTCAGAGATGTAAGGTTCCAGGTTCGGATTGCCCTGAACAGCCTGGTATGGTCCACCCGGACGGGTATCGGTGATGGACAGGTTCGGGCGCAGGCGGTTCAGATCCGGACGGGACAGGGACCGACCGTAAGAGAAGCGCACAAGCACGTCATCACGAACTTCCAGGCTGGTATCCAGCTGCGGCAGGAAGACGTCGTACTCACCGGCCAGCGTGAAGAGTTCTTCAGTGGACGAGTTCTGAGCCCGCAATTCGGTAGAGCTGATCCATGTCAGGTGGGACGGCGGGAAGCCAAGCGTACCACCGGTCACTTCCGTGGCTTCATAGCGCACACCCGCAACCGCGCGGAAGGGCATACCATTGAAGTCATCCTCCATATGGAATTGGAGGTAGAAGCTATCCGTAACTTCTTCGATCACATTAGTGACGGGCGTGACCAGTTCGAAGACATTCACCGTCGTTCCCGAAGGAGCGATAGAGTTCAGGAATTCTTCCAGACCAGACGCCGGATATTGCAGGAAGTAAGGTGGCAGAGTTCCTGTGCCAGAAAGGTCGCCACCATATCCACCGCGCTCCACCCGCGTCACAGTGTCGTTACACGGAGCGCCACAGGTGATGCCGCCGTTGAAGACGTCCAGATCGAAGATGAAGTTAGTGGTTACATTGTACTCAATGTGGCCATAGCCGAAATTGATCGCAGTCAGGAAATCACCCGACGTGTTTTCCCAGCTACCCCGCAGGTTAAACTCGTCCACTTCCACCAGCATCTGGTTACCACGCTGAAGCGCGATATTCGGACGCAGCAAGGTCGGATCAAACGGATCCTGACCAGCAACACCGTGGCTGTAAGTCAGTTGCGGGACGTCGAGACCGGAATTGAAATCAGCTGTGTAGCTGGTGCCAATCGGACCGGACACGATCGCCAGGAAGTCGGAACTGCGACCATCCGGCTGAGCGTGGGATTCAGAGTCGTGATAATCCAGCTCGACGGAGAGATTGTCTGTCACAAACCATTCGACATTGAAGCCGAGAGATTTGTTTTCGCGCTGCACGAAGTCCGAATAGGAGTTGAAGTCGAACGCACCAAAATTGACCAGATCAGAGGTAATCGTCGGATTGATCAGGGTACCATTGGCATCAGCGGTACCGGACACCAGGTTCTGGTCAAACCAGACAGCGGTCTGCGCGCGGTCGATCGTGTCTTCATAGTTCGAATAAGTGTAGTCCAGCGTCGCGGTCACACGCTCATTCGGTGCGAACTGCAGCACGACCTGGGCGTTTTCGCGGGTCCGGGAGTGGTCGGAAATATCCGTCACCAGGTTCCGAGGCGTGAAAATCACACCCGGGTTCAGGTTCGGGTCGACGGCGCTTTCGTCGACATTCGCATTCCAGCCGCGCGCATTGCGCAACCAGCCGTCGGAGGACACGATTTCTTCGCGGCTGTCACGCTCGGAGTAGGACGCGTTCACCAGGACACCGAAAGCACCCGTATCACCAAAATCCCAGGTCTTTGACACGATGCCGCTGACTTCCGGGGTGAAGTCGTCACCGACCTCATTGGATTCGTCGTAGAGGAAGTTTGCAGAGCCAGACAGCACGAAATCGGCCATGTCCAGCGGACGCGCTGTGGCGATATTCACCGTGGCGCCAATGCCGCCGGTCGGCATGTTGACATTCGTGGTCTTGTGGATCTGAACACCGGTCACGGCTTCAGCGGAGATGTCCGCAAAGTTGAAGCTCCGCGGCTGCAGGGCACTGTCTGCGTTCTCCTGCTTGGGAGAGGACGCGCCCGGCATCTGACGGCCGTTGAGGGTGACAAGGTTGAAGCTCGGGCCAAAACCACGAACAGAGATCTGGTTACCTTCACCATTCGCGCGGTCGATCGACACGCCCGGGATACGCTGAAGGGATTCAGCCAGGTTTGAGTCCGGGAAATCACCAATGTCTTCCGCGGAAATCGCGTCGACAACACCATCTGCTTCACGCTTGACGTCCGCTGCGGCCGTAATGGAGCTGCGAATACCGGTCACGGAAATGGTTTCAATGTCACCCGTGTTGTCCTGCGCATGAGATGCGCTGGTCGCGGCGACTGCCAGGGCAGCAACGCTCACACCGTATTTCAGATACTTATTCATATTTATTCTCCCCGAAGCCGCTGGCAAACTTCCCCGTAGCCCGCGCCCTGCATGTCCAAACAATCATCTGGCAGATGCCTCATCTACCAAACGTCCTAAAACAAAAGGCTCTCCCGGTCTGATCCAAAAATGGGAGCGCTATCATTTTGGTTTACTCCGCGCTGTGGGAGCGCTACCAATTCATACAAAGCTTCACATGCCCGTCAACGCCTCCGGAATAGAAAATTCGGAAGTAAAATCACGAAGATGCGGGTTTTGTGCGGCGCAGCAATTGAGAGAATTCGTTGAAAATCAAAGGCGGGGAGGCCTTTCAGTCATGTTTATGCTGCGGTTGCGAAATAGAACAAATTGGGCGTGGAGCGTGTCGCTTTTGCAACGCTTCTGTCACAAACCCGGATGGCTGGGCGTGTCCCTCGCCCTGGGGCTGAGTGCCTGCCAGGCACCGGAGGGGGAGGACACTCCGACGCCCGTAGACACAACAACTATGAGTGAGATTTCCGCAGAAACAGGGCCGTCCGCAAGCGGAACCTCTGCTGAAACTGCAGAAACTGCTGCCTCTGCCCGCAATTTGCTCATCATGGGTCAAGATATGGGCGCCATCCGCGGATATCTGGACAGCGACTGCTGTGTTCAGCCGGATGGTTACACCGAATATCTCTCCTTTTACGCGCTTGCGGACGAAAGCAAGGGCTTTGGCAATCTCGGCATTGATTTGGACGGTGAGCCAGATGGCCGCCTGGTCGATGGCGGCGCCGGCGCCATGAATACCCATATGGCCGCCGCACTGGATCCGGCCGCCTTTCTGGTTATCGGACTGTCGCTGACAGAGAACGAGGCCGAGGATGTGGCTCCCGGCGCACTCCAACGCATTGCCGATGGCGCCTATGACGCCGAAATTGACCGATTGAGTCAGCTGTTCTCGGTCATCGACAATCCCGTCCTTCTTCGCATCGGGTATGAATTCGAAGGTGTGTGGAATGTCGGCTATGAAAACAGCCCGGCCTATCGCGCGGCCTATCGCCGGATCGCCGAGCGGGTTCGCGCGGCCCGTGGCGACCAGGTTCAGTTCGTCTGGCAGACCTCCGCCTCTCCGATCGACGATGTGATCGATGGTCGCCGTGACACAATCGAGGACTGGTATCCCGGTGATGATGTGGTCGACTGGATGGGCCTGTCCTGGTTCCTGACCCTAGATGAAAACGCCCCGGCCCAACCGGAACCTGTGACAACCCAGCGCTCACTCATTGATGAAATGATGGCGTTTGCGGATGCACGCGACAAGCCGGTCCTCATCGCCGAAGCCTCGCCGCAAGGCTTCGATCTAGCCAACGGGACCAATCGTCATATCGTCGGTCTGTGGGATGGTCCGTCCGGCGAAGGCCGGGTCGAAATGTCCGGAGATGCGATCTGGGACGCCTGGTTCCAACCGCTCTTTGACTACATGGAGGCACACCCCCGGATTCAAGGTCTGGCCTATATCAACCAGAACTGGGATGGTCAGGACCGCTGGGGAGCACCCTACACTGAAGGATATTGGGGCGATACGCGTATTGAAGTGAACGACACGATCATCGTGCGGTGGAACGAGGCCATCACAGCCTGGAAAGCCCCGACCGACACGATGACAGACACAGGATCCACCGAATGACCCGCCAGACCCGATCTCTTATCATCCTCTCCAGTCTTGTATCGCTGGGGGGGTTTCTGTTCGGCTTTGACGCCGCCATTATCTCGGGTGCCGGTGGTCTTGTAGTCCGAGACTTCGGACTGTCCGATCTTCAATTCGGGTTGCTGGTGGGCGCGCCCTCCATCGCCGCCATTGTGGCCGGGCTGCTGGTCGGCCCGCTCAGCGATCTGCTGGGTCGGCGCCTGATGCTGATCATCGTCGCAGTGCTCTACGCCACATCGGCCTTGGCCTCCGCCCTTGCCCCTGACTATGACACACTCGTCGCGGCCCGGGCCCTGGGTGGTTTCGCCTTTGCGTCACTGGTTCTGGCTCCGCTCTACATTGCCGAGATTGCGCCAAGTGATGCGCGCGGTCGGCTGGTCTCGATCAACCAGCTCAACATTGTTGTGGGTTTTGCCGTGGCCTATTTTGCCGGCTATTTCATCATTCAAGCAGCCGGTGTTGTCGACGGCCCGATCGCGGCACTCAACCTGGACGAGACAGCCTGGCGCTGGATGCTGGGCATCGAACTCCTGCCTGCGGGCCTGTTCTTCCTGGCACTTCTGATTGCTCCGGAAAGCCCGCGCTGGCTGATGGTGCGCGGCAAGGAAGACAAGGCCCGGGCGGTCGTCGCCCGCTATCACGCGGCAGAGAATATCGATGCCGAGATCGAGGAGATCCGCGACAGTATCGAAAGCTCACGCAGCAAGGCCAAGACCCCCTTCCATGTCTTCCTCAATGTCGGGGTTCTCAAACTCCTCGCGATCGGCCTCATCGTAGCCGTCGCGCAGCAGATCACCGGTATCAACGCCGTCTATTTCTACGCACAAACCATTTTCGAACTCGCAGGTGCGGGCACCAATGCTGCCTTTGCACAGGCGACGGCAATCGGCATCGTGAACATCATCTTCACCTTGCTCGCCATTCTGGCCATTGATTTCCTGGGTCGCAAACCCCTCATGATCATTGGTCTGACCGGGGTGGTCGTATCGATGTCACTCGCCGGTTTCGGATTTCAACAAGCCCGTTTCACACTCGATGCCCAGGATGTGCCCAGCCTGAGCGCCGAAATTGATCGGACCGATCTCGCCCCCATGGTAGGCGTGACGTATGAAAGTGATGTCGCATTCCGCGAGGCGCTGTATGACTCACTGGGCGAGGATGCGGCCCGCATCCACCAACCCGAACTGACCAACAAGGCCATCGATATCAATGCCGGCCTCGTCCTTGCGGGCATTCTGGGCTTCGTCGCGTCTTTTGCCGTTTCGCTTGGGCCCGTCATGTGGGTCCTCTTGTCCGAAATCTTCCCGAACCGCATACGCGGGCTGGCAATGTCAGCCATTACCTTTGTGAATGCGGGGGTGAGTTCGGTGGTCCAGGTCGCCTTCCCCCTTCAGGTCGCCAATCTGGGGGCAGGCTTTACCTTCTATACCTATGCGGCCTTCGGATTGGTGTTCCTGGTCCTCGTCTTCATCTTCCTGCCGGAGACCAAACAGAAAACCCTTGAAGAATGGGAAGCGGAGCGAACAGGATGACACAGATTCGATGGGGGATTCTCGGGGCCGGGCGAATCGCCCAGCAGTTTGCCCGGGACATCCAGCACGCCCCCTCAGCGACGCTGAGCATGATTGCCGCCCGTGATCTCGGCCGCGCCCAGGCGTTTGCCGAGACGTTCAACATTCCTAACGCCGTTGGGAGTTATGACGCGCTATATTCCAGCGATCAGGTCGATGCCATCTACATCGCCACCCCTCACAGCCACCACCTCGAACAGGGGTTGGCCGCCATCACCGCCGGGAAAGCGGTGCTCTGTGAAAAACCCCTGTCAGTCAATCATGCCGACAGCGAACGCCTCATCGAGGCCGCACGGGATGCCAATGCCTACCTCATGGAAGCCATGTGGACCTGGTTCCTGCCCGCCATACGGCAGGCCGAGCAATGGCTGAATGATGGGCGCATCGGGGAATTGGTGCAGGTCAAAGCCGATTTTGGGTATCCCATGCCCTGGGATCCGGACGGACGAGCCTGGAATCCGGATTTGGCCGGCGGCTGCCTGCTCGACATGGGTGTTTATCCCACAGCGTTTACCTGGCTCTTCACGCGCAAACCCGCGGATCGCTTGAGCGCGATCGGGCGCCTGGCCGAGAATGGCGTGGATGCCGATATTGTCTGGCAGGGAGATTACGGGACGGTCAGCGCGTCGATGGGGACGAGCTTCCGGTCGAAATTGCCCAATCTGGCCTATCTGATCGGAACTGAAGGCTGGATCGAGATCCCCGATTTCTGGCGCGCGCCCCAGGCCCGTCTCTACAAGGTGAATGACCTCATCGAGACCTTTGTGGATGATCGGGCCGGAGACGGTTTCGAGTTTGAAATCGAGGCGGCCAGTCAGGATATTCTCGCCGGACGCACACAGAGTGAACGCGTTTCCCATGCGGATACGCTCGGTTTCCAGATCGAGATGGACCGGATCCGTCACGCCATTCAACCGCGCTGATCACGCTACACCTGATCAGAAAGGCCGGAACTTGAATAGAAAAAGCCGGGGCCACGCCCCGGCTTTTGAATGCCACATTGGAACCGCCATGGATCAAGCGCGCTCCATAACCACTTCACTGGTCGAGAATTTATAGCGCATGTTCCGGTAGACACAGATGTCCGTGATATCCTCCGGCGTTCCTTGCGGGCCGGCACGGAAATTGGTGGAAGACCGACTGCCACCCTGACTCGGGAATACCCGGTGCCAGGCATGTCCATGAAGAATGACGAGATCCCCCTTCTTCGGTGCCAGAACCTTCTGGGTGTCGAAATCACCCGTCGGGTCACCCACGGTCAGCTCACCCATGCGATGCGAACCCGGCACAACGCCCAGCTGACCGCCCTCTTCCTCTCGGATATCCTGCGTGTAGATCAGGCGATTGAGATTGTGCACACCCGCATCGTCCGGCGGACAGTCCTGATGCCAGGACTGACCATTCGAGCCATCCTTGGAAAACATAACCATGCAGTATTGCTTGCCCCAACCCTCACCGAGGATCGTGCGCGTCAGGGTGTCGAGACGCTCATCACCCTCCTCAACGTCGAAATCGTGAATCCCCTCACGTTGCGGGAACCACGGCACAACCTCGACCTTGGATTTTTCGAGAAACTCCTCGGTATGCTCAAAATCCGGATTCGCGCCGAAATGATCGTGGATCATGGCGTTGAGATGATCCATGCGGTCTGCCGTGAAGAAGCCGGGCAAATGAAGATAGCCCTGCTCCCAGAATTGCTCTGCCAATTCTTTGTAATCCATTGCTCTCCCCTAGGATGGTTTCGGTTTTGCTGAAGAATCGCGTTCGACAATCGTGCAATCGAGCAACCAGCGCTTCTGAACCGGGGCATCCGAATCGCCCTTGAGGTCACGGATCAGAACACCGACCGCCGCCTCGGCCATTTCGGCAATCGGCTGGCGCACCGTCGTCAAAGCCGGCCAGGTTGTCCCGGCGATCGGCGTGTCATCGAAGCCGACAACAGACAGATCTTCGGGAACTTCCAGGTCGAACTTGCGGGCCATGGTGATGGCGGCGGCGGCCATGTCATCATTCGACGCAAAGATCGCCGTCGGACGATTGTCCCCTGACAACAGGGCCTCGGTCGCTTCAATACCTGATCGGAAGTCAAAATAGCCCTGCGCAACACTGGCCCGGTCCACCGTCAATCCGGCCGCCGCCATGGCATCAGCAAAACCGCGATACCGTTCATGGCTTGAACCCTGATTGGGATGCCCCTTGATGAAGCCGATCTGCGAATGCCCCAGATCAATCAGATGACGGGTCATCTGATACGCGGCCTCATAGTCATTGATCCCGACAGCAGGCGCATCATTCTCCTCACCATCGGGCGCAATTCGGACATAGGGCAGACCCAGGTTTTCAACGGCCTGGATGACAGACGGATTGTTGCTGACCGGCGGCAGGATAATCACCCCGTCCACATTCGCCTGGGACAGGGTCTCGGTGATCAGATCACCGCCCTCTTCATCGGCCTCGCTGCAATTCTCCAGAACCATGTGATAACGGTCCGCCCGACAACGGCGCACGGCCCCGTCGAGAAACTCGCTCACATACCCGGCAGACGGGTTGTCATAGAGAAGTCCAATGAAAAAGGAGCGTGCCTTTGCCAAACTCCGGGCCGAAAAATTCGGCCGGTAGTTCAGCTCTTTTACGGCTTCCATCACTCGCGAACGCGTCGCCGGTTTCACAACCGGCTCATTATTCAAGACACGTGATACGGTCATGGGGGAGACCCCGGCGTGGGTCGCCACATCCTTGATCGTCGTCCCCGACTGCCATCTCGCGCGTGTCTTCGCCATGTGATTACAAGCCCTTCGCTCCTCGTCCACGCTGCAATTCTCGCTCTCCCCGGCTTCAGATCAAGGCATGATCACTGTTTTATCAGTGGTTGTGCCGTGGCAGGGATTTTGACAGCCCCCTGTAACGGGTAGCGACATCAAGGCTGGCGCCCTCTTTGAGAGGCTCGGCATGCGCCCTATAAATCTCCTGCCAGGGAGTCCGGCTTTCCATCGTTTCAACCGGAACGGAGGCATCGCGGCGCGCGATCTCGGCCTCATCCAGCAAGATATCACAGGTTCCTGCGGGAATATTGATCCGCACACGATCACCATTCTGCAACCAGCGCAAACGTCCGCCCGCTGCTGCTTCAGGTGTCACATGGAGAATGGACGGGCTGCCCGAAGTGCCAGACTGGCGACCGTCGCCAAGGGTTGGCAGGCTGCTCACACCTTGAGCGATCAGCGCGTCGGGCGGCTGCATGTTCACCACCTCGGCCGAGCCCGGCCAGCCCAGCGGCCCGGCGCCGCGCATCACCAAAAGAGTGTGCGGGTCAATGCCCAGCTCCGGATCGTTGATCCGGGCGTGATAGTCCTCCGCCCCGTCAAACACCACGACCTTGAGCTCAAACACACCCGGTGTTTCGGCACCATCGAGATAACGCGCCTGGAATTCAGCATCGATGACACTGGTTTTCATCACAGCGAAATCGAAGAAGTTACCAGAGAGCACCAGGAATCCGGCTTTCTCCTTGAGCGGCTCGGCACAGGTACGAATAACCTCCCGATCCCGGGTCGCCCGCCCCTCGATATTTTCGCGGATGGGGGCACCCGTGACGCTGGCCGCATCGCCGAGGAGAAGCCCGGCAGCCTCCAGCTCAACCTGCACGGCGGGAACACCCCCGGCCCGATGGAAGCGTTCCCCCAGATACTCCCCGGCGGGCTGCATGTTCACAATCAAGGGAACATCATAGGCTTCGCGTTGCCAGGCTTCCGCTTCCAGTTCAACACCGGCGTGTTTGGCCATGGCCGAGATGTGCGGCTGGGCATTTGTTGACCCGCCGATCGCTGCGGTCACACGCATCGCATTGATGAAGGACTCTCGCGTCAGGATGTCAGACGGTTTGAGATCGGAATTGACCATTTCGACGATTCGGCAACCGGTGCGGTACGCCATCTGGCCCCGCTCACGATAGGCTGCAGGAATGGCGGCACAGCCCGGCAGAGACAGCCCCAGGGCTTCCGCCACAGCATTCATGGTCGATGCTGTACCCATGGTGTTGCAGTGACCAACCGACGGAGCAGAGCTGAGGGCCTCTTCCAAAAACTCCTCTTCATTGATCTCCCCGCGGGCAAATTTCTTCCGGCAATTCCAGATCACACTGCCCGAACCGGACAGCTTGCCCTCGTGCCAGCCGTCCAGCATCGGGCCACCGGAGAGCACAATCGCGGGAATATCCACCGTGGACGCAGCCATAATGCCCGCCGGAGTGGTCTTGTCGCACCCGGTGGTCAATACAACTCCATCAATCGGATAGCCGTCCAGGATCTCCACCAGGCCGAGATACGCCAGGTTCCGGTCCAGCGCAGCGGTGGGGCGCCGACAATTCTCAAAGATCGGATGGGTGGGAAACTCCATCGCAATGCCGCCCGCATCGCGAATGCCATCACGCGTGCGTTTGGCGAGTTCGAGATGAACGCGGTTACACGGCGACAGGTCGCTGCCCGACTGGGCGATACCGATAATCGGCCGACCGGACCGTAATTCTTCCGGGGTCAGACCGTAATTCATGAAACGCTCGAGATAGAGCGCGGTCATGTCGACATGGTCGGGATTGGCAAACCAGTCCTGGGAGCGCAGGCGACGGGTCATCGACTATTTCCACCCTGCATCAACAAAGTATTCGTGACCCGTGCACATGGCGCTGTCCTCTGCGGCCAGAAAGAGCGCCATCGCCGCCACGTGATGGGGTTCGATGCGTTCGTTCAAACATTGCTGGTCGAGGATTTCACGCTCGCTCTCCGGCGTCGTCCATAACTGCATCTGGCGCTCGGTCTTCACGGCGCCGGGAACAATGCAATTCACGCGAATACCGTCAGAACCGAGATCCCGGGCCAGGGCGCGCGTCATGCCGGAGATACCGGCTTTCGCCGTGATATAAAGTGGCATGTTCTCCAGGCCGAGATGCCAGGAGATCGATCCCAGATTGATCACCGAGCCATACCCTTTTGCCTTCATGCCCGGCAGCACCGCCTGGATACAGAAGAACTGATGACGCAGATTCACCGCCATGCGGTTATCCCAGTATTCAGGCGTGATCTGACCCACTTCGTGGCGATCATCATTGGCGGCATTGTTGACTAGCACATCGACAGCGCCCCCCAGCGCGTCAATGGCTTCGTCAAGACAGGCCTGCAGGGCATCGAGATCCGTCAGGTCACACTGGAATGCAGCCGGCGCGTGTTTGCCAAGCTCCGAGAGCCGGTTCGCCAACAGCGCGCCGGCCTGATGATTGAGGTCCAGGAAGGCCACTTTCGCGCCCTGCAGGACAAAGGATTCAACCAGGGCCGCGCCGATGCCGGAGGCACCGCCGGTGATAATCACAGTCTTGTCTTCCAGGGAGGGATAGAGAGCGACAGGCATGGTCAACGCTTTCTCATCTGGTGCAAATCATAAAAGGCGCGTGCCGGGCCCCGAAGAGCCCGGACACGCGAGGGGAGGAGTTCTTGCAAATACTCATGCGGTCAGGAGGCCGCGATCGGCCAGATTCCGCATCAAATTCATGACGCCAAAGCTCCAGCGCGGCGCCAGGTCACACGTCGTGACCTCGTTTTCGAGCACGCCGAGCTTTTCACTGGCGATGCGAACGCGGTCACCCACCTTGTGTGTGAAGCCCCGGCCCGCCTCGTCCCGATCATCGGTCGGAGCGAACATCGTGCCCAGATACAGGGCAAAGCCATCGGGATACTGGTGGTTCTTGCCAATGGTCTGGCTGACCAGCGTAGCGGGGTCGCGGCTGATCTCAGACATCGGGCTCGCACCCTCCAGACGGAAACCGTCCGCCCCCTCGATCTCAAGAGAGACCGTGGCAGAGCGCACATCATCAAGGGTGTAGGTGTCGTCAAACAGCCGAATGAACGGGCCGATCGAGGCTGACGCCGTGTTATCCTTGGCCTTGCCGAGCAACAGGGCGCTGCGACCCTCGAAATCGCGCAGATTCACATCATTTCCAAGCGAGGCTCCGAGCGCCCGCCCGACGCCATCACAGACGAGAACGATTTCCGGCTCGGGATTGTTCCACTCGCTATCACCGCGCACACCGATATAGTCGCCCCACCCCATCGTCGACAGGATCGGCGCCTTGGTGAACACTTCGGCATCCGGACCGATCGCCACTTCGAGATATTGCGACCACAGACCATCTTCGATGAGGGCCGCCTTGAGACTGCGGGATTCCTCGGAGCCCGGCACCACAGAGCGAATATCGGCGCCGACACGTTCGGCCAGTTTCGCCCGTATATCCGACGCGGCGCTGCTATCGCCCATGGCGCGTTCCTCAATCACGCGCTCAATGGCCGACACCGCGAAGGTCACGCCGGAGGCCTTGACCACCTGCAGATCGATCGGGGACAGCAGGCGCATGGCGCGCTCGTCATTTTCCCACGCCGGCACCAGGCTCAGCTGCTCGATATCACCCATACGCGTCACAGACCGCGTGAAACGATCAAGATCGCCGTTCCAGCAATTCAGGAATTGCGAGGTCGTGGCGGCTTCGTGACTGAGATCATAGACCACACCCTTGACCACAAGGACCGGGCTTGGGCCTTTGCCCTGCCAGATCCGGCCCAGAAGAATGGCGTCTTTGTAATCTTGCGGCAGACAGTTCAGCATCGTTCATTCACCTTGTGCATCTGGCACCCTGTGCATCTGACCCTGATCGGCCAGATCGCGACCGACAGCCCGCCCTTGCGCAGATCTGCCCGGTCATGAAACACCGCACACCTCGATTGTGTTAGCGGTATCATTTCTGTTGACTCCAAACCCGCCTGTCAAGCGGATTTCCTCAGTCTAGTTGTTACTCACATCCGTTCCGGCCTCGAAACGGTCCAGTTCCAGCAACCATCGGCGCGTCAATTCCGGGTCGAGTTCCAGGCGCGTATCGCCCCAATACCCACCCTCATACGGCGCGTCCCAAAGCCCCTGATCATCCCAGCGGACATTGATGTAGGCGATGCCTCGAATGACGTCCGAGTTCGCGTGGACATAGTCGAAAAAGGGCTCATACCAGAGAGACCAGATCTGTTCGGACGACAGATCCTGCTGCACCGGTCCTTCCGGCCCGTCCCAGAGATAGGAGACATTGCCTCGGGTCCGCTCACGAATATCAAAACCCTGGGGACTCGCCTCAGCAACGAGCACAGGCTTGTTGTGTTCCCGCGCCAGCGTGAGGAGCTCGTCCATGAAGTCGCGTTGGGTCCAGTCGATACGATTATCAGCGACCTGGGATCGCTGAACATCATCCGGCGGAAGGAAGAAAGACAACCCCATCCAATCGACATAATCGTCCCCGGGATACCAGCCGGACAAGTCTTCACGGCGCCCTTCGATCACATCATCAATGGGAGAGGTGGCGCTCTGCCAGACAAATTCGACCTTGTCGGCCCCAGCCGCCCGGACCCGGTCAACGATCCGGCGATAGGCTTCCACAAAACGGGGCTGGTCCTCATATCCCGGATTCCACGCCCCATCGAATTCATACCCGATCCGGAGATAGACGGGCCGATCGATGCGCACAAAGAAGGCCGCGAGATGATCAATCTCTGCATCCAAACCACCCGCCACCAGGCGGTCGATCAGGCCATCCCCCCCATAGTCCGCGAAGTTCAGACCAATCGCGAGACCATTGGCATCAAACTCATCAACGGCCTTCCACGCACTGGTCGGACCGCCACCCCAATCCGTCTCGACATCTACAGGCTCACCATCCAACCCGACGCCCAGGCCGCCAAAATCCGCGTCCGCATTGAGCAGATTCATCAAGCTGAGATAGACCGTCACGCCATCAGGTTTGGGAAACAGGCCACTGCCGTGATAGCCACGCAGGGCATCAAGGTCCTGGCCGACAATGACCCGAAAGTCCGGTTGAAGTTCGGCGGGCCGGGCCTCAGACGAGGTAGGCTGGGCCTCACAGCCCGCCAGCAGAGCAGCCCCCCACAGGCCCCCCGCGATCAACTGTCCCAGAGCCTTCATGTCTCGATCTCCTCATGACGATCCGGATTACGTTTGTCCAACTCAGCCTGGATTTCCCGCATATGGCCGCGTGTGAGTTTCAGCTGGGAGGCCAGCAAGGCAGTGATAAAACACAGGAAACCCGGTATCAGGGCAAACGCCATCGATATCCCCTGCAAGGTCTGCTCTGTTTGCAATTCCAGCTCGGCGTCATAGCCATAAAAGGCCAGCGTCCAGGCTGCGATCACGCCGCCAAACATGACCCCCATTTTCAGAGCAAAGAGATTGACGGAGAAATTCAAACCCGCGACGCGCCGCCCAGTTTTCCACTCACCATAATCGACCGAGTCCGTCATCAAGGACCAGATGATCGGAACCGCGACCTGGTTGATGAACATGATGCCCACGAACAGCGCCAGGGCGAGCAGGAAATCGTTTCCGCCCACCATGTAGAGGGCGAGGTGCGCCATGCCTTGGGCGATGAACAGCATCGACAGCGCGCCGATCCGACCGAACATCGCTCCGATCACTTCCGACAGCACCACCCCGGCCAACACGGCGCAGCCCGCATAGACGGCCATCTCCACCGTGGCGATACCCACGACGACAAACAGGATGGAGAGCCCGATCTGGACAAGGGCAAGCAACAGCAACTCGCGCATCGGTCCGTTGCTGGATACACGATTGGCTTCAAAACTGCCGACGATCGCCCCAATGGAGCCCAGCGTGAAGAAGGCCGTCACCAGATAGCCGGCCGACTTGCCGTCCACCGTTCCATAGAACTCGTCGACAAAATAGAAGGTCACCGTGGCGCGCATGACGAGGAATGTCAGAAGAAACAGCTGGATTATCGCCAGACGCCGCCATTGGTCATTCTGGAACAGGGCCGCAAAATCACCCCACAGATCCGCGGGAGCCGCGCTTGCCGCAACCTTCACTCGCTCCCGGGTCAAGAGGAAACACGCGACAAACAGGATCACCGACAGAACGCCGAACACAGCCGCAGTGTATCGCCACCCGGCCACATCATCCCCCTGGCCAAGAAGGGCGACCAGCGGCAGCGTCATGGACGACACCACCAGGGCCCCGGTCTGGCCACCGACAAAACGCCAGGACTGGATCGAAGACCGCTCGTCCGGGTCGCTGGTCATGGAGGCTGCAAGCGCGCAATAGGGAATGTTGATCGCCGTGTAGACGATCATCAAGAGCGCGTAGGTGATCATGGCATAGATGAATTTACCATTCTCATGCAGTTCGGGGATGGAAAAGGCGAGCAGGGCCGAGAGACCGAAGGGCACTGCAAACCAGAGCAGGAAGGGGCGATATCGTCCCCAGCGGGAATTCTGCCGGTCCGCAAACGCGCCCATGACCGGGTCCGTGATGGCATCGATAAACCGCACGACCAGCATGATCAGACCGACCTGGAAGGCATCAATCATGGCGACATCGGTATAGAAACGGGTGATGAAATTCAGCGCGAGCTGAAACACCAGGTTGGACGCTGTATCGCCCAGACCGTAGCCGATCTTTTCCCGAAGCGAGAGCTTGCTGCCCCCTCTTAACGCACCACTCATTTATCCTCCCCGCCGCCAGGTTTTCCCGGTCGGCTCATTCCAGACTATCCCCGGTAATAGGCCGGCGGCAGTCCTTTGACACCCGGATTGAACGAGAACAGGCCGCCACCATGGGCCTCATCCACGCCATCCGCAGCGGTCGTCACATACATTCGATCAAGGTTAGCGCCGCCAAATGTGCAGCTTGTGATATTCGTAACGGGCATGATGACCTGGTCTTTCACCTGACCATCCGGGCCAAACCGGGTAATGCGGCCACCGCCATAATGGCCCATCCAGATATCGCCCTGCTCATCGACGGTCATACCATCGGGCTTGCCCTCTTCGACGGGCACTCGGGCAAAAACTCGCTTGTTGGACAGATCGCCGCGCGCATCCACATCAAAGGCGAAGATCACACGTTCCATCGTCGAGGTGTGATACAGCACTTTGCCGTCCGGAGAGAAGGTCGGGCCGTTTGTGACCTGATACCCGTCATCATGACGTGTGATCACATCATCCAGCATGCGATAGAGCGATCCGGATTTGTGTTCGAGATCGGCATGCATGGTCCCGGCCCAGAAACGGCCGGCCGCATCGACCTTGCCATCATTGAAACGGTTCTCCGGAAGATCCGGTTCCTGGACGCCCCAGTCCTGGACGATTTCCATATCTTCATCCAGGCGGACAAAGCGGTCCCACAACGTGCCAATAAAGCCACCGTCCGCATGAAGACCCAGTGCGGTCAGTGCGGTCGGCAATTCGCGCTGGATGTGAGACCCTGTTTCCGTGTCCAGGCAATGCAGATGCGCCTTGAGGATATCCACCCACCACAGACACCCTGTATGGGGAACCCACAAAGGTCCCTCACCCAGCGTACATCCCGAATCGACTTCAAGCCGGATATCCATGAAATTCGCGTCCTGCGGCCCGCGGGCCTCTGTTTTGGTAGCGGTATCATTTGTAGCTAGAGTCATGTTTGTCAATTCCCGCTTCGGTTAAATCCCTTGTGCAGCGCAACACACGCCACACTCTACCAATTGGTGAAACTTCCGTCCGCTCGCTGAATATGCGGCAGTTCGACCATCTCGAACGGATATCGAGCCAGGCCCTCAAAATCGATTTCAATGCCCAGACCCGGCCGGTCTTCCAGCGTCACAAACCCATCCTGCCAATGACATGCCGTGGATATCACGTCCGACAAGCAGTCTTCGGGACGACGCGGCAACTCCATGACACCGAAATTGGGAAGGCTCAGATTGAAATGGGCGCACGCCGCCGTGGATACCGGGCCGATCGGGTTGTGCACCGCAATATCAATGAGATTGGTTTCACACCAGCCCGCGATCTTGCGCGCCTCCGTCAAACCGCCACCCACACACAAATCCAGCCGAGCGAAATCAATCAAGCGGTTTTCGACAAGCGGTTTATACTGCCATTTGCTGGCAAATTGCTCACCTGCCGCCAGGGGCACACTGACCTGTTCGCGCAAACGGTCATAAATCCCGGCCGCCTCGGATCGCAGCGGGTCCTCCATAAAGAACGGACGAAACGCCTCTACACCCTTGCACAGGCGGATCGCGTCAGACAGGCCCAGCCGGGTGTGAACATCGAAACACAGATCGATGTCATCCCCCACAACGCCGCGCACGGCCTCCCATTGCCTGAGACTTTCCGTGACAGAGGCCGCGGGCTCGATCACGCCATCGGCTTCGTAGTGCGGCTCCCAGCGCAGGCTTTTCCACCCCTCATCCACCGCCTGGCGAGCAGATTGGGTGATACCGTCAACACCGCGCCCATGCAGATGACAATAGGTCTTCAACCGGTCCCGGCATTGACCACCGAGCAATTGATAGACGGGTGTTTCCAGTGCCTTTCCCTTGATATCCCACAACGCCAGATCAATGGCACTGATGGCACTCGATCCGATCGGACCGGCCGGAAAAAAGCCGCCACGAAACAGTTTTTGCCAGATGTGCTCGATACGGAACGGGTCCTCGCCGATGATCAGGGGCTCGAAATGCTCCAAAGCTCCTTTGACCGCCAGCTCCCGTCCCGTCAGCCCGGCTTCACCGATGCCTGTAATACCCGCATCCGTCTCGATCGTGATGAAGAGGAATGTCCGCCATTCTTTCGCGAGGTGAATATTCAGGCCGGTGATTTTCATGGGTCAGCGCTCGTCTATCACGTCCTGCCAGGTGTATTGAGCCACCCAGCCCAGATCCCGGCGCGCCTTATCGGCGGAGACCGGTGATGTGCGCCCCGCCAGCTCGGACTGGACGTTCACGTCGGGAAATTCCGCGGCGATCAGATCGCGGGTGTCCTGGCGCATAATCGTGTCGGGCGCGGTGATATTGTAGACATTTGCCCCGGCCAGATCGGCCACCAGGGACAGCTCGACAGACCGCGCCACATCGCGCGCGTCGATATAGTTCCACAGATTGAATTTGCGGCTTTTGAAATCATCCCAATAGCCCGGGATTTTCGAATAAAGATCGCGATGATTGGCTTCGTAGAGCACGTTGGACAGACGCAGCCCGACAATGCTGATCCCTGCGTTGAGACGGCAGACATGCTCCGCCAGCTCTTCGCACAAGACTTTCGAAATGGCGTAGGCGTTTTGCGGCTGGACCGGCGTCTCCTCCGTCACCGGGAAATGAGCCGGCGTGTTTGTGAAATACGGAAAGCCGTGCACGGTTTCACTCGACGCCCAGACCACGCGGGACAGTCCCAGTGCCACCGCTGCATTGAACACGTTGAAACAGGACACCGTATTGTTGATGAAACGCTGTGCACCCGTGTGCAGGTCAAAATCCGGTTCGGGATGGGCCGCAAAATGCACGACGGCATCGCATCCCATCATCGCCGACAGAACATCCCCGTAGCGTTCCAGGTCAACCTCACGGAATGAGGCCGGGTGACCGCGCACAAAAACGCGATCCAGATTGACGACGGAATATCCCAGGGCGATCAGGTGTTCGCAGACAACACGCCCTGACGCGCCGCTTCCGCCCGTTACGGCAATCGTTTTCATGATCCAACCCCGCGACTCTCATCATAGGAGAAACTGTAGAAATCCGCATGCTTGCGCTGACCGGTTATGTCCTGACAGGCCATGCCCACAAAGGCACCCGTGAAATTGGCGCCCTCGCCCTTGCCCGCCTCATCGGATAGAAGGCTGGCATCGAGTTGCGGTCCGATCTGCGTCCACTCACCGCCCTCGATCGCGAACCGGAACTGGGCAACGTCGCCCGTCACATCGAGCCCCAGTCGAACACGCCCTTCATCCGGCAACCAGACCGGCGCCTCGGCCAAGGGCTGGTCGGTGTGAAGATCCATACGCGCATTACAGCTCATCAGCCCGAGATAGCGTCGCCCGTCTTCATGACGGCTGACGAAGAGGTAGTGAAACTTGTGAGCATTGTAATAAGCCGTCAGCCCGGCCATTTGCTGATAGTCTTCCGGGTCGAAATCCAGCTCGGTTTCAGCCGTATAGGTGAAGTGCGTCTGCCGACGCGCGACCAGTGCCTGAGTGAAGAAACTGCCGATGGATTCGCGCCCATGCAGCCGCAGAGCCGCAGGGTTTTCATCCAGAGACAGGATGTCCGACGGCACGGGTGTGCGTAACCACTGGAAGTCTTCCGGCAGGGTGTCGCCATCAAACGTATAGTGTTTGACCGTCGGGTTGGTCAGCTCGAAACGCTGATAATTCTCGGGCTTGTCGACAAGCTCCAGCCAGCCCTGCGCATTCCAGCTCACTTCATGGATCGCCGTCTCCCGCCCCATGGGTGAACGGCGCTGATTGTCAGAATAGGGCCGCGAGACCAGGTGCGCGAAGAAATGGCGTCCATCCGGCGTATCAACCAAAGCGCCATGCCCGCACCGTTGCAGACCATGCTCGGGATTGTCCTTGGCGGTGATGACATGCCCGTTCGGGTCTGTCTCATACGGCCCCCAGATATCCCGGGAACGCGCGAAGGTCACAGCGTGATTATATCCCGTGCCGCCTTCGGCCACGACCATGTAGTAGAAACCGTCTCGCTTGTAGATATGCGGCCCCTCGGTGAAACCGAGCTCGGATCCGGGATAGACAAGCTTGCGCGGCCCGGTCAGCTTCTGCGCGTCGACATCATATTCCTGGAGCATGATGCCCTGAAAATAGGTCCGATCCGTACGGTGGTCCCACACCATGTTGGAGACCCATTTACGGCCATCCTCATCGTGGAAGAGACTCGGATCAAAGCCCGAGGCATTCAGATAGACCGGCTCGGACCACTCTCCATCAATGGTCTCGCATGTCGTGAGATAATTAGGTGTATCCTTGAAGTCGCCATCGAAGCGCGTGACGTTGGTGTAGAGCAGCCAGAACTTGCCGTCGGCATAGCTCAGACACGGCGCCCACACCCCGCAGGAATCCGGCACGCCCCTCATATCCAGCAAATCGGGACGATTGAGCGGACGCGACACCAGCGTCCAGTTCACCAGATCCCGGGAGTGATGGATCTGCACGCCCGGAAACCATTCGAAAGTCGAGGTCGCGATGTAGTAATCCTCGCCGACCCGCAAAATACTGGGGTCCGGATTGAACCCACGCAAAACTGGATTGACCATCGGCCTCACCCCCATCAGCTCAATTCAAACCCTGTCAGCGTCATCGTCACCGACAGGCTTTCACCGGGTGCCAGCACGCGCAGCCCGGTTTCATTTTGATCACCGTGCCAGTTCACCGCATCATTCATGTGCGTGACCGGCTCGATACAAAAAAAGTCTTCCCCGCACGGGAAATAGGTCACCAGGTGTCGGGCAGCATCATCGGCCCCCATCCTGATCCCGACGCCCCGGTCGGGCCAGCGCAACTCCGCCTGTCCCGTCCAGCCCTCGAAACAATGATCGATAAACTCTGGGCCTGGCACTTTGCGGGTGGAGAAATCCATGTAGGACGGCAGTTCTTCCCGGCGGGCCGGAATCCCGTGCACAGGCCCCGTCCAGACTCCCCGGACCGCATATTCAACCTCACAATCCGAAGTGCGAGGGAAATAGGGATGCAAACCCAGGCCCGCCGGCATGGGTGAACGGCTGCGATTGGTCACCGACAGGGTGTGAGTAAACGCGTCTTTTTTGATGGAGAAATCCTGCCGCGCCACATAGTCCCAGGGCCAGTCTGAAGCGTCATGCACCAGTTCCAGCGTGGCCGACTTGTCGGCGAAAGACAGGACCGACCAGGGCCTGACCCAACCGTGGCCATGGATTGCATTGCCCTCGCCTGGCATCGGCTTTTCCAGCTCGATATCCTGGCCGTTGAACGCGAACTTCCCGTCACGTATGCGATTTGAGAAGGGCACAAGCGGGAAGGAGGACAGGCACAGCGGCGCGAAACCTGAGACAGGCAGGCGCGCAGGATACATCACATCCACACCGTCATAGCGGCCAGCCAACAGGCCACCACCCAGCTCAGGCGCAATATCCACGCGCCATTTCGAGCCATTCAGGCGTATCATGCAACACTCCCCATTTGCCGATGTTGAAACATCTGTTATGGTACCGCTACCAAGTTTGCGGCGGGCGGGCAAGCATCACGAACGGGTCGCAACACTTGACGGTTTAACGGTCTTGCGCCTTTGATAGCGCTACCGAAATCGCGGCGTAACCCCCACCCGGTTCTTTGGGTGGGCATGCGACACGCGCATAAGGGGGGAACGGTCCACATGTATCTGGGGATCGATATCGGTACATCTGCTGTCAAGGCGATGATTATCGATGACACAAATACGATTAAAGGACAAACCGCTGCGCCTCTGGCCGTGCAACGGCCGCAGCGGCTATGGTCGGAACAGAACCCGAAGGACTGGTGGGAAGCCACCAATACGGCGGTGAGCCAGCTGGATGCTGATCTGCGCCACCAGGTGCAGTGCATCGGCCTGAGCGGACAAATGCACGGCGCGACGCTCCTGGATACCAGCGACACGCCGCTGCGCCCTGCCATTTTATGGAATGACGGTCGCAGTTTCGCGGAATGCGAGGCCCTGAAAACAGCCTGTCCGGCCATTGAGGACATCACGGGCAATCTCGTCATGCCCGGCTTCACAGCGCCCAAACTGCTCTGGCTGAAAACCCATGAACCGGAGCTGTTCGACAAGATCCACAAAGTCCTTCTGCCCAAGGATTATGTGCGCCTGCGCATGACCGGAGAGTATGGATCGGACATGTCCGATGCTGCGGGTACGAGCTGGCTGGATGTGGCTGCGCGGGACTGGTCCGACACTGCGCTGGATGCCACCGGGCTGTCGCGCTCGGCCATGCCCGACCTGTATGAAGGCCCCGAGACCACCGGCAAGCTGCGCGCCGAACTGGCGGAAGCCTGGGGCATGCAACGGGTCAATGTGGTCGCAGGGGGTGGAGATAACGCCGCCGGAGCAGCCGGTGTGGGCGTGATCAATGAAGGCGATGCCTTGTTGTCCCTGGGCACGTCCGGCGTGATTTTCCTGGCCGGCAGCGCCTTTCGTCCTCATCCGGGGCGGGCTGTGCACGCATTCTGCCATGCCTTGCCCCAACGCTGGCACCAGATGACGGTAATGCTCAGCGCAGCGAGCTGCGTCGACTGGGCTGTGCAGCTGACAGGCCAGGCCGGACCGGCCGAGTTGGTCTCGCTGGCAGAACAGGAAGGCGGGCTAGATGTGCCCGAAATCTTCCTGCCCTACCTGTCAGGTGAACGCACCCCACACAACAATCCGCAAGCCCGCGGCGTGGTGTTTGGCATGGACCATGACACAAACCCGGCCCGGATCAGCCAGGCGGTGCTCGAAGGCGTTGCCTTTGCCTTCGCCGACGGACTCTCGGCCTTGATCGAGTCCGGCTCGACGGTCAACACACTCTCGGTGATCGGGGGCGGTTCACGCTCACGCTATTGGGGGCGCCTCCTCGCCGCGGCCCTCAAACGCCCGATGATCTTCCGCAGCGGGTCTGAATTCGGCCCGGCCTTCGGTGCCGCGAAACTGGCACGTCTTGGGCATGAAGACGGCGATTCCGACACCATTTTGGCTCCGCCACCGATTGTGGACATCATCGAACCGCGTGATGCCGACATGTCGACCCTGGCGCCGAAATACGAACGTTTCAAATCACTCTACTCCTCCCTCTCTTGCGAGTTCAAAGGACAATGATCATGGCGGATGGAACCACGCAGACCGCAGTCACACAATTTTTCCCGGGCATCGGCCCGATTCCGTACGAGGGTCCGGAATCCGATAATCCGCTGGCTTTCCGTCACTACGACAAGGATCGTGTGGTGCTGGGCAAGACGATGGAAGAACATCTCCGCCCGGCCATCTGTTTCTGGCACACCTTCTGCTGGGATGGTTTCGACATCTTCGGTAGCGGCACATTCCCGCGCGCCTGGCATGAGGGCGACACACCGGCCGCAGCCGCTGCAAAACGGCGGGCTGCAGCGTTCGAATTCTTCACCAAAATGGGGACGCCGTATTACTGCTTCCACGATGTGGATGTGTGCGAGGCCTCGCCCACGCCGGACGAACTCTCAGCAAACCTCGCCATCGCTGTAGACGATCTCGAGCGTCATCAGGAACGCACGGGCCAGAAACTGCTCTGGGGTACCGCCAACCTGTTCTCCCATCCGCGTTATGCGGCCGGTGGACTCACCAATCCGGATCCGGACGTGACGGCCTGCGCCCTGCGCCAGGTCCGCGACTGCATGAATGCGACCCAGCGACTGGGCGGCGAGAATTATGTCCTGTGGGGCGGACGCGAAGGCTATGATACCCTGCTGAATACCGATCTTAAGCGGGAGTTGGACCAGTTTGGTCGCTTCCTCGCCATGATCGTCGAGCACAAGCACAAAATCGGTTTTGGCGGCACGATCCTCATCGAGCCGAAGCCGCACGAGCCGATGTATCATCAGTATGATTTCGATACGGCGACCGTCTATGGTTTCTTGAAAACCTACGGGCTGGAAAATGAGGTCCAGGTCAATATCGAACCCAACCACGCCACCCTGGCCGGCCACAGCTTTGCCCACGAAGTGGCGACCGCCAATGCGTTCGGCATTATGGGCTCGATCGACATCAATTGCGGCAACTACCAGAATGGCTGGGACACCGACCAGTTCAATGTGGATACGCGCGACATCACGCTGGCCATGTATGAACTGATCAAGGGCGGCGGTTTCAAAACCGGTGGGTTCAATTTCGACGCCAAGGTCCGCCGTCAAAGCTCCGACCTGGAAGATCTGTTCTATGGTCATGTGGGCGGGCTGGACGCACTCGCAAAAGCTCTCCTGGCTGTCGAAGCCCTGTTCGCACACGACCGTATCGCGACCAACAAGGCCGAGCGCTATTCCGGCTGGACGGGCGATCTCGGACAATTCCTGCTGGATGAGACCACAAGCTTGGACGCGGCGGCAGATCGGGTTATGTCGGACGGTATCAACGGTCAGCACTCCAGCGGCCGTCAAGAATATCTCGAAAACATTGTGGCGCGCAGCCTCGACTAGGGGACAGGACCAATGAAATTCTTTGTCGACACGGCAGAAGTTAGCGATATCCGCGAGCTTGCCGAGACCGGCCTGATTGATGGTGTCACCACCAATCCCTCGTTGATCAAGAAGTCCGGCCGGGACTTCATCGAAGTGATTACCGAGATTTGCTCTGTCACGGATGGCCCGGTCTCTGCCGAGGTCGTCGCCACCGATGCAGAGGGCATGTTGGATGAAGGCCGTAAACTGGCCGCAGTCGCCGACAATATTGTCATCAAGCTGCCGCTCACCTGGGACGGCCTGAAGGCGTGCCGCAAATTCTCGGACGAAGGCATTGCGACCAATGTGACGCTGTGCTTCTCCGCCAATCAGGCCCTGCTGGCCGCCAAGGCCGGTGCCACCTATATCTCCCCGTTCATCGGACGTCTGGACGATCTGGGTACGGACGGCATGGAGCTGATCGAGAAAATCCGGGTTGTCTATGACAATTATGGCTTCGAGACCGAAATTCTGGCGGCCTCGATCCGGTCTGCTGCTCATGTCGAACAATGCGCCCTGATAGGTGCAGACGTGGCGACCGTGCCGCCGGCCGTTCTCAAATCGCTGGCCAAGCACATGCTGACAGACAAGGGGCTGGAAGCCTTCCTGAAGGACTGGGCCGCGACAGGTCAGTCCATCTGATCTCAGCACACCTTGTTTATCCGTGTCTTTCCCGAGACACACAAAACCCGGTCGCTTGCGGCCGGGTTTTTCGTTTGTGAACCGGGAACCGGTTTCTCAGAACTGGCGGGTCAGACCTGTATAGACCGTCACACCACTGGTCGTGGCGTTGTAGAGACGACGGACACTGTCGGAATACTGTTCTTCGCGTTCATCCGTCAGGTTGATGACATCCAGCGACCATCGCCAGTCTGTACCCAGATAGGCAAAGGCGGCCAGATCGACATAGGTGGTCGCGTTGAAACCCCGATGATCCTCATCCGACCCGGTCGCGCCCCCTCGGGAAACGTAATCACTGCGATGATTGGCCGAGACCCGCACCCCCCAATCCGACGTCTCGTAATACACGCTGGCATTCCATGTGAGGTCTGACAGGCCCTCAAGACCGAAAATCGCTGTTTCACCCCGGGCCCGCTGGTCCGGGCTGGCATAATTCACCTCACCCTCGGCGAACGTGAGATTGGCCAGGAAACCGAACGGCTCGGGCAGGCCGGGCAGAAAATCCAGCTCACTTTGCCAGGCCAGTTCGAGCCCCATCAAATCCGCGTCTTCCAGATTTATGCTGCGCGTAAACTCGGCCACGCGGCTTTGCGCGGTGAGCGCAGGTGCAAGCGCCGGATCAAGCCCGGTCTCCGCAAAACTCAGATCGGTCTGGACCTGCGTTCCGATAAAACCATCAATCTGTTTGAAAAAGACCGCAGCGCTGACAAGCTCGGTTCCGCTCGGATACCACTCCAACGACACATCCAGATTATCGGACTGGAAGGGGCGCAGATCCGGATTGCCAGCCGATATGCGATAACTGTTGTCCGGCATCTGCTCGACATCCACCGCAGCGGCAAGCGCATCGACCGGTGGTCGATTGATATTGCGATACGCCGCCATGCGGATCACCAGCCCGCCATCGAACTCCGTCGCCACTTCCAGGCTTGGCAGCCAGTCGGAACTCTCTCCGGTATTACGATCCTGGCCCGTCAGGCCGACACGTGTTTGGGTCCGCGTCCGGCTGTAGCGCACGCCGGCTTCACCCCGGATCTCGCCCCAGCTTGGCTGAGAGCGAAACGCCGCTTGCAGATAGGCCGACAGGGTCTCTTCGCGCAATCGCCAGACCTGATCGACCGGAATGGGAATGTCCTCCACACCATAACGTTCAAACGTTGCGTTCTGATCGACGACCGTCCACGCCTGGTCGGCATGACGATCGAGACGGCGCGCATACAGTGTGGGATCATCGTCCAGCGCACCACTCTCAAAGACGTCGACGAACAGGTCGTCCAGGCGGTCCCGGCGCCCGGAATTGGCATATCTCTGCCAGGCCAGTCCTGTGTGAACATCCAGGCCATCATGCCAGGGCTGCTGAACATCCAGCCGGGCCGTATGTTGCTCGAGATCACGATAGAACCGGTTCCGGTCGACTTCGTGGGCGCGCCAGTTCTGCACGCGATCCACATCCCATCCATAGGTGTTCCGGCCGTAGAAACGATCGGCCCGATAGTCGGTCGTCACAGGCCCCAACGCCTCGAGATAAAACTTGTCACTCTTGGGCAGATCATAGCTCGAGGTCTGCCACCCACCCGACGCTCGAACGACACCGCCACCGCTCAGATCCCAATCAAGACCAAAGGAGAGCTGATCCATGCGGTGCCGTGACCGCTGGATGCGTGTTTCCGAGGCCGTTGTTGCCTGGTCGGCTACGAGATAGACAGCATCTCCGTTGGCATCCACGTCCAGCTCCAGCAGGCGTGTCGGTCCGACCGGCTGACCATCCACACGTGTATCTCCATCAAGCCAGGTGGAGCCCAGCCCCCGAGAGGCGAGATGCCACTCCTGTCGATCACTGTCGAATTGGCCATGCATGAGGTCGACCACAGCCTGGACAGACGGATTCACCTGCCACTGCAGGGTTGTTACGACACCGAAACGGCTTTGTTCTGCCCCCCAGACAGACAGGCGATTGCCGCGCGCGAAGGCGATTTCACCCTCTGCAATACGCTGGGCCAGAACCGGGTCGAGCGCTGAAAGATCGGTATTGCCTCCAGTCAAACGACGCCAGCGATAGGTGTTATACCCCTGCTCCTCGGTCTCGCGCTGGCTGTATGCGCCTGAAACGGCCACGCCAAAACGCGATGTCGGCTGCCAGACCCAGCGCGCCGTCAGCTGTGGGCTGATATCTTCCGTCCTGTCATTCGTGCCCACCCGCGCGGTGATCTGGTTGAGAGACGCGCCAACCTCCAGCGGACGAGGCGTATAGAGCCGCACTGTACCGGCCAGCCCCCCCCTCGCGCTGATCCGCAGAGAATGTCTTGTCGACATCAATGCGTGTGAAAAGGTCCGCAGAGAAGACATTGAAATCAAACGCGCGGTCCCGCGTGCGCTGCCCTCGGCTGTCCATCGGGGAATCCACCCCTGCCGTCACCGGCATGCCGTTCAACTCCACCCGGGTGAAACCCGGGCCCAGCCCCCTCAGGGTAATGCGACGCCCCTCTCCGGCTTCGCGGTTGATCGCAACTCCGGGCAGTCTCTGAACAGCCTCCGCCAGGTTGAGATCCGCAAAACGCGCAATGTCCGAGGCGATAATCACATCGGAAACACCGACGTCCGAGCGCTTGATCCGCAACGCGTCAAACAGGGCCTGGCGAAATCCCGTCACCTCGATCCATTCGATCGGCATCACCGGATCCGCAACCTCTGAATCAACCGGATAGACCAGATGGGGGATCGCGACCGAAACCGGCGCGATGACGAATCCGCCCTCACGCTCCACAGCTTCGAACCCACTCCCGTCAAGCAGGCGCGCCAGGGCCTCGCTTACACTCAAACGCCCCACCACACCGGTCGTTCTGATGTGGGTGAGGTTCATGCGCGTTCCGATCGGACGATCGGCTTGCTCGGATACACGTTGAAGCGCCTCAACGAGAGAGCCGGAGGCTATGTTGAAATCGACGACCACGGCATCGTCGACCTGAGTCAGCTGTGTCGACAGGTACAGGGCGTGTGCCGGCGACAGGGTCGACGAGACAAGTCCGAGCATCCCGATGATGCCGCAGATGCCAGTGCGCTGCCTCATGCCAACAAAAACTCGTGTCCCGACCCGGAGAAACCCCAAGATCTGGTTATCCTGTGCGCATGTCAGAGGTATGAAACAGGTCGAGTCGAGCTGAGAACAGCACTGTTTATTCACGTTCAGGCTGTCCGAGTGCGTGACGCCTGCAACCGAGGTGCGATACCCCCATCCAAACAGCCTGCAGGAAAAAGAAAAGCGCCCTCCCGGGGTCCGACGGAAGGGCGCTTGCAGTCAGGTCGCTAGATTAGAATTGAACGTTCACACCGGTGTAGACCGTCGTGCCGCTCGTCGTCGTATTATAGAGGCGACGGGCGCTGTCAGAGTATTGCTCCTCACGCTCGTCGGTCAGGTTGATCAGGTCCAGCGTCCACTTGATGCTGTCATTGATCTGGTAGAAGGCGGACGCGTCGACATAGGTGGTTTCATTGAAACCGCGAATGTCTTCATCGGAACCGCCACCGCCAACACGGGCGATGTAGTCGCTGCGATAATTGGCGGACACACGCGCACCATAAGTGTCGGTCTCATAGTAGAGCGTGAAGTTGAATGTGTCCTCGGACAGACCTTCCAGCGGGAAGACCGTGGTCGTGCCCGGGAAGTTCGAGGCCACCACGTCTGCATAGTCCAGCTCCGCGTCCACATAGGTGTAGTTTGCGGTGAAACCGGCATTTTGCAGCAGACCCGGCAGGAAGAAGAAATCGCTCTGAGCGATCAGTTCCAGACCGGTGATTTCAGTGGAGTTCAGGTTCACCGAGCGGGAGTAATTGCTGACCACCTGGTCCAAGGATGCCGTCTGGCCCGTCGGCATGACAGCCTGCAGCAGGTCGAGAGACAGACCGGTTTGCGAATACGCGATACCGCTGATGCTCTCGGTACCAACAAAACCGTCAATCTCCTTGAAGAAGACGCCGGCGCCGATCATGCCGACATCACCGAAGAAGTATTCCACACCGAGGTCGAAATTGTCGGACGTGTAGGGCTGGAGTTCCGGATTGGAGGCCGACACCTCGATCTCCACACCACCAACATTATCCACGTTGGAGACCGAACCATTCAGACGCAGCGCGCCGAGAGAGGGACGGTTGATGTTCTGGGAGAAGGCTGCACGAACCTGAAGATCTTCCGTGACTTCCAGAACCGCATTGATGGACGGCAGGACATCGTCATAGGAATTGGTCTGGGTCGTGTCCTGGCCATTCACCTGACCGAAAGCGGTGGTTTCGGTCTCGAAGTAACGCACACCGACATTACCGCGGAACGGCATGTCGCCCAGCATGGTGTACCAGTTCACCTTGGCATAGGCCGCGACGGTTTCTTCCTCGACAGCATATTCGTTGCGGATATCCGCATTGGCGCTCATGGACGCTTCGCGGTCGACACCGAAGAGGCTGAATGCCGCATCCATGTCCACGATCGTCCAGGACTGATCATCATGGCCCGAAAAGACCTGTGCGACGGAGGACACATCACCGCTGATCGTTCCGGCCTGCCATTCAGAGCGCAGCAGGTTGGAGATGCGACGTTCGGAGCCCGAGTTTTCGAACTTCTGCCAGGAGGCACCGGCTTCCAGTTCGAACACCTCGTTCAGATCGTAGGAGAGATCGAATTTAGCATTGTCGAAGGAAGACGTCTGCTCGCTGTCATCCAGATCAATCTCGTGAGCCCACCACTCGGACGCATCGGCCGGATCGAAATCATAGGTGTTGTAAGCATAGTGACGGTCACCGGTATAATCCGAGATCACGCCGCCATACGTCTCCAGATAGAATTTGTCGGAGATCGGCAGGGAGAAGTTGGATTCTTCCGTCCCGATCAGGCCGGACACGGTCAGACGTTCGGTCACGTCCCACTCACCGGACAGAACAAATTGCGTGAAATCATTCTCGGCCAGCTGGCGGCGGGTTTCCGTGGCGATGTTGGTTTCCGACACGTCGAGATACACAACTTCGTTGGCATCATTATAGCGGATCTCATTGATGGTCGCCGGACCATAAGTCACACCATTGTGGGTGTTCGTTCCACCCAGCCATGTGGAAGAAGAGTTCCGGGCCGCCAGATGCAGCTCGTCACGCTCGCCGGTGAACTCACCATACAGAGCGTCAAACGTCAGGGTCACATTCTCGGCCGGACGCCATTGTGCGGCGAAGGTCAGGCCCAGGCGTTCCTGTTCGCTTTCCCAAACCGACAGACGGTTACCACGCGGGAAGATCAGATTGCCGGAATTCACGGCATCCTGGTCGGCTTGCGGCAGCAGGGAGAGGTCGGAACCCCGGCTGTCGCGGGCGCGCCAGCGATAGGTGTTGTAGCCCTGCTCCTGGGTGTCACGACGGGAATACGCGACCGAAAAGAGCATGCCGAACTGGTCATCCCAATTCTGGGAGATCAGGCCTGCAAGGCGAGGAGAGAAGTCCTCCGTGGCCGTGTTGGTACCCGCCTGGGCCGACACAGCTGCACGGAAACCATCGCTGTCGAACGGTTTGGCGGTGAACAGGCCCACGGTACCGGCCAGGCCGCCTTCGTTCTGGTCGGCGGAGAAGGACTTGGTCACGTCGACCCGATTGAACAGCTCAGACGCGAAGATGTTGAAGTCGAAAGCCCGGTCACGTGTACGCTGGCCGCGGCTGTCCATCGGCGAGTCGACATTGCCGAGTACTTCCATGCCGTTCAGCTGAACACGGGTGAAGTCCGGGCCGAGACCCCGGAGGGACACACGACGACCTTCGCCAGCTTCACGATTGATGGCCACACCGGACACACGCTGCAGCGATTCAGCCAGGTTGAGGTCCGGGAATTTTGCGATGTCTTCGGCGATGATGGTATCGCGGACTTCATCGGATTCACGACGAATGTCACGGGCGTTGGCCAGCGTGGTGCGGAAACCGGTCACGGTGATGACTTCGGCATCTGCGGACGAGGTGTCGTCCTGGGCCAGGGCCGGGGCGGCCAGAGCCAGAACGGCGAGCGAGGCGGAGCTCATCAGAGCGATGGATTTCATGTCATGTCCCCCAATTGGACGGTCAGATAGCGCGGTGGCGGTGCACCGGAACCCGACAGTCCCGTGCGCACTGACCGGGAAGAGCGGCCGGACAGTCGTTTGGGGACAGGGAGTTGCGTGAATGTTTTGCGACGAAAACGAGATAGAAAAAAGGACTGGAAATCCAGCCCTTTAGCTTATTGGAGTTCCCAACCTTCGTCGGTCTCGACAAGATCGACATCCAGGATGGACGCGACAAATCTCAACGTCTCCTCCGGCTCGTTCAGCGGGTATCGCCCCGACAGGGGCTGGTCGAGCAGCGCAGGGTCCGCGACCCGGACCGGTCGATCGGTGTAATCCGCCAGCCGCGACAGAATGTGACGCAGGGCCAGATTATCCGCATCCAGCCAGCGCCAGTCGGTCAGGTCCTGCTGACCTCCCAGTCTTCCTCGCTGAAGACCTAGGATGGGATCGACGCGCACCCATTCTCCCGCAAGCGCCATATGTGCGCGTCCGGCACGGTCATCCACACGCACGACACCCTCGCTGACACGAACTTCGACGACATCAGCCGCGAGACGATCAACACTGAAAATCGTCCCCAGTGCCGTTGCACGCACACCATTCGCCTCGACGGTGAAACGCCGGGCCGGATCAGAGGTCACATCAAACAGGGCCCGCCCATCCAGAAGGCGGATATCTCGCGCTGCATCTGAGTACGCCACTTCCAGTCGGGTTTGCGCACCCAGATCCATCCGCGTCGCATCGGCAAGTTCGTGACTGGCACGCTCGCCCTGACGCGTGGAGTAAAGGCTTGCCTCGATGCGGGGTGCGACAACCGGGCCCACGTCCTCGCCGCGCTGGAGCGCGACCGGAACGGCAATCGCGACACACAGGGCTGCCACAGCCGCCGGCGCCACCCATGTCGCGGAAACCCAGTCGGCCAGGCCGGATTGAATACGACCCCAAAGCCCGGGGCGCACGATCGGCGCTGCCTGGGCGGCAAACTCACCTTGGAGGGCAGCGTCCAGCAGGGCCGGATCACTCATGGTCTGGCGCACAACGGCATAGGCTTCTGCATGCGAGCTGTCGGCGTCCAGCCATGCCTGAAACTCAGCCAGGCCGGCGCTGTCGAGCGCGGAACTTCGGTCAAACCAGTCCGCGGCCTGCTCGAAAACGTCCATGTCATCTGTTCCGGTCATGTGAACCGTCATCGTGAGCCTCCTGTGCCCATCTTCTTGTTTTTTGGTGCCCCGTCCAGTCCGGGCTTGCCCGAGGCCTTCAAATTGGCACGGGCCAGGTCCGACATTGCGCGGACCAGGTGTTTTTTCACGGCCTCAACACTCAAGCCCAGACGCACGGCAATGGCGTCGCGCGACAAACCGTCAATGTGACGCATCACAAACACCTGACGACGCAAGGGGGGCATGTCTGAAAGCCGTCCTGCGAATTGCCGGAATCGCTCCCTGTATTCCACCTGCTCATCCACCAGCGGCTGATCGCAGACAATCTGCTCATCCACCGGATCATGAATCACCGGCGCCTTTCGGTGCTGCGCATAAATCACGCTGTCGAGAACCCGATAGGCATAGGCCAATGGATTTTCGATCGTTGTCCGGCGCATTTGCTCCACGATACGCAGCAGGGCTTCCTGCACGACATCCTCGACCTGGGATGTGTCCCGCATGCGCCGCGAGGCATAGCCCTTCAGCCGATCCTTCTGGGACAGAAGCTCGGAAATGAGACTGTCATCACTCATCCGGACCGCTCCGCTCAGCGCCAACGCCATTACACCACGTCCAAAGCCTGGTTTCCATTCACTCAGGAGGACGAGTCACGCGCCAAGGAAACGGGGACAATTACATCTCAGCCTGTCCCCGAAACCGGGCGTCGTGAGTCATATAGTCTGGAGACAGGAGTATCCCATGCTGACATGCCTCGCCATCGCAGCGTTCGCCCTCGACATGTGCCAGGACACTTCCGCAGATCTGGAGGAGGCGTCGCTGGCCCGCTGGCGCGCCGGAGATCATCACGTCCACAGCGAATACAGTGTGGGCTGGGATGACACCACCGCTCCCCCCACACCGATCCTTGCCGGCGATGCCATCTATCCAATCCGGCTGAATGTGGCGCAGGCACAGGCTCATGGACTGGAATGGATGGTCAGCACGGATCATGGCGGCCCCAATCACGCCCGCCTCAATCTCGATGACGCCTATCCTGATCTGCTCGAGGCCCGACATCAGTATCCCGGCATGATCGTGTTCTACGGCATGGAGTTTGACACCCCCGGGGCGGATCATTCAGCCTTGATCCTGCCTCACACGCATGATGAAGCCGACCGGCTCTATGCGCTTGAGCAGACCTATGCCAAACGTGACGCTTGGCCGCGGGACCCGGATCGCGACACGCCGGACCGCATGATCGACGCTCTCGAGGCCATGCGTGACATGACCCCACCCCCTGTCCTGATCGCCCACCACCCCTCCCGGTCCGCGACCGGACAGGGCGAATGGGGCCGGGACGATCCGGCGGAATTGCGAGCGTGGAACGATACCGCGCCAAACGTGGCGGTGGGTATGGAGGGATCGCCGGGACACCAGGCCGCCACCCTGACACCGTTCGGGGCTCCCAATCTCACAGCCGCCCGCGCAAGCTATCGTCGCCATCCCACCTATGGCGGCTACGACCAGATGACCGCTCAACTGGGGGGATTTTGGGATTCCATGCTGGCCGAGGGGCGACGCTGGTGGATCACAGCGTCATCCGATTCCCACAAACACTGGCGTGAAGGCGGGGCTGATTTCTGGCCCGGTGAATACTCCAAGACCTGGGTCCATGCTCCAGCCGACGCCAATGCCCTGCTCGATGCCGTGCGCGCCGGTCATGTCTTTGTCACGACAGGCGATCTGGTTGATGAACTGGCTCTGGAACTGGAAACCGACTCAGGTGCAAGAACCGAACTGCCCGGCCAGACCCTGCGCCTTGACCGCCCCGCGCGTGTGACCCTTCGCCTGGAGGTTCGAGACCCGGACACCGAGAATTTCGGTGGGCGCAATCCCCGGCTCAATCGGATTGATGTAATCCGGGGCGATATCACAGGCCATTATCACGACCCCGATACAGCGCACCACGCGCATGTGGAGGTGATCGCCCGCTTCGGCCCTGCGGACTGGGAACAGGATGGCGAGTTGATCCGGATCGAACTCGATATGGGGCTCATCCGGCGTGACGGTTACATCCGATTGCGTGGCACCAATACCAATGAGCTCGAACCGGCTGCCGACCCGCTGGGTGAAAACCCCTGGGACGATCTGTGGTTCTACACCAATCCGGTTTTCGTGGAGATGGTCGAAGACTAGGCGTCGGCGACCGTCAGGACTTCACTGATCCGGGCCAGTTGTAGGCTTTTGGCAACGACACCCCGGGCGCCGCGAATGGCGAACCGCGTCTGGTCTGTCGCAATCCGGTCATTGGCCATCAACAACATGCCAATCCCGGCGGAATCGATCGACGTCAGACCGCTTAGATCGAAACAAACCAACTCGTGGGAGCCGGATTTCATCTCAGCCATCAACGGGGTCATCTGTTCCAGTTCATCAAAGGTCAGAACCCCGGACAAGGATACCACGGCGCGATTGGCACTCACATCTTGTTGGATCTGCATGACCACTCCTAGCTGGCGAGACGCTGATCAGTGAATATTGGATCCTGATCTACACCATCATCACTTGCAGAGGCCTTAACGTCATCAAAGGCCTCATAACCGCCTGTACTGGACTTCGCACCATAGGTTTCTTCTTCAGCGCGTTCTGATGCTGTGATCACGATGCGTGGAATCTCGAAACGGGCCAGTTCGGACATGTCCGCCATGGCCTCGGCCGTCTGTGCGAACTGATCCGACTCACCCGCTGCATTACCGGTCAGGCCTTCAATCCGCTTCACACCTTCAGCCACCTGCGCGGTGGTTCCGCGCGTCTGATCGACAAACGCCCGGAAGCTGGCCGTGGATGCGCGCTGTTCCTCCATTGCCGCTGACACGGCCGTCGTGACCTCGCTCAATGTCGCGATGGAGGAGGAGATTGCCTCGATGGCGGATACAGTATCCTGGGTCTGATCCTGGATCGCGGCCACACGGTCATTGATTTCCGAGGCAGACTGATTGGTCTGGGCGGCGAGGGCCTTCACTTCGGCAGCCACAACAGCAAACCCCTTGCCGGCCTCACCTGCGCGCGCCGCCTCGATGGTGGCATTCAGGGCAAGGAGATTGGTCTGCTCGGCAAGCCCATTGATAATCTCGACAAAACTTCCGATTTGGCCCGCGGCCTCGTCCAGCTTGTTGACCGTCTGGCTGGAATTCTCGGCCCGGGCGACCGCATCCCGGCTCAGCTTGTCACTGGTGGCAATCTGTTCCGTGACCTCATTGATCGCATGAATCAACTGATCCGCCTGGATCGCGGCATCATCGGCCTGTTCTTCTGATTTCCGGGCATGGGCCGCAACCTGTTTGGCTTCGTGCGTGGCGTCAGACAGCGCCTCCCGTACCGCGACCGAACGCGTACGAATATCCGATGCCGATTCCACAACCCGGCCCAGACTGCGCTCGGACGCCGTTTCGACTTCGCTCGACATGGCGCGCATCAGACGTGTGCGCTGCTCCATGGCCAGTTGATCACCCTGTGCCTTTTCGATCTCCAGCTCCCGTCGCTTGCGAGAATCAATCAGGAAATCCCGGGCGGCGCGCGCCAGAACACCGATTTCATCGGTCCGCTCCAGACCATGAATATCAACAGACTGCTTACCCTGGGTAATCTCGGTCAGATTCTCTGTAATCGCCTTGATCGGGCGGACAACCCCCAAGGTGACGAAGATCGAAATCATGATCGTCGCCAACGTCACCACCGCGGCCAGCGTGCCTGTGAGCCAGGCCGATCGGGTTGAGCTGGACAAGCGGGCTTCTGCCAGCCCGATCAGATGATTGGAGAATTGGGTTTCAACATCCATCAGAGCATCAATTCGCACGGTCGAGGCATCGAACCAGTCACCGCCCCGCCCTTGCGGGACTGACGCTCCATACCCGCCTTCGCTCATCAGTTCACGGAACCGGACAACCTCCACCTCGGGTGCTGCGATCGCGGTGCGCAGACGCGAACTCCATTCATCCCCCATGATCATCTCGAATTCCTGCATGAACGCATTCTGGGCGGCCTGCAGCTCGATCAGACGACGATGGTTTTGCTGGGAGACTGAACCGGACCCCAGCGAGTTTGAACCGATCGCCCGTTCAATCCCGGCCTTCTCCTTGGCCTCCATCAGATTGAGCAGTGCGATCATGCCCTGTGTCATGCCGGCATCATCCGTCGCGTGGATTTCCTCGACATAGGCTTCGAAGATGGAGTTGATGATCGCCGTATAAAAAGAGACGCCATTGCCGAGCGACATGCCCCCGGCATCCACAGCGCCGCGATGATCGCCCAGCTGCGCCAATTGCGTGCTGACAGCATTGATCTTGGCCTGGTACTCGGCGCTGAATTGAGACTGATCCTGTTCGGCTAGGGCTGATCGATAAGCTTGCACGATCGCATTGGTGCGCTGGCGCTGGTCTCGAAGACGCTGGGTAAACACCGCACCCCCTCCGGAACCAATAAAGCCCGCCGTATTGCCCCGTTCGCGCTGAAGCTCGTGGATCACGGCACTCAGATTGCCACTAAAACGGGTGATCTCGGCAATCGTGCTCATACGCACCGCCTCTCGGCGTTGCTCGATCACAAAGAAACCGGCGAAAAACACCAGGGCAATAATCGGCAAACCCACCGCAATCGACAATCGATGCACGAGGTTCAGGCGCAGTCCAAACATGTGTTGCCTCCACGAACAGACTCATCTGGTTCGAAGAAGCTTCAAGTTTATGGTTTCAATATTGCTAATTCTGGAGAAAAGGGCGCCCGGAACACGAAAACTCCGGGCGCGCCTCTCTTATTCGTGCTGATGTGCCTCATAATCGCCGCGCGGATCCATGATTACCTGTGAGAAAAACAGGGAATTCATGAACAGCTTTTCGTTGCCGCGATACGTGGCCCGGAACAGGGGGTTATCGGCAAACAGAATCACTGAGCCGCGCCCCAGTCGTTCTGCGACGACCGCCGGGGTGCCACCGATCTCCTCCAGGCGTCGTTGCGACGCGTAACCCGACAAAAGCGGGTCTTCAGTGTATTGCACCGCCACAGCGAACGGATTGTCCTCCGGCCATTCAAGAGTGAAGGTCGCATTGCGATGCAGGGCAATATCACGATCTGTATATCCCCAGCCCAGCGGGTGCGACGTGTCGAGATCGCCTGCAAAGAGGGCGCCGCCAATCACGTGTTCTGCATCATTGAGACGCATGTCTGAATAGCTGCGACGATCAGGTCCGGCCTCCTCATCACTCTCATCCTCCGCGTCTTCATCGATCTCACGACCGAGGAAGGTGGACTGTGCCATCAACGCTGCCTGACGCAGGGCGATCACGGTGCCGCCATCTTCACGGATCCACTGTTCGACCCGTTCGGACGCTCGCTCGCCCAGTCCGGTCCGGCCCCCACCGGCAATCACGAGATGGGTGTATCGCGACCAGTCCAGTCCACCCAGCTGGGATTTGCGGCGCAAGGTCACGGGAATTTCCATACGGTGATCCAGCTGGTGCCAGATCTCCCCGACATCATACCGGGCCAAACCATCATCAAACAGGACAAGCACGCTAGGCTTGCGGATCGAGCGGAAACCCGACCCATCCCCCAGATCGGGTGTATTGCCTGTTGTCGATCCCGAGCGGACGGCCTGAACAGGAACGCCATCCTCTGCTGCAATACGGCTGACCAGATCATGGATCGCATCACGATCGACATCCTGACCCTGGAACGGAATGAAAACCGTTCCCGCGCCATACCGTTCGCGTCCGGCCTCGGTGAGAATTTCCGCAGGCTCGGTCGCGACACGCACCCGCACATCCGCATCCAGCAGGCGATAGAGCGCGCGAGGCGCATAATAGTCTGACCATCGCATCACATAGCCATAATCAGAACGCTGAGGCGGTGCGAAGGAGACGGGCTGGGCATTGAGCGCCTCGCCAGCCAGGCCCGGTGAGAAATTCCGGCCCAGCGGGGCATAATCCAGATCCCACGCGAGCGGCATCGTCCAGCCGGACACATCATAGAAGATGTTCTCATCAAACTCGGTCACCCGGTCGAACAAGGCCCGGATCATGGTGTACTGATCCTGCCGAAGGTCGATGAGAATGGACTGGTCGGCCTCGAAGAATTGACCGTCCAGTCGGACATCGCGGGTCAGGGTCTGCACCGTCACATCATGCCGGTTCAACAGATCGATAAACTCATTCAGACGGGCCGGGTCATCCGCGGCCGAAACCACAAAGGCCCGGTCCCGGTCTGCATTCGCCGCGCTGCGCGCATTAGCGAAGAAGGTTCGCTGATATTGGGCAATTGCTGCGCGATTGGCGCGGGCCCCGTCGATCGTCGTCAGCGAGGTACGGAAATGCGTCCGCACATTCTCCCCATGATCTACCAGCCCGCGCTGGGCCTCGATCAGACCGCCACGCGCTGCGCCAACTTCGAACAGAATGCCCAGCGAGCCATTGACCTGGGGATAGGTCGAGCCCTTTCCAACATAGAAATTGTCGAAGCCTTCCTCGGACGTAAACAGCCGCGCTTCACTGTCCAGGAAGGCAATATGATGTTGCGCAATCGCCTGGGTGAGAGTGCGGGCATCCTCCGGGATCAGGGGATTGCGGCGCAAAGGTTCGCCCGGGTGGAAATAGAAGGTCGATTCAGTTCCCATTTCATGGAAGTCCGCCGAGACCTGGGGTTTCCAGCGATGCCAGGCGGAGAGCCAAGCCTGGCTCTCCGGCTGCGTCTGCAGCAGCCACTGACGATTGAGATCGAACCAGTAGTGATTGGTGCGTGCCTCAACCCATAAATTGTGCTGCTGGTGCGCAGGATCGGTGGTTTCGACAGCGCCGCCAAACATTTCAACATGATTGATTCGGCGCGCATGGCCATCCGGGTTAAAAACGGCCGTGATCAGAACGACGCTGTCATCCAGCATCGCGTCAATCTCGGCGCCCTCGGCCGCCGCCAAGTGGTACAAGGTGGGAATAGCGGCATCCATGCCCGCACTTTCCGCGCCATGAACACCGTAATTGAGCCAGATCACCGCCTTGTCACTGTCGGAGGCCACGGCCCCTGCGTCCAGTGTTTCAAGATGTTGGGCGCGGATCTCGTCAATTCGGGCGTGATTGTCTGGCGAGGTCACCACAAAAAAAAGGATCGGCCGACCTTCGTGCGAATACCCCAGGGTTTCGACGCTGATCCGGTCGGAATCCTCGGCGATTTCGGTCAGATAACGCACCATCACATCATGGCGGACCGGCCGGTCACCCACACCAAAACCGAGAACATCCTCCGGCCGGGTGATCGCCTCATCATATGTGACACCGTCCAGCTGGAAGTATTCGATCGGTTCGGCAGATGCCACAGGTGCCATCCCGGCCCATGTCACCATCGACAAGGCCGCAACGGCCGTGCGTGTCAAAATGCGCATTCTCATCCCCTTCTCGCGTATCAGTGGGGAAGCTAGCGTCCTTACACCCGAAGGCCAATCACTCTCACAGCGCTTTGATCGCGGTGCGGCCTGCAAAACAGCGATTGCCCCCACTCCGGCTTGGCGGCAAGGTTTTGAAAAAACGGGAGGTCACCATGTCCACTTCACAGCGTTTTCACGACCGGGTTCGTGTCGATATCGCCGACCATATCGCGCGGGTCGTCCTCGATCGTCCCGACAAGCTCAATGCGCTCGACCCCGCCATGTTCAGCGGATTGATCGAGGCCGGAGACTGGATCAAGACCCGGTCCGATATCCGTGTCGTCGTCATGAGCGGTGAAGGCCGGATGTTCAGCGCCGGCCTCGATTTCATGAGCTTTTCGGGAATGGCAGACGGGGATGGCGCGCCTACAGATCTGAGACCGAGAACACATGGCCTGGTCAATACACCT
Source organism: Maricaulis sp. D1M11 (assembly GCF_047308265.1). Taxonomy (NCBI): domain Bacteria; kingdom Pseudomonadati; phylum Pseudomonadota; class Alphaproteobacteria; order Maricaulales; family Maricaulaceae; genus Maricaulis; species Maricaulis sp. D1M11. Next base: position 111,576 of record NZ_JBKQWY010000011.1, read on the forward strand.
CAGAAGGTCGCCTGGGTCTGGCGGGAACTGGACATTCCGGTGATTGCGGCCGTCCAGGGCGGAGCACTGGGAGGCGGACTTCAGATCATTCTCGGCGCAGACATCAGACTGGTCGCCCCGGACGCCACGCTGTCCATTGCAGAAATCCGTTGGGGTCTGGTGCCAGACATGTCTGGTTGTGCGATTTTGCCGGGCCTGGTGCGCGCGGATGTTCTGGCGGAACTGACCTATACGGGTCGCAATGTCTCGGGCGAGGAGGCCGTCGCTGTAGGTTTGGCGACACGGGTGGAAATAGATCCGCTTGCCGCAGCGGAACAGATGGCAAGGGAGATCGCAAGCAAGAGCCCGTCTGCGATCCGCCACGGCAAGCGGTTGCTGGAGATAGCGTATTCAGCCGACACAGCGGCGATACTGCAGGCCGAATCCGACGCCCAGCAAGCCCTGATCGGGCAGCCGCACCAGGTGGAAGCCGTTATGGCCCAGCTGGAAAAACGTCCGCCCGAATTCAGCTAGTTCTGTCATTCGGCAGCCGACCGGGTTTCGCGCAGAATCTGGGCCTCGTGGGTGTTATGCCAGGCCCAGGCATGGGCAATCATGTCGATCAACTCGTGCCTGGGTTTCCAGTTGAGCACGTCGAAGGCCCGGCTCGCATCAGCATAGAGCGCGGCGGGATCCCCCCGGCGGCGCTCGGACGCCAGGGCCAGAATGCGCTCACCCGTGACTTCATGACAGGTCTGGATGATCTCACGCACGCTGGTTCCCTGTCCGGTCCCCAGATTGGCAACCAGACTCTGTCCGCCCGCCCATAAATGCTCCAACGCCGCGATATGCGCATCTGCCAGGTCCAGCACATGCACGTAATCGCGAATGGCCGTGCCGTCCGGAGTGTCGTAGTCCGTGCCGAAGATTTTCAGCGGACCCCGACGACCCTGCGCCGTTTTCAGAGCCAGCGGGATCAGATGGGTTTCCGGATAGTGCGACTCACCGATCCGGCCTTCCGGGTCCGCTCCCGCCGCATTGAAATAGCGCAATCGGGCCGTCCGCATTCCGGTCTTGCTCTCCTGGGCGGCCAGAACACATTCCGCCATGTATTTGGACTCACCATAAGGGCTTTCCGGTGCAATCGATGTCTCTTCTGTCAATGCGCCACCGGACCCGGAATTTCCGTACACCGCGCAGGTGGATGACAGGATAAAGGCGTCAGCTCCACATTCCGCTGCCATGTCGGCGACACAGGCCGTGCCTCCCAGATTGATGCCCAGAGTCTCTTCCGGATTGCGCATGCTGGCGGCAACATCCGCCTGCGCCGCAAAATGCATGACAGCCTCTGGACGGTAACAATTCATCACCTCGGCCAGGCGCTGGCGATCGCGAACATCGCCCTCTTCAAACGGGCCGAACCGCACAAATTCGCGGTGCCCCGTCGACAGATTATCATATGTGATCGGCATATAGCCGGCTTCAGCCAGTTTCAAACAGGCGTGGGAGCCGACATAACCTGCGCCCCCGGTGACCAGAACTCGTTTCATCTGCACATCCTCCCTTGCTTGCGTGCGATGACTCTGTCCACTCAAGCGGGGGGCCAAGCTGGGGCCAACCACAACCTCTACGGCAAACAACTGAATTATAACTGTTTTTTGGGCCCTTCCCCGGATCGACGCCACACATCGCCGAGACGGGATTGCGAATTGCAATAGCTGTGCTCGCAAAATGCGAGGATGCCCGACCGTTTTGCGAATCGCATTTTGCGGATCGGCCTCGAAGCCCCTGAAAAACAAGGCCTAAGCGCGAATTCCGGTCTGGCAGAGGCCTTGCGACACTCCGATCAAAAGGAGTTTCGCCATGACCCGACACATCACGAACCAATACCGCCTGACAGACCCCGCCCAGCGTCATCGTTTTGACCGGGCCCTGTTTGACTTCCTGCATCGGGCCTTCGAACGCGAGGATGCGCCCACCATCCGGGTTCATAGCCATCAGGAGGCCGGCACGGTCGTTCGTGAGATCGAATGCCGCTGCCCCCGCACAGCAAAAGCCCTGGCACAGCACATCGCATCCGCCCTGCCCGAGGCCCGCGCCTGACAGTCCCTCAGGGAAGCTTGCGCTTAGGAGATCATCATGACGCGCCTGTCCGTACTTGCCTTGTCCCTGCTCGCCGGTGCCTGTGCCACGGCCTTTGAAGAACCCCGCAACACGGTGGATCTGAGAAGCGGAGCGTATATGTCGGCGCGCCAACCCATGCAGCCCGCCGAAGAGACCACACTGTCGGGCCAGGGTCGCTATGGCGATATGGCCCGCTGCACCGATGCCGATCTACCCATGGCGGCTCCGGACAGTCGTTTGATGACCGGGGGCAGCCAGCCGCCTGCACCGCCGCTCTCTCCGGGCGATATGGTCGAGATCCGCCTGCCTGAAGGTGAAGCCTTTGAGGGGCGCTACATCATCGGGCCGGATGGATATCTGGTTCTGCCTCACCTGCGCCCGGTCATGGCCGCTGGCTTTCCGGCGGAAACAGTGGAAGGTCTGATTTCCGCTGCCCTGATCGAAGGCGAATACTATCGCGCCGGTTTTCTCCAGCTCGACCTGGACGTCGTGCACTGGGCCCCGGTGCAGGTTCATGTCAGCGGCGCCGTGTTTCAGCCGGGCGATATGCTGCTGAACGACCAGCCTTCCGACTCCATATTCGTCAATCGGGTCGAGGCCGGCGGCGATGTCGCGACGGGCCGCACTCTGACAACGGCGCTGTCCCGGGCTTCAGGCATTCGTCCCGATGCGGACATCCGCAATGTCGTCGTCGTCCGCGATGGCGCTCGCCGGGTCTATGACGTCTCCGGCGCACTGAATGGTCAGCGGTTTGCGGATCCGGTGCTGGCAGCCGGCGACCAGGTCCACATCCTGTCCCGCGGCTGTTTCCAGGAAGCCCTGGCCCGCCCCTCCCGTGTCACGATGTCGGGTGTGCGTGTGTTCATGTCGAACCTGACCCAGCCCGCCTCATCCAATGCCCAGTCCGCGATCAGCGCCGAGGCTACCAGCCTGCCCTATGGCACCCGCTTCTTGCAGGCGCTGGTATCGGCCAACTGCGTCGGGGGTATTCAAGCCACAAATGCCAATCGCTGGGCGGTGCTGATCTCGCGCAATCCGGTCACCGGCGAAAGCGAAGTCATCGCCCGGTCGATTGAGGGCCTTGTCCGTCGGGCAGACCGGGATGCCTTCAATCCCGTCATGCTGCCCAATGATGCGATCGCCTGCTATGACAGCCACGTCACCAATGTGCGTGACGTCGTCAGCGCCTTCAGCGACATCATCTACCCGGCCGTCAACGTCTCGATCTTGGCGGAGGCGGCCCGATGAACCCGCCCCCCTTCCCCCCCATGGAGGGCCCGCCGGAACCCCGCTCGGGTTCTGGTCGGCACTACACCTCACAGGACCGGGATCGGGACCTGGCTATTGTCCGCCGTCATTGGTGGGGGAAGCTCCTGGTCGGGTTCAACAGGGATGGCCGTATTCTGCGCTATATTCTGGTTCTGGCTCTGGGCCTGATCCTGTTTGGCGGTATCGCCGGGCTGTACTACGTCGCCACACCCAAATCCTACACCAGCGGCTTCACGCTGATCCTGCCGGGCACAGGCCCGGGGGCGAGTGTGAACCTGGAATCGCTGGGCCAGGCAAGCTCTGCATCCTCCTCCCCCTTCTCCAGCCCCAATCTGAGTCCGACACAAAACTACAAACGCCTGTTGATGTCGTTCCGCGTCCGCTCTGCGGCGGCCGAGCTGTCAGGCGTGCCCTTCCCGGACTATCCAGAGGCCCGTATCCGACTGGTCGACATGACCCCGCTGATCTTTGTCGAGATGAGCGGCCCCTCTCCCGAAGCCGCCCAGACCTATGCGCAATCCTTGCTCACCGTGTTCCAGCAGGAACTCGACGCACTGCGCGCAGAGGAGCTGGAGACGCGGGATGAGAGTTTTGAAAACACGCTGGCCGAATATGAAGCCAATGTGCTGCGCACGCGCGAAGCCATCATGGTCTTCCAGGCTGAAAGCGGCCTGGTCTCGCTGGACCAGTTCCAGGCTCTGTTGACGGGCACGGACGGGCTGGAGGACAGCCTGGAGGATGCCCTGGACCAGGCGCGGGCCAAGAACGAACAGGCCGCCCATCTGTCTGAATTGATCGATATTCCCGAAGACATCGCGGCGCATGTTCTGATCCTGCGCGGCGATCCACAGTTTGAAGCCCTGCGCCAGGAACTGGCCAGTATCGCCGCATCCATTGCCGAATATCGCCGCATCTATGGTGCCAACCACCCGGAAATGCGGGCCATGCGGGAAAACCATGCGGGCCTTCTGAGCGCCATGGGGGAACGGGGCGAAGCCCTGCTCGGTGTCGCCGGATATCGCATGCTGCGCCTCGCCGAGATCAATATGGATGAGGAGCGCGCCGGGCTACTGCGTCAACTGGTTCTGGTCGCTGCGGAGGCCGCTGGCAAACGTGCCGAAGCCCAATCACTGCGCAATCGCCTGACCCGCAATCAGGACCGCATCCAGGGTATGTCAGCACAGGCCGCCCGCCTGGACGCCCTGCAACGTGACCACCAGGTCGCAGAGACGGTCTTTGCCTCGGCCCTCGCCCGTTATGACACCGCTCGGTCCGACTTCTACTCATCCTATCCGCTGACCCAGATCCTGGAAGATCCCGGTCTGCCGGAAAAAGCCACCTCTCCGTCCAAGAAAATCGCGGCCCTGGCCGCGGGCGGCGGTTTCTTCTTGTATCTCATGGGAGTGATCTTGTTATGGCTGCGTCTGCCACTGATCCGCGCGCTCTGGAAGATCGTGTAGTCGGCCTCTCCCTGGCCGTGACCTGGCCCTGTTATGCAATCGGTGGATTGTATGTATTGGGGCCGGTTCTTGGGGTCACGCTGACCGGCATCTACCTCTTGCGCGCCTATCTGGCGCCCATGCTGCCCGGCGCCCAGCGCCCACCGGGCATTCCCATCGGCGTGTGGATCTGGATCGCCGGCATGATCGTGATGCTGATCTCGCTGCTGGTTGCCCATTTCGCGAACAATCTGGGGACGGGACAAACCATTAAATCCACGATTGGCTGGGCCAAGGGCTGGGGATTGTTCGCGATGTTTGCCCTGGCCGGGGCCTGCCTGCGCATCAAGTTCGAGACGGTCATCAAGGGCGCGGCGATTACCGGTCTCATCAGCCTGTTACTGACCCCGGCCCTGTTCATGGCGCCCAAGGTCGGTTTGCCCGAAGTCCTGTTTGTCTCCCCCCTCAAGGCCGTGGGCGGACCGGGTCCTGAATTCTTCGCGGTCCAGCTCTACTCCATCAATCCGGGAGACGGCACGGCGCGGTGGCGCTATTTCACTCCGTGGTCTCCCGCTGCGGCCTATATCGGCAATCTCTATCTGATCCTGGCACTGGAAGACAAACGTCCGGTCTGGCGGATCATTGGTGTTGTGTCCGCGCTCGCGATCATTGTTCTGTCCGCCTCCCGACTGGGTCTGGCAGCGGCGATGGCCGTCTGGCCCACAGCGTTCGGTGTCTCCCAGTTGCGCCGGAGCGTTCTGTGGATCTTTGGCTCCATTCCCACATTCGGTATGGCGCTGTTTGCCCAGCCCATCCTGATCAAGGTCAATGACACGCTCGATGCGGTGCGGGGCATGCGCGCCGATTCCAACCGTGTCCGCGAGGCCCTCGGCCGGATCGCAGTTGATCGCTGGCGAACCGAAGCGCCCATGTGGGGACATGGCGTCGTGGAAAACGGACCGCACTATGTGGAATACATGCCCATCGGCAGTCACCACACCTGGTTCGGCCTGCTCTTCATCAAGGGCATAACCGGCGTGTTCGCCTTTGCCATCCCGCTCCTGTGGAGCCTGGCCGAGTTCACCCTGCTCGCCCTGTCCAGCCCCAAGGGACGCGCTGCTCTCGCGATTACCCTTCTGATGGTTTTGTTCACGGTTGGCGAGAACCTGGAAATGCTGATCTACCTGTTCTGGCCGGGCCTGGTCGTTATGGGAATGGCCATGCGCGAAGCCGCCGATCGCCGCACCGAGGAGTTTTCATCATGACCCGTCGCCTGCGCCCGCTCATCACCATCCCGCGCTACTGGCCGCATATGGGCGGCGCGGAATTACACACACGTCGCCTGGCGCAGGAACTCGCCATCGACCATGATCCGCGTGTCGTCCATGTCTGCAGCACGGAATCCACTCCGACCGACTGGGCGTATTCCCGTGTTAAAAACCACCACTTCCGCGACGCTTCCATTGAGGTCCACCAGATCGGTGCCGATGCCCTGCGTCGGCCGGTTCTGAACACTCTCGGATCCTTTGCTCCGCATTCACGACTGGCCCGCGGTCTCTATGCCCGTATTGCCCAGCCCGGGATTGACCGTCAGATCCGGAACCTGTCCCGGACGAGCGATATCGTCCATGCCATCTATAATGGCTTCACCCCCCTGGCCCGCGCCGCGGCACGATCCGGCAAACCCTTTGTATGGACACCGCTCGCCCATACCAGCCTGCCTGAGGGTAAAGGCTGGTCCTCCGCCGGCTTTCGTGCGCTCTATCGCCGGGCCGATGCGTTGATTGCCATGACGGAATACGAGAAAGACTGGCTGACCCAGCAAGGCGCGTGTGCCGACAAGGTATATGTGTGCCCGATGGCGCCCCTGTTTGATGAAGGCACGCCCGATCCGGACGCTTTCCGGGCGCAATGGCATCTGGGTGATGATCCGGTCATTCTGTTTCTCGGTCGGCTGGTTGACAGCAAGGGGTATGATCAGCTGATCGCCGCCCGGCAGGAGATCTGGGCCCGGCATCCGACGGCCCGCATCGTCATGATCGGCCCGGTCGCCACGGCCATCAAACAGCGTATTGATGCGCTGGGAGATGCGCGTCTGGTCGTGACCGGGACCATCAGCGGCGTCGACAAGAAATCAGCCCTGGCCGCATGCGATCTGTTGTGTGTTCCCTCGCGTGAGGAAAGTCTGGGCGTGATCTATCTGGAGGCCTGGTCTTTCGGCAAGCCGGTCGTCGCCTTCGACATGCCGGTCATGCGATCAGTGATCGAGGATGGCAAGGATGGCCTGTTGTGCACGGATGACCCGGCCGATCTGGCGGACAAGGTCTGCGCGCTTCTCTCCTCGCCCAAACGCGCGCGCTCGATGGGATGCCAGGGTCAGGCCAAGGTCGACAGGACCTATAACTGGGCCGAAACCGCGCGTCGCCTCACCAGCGTCTATGACACCCTCACCTGATCCACCGCTTCACCCCGGACACAAAAAGAAAAGGCGCGGGAGCCAGGCTCCCGCGCCAGTTTGTTTGATCCACTGCCTTGGATCAAACAGCGCCTGATGTTTTCAAAATGGCCCGTTCGAGCTGGCCATAGGCTTTCACCGGCAAAAGGTTGAGCGCCGCCGTGGCGCCCAGCGTGGTCAGGGATTTGAGGGGTTCGCGTACCAGCATGACCGGGGCGAGCAGGAAGGCTTTCAGCGTCAGGGCCAGCGCTGTCGATCGGTCCCGCATACGCACCGCACGCCGGGCAAGGTATCGGGTCTCAAAGGCCTCGGCCAGACGCGCCCAGCGACGGGCAAAACCGGGATCCAGGCGCGCGACGGTATCGCGGACACGGCACCAGCTTTCGTATTGCGCATGAATATTGGCAGACAGGCCGCCTGAATTCACGCGATACCGGGTCAGATCGCCGGGCAGCCCCTCGAACACCCACCGCGTGGTAAGGGCGATACGCATCCAGCACTCCACGTCCTCGGACTGGCGCAGGCTTTCTTCAAACCACATCTGCTCGCCGGGACGATGGGACGGTCGCGCGATATCGGCAAAGACTTTGTGTCGGATGACAGGTGTTGACCCGTTGCTGACGGGATTGCGCAGAAAGATGTCGCGTGCCGTGACGTTTTTGAGCTGTGGCGATTGGCGCAGTCCAAGAGAGTGACCGTGCTCGTCGATCAGCAGAGCGCCAGAATAACTGACACCCACATGAGCGTGTTTCTCGAGATGCGCCACATGCCGCTCCAGCTTCTCACGATGCCACAGATCATCGGAATCCAAGAAGGCCAGATAACGCCCCCCTGCATACCGGATACCGGTATTGCGCGCCCCTGCCAGGCCGCGATTCCTCTGACTGATGATCCGGATCCGGGAGTCTCGGACACGGCGGCAGATATCCAGCGAGCTATCCTGCCCTTCATCATCAATGATGAGCAGTTCGAAGTCTTCGAACGTCTGGGACAGAACACTTTCGATCGCCGCGCCGACATAGGCTTCGACATTGTAGACAGGCATGATGACTGTGACAGTGGGGCGACGCATCACATGGTCTCCTTCAATTGGGGCTGAGGACGGGACAAGGCTTGGCTCAGGGCGTTCAGCGACAGACGGCCCAGCGTGAACAGGCACCGCCTGGGTGTTCGCAGCACGAGCAGGGGGTCGGCCCGAAACGCACGGGCGAGATAGCCGCATGTTGTTGCCCACAGCCCGCTCTGGCGCACAGCGCGCCGAGCCTGGTTCAGATAGAAGGCCGCCTCGGCCAGCCGCCAGCTGCCTATTGAACGCTCGGGGCACCAGCGACGAGCCTGACGCATCAGATGGTGCCAGCTCTCTTCGGTCTTGCTGAAGTCTGACGAGCGTGTACCCGCCGCGATCGTGTAGCGGATCAAGGCGCGGTCAATTCCTTCCACCCGCCAGGGCGAGGTCGCGGCCGCTCGTAACAATAACTCCTGGTCTTCGATATGGCTCATCAGCGGATCGAACCCGCCAATCCGGTCGACCAGAGCCGCGCGGACCATCATGTTGGACGTCGTGCAGACCGGGTTCTCGGCCAGCAGATCCGCAACATCGAGAGACGCATGATGCGCCGTCACGCGGCTTTTGCCGTCCGCGCCCTCGACGTCCAGGATGACACGCGAAAAGACGATGCCGGCTTCAGGATGGGCGGCGAAATGACCGGCGCCGGCGCGCAGGCGTTCGGGATGCCACGCGTCATCCGCATCGAGGAAAGCCAGATAGCGACCCCGGGCGGCCAGTATACCGAAGTTACGCGCAGCGGACGGGCCCTGATTGGCCTGACGCAACGGACGAATTCGAGGGTCCCGGGCGGCGGCTTGTTCAACCAGGGCGAGGGTGTGGTCCGTCGAGCCGTCATCAATGATGATCAGCTCCCAACTGCTCAGAGACTGGGCGCGGACGGACTGGATCGCCTGCTCGATCCGGTCGGCGCCATTGAACACAGGGATGATGACAGAGAAGAGTGGCGGATAGTCAGTCATGACCGGGCCTCCTCAAGCGTGATGACACGGGGGGTGGATGATGGCCGGGCGAAATTCCGGCTGACGGGAAGAATGGTGATGGCGGCGAGGGTGGCGCCCGCTGTCAGAGCCAGGCAGGCCGCCTGAAGATCCATCTGAACACCGAGGAACAGGGCGCCCAGGGTCACCGCGGTGACCGAGGCAATCGCCAGACTTTCCATACGGGGCTGTTCAGAAGCGCGCAGCAGCAGGCCGCAACTGTCGGCGAGAACCTTGGCTGGCCCTCCCAGGCACAGGATGACGACCAGCGGCACGGCAAAGGCCCAGTCCTCTCCGAAGATCAGCGGGACATAGATCGGAACGGCCAGGGCCTGGATCAGCAAGACGGCGCACAGACCCAGACCGGCGGTGCGCATGGCCTTGTCAAAGGCCTCCAGCGCCGATCCAGTTTTGCGAGCGGCCTCGCACAGATAGGGGAAGAAGGCGTTGTTGTAGGCGTTGGTCAGGGCGGATGAGAGACCCAGACCCGCATTGAAGGCGAAGTAGTAAATACCCAGAACTTCCAGTCCAAAAACTGCGCTGATGATCAGCTTGTCCAGATGCAGGCGGCTGGCATTCATCATCTCCGTGGCCAGAACGGGCAGGGCAAACCCGGCCAGTGTTCGCGGAGAGGCAAACGCAGCCGTGCGATCGGGACGCCAGGGCCGACCCCACATCACGCCGATCAGCCAGATCGGGGCTGTCAGCAGTTTGGGCAGCACGATCGCCCACGGGCCGAACCCCATGATGGCAAACACAGCGGTCAGGATATTGTCCGTCGACACTTGTGTGGCGTTGACCACAGCCATGCGTTTCATCGCCTGGCGACGATGCAACATCCAACCGTGCACCACGCCCATCGGCATGAACCAGTAGACCCCGCCCAGGCAGAAAATCATCCAGCCGATATCGGCCCGACCCGTTTGTTTGGCGACGAGCCAGGCCACGACCGATTGGGCCAGGAACAGTATGAGCGTGGTCAGCCAGCCCGCCAGATGAGCGGTGCGGCACAGACCCGGCAGATCCTCGGCCTTGGCCGCGATGACGGCTGCCCCCACACCATTCTGATTGAACAGCCGCACCAGTTCGAATGTAGTGATGGCCAGGGCTGCCGCACCGAATTCCAGAGGGGTCAGGTGGCGCGCGAGGAAGACCGCTGCCGCCAGACGACTGATCCGCGCCAGCATTTCGCCACCGGCCAGCCAGCCCACACGGCTCAAGAACGCCTGGATTGCTTTCGATTTAAATGGGGCGCTGAACATGGTCGTCTCCTCGGGTTGGAGACTGTGTTTCAATACGCGAGCCAGTCCGGCGCAGACGGGACAAAACACTGAAAAAGAACGATTATTTGTTCGAACGCCCAATGACGAGACGAGCCAAATTTGCGTTTCGCGACTTGCTTATTGCAAAACGCAATGAACTCCCTTGCAAAGCCGGAATGAGACCCACGCGCTCGCGGTGAACAAGAGGCTAAGTAATTGTTTTTATTACCTTCGAGAAACTGGCCGCATTCCTGAAAGACAGTCGACAGAAACCACACAGGAGTGAGCCATGCTGGATTTTCAGGCCCAGACCGATCACCAGCCCATCGCGATCGATTACACGCCGACACTAACGGACACGCCCGCCCTCGCCGCACGCCCGGTGATGCGGACCAATCCGGACAAATTGCCGTTTGAAACCCGCCGCGTCCTCGACATTGATGTTATTGATGCCCAACCGCGCAAACTGGTTCACTGGATCCAGGCACGTGCGCGCACGCGCTCATCGCTTCGTTTGGCCTGGGTTACGGCACACCAGGCTCGCCGTATTCCCGGAAGCTGGCAGGACATCCGGGCGATCCAGCATTTCGATGCCCTGATCGCTGACGGACACACCATGCAGGCAGCCGCCCGCCTGGGCAGAGCCAAACTTGGCGCGAATACATCCTTCGCACCCTTGTTCATGCCGCTGTGCCGCGCCTTGGCCGAGGATGGTCAGCGCCTCTTCATTGTGGGCGGCCAACCGGGCGAAGCTCCGGAACTGGCCAATCGACTGAAGCGCATGATGCCGCGTCTTCGGATTGCCGGTACGCACCCGGCCGGCTTCCAGCAGGCCGCCGATGGCCGTGTCGCCGCACGCATTCGGCGATCGAAGGCCAATCTTGTCATCCTGGCCGGTCGCAATCCGGAACAGGACCAACGCCTGTCCGAACTGGCTCAGCACCTGGACACGCTTGTTGTCCTGCGGATTGGCGCTCTGCCTCCGCTGCAAGCAGTCACCTCCGCTCAAACCACCGAGGGTCTTGCGTCTGCCTCCGTATCCCGTCTGGAGAAAACAGTTGCAGCCTGGGCGGCCGGACGCTCGGCCCGGGGGGCAGCCGTCAGCCGCGTCCTCAAACGTGCGCTGGATGTGAGCATCGCCAGCCTGGCAGTGGCCGGCCTGTCTCCCTTGATGATCGGCACCGCCTTGGCCATTCGGCTGGAAAGCCGCGGCCCGGCCCTTTTCCGTCAGACCCGTACCGGTGAAAATGGCAAACCCTTCACCATGTACAAATTCCGCTCCATGCATACCGATGCCGAGGCGCGACTGGCCGCGCTGATGAAGGAAAACGACAGAAATGACGGCGTAACATTCAAGCTGCGCCAGGACCCGCGCATCACCCGGATCGGGCATTTCATCCGTAAATTCTCGATCGACGAATTGCCCCAGCTGCTCAACGTCATCAAGGGCGATATGTCTCTCGTTGGCCCGCGCCCTGCTCTGCCGCGTGAAGTCGACCTTTATTCCGACCATGACAAGGGCCGCCTGTCAGGCAAGCCCGGCATCACCGGTATCTGGCAGGTCAGCGGGCGTGCCGATATTCCTTTCCAGAAAATGGTGGAGATGGATATCGATTATCTGAAAACACGCACGATCTGGACGGATATCATGCTGCTCGCCCGGACACCGCTCGCCGTTCTGGCCGCAAAAGGAGCCTACTAGGCCGCCGCACTATTCTTCACCATGCAACAAAACGTGTCTTGCATTATGCGATGAAATCCGTCGCATAATGCATTCATGTTGCAATTCGCGAAATCGATTCGAACCCAGCCGCTTGCGCAATCGCTTGATTTGATGCGCCTGGAGACCGTTTTCGCAATCTGGCCCATGCCTTGCCTCGCATTCGGCGAGACACACAGGACTTTGGCATGGCCCGCAAACTCACTTTCAACCGCCCCCAGCGCTCGGATGAGGCGCTGATTATGGGAACACACGACCAGCACGCTCTGGACGAAGAGGCGGCCCTGCGCGCAGCCCTTCTCAATTCGGCTCTGGATTGCATCGTCATCCTGGACGCAGACGGCAAGGTCATCGAACTCAATGCGGCGGCAGAGGAAACCTTTGGCTATCCGCGGCATGAAGTCATCGGCCGCGAAATGGCGGAACTGTTCATTCCACATAAACTGCGTGATGCGCATCGGGCCGGAATGGCGCGTTACCTGGCGACCGGAGAAGCCGCAGTCATCGGCAAACGCATCGAGGTCCCAGCCCTTCATGCGGATGGGCGCGAGCTCTTGGTCGAACTGGCCGTGTCGGCGGTGCATCTGGACAGCGGTACTTTTTTCACCGCCTATCTGCGTGACATCACGGAAGTGCGTGCCAAGGAAGCCGCGCTCAAAGCCTCCGAACAACGCTATCAGGATTTGTTCGAGCGTTCGGGCGATGCAATCTTTGTCCACCGCCTCGATGGCGAGATCGTGGATGTCAATGTTCGTGCAGAGGAGTTGACCGGTCGGGCGCGCGACCAGCTTGTGGGTCGACACATCAAGACGCTCCACCCTAAATCCGACCATGCCAAGGCCAAACAAGCCGTGACATCAGTTCTGTCCAAGGGCCATACCCGGATGGAAATCGCCTTCCTCAATGCCAAGGGGAAACCCATCCAGACCGAGGTGAATGCACGCGCCTTTGAAAGCAATGGGGAGACCCTGGTGCATGGCGTGGTCCGGGACATGTCGCGCGAACGGCGCGCAGATCGCGAGCGTCAGCGTTACCAGCATCTGCTGGCCTCGGCCGAGAATATTGCGGACATGGGTAGCTGGGAATGGTCTTCCGTGACCGGCGAACTCCTGTGGTCGGAGAGCGCAAAACTGATCCTGGGCCTGCCCGATATCGATCATATCACACTCAAACGCTATCTCTCCCACGTTCATCCGGATGATCGTCTCACCGTGATCGAAGGCATGCGCGACGCTGCGCGAGGCGAAGGCCGGGCCCAGATCGAGCACCGGGCGCATGATCGCAACGGAGAAGAGCTCTACATTCAGGTCCGCTGCGAACCGCAACCCATCGAGGGCGGGGTCCGTCTTGTCGGAACGATCCAGGACCTGACCCCGGTTCGCGATTCAGAAAATGCCTTGCGGGACGCCAAGGATCAGGCCGAGAAGGCCAGCCAGGCCAAATCTGAGTTTCTGGCCAATATGAGCCATGAGATGCGCACGCCGCTCAACGGAGTCATCGGGCCGCTGAGCCTGCTTGATCGCGGTGCGCTGAGCGCCCGTCAAAGCGAGCTGGTCGACATGGCCGAACGCTCGGCGGAAAGCCTGCTGACCCTGATCGACGAAATCCTCGACATTAGCCATATCGAGTCTGGCCATTTCGAACTGAAGAACCAGCCCTATTCTCCCGCTGCACTCATGGCCCAGGTCCAAGAGATCTTCACGGCGCCAGCTGTCGAGAAAGGCCTGGGACTGAGCGTGGAACACCTTGATCTGCCCGAACGCATTATGGGGGATGAAGGCCGGGTCCGGCAGGTCCTCTTCAACCTGGTCGGCAATGCTGTGAAATATACAGAGCGAGGCCAGATCAAGGTGACGGCCCGCCGCACGATGACCGGAAAGGTCATGCTGGAAGTGGCCGACACCGGCCCCGGCATTCCTGAAGACCTCACACCGCGCCTGTTCAATCGTTTCGAGCAGGCCGATGCCCGTGAGGGTGGCGCCATCAAGGGCGTCGGTCTGGGTCTGGCCATCTGCCGGGAACTGGTCGAACGCATGGATGGCCGGATCGGGGTCGACAGTCAGCCCGGCGAAGGCGCGCGTTTCTGGGTCTCGCTGCCTCTCAATGAGGCTCCTCGGGCCTCGAGTACACGCGACAACCCGGGGGAGAACAAGAACATCGCCCTGCATGGCCGCGTCCTGATGGCGGAAGACAGCTCAACAAATGCCGCTGTTGCAACAGCCATGCTCAATCGACTGGGTTTGAAGCCCGATGTGGTCGGCGATGGGGCCGCTGCCGTACAGGCCGTGGAACTAACGGACTATGACCTGATCATCATGGATGTGGGAATGCCCGTCATGGACGGGCTGGAAGCCGCTCAACTGATCCGACAGTCCGGCCATGCCATGCCGATCATTGCGCTGACCGCCCACGCCCTGCCCGAAAACAGGACCCAGACCGACGCCGCCGGGATGAATGGATTCCTGACCAAACCGATCCGGATGCCCGACCTGCAGGCCGAATTGTCAAAATGGCTGGAAACGGGGTCGGCGTCCAACCTCCCTGTGATCGACGAAACCCAGCAGGCCGAGCAATGGGGCAATGACCTGTCAGGCTATGGATTTGTCGCCGATATTTTCCTACAGGAGCTGCAGACCCGGATGGAGAGCATCACCAGCGCGCGCGAAACCGGGGACGACAAACGCCTGATCCACGAAACCCATGCCATCAAGGGCGGTGCCGCCAATGTGGCCGCTGCCGCCCTGTGTGATGTCGCTGCGGATCTGGAACTGCGCCTGCGTGGCGGCACACGCCTCGCTGACCTTGAACAAGCCTTCAGCCTCCTTGAATACGAAGCCCGTCGCTTCAAGGCCGCAGCCCGTCCCGTCACCAATCGTACAACGCATTAACGCCTGCAGGAGTTTCCATGTCCCTCGGCCGCATTCTGATCATCGAAGACAGCCCATCGCTGGCCCGGACCTATGAAGCCCAGCTTCGCAATGAGGCTGCCGCAATCGAAGTCGCCATTGATGGGGCCGCTGGCGAGCGGGCAATGGGCGGTCTGCCTCCTGATTGTGTCCTGCTGGACCTGCATCTGCCCGACGCCAATGGCATGGACATGCTGCGTGACTGGCGTGCACGCGATGTCGGCGTTCCTGTCGTGGTGATCACGGCCAATGGCTCGATCAATGTCGCAGTCGAAGCCATGCAAGTGGGCGCCACGGACTTTCTGGTCAAACCCTTCGGCGCGGAACGCCTCATCACCACGGTTCGCAATGCCATCGAAAAAGCCCAGCTGACCCGGACGGTCAAGGCGCTGGAGAAAACCCATTCGCGCAAGGGCTATGCCGATTTCGTGGGGTCATCCCTGCCCATGCAGGCCGTCTACAAGGTCCTCGAAACCGCCTCCCCGACCAATGCATCGGTCATGATCACGGGAGAGACCGGCACCGGCAAGGAATTGGCCGCACGCGCCATTCATGACGGCAGCGCTCGCGCCGGACGGGCCTTTGTGGCGATCAATTGCGGTGCCATTCCCAAGGATCTCATTGAAAGCGAGCTATTTGGCCATATCAAGGGGGCCTTCACCGGTGCCACGTCGGACCGCGCCGGCGCGGCCGAGCTGGCCAATGGCGGGACCCTGTTCCTGGACGAACTGGGCGAAATGCCGATTGATCTTCAACCCAAACTGCTACGCTTTTTGCAGACAGGATCCTATTCACGCGTGGGCGAGGGTCGTCTGCGACAGACAGATATCCGCATCATCGCCGCGACGAATCGAGAGCCCTGGGCCGCCGTTCAGAAGGGTTTGATCCGCGAGGATCTCTATTTCCGGCTGAATGTGATCCCGGTCGAACTCCCGCCCCTACGCGAACGCAGCAGCGATATCCTCACTCTGGCCGAGACTTTTCTCGAACGCTATTGCCAAGAGGAAGGGCGCGATGTCCTGGAGCTGGGCTCGGACGCCCGACAGGCCCTGCTCACTCACAGCTGGCCCGGAAATGTGCGCGAGCTGGAAAACCTGATGCGCCGCCTGTCCGTACTCATCGAGGCCGGGCCGATCGAGGCGGCTCAGCTCAACCTGACCCCCGTCGGTGCGACCCCACACACTCCGCCTGCGCACGCAACGGCCCAGTCCCCGAACCCTGCACCCCAGATGATGCCCGCTCCAGGAGATATGCAGGCGCAGACCAGTCCAGCCCTTTACACGCCGCCCGAGATCCGGATCGAACCCCTCTGGATGACCGAAAAGCGTGCCATCGAGCAGGCCATTGCCTTGTGCCGCAATAACATCTCAGAAGCGGCCAAACAGTTGGGTATTGCCCCGTCAACGATCTATCGCAAACGGGAACAATGGACCCAGCTCATGGAAAAGGCAGCCAGCTAGTCCTCAAGGCCCAGCGCGTCGCGAACATTGGCCCAAGACACGTATTTGAAATTCTGGTTCTCAACTGCACCGTCGGCGTCATAATTGAAACCATCCTGCACGACGAGCAGACCCGCCGGATAGTCCGGGCCCAACGGCACTGCCGTCACGTCCAGCCCGTCGGTTTCTTCCGCACCGTCCAACGCGCCATCAGCGATCACAAACGTCCCGCGCCAGGCATTCGGGGCAGCACGGTCGTAAACCGTGTAGGCATTATTGCCTTGGCTTGAGGCAATCAGATAGCCGCGTGTGGTGTCCTCGGCATCCGGGATGTAAAGCGAGAGCCCCTCCACATCCGCGGACAGATATCCACCCGTCTCCTGCCACAGACCGGTCCGGTCCACGAGATCGCGCGCTTCGCCTGCATCCGGCTCGGCCTGATACCGCCAGATGCCGTATTCCTCCTCGCCAATAAAGAGGACGCCGGTCGCGTCATCGGCAACACAGCCCTCGGTCTGGCCTCCAACTTCGAACTGACGGACAAGTTCACCCTGGATCTGACCCGTCTGCGTCACGTCAAGACGCCATTGGGCAAAACGGCCGTCCTTGTCGTTGGCGATGACGTATTGATCCCCGGTCACCGCACTTTCGTACTGGCAGAGCCCATAGGGGTCACCGAACATGTCCGCCGGGATCCGTGCGGCCAGAATGTCGAGCAGCTCCCCCGTTTGCGTATCCAGGCGAAACACATCGATCTGATGGTCTGTTCGATTGGTGGCCGCGGCGATCACGACCGCTTCGCCGGCAATCTCGACCGTGCGGACATCCACATTATTGAGCCGGCCGGCATCACGCCGCGACAGGACGGCGCCGGACAGATCATGCACCATCAAGCCGCGTCGCTTGTTGGTGGTGATAACCAGGCTGGCTTGCGGGTCCTCCGGATTGACCCAGATCGCCGGATCGTCCGCGGCATCATCATCATCCGGCACCGGCACGGTTTCGGTCGTCGCGGTCACGGTCACGGCGTAGTCAGGGTGCGGTTCCGCTTCCTCGCTCGGCTCGGCGATAAACACGTCCCCGACGGAACAGCCGGCCAGGGCCAGACCGGAAACGGTCACAAACGCCCAGGCGGTCGGATTTTTGAACATGGTCATGGTGTGCCCCTCAGCAAGTCTCATCCGCTGTTAACGCGATTTCACAGCGCGGTCTTGTGAAACGGTTGTCACACTTGCTCAACGCGTTCAAACGCCAACCTGCAAGGCGAGACTTGATCCGTTCGTGCGGCAGGGAGAAGCTGTGCAAACACAGGACGGTCGGATAGAGGCCGGATAAACGGGAGGTTGCTCATGAACTGGGCCTTGTCCATCGACAAACACACGATCAGCGACGCAAAGCGTGTTGAAGAACCGGAACGCCAGCTGGAAGACGGTGAGGTTCGCCTGCGCGTGGATCGCTTCGCGCTGACGGCCAATAATGTCACCTATGCCGCTTTTGGCGAGGTGATGCGGTATTGGGAATTCTTCCCAGGGTCAGACGGGCGCGGTCGCCTGCCAGTCTGGGGGTTTGCCGATGTCGCAGACAGCCGATGTGAGGGGGTCGAGCCGGGTGAACGTGTGTATGGCTATTTTCCCGCCGCGAGTGAACTGATTGTCAAACCGGGGCGCGTCCGACCGGACAGCTTCGTGGATGACGCTGCACACCGGGCCGAACTAGCGGCAGTCTATAATCGCTATGTCCGCTGCGCGGCTGATCCGTCCTGGTCGGCGGATCTTGAACCGGCCCAGATGGTGCTGAAACCGTTGTTTGTCACAGCCTTCCTGCTGGATGTCTTCCTGCGAGAAGATGGCGCGGATGACGCCGACACCATCATCCTGACCTCTGCCTCGTCCAAAACTGCCATTGCCCTGGCCGCCTTGCTTCAGGCCAGCCCGATGGGCAAGACCCGTGTCCTGGGGCTGACCAGCAGCGGGAATGCCTCATTCGTGGATGGTCTGGGTCTCTATGATGAGGTTGTTCTGTACGACGTGATCGAAACCCTTGGACAGGATCGTCGGTACTGCATTGTCGATTTCGCGGGCAATGGCGAGGTGAATCGCCGCCTACACACCCGGTTGGAGACCGTGCTGACGGCGAATATCCGGGTGGGTGGTGCCCATTGGGACAATAGCGCACCGGTGGCGGATCTGCCCGGAGTGAAACCACAATTCTTCTTCGCACCGGACCACGCCAAGGCCCGTGCCCAGGCGTGGGGGCCCGTCGCGTTCGAACAACGCTATGCCGACGCCTGGTCCAACTTTGCCAATCGTTCAAACGAGATGTTCGAGTTTCGCGAACACCCGGGCGCAGACGGCGCCCTCACTGTCTATAACGCTCTGGTCGCCGGAGGATTTCCTGCGCGCTATGGCGAGACCATCCGGGTAGCCGGTTAATGCCCACCTGACCCTTGCTCTGCGGCAGCCTGGGCTGCCGCAGCAGCACTGGCCCAGGCCCACTGGAAATTATATCCGCCCAGCCACCCGGTGACATCGACACATTCACCGATGAAATAGAGTCCGGGCTGGCGTTGGCTCTCCATTGTCTTGGAGGACAGCTCCCGGGTATCCACCCCACCGACGGTCACTTCCGCAGTCCGCCAGCCTTCTGTGCCGGCGGGCTTGACGGTCCAGTTCGCCATTTTCTCGGCCCATGCGTCCAGACTCCGGGTCGATTGCTCCGCCAGCTTCCCTCCGTGCGGGATATCCCCGCGCTCTGTGAGCATATCAACCAGACGTCGGGGCCAGATATCGTCCAGCACGGATGTGAGACTGCGTCCGCCATGTCGGGATTTGAGCTGTGCCAACCGGTCCCGAGCCCCGGCCTGCCCCCAGAGATTGATATGGAGGGCCTCGCCCGGCTGCCAGTAGGATGAAGCCTGGAGCATGGCCGGTCCGGACAGTCCGCGATGCGTGAAGAGCAGGGCTTCGGTGAATTCCGGGCCACTCGCCCGGGCCCGCACCTCACAACTCACACCGGATATCGCGGCGAAGAGAGCCTGATCTGCCCCCGTAAAGGTGAACGGGACCAGCGCCGCACGCGGCTCGATAATTCTATGTCCAAACTGCCGGGCCAGATCATAGGCCAGCCCCGTTGCCCCCATTTTGGGAATGGACAGCCCTCCTGTCGCCACGACCACCCGGCGACCCAGAACACGTCCTTTTGACGTCTGGAGCCCGAATGCATTGGCCTGGGTTTCCAGAGACTCACAACTCGTTTCCAGGTGAAGTTCGACACCGCCGCGCTCGGCCTCGTCGAGCAACATCTGGATAATGGCTCTCGACTTCTGGTCACAGAACAGCTGCCCCAGTGTTTTTTCATGCCAGCTCAGTCCGTGCCGGACCATGAGATCCATGAAATCCCACGGCGTATAGCGTGCCAGTGCGGATTTCGCGAAGTGCGGATTTTCGCTGATATAGGCGGTGGGACGGGTTTCCAGATTGGTGAAATTACACCGCCCGCCCCCGGAGATCCGAACCTTCTCGGCGGGTTTGCGGGCATGGTCGATCAGCAGAACCGACAGGCCTGCCTGACCGGCACGCGCAGCG
>NZ_JBKQWY010000012.1:0-24221 GCF_047308265.1 Maricaulis sp. D1M11
GGTCGTACCGTCGGCGCCGGCGTCGTCTCCTCCATCGTCGAGTAAGACGGGTTCCTGGCGCTTTAGCGCCAGGCTGAAAAATTGGGCCGGTTCCTGCGGGAGCCGGCCCTTTTTTGTGCCTGTCACTCGGGCAGTGTTCGGAGCCGTGCTCAGAGCCGTGTACTGCGCTGTATCCAGACCCGTGTTTTGAGCCTTGCTCAAAAGATAAGCACCGGGCGAGTTCAGTGCAGGCGCACACGCTTAGATTATTCTTTTGTCCCAATGATGTAGCGAGGTGACCCACTTCTGCCCTCATTGGCGTCACACCTTGATTATTATAAAAATGTGTCAATTCATGAGCATGTGGCACAAGTTGGGGCGTATTGTCCGCGATTCGACTCTTGTGGGCCAGAATCACGCCTCCGCGCGGTGGTGCGGCGCAACAAGAGCCTAAACTATTCGCAATCTCGCTAAAAAATGAGGCTATTCAGCCACACTGATTTGGAAAAGCAGGGATTACCAGCTTGTAACAGTATTGTTGCGTTGACCCACCGAAAGCGGAAATCCTAGCGTGAGGACAAGGCGGAATTCGGGTTCCGTCGAAGGGAGGAGGGGCCACCCGTCCAAAAAAGGACAGGGGAACTTGCTTCCGACCAAATTTCTTTCTCGGAGGGATTGAGAGTGAGACATACATCTATCAAGGCTTGCCTGATGGCGAGCACGCTGATTAGTGGCCTGGCGGTCGCTGCTCCGGCGTTTGCGCAAGACGAAGAGACCATTACGGTCACGGGTTCGCGCATTCAGCGTCCGGATCTGGTTGCGCCGAGCCCGGTGACATCTGTTGATGAAGCCACCCTGGAAATCAACAACACCATTAACATCGAAGACACGCTGAACGATCTGCCGCAGCTGATCCCGGCCTTCGATGCCTCGTCCAACAACCCCGGTAACGGTACGGCCACGCTGTCGCTTCGCGGCCTGGGTTCGTCCCGTACGCTGATCCTGCTGGACGGCCGTCGCATGGTGGGTGAAGGCGCTGGTGGTATCGTCAACGTCAACTCCATCCCGACCGCACTGGTCGAGCGTGTGGACATTGTGACCGGTGGTGCGTCCGCCGTTTACGGTTCTGACGCTGTTGCAGGTGTTGTGAACTTCATCATTAAGGATGATTTTGAAGGCGTTGAATGGGACGTGTCCCAGCGCTGGACCGAGCAAGGCGGGGCCGGCAACTTCAACACCTCCGTCACCATCGGTGGCAATTTTGACGATGGCCGCGGTAACGCCGTGCTGTCCATGTCCTACAACAATCGTGAAGACCTGTTCCAGGGCGATCGTGACTTCTCTCGCGACACCCTGATCGATAACGGTACAGGCACGTTCGGCACGACGGGTTCGATCAATATCCCGAACACCTCTGTGTTCGCGCCGAACTTCTCGTCCTTCGACCCGACTGTCGCTCCGGGCTATGCCGGCAACATCAATGACCGCTGTTCCAACCTGGGCGGTTCCGGTGCTGATTCCTGCTGGTCCTTCGGTATCTTCGTTGACGATGACGGCAATGTGCAGCCGTTCCGTTCTGCGGGCCCGAACAATGACCGCTATAACTACGCACCGACCAACTATCTGCAGCTGCCGCAAGAGCGTTACAACCTTGCAGCCTTTGCAAACTATGAGATCAGCGAAAAAGCTGAAGTCTATGGTCGCGCGTTTTACACCAACTCCGTGGTCGACAGCCAGCTGGCTCCGACGCCGGGTGGTACGCAGTTCAACTTCACCATCGACGAGAACAACCCGTTTGTCTTCGGTCCGGGTGGCAATGCTGAACTCGCAGCGCTCTTCATGGCCAATGCGGCGATCAATGTTGGCGACATTGATGGTGACGGTGTGAACGAATTCCAGTTCACCACGGGTCGTCGTTACCAGGAGCTTGGCGCTCGTAACTCTCTGCGTGATACGCACACCTTCCAACTGGGTGGTGGTATCCGTGGCGAGCTGTCCAGCAACTGGAACTACGACATCTATGGTCACTATGCGCGTTCGCGTGCTGACCAGATCCAGACCGGTAACGTCTCCATCTCCGCCGTCCAGGCTGTTGTGGAAGAAGGTCGTTGGAACCCGTTCGGTGGCGCAAACTCCATCACTCCGGAAATTGCAGAAGAGATCTCCCGTACGGGTGCCATCTTCTCCACCAACGAGCAAATTCAGATGGTTGCGACCGTCGACGGTGAGCTGGAGCAATTCCAGACGCCGTGGGCAAGCGCTCCGCTGGCCGTGGCTCTGGGTGCTGAATACCGTGAAGAATATGTGCGTCGCCAGCCGGACTCCGTGCTTGGCCCGGACGTGATGGGCTTCAACCAGTCCACCTTCATCGAAGGCTCCTACGACGTGTATGAGATCTTCGGCGAAGCGAACCTGCCGGTCATCGAAGGCGCTCAGTTCGCTGAGTACCTTGGCCTGAACGCCGGTTATCGTTACTCCGATTACTCGTCAGTCGGAACGGTTGAATCCTACTTCGTCGGTGGTGAGTGGGTTCCGATCAACTCGGTTCGGTTCCGTTCGCAATTCCAGCGTGCTGTCCGTGCGCCGTCCATCTCCAACCTGTTCCAGTCTGACTCCAACGGTTTCCCGGGCGTGCAAGACCCGTGTGCCGGTGGCTCCAACGGTGCGTTCAACCTGCTCTCTCCTGAGCAGCAAGCCACTGTGACGGCGAACTGTGAGAATCTGGAAGGTGTTGCTTCTGGTGGTGTGCCGGTTCCGCAGCTGAACTCTCAGGTCGAATCCATCTTCCGCGGTGCGTCCAACCTGGAAGCTGAAGAAGCGGATACCTTCACCATTGGTGTTCAGTGGTCTCCGTCCTTCATCGAAGGTCTGAGCCTGACGCTCGATTATTATGACATCGAGATCGCCAACGCTCTGGGTGGCGCGACCGCTCAGCAGGTCGTCAACGATTGTGTGCTGAACGGCAACGTCGCAGCGTGTGACATCACCAACCGTCAGGGCAATGGTGCTCTGGACTCCTTCGGTGACCGTGCGGGCGAAGACCCGAACGGCGACGGCATCGCTCAAGCTCTGACGACCGAGAACCAGACGGGTCTCTTCGTTGAAGGTTGGGACTATGGCGCGACCTATGACTTCGAGCCGAACTGGGAGTTCGGTGGCTTCCGCGTGGGTGTCAACGGCACCGTCCTGGAAACCAACTCCTTCCAGCCGACTCCGAGCCTGGGTGTCATCGAATGCTCCGGCTTCTACGGCGCTGACTGTGGCGAGCCGACCCCGGAACACAAATTCCTGGCATTCGGTACCTGGTTCTACGGTCCGCTGACCACGACGGTCCGCTGGAGCCACATCGGTGAAGTCACTGACGTTCAAACCCAGTTCTACGGCGCTTATGCTGATGGCCTGGATGTGTCCTCGATCGACTCCTTCGATTACTGGGACATCAACATGAACTATGAGCTGTCCGACACGATCCTGCTGTATGGCGGTATCCGGAACGTGTTCGAGCAAGACCCGCCGCGTCTTGGCGACGGCCCGCAGTCCGAGCAAGCCAACACCTGGCCGGCCACGTACGATCCGTACGGTCGCCAGTTCTTCCTCGGCCTGACGGCTCGCTACTAAGTTCTTTTGAACTGATATCTGGAGGAGGCGGTCCCGTGCGGGCCGCCTCTTTCTTTTGGTCTTGTGGTGATTGACCGTCCGCCTGTGATCGTCTGGTCTATAATGGTTTGGCTGGAGGGGGCTGCGGCCCAGAGGAAATCCGGGGGAAGAAATGTCAGCACAGATGCAAAGCGCTCTCCAGGCGTTCCAGAGTGGACAGCTGGAGCAGGCCGAGAGGCTGCTGGCCGAGCTGCGCGACACCCAGTCCGGTGATGCCCTTGTGTGGCGTCTGTCCGGTGCAGTAGCGCGTGCGCGCTCACAGACCTCACAGGCTGAAGAGTTTCTGCGACACGCCATCGCGCTGGCACCTCACGAAGGAGAAGCCTGGAACACGCTGGGTCTCTTGCTGGATGCCCAAGGGCGGACGGAAGAGGCGAGCACGGCCTTCCAGTCTGCCCAGGCGCGCATGACCGGTCAGGCCGCCCCCTCCATCAATCTGGCCCGTCTGTTACTGCGGTCAGGGCAGGGAGAGGCGGCGCTTGCCCAGCTGGAGGCGTACAAGGCGGAACCGGCTGCGCAACTCGTACGCGCTCAGGCGTTTCAGGCGATCGGGCAGCCCGACGCAGCGCAGAGCGTCTATGCAGCGCTGGCGGCGTCCGGACCTGCCAATCCGCGTATCACCTACGGAGAGGCCCTGTGTCTGCTGGACCAGGGCGAATGGGAGGCGGCGCTCACCCGTCTTGACCGTCTCGCTCGACAGGGCGTGGCAGAGGCGCACTATCCACGCTTTACAGCTCTGGCGCGGATGGGTCGAACCGAGGAGGCGTTTGCGGCCCTGAAGGCTGTCTTGTCCCGTGACCCGTCGCATATCGATGCCCTTCACGGTGCAGCCCAGCTTTACTGGATGACCGGAGAGGGCGACCAGATCATCCCCCTTTATGAGATGGCCCTGAAGGTGAGCGGCGGGCAGGCGCGCGTCTATCAGGCTTTTGTGGACGTGTTGTTGCAGATGGGGGAGGTCGACACGGCCCGACAGGTCGTCGAAGCCGCCCGGACCGCCCACGGAGCGGCGGCCTGGTGCGTCGAGCGCGCCTTGCATGTGGAGGTGGAGGCCGGTGATGCAGAACAGGCCTGGCGCCTTGCTTGTGAAGCCGAGCGCTCGCATCCCGATGATCCGGCGCTGTTTGCCAACCGGTGCCGTGCAGGGCTGATGAACGGGGCATTCGAGGCGATCGCTCCACTGGTGAAGCGGGCACGGGCGCAGCGCCCGAGCGACCGGTTCTGGGTTGCGATGGATGCGGCCCTGGCGCGCGCACAGGGTCGCCAGGACGATTATGCGGCGCTTGTCGATATGGATCGGTTTGTCCGGAGTTTCCGCCTTCAACCGCCCGCAGGTTATGCCGATATCGGTGCGTTCAATGCAGCGCTTGCGGCGTGCCTGCAGCATCTGCATGCCTTCTCCGCTGCGCCTCTCGATCAATCCCTGCGCGGCGGCGTGCAAACACCGTCGGATCTGCGTTTCCGCAAGGAGCCCGAAATCCGGGCCTTTCTAGACATGGTCAAAACCGCTGTCGGGACCTATCGGGACGACCTTTGCGCACAGCCCGGACATCCGCTGACCGGCGCCATGCCGGACACGCCGGAGGTTCAGGGGGCCTGGTCGGTTCGGCTAGGTCCGGGCGGGCGGCACGTCAATCATGTCCACCCGGAAGGCTGGATCAGCTCGGTCTATTATGTGAGCGTCCCATCGCAGGTTCGCGGGTCGAAAACCCGTGAGGGGTGGCTGAAATTCGGGGAGCCCCCCTTTGCAGTGACGGGGCTTGCGCCTCATGACTATGTGGAGCCGGTGGAGGGGGAGTTGACGCTCTTTCCCAGCTATCTGTGGCACGGCACCGTGCCGATCACGTCCGGTGAGCGCTTGACGATTGCGCTCGATATCAAGCCAGCGAAAGGGTGAGCATGGAAACTCAGGCCTGGTCATCATTCTGGACGGGGCGCGGGGCAGGCGAGGCGGCTGTGCATTCACCGTCACGCGGGCGCTCCTATGAAGCCTTCTGGCGGGAGGTCGGGGCACAGTTTGTCTTCTCGCGACCAGGGTGTCGCCATATCGATCTGGCCTGCGGTAGCGGCGTGGTCAGCCAGGCCATTCTCAGTGCCTGTCCGGACGGTGAGCGCGCAGCGACACTCTATTTTGCGGATATCGCTCAGGAGGCCGTTCGCATGACCGGGGAGGGGTTAGGCTCGGCCACAGGTGCCGTCGCCCATGGCAAGGCCCTGCCGTTTGCCGATGGCGTATTTGATGTGGTGACCAGTCAGTATGGGCTGGAATATGCGGGCCTTGATGCCTTGATAGAGGCGGTCCGTGTTCTGGCCCCGGGAGGGACGCTGATTGCGCTTATCCACATAAAAGACGGGCCGATTGCGCGCGAGTGCACGGACAATCTGACCTGTTTGCGCCACGCCATCGACGCCGGCGTTCTGGAGATCATCGCGCAGGGCTTTGAGGGCGAGACCGAGGGTGTGAGGGACGCGCTTGCGCAGGAAACGCGGTGGCAATCAAACGCGGCGTCCTGTCCGGCTCGTGATTTCGTGTTGCGGATGCTGGGCGATGCCAACACGCTGTGGACCCGCCGGGACGCCTATCACCGCGAAGATGCCCGTCACTGGATCGGGCACCAGACACGCGAATTGGCGGATTATGCCGCGCGCATGAGCAGCATGATCCGCGCCAGCCGAAGCCAGGGTGAGATTTTGGACCGTCTGGCCCAGTTGGAGGATGGGGTGTTGGCCCGGTTGAGCCTGGGCGGTTTCACGCTTGACGGGGAGGAGACGGCATCGGCCTGGCATCTTGCCCTGCGCAAGGCCGGATAATCCTGTATGTCCGGAGCGGGGCTCTGCATTTCGATTGCGTTTTTTGTGAATCCCCTGTTTCCATTCGCGCGAACCCGGTGTAGAAGCCCCAGCTTCGGAAGTGACGGCTTTCGTCAGTACACTTACGTGCTGATATAGGGGTGTAGCTCAGTTGGTAGAGCATCGGTCTCCAAAACCGAGGGCCGTGGGTTCGAGTCCCTCCGCCCCTGCCAGTCGTCGCTGAAGAACCGAACAGAACGGATTGAAACCGGCTGAACCTGGCCCACATAGACCTGATGACGCGCAAGAACAAACAAAAATCGCCCTCGCAGGCCGACAAGCCCGCACCCGCTGAAAAGAAGAAGCGTGTGGGCCCGATGACGTATTTCCGTCAGGTCTATCTCGAAGGCAAGAAAGTGACGTGGACGTCTCGCAACGAGACCATCGTGTCCACGATCATGGTGCTGATCATGTGTGTGATCGCCGCTGTCTTCTTCTGGGCGCTGGACTGGACCATCAACACCGGTATCCAGTTCCTGCTCGGCCTGGGCGCATAAGGAGGGCGTGATGTCTGCGAAGTGGTATATCGTTCACGCCTATTCGAATTTCGAAAAAAAGGTCGCCGAGGCGATCCGCGCGGAAGCCGGAATCCAGGGGCTCGAAGACAAGTTCGAGGAAATCCTGGTGCCGACCGAAGATGTGGTCGAGGTCCGCAAGGGGCGCAAGATCAATTCCGAGCGCAAGTATTTCCCCGGTTATGTTCTCGTGAAGATGAACATGACGGATGATGCCTACCACCTGGTGAAAAACACGCCGAAGGTCACCGGTTTTCTCGGTTCGGGCACCAAGCCCCTTCCGGTTCCGGAGATCGAAGTGCGCCGCATCCTCGGCCAGATGGAAGAAGATGCTGAGCGGCCGCGGCCGACCGTCACCTATGAGGTGGGCGAAACAGTCAACGTCATCGACGGACACTTCCAGAGCTTCAACGGTGTTGTTGAGGAAGTGGATGACGAAAATGGTCGCCTGAAAGTGGCCATCAATATTTTCGGCCGGGCGACCCCGGTCGAGCTGGAATATGCGCAGGTGGAGAAAGTCCAGTAGCGCATTGTTCTGTGGGAGGTGCCGGCGCCAAGTCCATGCCGGGCCGTACCACGGAGCCCTCAAGGGGATGACGATGGGCGTCGTCCTGGTAATGGAGTGGTGACATGGCCAAGAAGATTGACGGCTATATCAAGCTGCAAGTGCCTGCGGGCGCTGCCAACCCGTCTCCGCCGATCGGCCCGGCTCTGGGTCAGCGCGGCGTGAACATCATGGAATTCTGTAAGGCATTTAACGCCAAGACACAGGAAATGGAAAAAGGGATGCCGATCCCGACCACCATTACCGTGTTCAACGATAAATCCTTCACGTTTGAAATCGCGACTCCGCCGGCCAGCTTCTATCTGAAGAAGGCGGCGAAGGTCCAGAAAGGCAGCCAGACCCCCGGTTCGGCTGTTGCAGGTTCGGTGTCTCAGGCCCAGTGCCGCGAGATCGCTGAAGCCAAGTTCAAGGATCTGAACGCAAACGACCTCGACCAGGCAACCAAGATCATCATGGGTTCCGCACGGTCCATGGGTCTTGAGGTGACGGAGTAAGACGATGGCTAAACAAGGTAAGCGTTTTGCTGCGGCCATTGAGGCTGTTGATCGCAACAAAGCATACACGGTTGATGAGGCCGCTGCCCTGGTGAAGGGCAATGCCACCGCCAAGTTCGACGAAACCATCGAGCTGGCCATCAATCTGGGTGTTGACCCGCGCCATGCGGACCAGATGGTTCGCGGCGTGTGCAACCTGCCGAACGGCACCGGTCGTTCCGTTCGCGTGGCCGTGTTCGCCCGTGGTCCCAAGGCTGAAGAAGCCACGGCTGCCGGTGCTGACGTGGTCGGTGCGGAAGATCTGATGGAGCAGGTTCAGGCCGGCAATATCAATTTCGACAAGGTCATCGCCACGCCGGACATGATGCCGATCGTTGGTCGCCTGGGTAAGGTCCTGGGTCCGCGCGGCATGATGCCGAACCCGAAAGTGGGTACGGTCACCATGGATGTCACCAAGGCGGTGAATGATTCCAAGGGTGGTGCTGTCGAATTCCGCGTCGAAAAGGCCGGTGTGGTGCACGCAGGTGTCGGCAAGGCCAGCTTCACGGCTGAAGCCATCGCCGAAAACGTGCGTGCCCTCGTGGGGGCCATCGTCAAGGCCAAGCCGTCGGGCGCCAAGGGCGCCTACGTCAAGCGTATCGCTCTGAGCTCGACCATGGGTCCGGGCGTCAAGATCGACCTTGCCGAGGCTGCTGCGTCCTAAGACGCATAACGAGTTTGGCCGGCTCTGCTTGTCGGGGCCGGTCGGTCGGTTTTCTGCGTGTTGTGCAGGAGGCCAACCTGTCCGAGATCGCAGGGGGATGTGCAAGCATCCTTAATCCCAGTCCGGGCCCTGTGTGAGACAGAGCGAGAAACATCATGGTGCTTCAGGTGGAGTGTCCGTGTTGGTTCGAGCCCTGGGACAGGAATGCATGCCAGCCTGGTATTCAGACCGGCATGTCTTTCACCGAGCGCGTCAATGGTGGCGCGTTCATTCAGGGAGTCCGCAATGGATCGCAATCAAAAAGAAGCTTCCGTTGAAGAGCTGAAAGGCATCTTCGATGCGAGCGGATCCGTGGTTATGGCCCATTACTCGGGTATGACCGTTGCGGAAATGACGAACCTGCGTGCCAAGCTGCGTGAGCATGGTGGCACGTTCAAGGTGGTTCGCAATCGCCTCGCCAAAATCGCTCTGCAAGAAAACCCGGCGGCATCGGCCTCCGACCTGTTCAAGGGTCCGGTTGCTATTGCCTATGCCGAGGATTTTGTTGCAGCGCCGAAAGTGGCGGTCGAGTTCGCCAAGGATAACGAGAAATTCGTCATCCTGGGTGGTTTCATGGAAGAAGATGTGTTCGACGCCGCAGGCATCGACACGCTGTCCAAGATGCCGTCCCGCGAAGAACTCATCGCGACCATCGCTGCCCGTCTTACGGGTCAGGCTTCTCAGGTCGCCCAGCGTCTCATGGCGCCGGGTCAGGGTCTCGCTGGCGCAATTGCCGTCATCGAAGAGCAGGCCGAAGCCTAGTCATTCTCCGCTATCGAACTGACACTGTGACTTACAAGGAATTGAAACAATGGCTGATGTAGCTAAACTCTGCGAAGAACTTCTGAGCCTCACCATTCTCGAAGCCAAAGAGCTGAACGACCTTCTCGAAGAAAAAGGCATCAAGGCTGCTGCTGCTGTTGCAGTCGCTGGCCCGGCTGGTGGCGGCGACGCTCCGGCAGCTGAAGAGAAAGACGAGTTCGACGTTGTCCTGACCGCCGTTGGCGACAAGAAAATCAACGTCATTAAAGAAGTCCGCGCCATCACGGGCCTGGGTCTCAAAGAGGCCAAGGAACTGGTTGAAGGCGCTCCGAAGCCGGTCAAGGAAGGTGCTCCGAAGGCCGAAGCTGAGGAACTCAAAGCCAAGCTCGAAGCGGTTGGCGCTTCTGTCGAGCTGAAATAATCACGTCACCTGACGTGATGACTGACGTCCAGCGGGCGCGCGGGGTATCCTGCGCGTCCGTTAGGCCGTCCGTGAATGCTGTGATTCGCCCCTTGCCGTTCCAGGGCGTTTTGCAAAACCGGTCCATGCTATTCGGTATGGGTCACGGGGCGGTGACGCGGTTCGCATAGTGCGTTCCGCCGTATGCGCAGGGCATTCTGCGAAGGGAGCCGACATGGGTCTGTCGTTCACCGGCAAGAAGCGTATCCGTAAATCTTTTGGCCGCATTCCGGAAACGGTTGCGATGCCGAATCTCATTGAAGTCCAGAAGAGCTCGTATGAGCACTTCTTGATGAAAGACGTTCCGGTCGCTGAGCGTACCGAGACCGGCATGCAGGCCGTGTTCAAATCCGTCTTTCCGGTCAAGGATTTCGCTGAGCGTTCTGTGCTGGAGTTCGTGTCTTACGAATTCGAGCCGCCAAAATTTGATACCGAAGAGTGTGTTCAGCGCGATCTGACTTACGCCGCTCCGCTCAAGGTCAAGATGCGCCTGATTGTCTTCGATGTGGATGAAGAAACCGGCGCACGGTCCGTCAAGGACATCAAGGAACAAGACGTCTATATGGGCGATATTCCGCTCATGACGGACAAGGGTACCTTCATCGTGAACGGTACCGAGCGCGTGATCGTGTCCCAGATGCACAGGTCTCCCGGTGTGTTCTTTGACCACGACCGTGGCAAGACGCATGCGTCCGGCAAATACCTCTTTGCAGCGCGCATTATCCCGTATCGTGGCTCCTGGCTGGACTTCGAGTTCGATGCCAAGGATATCGTCCACATGCGCCTCGACCGTCGCCGTAAACTGCCTGCGACGACGCTGCTGTATGCGCTGGGTCTCGACAAGGAAGAGATCCTCGGCACGTTCTACAGCAGTTTCAGCTATGAGCTGGGCAAGACCGGCTGGACCGTCCCCTATGTGAAGGAACGCTGGCGCGGTGTGAAGCCGTCCCGCGATCTCGTGGACGCCAATACCGGCGATATCGTCGCTCCGGCTGGCCGCAAGATTTCTGCCCGCGCCGCCAACAAGCTCGCTGACGAGGGTCTGACCCATCTCCTCGTTGCAGACGACTCGCTTGTCGGTTCTTTCCTGGCGGAAGACCTGGTCAACATGCAGACCGGCGAGATCTATGCCGAGGCCGGCGATGAGCTGACCGAAGAAAATGTCGCCGAGTTTAAGGATGTGGGCATTGAGACCGTGTCCGTGCTGGATATTGATCCGGCTACCGGCGTTGGCCCCTATATGCGTCACACCCTCGCGGCGGACAAGAATGAGAGCCGCGAACAGGCGCTCATCGACATCTACCGCGTCATGCGTCCTGGTGAACCGCCGACCCCGGAAACGGCGGAAGCCATGTTCCAGGGCCTGTTCTTCGATCCGGAACGCTATGACCTGTCTTCTGTCGGACGGGTGAAGATGAATATGCGCCTCGATCTGGATGCTCCGGATGACATGCGCATCCTGCGCAAGGAAGACATCCTGTCGGTGCTCAAGACGCTGGTGGATCTGCGCGATGGCCGCGGGGATATCGATGACATCGATAACCTGGGCAATCGTCGTGTGCGCTCCGTTGGTGAGCTGATGGAAAACCAGTACCGTATCGGTCTGCTGCGCATGGAGCGCGCGATCAAGGAGCGCATGAGCTCTGTTGATATCGAAACGGTCATGCCGCACGACCTGGTCAACGCCAAACCGGCAGCAGCGGCCGTGCGTGAATTCTTCGGCTCCTCGCAGCTGTCGCAATTCATGGACCAGACCAACCCGCTCTCGGAAGTCACGCACAAGCGTCGCCTGTCCGCGCTTGGGCCGGGCGGTCTGACCCGTGAGCGTGCGGGCTTCGAGGTGCGCGACGTGCACCCGACCCACTACGGCCGGATCTGTCCGATTGAAACGCCGGAAGGCCCGAACATTGGTCTGATCAACTCGCTGTCGACCTTTGCCCGCGTCAACAAGTATGGCTTCATCGAGAGCCCGTATCGCAAGGTCGAGAACGGCAAGCTGACGGAAGAGGTGCATTATCTCTCCGCCATGCAGGAAGCGCGTTACTCCGTCGCCCAGGCCAATGCCAAACTCTCGGCAGACGGTGTTCTGGAGAACGAGTTCGTGACCTGCCGTGTGGCCGGTGATGTGACGCTGGTTCCGCGTGAGGACGTCAACTATATCGACGTGTCGCCGAAACAGGTGGTGTCGGTGGCTGCGGCCCTGATCCCGTTCCTGGAAAATGATGACGCCAACCGTGCGCTCATGGGTTCGAACATGCAACGCCAGGCCGTTCCGCTGGTGAAGTCCGAGGCTCCGCTCGTCGGAACCGGGATGGAAGCCGTTGTGGCGCGTGATTCCGGTGCGGCGATCGCGGCGAAACGCTCCGGTGTCGTCGAACAGGTCGATGCGACCCGGATCGTGATCCGGGCCACGGAAGATCTCGACCCGGCCCGGTCCGGCGTTGACATCTACCGTCTGTCGAAATTCCAGCGTTCCAACCAGTCCACCTGCATCAACCAGCGTCCGATCGTGCGTGTGGGCGATGTCGTGAAGTCCGGCGATATCATCGCGGACGGCCCCTCGACGGATCTGGGCGATCTTGCCCTGGGCCGTAACGTGGTCGTGGCCTTCATGCCGTGGAATGGCTACAACTTCGAGGACTCTATCCTCATCTCCGAGCGCATCGTGCGTGATGACGTCTTCACCTCCATCCACCTGGAGGAGTTCGAAATCGCCGCACGGGATACCAAGCTGGGTCCGGAAGAGATCACGCGCGACATTCCCAATGTCGGCGAAGAAGCCCTGCGCAATCTCGACGAGGCCGGTATCGTGGCCGTGGGTGCGGAAGTGGGACCGGGCGATATCCTGGTCGGCAAGGTGACGCCGAAGGGCGAAAGCCCGATGACACCGGAGGAGAAACTCCTGCGGGCCATTTTCGGTGAGAAAGCCTCTGACGTCCGTGACACCTCCCTGCGCATGCCGTCCGGCACGACGGGTACGGTCGTGGAAGTCCGTGTCTTCAACCGTCACGGTGTGGACAAGGACGAACGCGCCATCACGATCGAGCGTGAAGAGATCGAACGTCTCGGTAAGGACCGTGATGACGAACTCGCCATTCTCGAGCGCAATATCTACCAGCGTCTCGGTGCCTTGCTGATCGGCAAGAATGCCGTATCCGGTCCGCGTGGTTTCACCAAGGGTGAAGTCAGCCAGGACAAGCTGGATGAAACCCCGCGCAGCACCTGGTGGCGTATCGGTCTGGACGACGAAAAGGCCATGGCCGAAGTCGAGGCTCTTCAGAAACAGTATGACGACTCCAAGGCGCGCCTGGATCGTCGTTTCGAAGACAAGGTCGACAAGCTCCAGCGCGGTGATGAAATGCCGCCGGGCGTGATGAAGGTCGTGAAAGTCTTCGTGGCTGTGAAGCGTAAGCTTCAGCCCGGTGACAAGATGGCTGGTCGTCACGGCAACAAGGGTGTGATTTCCAAGATCAATCCGATCGAGGACATGCCGTTCCTGGAGAATGGTGAAGCGGTCGACATCGTACTGAACCCGCTGGGCGTTCCCTCGCGGATGAATGTCGGTCAGATTCTCGAAACCCACCTGGGTTGGGCCTGTAAAGGCATGGGTCGCCAGATTGGCGAAGCCTATGACGCCTTTGTGCGGACCGGTGATCAGGGTGAGCTCGTCGCGACGCTGAAAAACGTCTACGGCGAAGACCATGAACTGCCGGAAACCGAAGGTGAACTGGCCGAGCTGGGCCGTAATCTGCGTGCGGGTGTTCCGATCGCGACGCCGGTCTTTGACGGTGCGCGTGAACCGGATGTGGCCGACATGCTGGAGAAGGCCGGTTTCGAGCGTTCCGGACAGGTCACGCTGTTTGATGGCCGGACGGGTGAACCCTTCCGTCGCAAGGTGACGGTGGGCGTCAAACACCTGCTGAAACTGCACCACCTGGTGGATGACAAGATCCACGCCCGTTCGATTGGCCCGTACAGCCTTGTGACCCAGCAGCCGCTGGGCGGTAAGGCACAATTTGGTGGCCAGCGCTTCGGTGAAATGGAAGTGTGGGCCCTGGAAGCCTATGGCGCAGCCTATACCTTGCAGGAAATGCTCACGGTGAAGTCGGATGACGTGGCTGGTCGGACCAAGGTTTACGAGGCCATTGTCCGCGGCGATGATACGTTCGAAGCTGGGGTTCCCGAGAGCTTCAACGTGCTCGTGAAGGAAATGCGCTCGCTGGGTCTGAACGTCGAACTGACGAACGGCCAGGACTGATTATTTTTCAAGGCGGGCCGGCTTTGCCGGTCCCGCCGATCCTCTTGCGGGAGACGACGACATGAACCATGACGTCATGAACATCTTCAATCCGGCCTCCGAAGGCCCGACCTTCGACCGGATTCGCATCGCGCTGGCCAGCCCGGAGAAAATCCTCTCCTGGTCCTTTGGTGAAGTGAAAAAGCCTGAAACCATCAACTATCGGACGTTCAAACCGGAGCGGGATGGTCTGTTCTGTGCGCGGATCTTTGGCCCGTCCAAAGACTATGAATGCCTGTGCGGTAAGTATAAGCGCATCAAGTACAAAGGTATTGTGTGTGAGAAATGCGGCGTTGAAGTCACGCTCGCTCGCGTGCGCCGTGAGCGCATGGGCCATATCGAGCTGGCGGCCCCGGTCGCACACATCTGGTTCCTTAAATCCCTGCCGTCGCGGATTGCCATGATCCTCGACATGGCGCTCAAGGATGTGGAGCGCGTGCTCTATTTCGAGAGCTATGTGGTGATCGAGCCGGGTCTGACTCCGATGCAACCCTTCCAGTTGCTGACGGAAGAAGAATATATCGAAGCCCAGGACGAGTATGGCGAAGACGCCTTCACTGCCGGGATCGGTGCTGAAGCCGTGCGCGAAATCCTGATCAACATGGACCTGGAAGGCGAGGCCGCCAAGGTCCGTGAGGACATGAAGGAAACCGGGTCCGAGCTGAAGCTGAAGAAATATGCCAAGCGTCTGAAGCTTCTCGAGAACTTCATCACGTCCGGTAACCGTCCTGAGTGGATGATCATGACGGTCGTTCCGGTGATCCCGCCGGAACTGCGTCCGCTGGTACCGCTGGATGGCGGCCGTTTTGCGACGTCCGACCTCAACGATCTCTATCGTCGTGTGATCAACCGGAATAACCGTCTCAAGCGTCTCATCGAGCTGCGTGCTCCTGATATCATTATCCGGAACGAAAAGCGCATGCTGCAGGAGTCCGTGGACGCCCTGTTCGACAATGGCCGTCGCGGCCGGGTGATCACGGGGGCCAACAAGCGTCCGCTGAAATCCCTGTCCGACATGCTGAAAGGCAAGCAGGGTCGTTTCCGTCAGAACCTGCTCGGCAAGCGCGTCGACTATTCCGGTCGTTCCGTGATCGTCGTGGGTCCGGACCTGAAACTGCACCAGTGTGGTCTGCCCAAGAAGATGGCGCTGGAGCTGTTCAAGCCTTTCATCTATGCGCGACTGGACGCCAAGGGGCTGTCCGGCACGGTGAAACAGTCCAAGAAACTGGTCGAAAAAGAACGTCCGGAAGTCTGGGATGTGCTCGATGAAGTGATCCGGGAACACCCGGTGATGCTTAACCGTGCGCCGACCCTGCACCGTTTGGGCATTCAGGCGTTTGAGCCGAAACTGATCGAAGGCAAGGCTATCCAGCTTCACCCGCTGGTGTGTGCCGCGTTCAACGCCGACTTTGATGGTGACCAGATGGCTGTTCACGTTCCGCTCTCGCTGGAAGCCCAGCTGGAAGCGCGGACGCTGATGATGTCGACGAACAACATCCTGTCTCCGGCCAATGGCAAGCCGATTATCGTGCCGTCCCAGGATATCGTTCTGGGCCTGTACTACCTGTCCGTCATCAAGGACAAGGAGCCGGGCGAGGGCATGTCCTTTGCCACGCTGGCCGAGATGGAAGCGGCACTCGATCACGGTGTGATCACGCTGCACTCCAAGATCAAGGCCCGTTGGGATGGCATTGACCCGGATGGCAATCAGGTCCGCAAGGTGATCGAAACCACGCCGGGCCGGAAGATGATCATTGATCACCTGCCGCGTCACCCGAAGATCCAGCCGGAAATGGTCTCCGAACTCCTCACCAAAAAGGAGATCGGCAAGCTCATCGACAATGTCTATCGCCACTGCGGTCAGAAGGCGACGGTGATCTTCTGTGACCAGATCATGGGTCTCGGCTTCAAGGAGGCCGCCAAGGCCGGTATCTCCTTCGGTAAGGATGACATGCTCATTCCGGACGCGAAGAAAGACCTGGTCGGTGCGACCCGTGCCATGGTGTCGGACTATGAGCAGCAGTATGTCGACGGCCTGATCACCAAGGGTGAGAAGTATAACAAGGTCGTGGATGCCTGGGCGAAGTGTACGGACAACGTCGCTGACGCCATGATGGACGAGATCTCCAAGACCTATGTGGGTGAGGATGGCCGGACGTCCGAGGTCAACTCGGTCTACATGATGGCCCACTCCGGTGCCCGGGGTTCCAAGAACCAGATGAAGCAGCTGGCCGGTATGCGCGGCCTGATGGCAAAACCGTCTGGCGAGATCATCGAAACGCCGATCATCTCGAACTTCAAGGAAGGTCTGACGGTTCTCGAATACTTCAACTCGACACACGGTGCCCGTAAGGGTCTGGCCGATACGGCTCTGAAAACCGCTAACTCCGGTTATCTGACCCGTCGTCTTGTTGACGTGGCGCAGGACTGCATCATCACCGAGGAAGATTGCGGCACGTCCGAGTGCATCGAAATCGCCCCGGTTGTGGATGGTGGTGAAATCGTCGTCTCTCTGGAACAGCGTTGCCTGGGCCGGACGACGGCCGAGGAGATCACCGATCCGGTGAGCGGCGAGGTTATCTGCTCGATCGATACCTATATCGATGAGGATCTGGCAGCCGAGATCGAAGCCCGCGGTGTTCAGAGCATCAAGGCCCGCTCCCCGCTGACCTGTGAGACCCGCGTGGGTGTGTGTGCGACCTGTTATGGTCGTGACCTTGCTCGCGGTACACGCGTCAATATCGGCGAGGCGGTCGGTGTTATCGCGGCCCAGTCGATCGGTGAGCCAGGAACCCAGCTGACCATGCGGACCTTCCACATTGGTGGTACGGCCCAGGTGTCCGAGCAGTCCTTCATCGAAAGTACCAATGAGGGTACGGTCGCCTTCACCAACCCGTCCACGGTGACGGATTCCTCCGGTGAACTGTTGGTTCTGTCGCGGAACATGCAGGTTGCGATCATCGATCAGGAAGGCAAGGAACGTGAGGCGCACAAGCTGACTTACGGTACACGCCTGAAGGTGAAAGCCGGTGACAAGGTCGAGCGCGGTGCGCGCCTGGCCGAGTGGGACCCGTATACAGCTCCGATCGTGTCGGAAGTGGGCGGCAAGGTTCGCTTCGTGGACATCACCGATGGTGTAACTGTGAAGGAAGAAACCGATGAAGCCACGGGTATCTCCTCCAAGGTGATCATCGACTGGCGTTCCGGAGCCAAGTCCGGTTCCATCCAGCCGGCCATTGTCATCCAGGATGAAAATGGCGATCCGGTGAAACTGGATAGCGGTTCGACGGCCAACTACATGCTTGCCGTGGGCGCCATTCTGTCCGTCAGTGACGGCGATACCATCCGTCCGGGTGATATCCTGTCACGTATCCCGACCGAGGGTGCCAAGACCCGGGACATCACCGGTGGTCTGCCGCGTGTGGCCGAGCTCTTCGAAGCGCGTCGTCCGAAGGACCACGCCATTATCGCAGAGATCACGGGTCGCATCGAATTCGGTCGCGATTACAAGAATAAGCGTCGTATCGCGATTATTCCTGAGGACGATCCGGAGGCGAAGGTCGAGTATCTGGTGCCGAAGGGTAAACACCTCGCGGTCCAGGAAGGCGACATCATCCAGAAGGGCGAATACATCCTTGATGGTCACCCGGCACCGCATGACATCCTGCAAATCCTGGGTGTTGCGGCACTGGCTGACTATCTGATCGACGAGATCCAGGAAGTGTATCGTCTGCAGGGCGTGCCGATTAACGACAAGCATATCGAGACGATTGTTCGTCAGATGCTGCAGAAGATCGAGGTCAAGGATCCGGGCGATACCGGTTTCATTGCCGGTGAACACGTCGACAAGATCGAGTTCCTGGAAACCAATGAAGCGCTGGAAGCCGAAGGCAAGCGTCCTGCGTCGGGTGATCCGGTCCTGCTGGGTATCACCAAGGCCTCGCTGCAGACCCGCTCCTTCATCTCTGCGGCCTCCTTCCAGGAGACCACCCGCGTCCTCACCGAGGCTTCGGTCCAGGGCAAGGAAGACATGCTGGAAGGTCTCAAGGAGAACGTCATCGTGGGTCGCCTGATCCCGGCGGGTACGGGCGCCATGATGCGTCAATACCAGACGCTGGCTGATGATCGTGACGCGGACATGCTGGCCGAACGCGCCGAGGAAGTGGACGTGGAAGGCCTGCCAGCCGAGATCGCTGACGCGGCCGCTGCTGAGGCTGCCGCAGGCGATCAGGCCTGATCGCCTGTCACACCTCTATGAAAGACGGCCGCTTCGTTTCGAAGCGGCCGTTTTTGTATGTCGCAAGGCGTGGTTCTCGGTGCGCCGTATGACGCGCTATCGGCGTGATCTGCGCCCGCGTCGACGCGGATTGCGCTTGCCGCGGGTATAGAGCCAGACCACGCCCAGGATGATACCGGCTCCGATGAATTTGACCGGGTCGGGCAGGGATACAATCATGTCCGGCGCGCCCACCACTTCGACCAGCGCGAGAACCGTACCCAGAATGACCACGATATTCATGCGACGGTTGGCCTGGTCCTGATCATCCTGCTTGTCGAGCATGGTGTCGAATTGCAGCAATTCCAGCTCGGCCCGGACCAGTTGCAGATATTCCGTGATCCGCCGCCGCAGGCTGTCATACCGTGCAGACATGCGGTCAATCGAATAGGTCGCGCGTTTGAACCGGTAGAGATATTCATCCAGCGTTTCAAAGCCGGGCATGCGCAGCTCGCGCAGGGTGAGCACGCGTTCCTCCACCGCCTTGCGGTTCTCCTCGCAATCCAGACGGGCTCCGGTAATGCCATGGGTCATGAAGTGGTTGAGCGAACCCAGATTGGCAAAGAGCTGCCGGAGCCGGATCAGGGTGCGCGAGAATTCGGCGCCGTAATTGCGTCTTTCTTCATCTGTCAGCTGGAATGCATCCTGGGGCTCACCGGGACGGGGTTCGTGCCAGATATTGCCGCCCGTCGCCTCGGGGGGCTGGATGGTGATGTTGAGAATGTTTGAATGGCAATGGCTCAGACCCAGCGCGATATCGTCAATTGTTCGATTGATTGCGGCTACATAACCGATATCGCGCAGGGCCAGGGTGCGCGAGGTGGCGATTTCGGTACAGGCGCGCATCAGGCGACCGCGCTGTTCAGAGGTCAGATCGATATCGAGCACAATGGCGCGTGTTGCCAGTTCCCAATCTTGTTTGGACCGGGAATAGGGACGCAGGTCCGAGATCAGGATGGCACGCCCGTGAAAAACCCGGCTGACCACCACATCCTTGCGCAGATCGTCATAGGCGGTCTTGTCCGGAAAATGGAAAACCTGTTTGGCGAGCCGGGTAATCGAGCGGGCGAGGGTGGAATACTCATTGGAGGTCAGATCGATCTCGGGGCGGGCCACGCTCCGTTTGAGACCGTCCGCAATGAGTTGCGCCATGTCCGGTTCGAGGCTTGACAGGAGGTGTTGGACCGGAAACAGCCAGTAGTGCGAGGCGACAGCAAGATGACCTTGCCATTCAAAGTCGATGGGCTCGGCCGGGTCGTCCTTGGAGCCAAAACCGCGGGAGATCTGCTCCTGGAATGTGTCGGCCGCAGTCCAGGCGGTGTTCAGCTCTAGTTCGCCCAGCGTGCCCTGACCATTGGCGCAAGGGGTGAAAAACCCGGTCGGCACGGTCTCTCCGGCGACCTCTCCGATATCGCCCTCATGATCGTGCAGATAACTCTCGTCAAACTGATCGTGTTTTTGTTTGAAATCCTCATACAGGGTGAAATTCTGCGAGCGGCCGAATAATTCCCAGTTCATGCGCAGGCGTCTGGGGATGGAGGCCGCGCCATCCAGCTTCCAGAAATTGAACCAGCGCACATCATTGCGCCCGCCCGGTTTATAGGGACGGAAGTTTTTGCGATTGGCGTCGGGATAATGGCTCTGGAACAGGGCGAGCGCCTCGTTCGAGGCATTCAACGGGCCCCCGGACTCGAACAACTGG
The DNA here is from genome assembly GCF_047308265.1 of Maricaulis sp. D1M11. Classification (NCBI taxonomy): domain Bacteria; kingdom Pseudomonadati; phylum Pseudomonadota; class Alphaproteobacteria; order Maricaulales; family Maricaulaceae; genus Maricaulis; species Maricaulis sp. D1M11. The sequence continues at coordinate 20,300 of NZ_JBKQWY010000012.1, forward strand.
TCCAGCCTGCGGATCTGGTCACGTGAGGCCGTTCGCGCAGGATCGGTGTCTTCGAGCCGGTCTGGCCGGTCTTCGCTCAGCGTCTCGGCCAGCACCCGGACGCGGGACAAGGCGTCGCTCGTATTACCTGACAGATCGTCATCCTGGCCGGCATTGGGGCGCAGGGCGCGGATATGGGCCCGGATCCGGTCATACCAGTCCCGGCCTGCCTTGCGGCGGGTTTTGGGGTCATCCGATTTCATGCCCTGGTGAATCGATCGCGATTCCGCACCGATCATATCGATCAGGCGAGACCTCAATTGGTCTTCATGCGAGGGGAAGAGGCGTGTCATATGCGTCAGACGGACATATTCGGGCAGGGGATAGCCCGTGCGCACATGTGTCTCTTTGACCATGCGCGGGCGTTCGGGATAGAGACCCTGGCGCCAGTCCTCGAAGGTCAATTCGTCATCACCGCCGATATTTGTTTCAATATCGGGTGATACGGTGCTGAAACGCGCACGAAGTTGTGCCAAAAACCCCTGGCTTCGAGAATTCATTGCTGCCCCCTACACGCAACCCTCTCGCGCACCATCATGCGTTAACCCTTCGTTAGGTGCAACGTATCGCTTTGATTTTCGGGAGTTTGTGCAGATGCATGAAATTCTCGTGAAGCCTCTCTTGACGGATACGAGTCGCATCAGTAGTTTCCGCGCTCGTTTCAAGGACGGGCCGTAATCCGCGCAGGGTTAGACGTCGTCCACGGCAACGGAAAAATCACGGGCGCCTTCGTCGAAACCACCGGGTTTGCGATGGAGGGGTCGCTTTTGCATCTGTCAGCCTGAAAAGTGCTGGCCGGGATGCGTCTTGAGATTAGGAACGGATACGAGCGGGATGCCGACAATCAACCAGCTCATTCGCAAGCCTCGCAAGGATAAGCCGAAGCGCAACAAAGTGCCGGCTCTCCAGGCTTGCCCCCAACGCCGCGGCGTTTGCACGCGCGTTTACACCACGACCCCGAAAAAGCCGAACTCGGCTATGCGGAAGGTCGCAAAAGTCCGCCTGACCAATGGTCATGAGGTGGTGAGTTATATCCCGGGTGAAGGCCATAACCTGCAGGAGCACTCTGTTGTGCTCATTCGCGGCGGCCGTGTGAAAGACCTTCCGGGTGTTCGTTATCACATCCTTCGCGGCGTTCTGGATACCCAGGGCGTTAAGGACCGTAAGCAGCGTCGTTCGAAATACGGCGCCAAGCGTCCGAAGTAAGGGAGACGTAGATGTCACGTCGTCACCGCGCCGAGAAACGCGAAATCTTTCCGGACCCCAAGTTCGGCGATCGCGATCTCACGAAATTCATGAATTACATCATGCTCGACGGCAAGAAATCCGTCGCCGAGCGCATCGTTTATGGTGCATTGGACATTGTGGAAGGCAAGCTCAAGCGCGAGCCGGTCTCCGTGTTCCACGATGCCATGTCCAACGTCTCTCCCGAGGTTGAGGTTCGTTCGCGCCGGGTCGGCGGTGCGACCTACCAGGTCCCGGTCGAGGTTCGTGCTGACCGTAAGAAGGCGCTGGCCATTCGTTGGCTGACCGCTGCCGCTCGGGGTCGCAATGAGAACACGATGCGTGAACGTCTTGCCGCTGAACTCATGGACGCTGCCGCGAACCGCGGTGTGGCTGTGAAGAAGCGTGAAGATACGCACCGTATGGCAGAGGCCAACAAGGCCTTCGCTCACTACCGTTGGTAACAGACGCTTAAGCGACCGGATCAAGGACCTCAGCAATGGCCCGCGAATACAAGATTGAGGATTATCGTAACTTCGGCATCATGGCTCACATTGATGCTGGTAAGACGACGACCACCGAGCGGATCCTCTACTACACCGGCAAATCTCACAAAATTGGTGAGGTCCATGACGGTGCTGCCACGATGGATTGGATGGAGCAGGAGCAGGAGCGTGGCATCACGATCACCTCGGCTGCGACCACCTGTTTCTGGAATGGCAAGCGTCTGAACATCATTGATACCCCCGGTCACGTGGACTTCACCATTGAGGTTGAGCGGTCCCTGCGTGTGCTCGATGGTGCGGTGTGCTGCCTCGACGCCAATGCCGGTGTTGAGCCGCAAACCGAGACGGTGTGGCGTCAGGCCGACAAGTACGAAGTTCCGCGCATGATCTTCGTCAACAAGATGGATAAGCTCGGTGCTGACTTCTATCAGTGTGTTGACATGGTCGTGGATCGTCTGGGATCCAACCCGCTGCCGGTTCAGCTGCCGATCGGTTCCGAGAACGAGTTCGAAGGTCTGATCGATCTGGTCAAGATGAAAGAACTCGTCTGGCACGGTGAGAACCTGGGTGCGACCTGGGACGAGAAAGAGATCCGCCCCGAGCTGGCCGACAAGGCTGCCGAGTGGCGTGAGAAACTCGTCGAGACGGCCGTTGAGCAAGACGAAGAGGCGATGGAAGCTTATCTGGAAGGCCAGGAGCCGACCGAAGAGAAGCTGAAAGAGCTGATCCGCAAGGGCTGCATCAATCTGTCCTTCATTCCGATGCTGTGCGGCACGGCCTTCAAGAACAAGGGTGTCCAGCCGCTGCTCGACGCTGTTGTTGACTTCCTGCCGTCCCCGGTCGAGATCCCGGCCATCAAGGGCATCGATGTCAAGACCGACGAAGAGATCGTCCGCAAGGCGTCTGATGACGAGCCGACCTCTCTGCTCGCCTTTAAGATCATGAACGACCCGTTCGTGGGCTCGCTGACGTTTGCGCGCATGTATTCCGGTCACCTGGAGACGGGTACGTCCCTGCTCAACACGGTGAAGGAACGCAAAGAGCGTATCGGCCGTATGCTGCTGATGCACTCCTCCGAGCGTGAAGACATCAAGGAGTGCTTTGCTGGTGACATTGTCGCCATTGCGGGCCTGAAGGACACGACGACGGGTGATACCCTGTCTGATCCGCTCAAGCCGGTGATCCTGGAGCGCATGGAATTCCCCGATCCGGTGATCGAGCTGGCCATCGAGCCGAAGTCCAAGGGTGACCAGGAGAAGTTGGGCGTGGCCCTGCAGCGTCTGGCGGCCGAGGATCCGTCCTTCCGCATGAAGTCGGACGAGGAATCTGGTCAGACCATCATCGCCGGCATGGGCGAGCTGCACCTGGATATCCTGGTTGACCGCATGAAGCGCGAATTCAAGGTTGAGGCCAATATCGGTGCGCCGCAGGTGGCATATCGTGAGAGCCTCGGTCAGGCCGGCACGGTCGACTACACGCACAAGAAACAGTCCGGTGGTTCCGGTCAGTTCGGTCGCGTGAAGATCGAGTTCGAGCCGGGCGAGGCGGGTTCTGGTTTCGTCTTCGACTCCAAGATCGTCGGCGGTTCCGTGCCGAAGGAATACATCCCGGGTGTCGAGAAGGGCCTCAAGTCTGTCATGGACAATGGTCTGCTCGCCGGCTTCCCGGTCATCGACGTGAAGGCCACCCTGGTGGATGGCGCCTATCACGACGTTGACTCCTCTGTTCTGGCCTTCGAGATTGCTGCGCGTGCAGCCTTCCGCGAAGCCAAGAACCATTGTGCTCCGCGTTTGCTCGAGCCGATCATGAAGGTCGAAGTTGTGACCCCGGATGAATATACCGGTTCGGTCATCGGCGACCTCAACTCCCGTCGCGGCCAGATCGCCGGTCAGGAGATGCGCGGTAATGCAACGGTTGTGAACGCGATGGTTCCGCTGGCCAACATGTTTGGCTATGTGAACAATCTTCGTTCGGCCACGCAGGGCCGGGCCCAGTTTACCATGCAGTTTGACCACTACGACCCAGTGCCGAAGGCGGTTGAGCAAGAAGTTATCGAGAAGTCGGCCTAGGCCGCTCTCGTTTAGATTTGAACGTTAGGTTTCGGAGAGAGATCGATGGCGAAGGAAAAGTTTGAGCGGACGAAACCGCACGCA
>NZ_JBKQWY010000013.1:2500-5389 GCF_047308265.1 Maricaulis sp. D1M11
CCAGAGTTCGTGTGAGGTATCTGATCCTGAATACATAGGGATTAGAAGCAAACCCGGGGAACTGAAACATCTAAGTACCCGGAGGAAAGGACATCAATTGAGACTCCGCTAGTAGTGGCGAGCGAACGCGGATCAGGCCAGTGCTCTTTGTTTATCGAACTGGAACCGTCTGGAAAGTCGGGCCGCAGTGGGTGACAGCCCCGTACAGGTGGGATAGCAAAGAGACTTGAGTAGGGCGGGACACGTGAAATCCTGTCTGAACATGGGGGGACCACCCTCCAAGCCTAAGTACTCCTACATGACCGATAGTGAACCAGTACCGTGAGGGAAAGGTGAAAAGCACCCCGACGAGGGGAGTGAAACAGACCCTGAAACTGGACGCCTACAAGCAGTCGGAGGGCGAAAGCCTGACGGCGTACCTTTTGTATAATGGGTCAGCGACTTCGTCTCACGAGCAAGCTTAAACCGCTAGGTGTAGGCGCAGCGAAAGCGAGTCTGAATAGGGCGACTGAGTTCGTGGGATGAGACCCGAAGCCGAGTGATCTAGCCATGGGCAGGTTGAAGGTGCGGTAACACGCACTGGAGGACCGAACCCACGTCTGTTGAAAAAGACGGGGATGACCTGTGGCTAGGGGTGAAAGGCCAATCAAACTCGGAAATAGCTGGTTCTCCGCGAAATCTATTTAGGTAGAGCGTCATCCGAATACCCTCGGGGGTAGAGCACTGGATGGGCTAGGGGGCCCCAACGGCTTACCAAACCTAACCAAACTCCGAATACCGAGGAGTACTAGATGGCAGACACACTGCGGGTGCTAAGGTCCGTAGTGGAGAGGGAAACAGCCCTGACCGCCAGCTAAGGTCCCTAAGTTATCACTAAGTGGGAAACGATGTGGGAGTGCTTAGACAACCAGGAGGTTGGCTTAGAAGCAGCCATCCTTTAAAGAAAGCGTAACAGCTCACTGGTCAAGCGCTCCTGCGCGGAAAATGTAACGGGGCTTAAGTGATACACCGAAGCTGCGGGCTCGAAAGAGCGGTAGCGGAGCGTTCCGTAGGCCGATGAAGGCAGACCCGCGAGGGCTGCTGGAGGTATCGGAAGTGAGAATGCTGACATGAGTAGCGACAAAGAGGGTGAGAGACCCTCTCGCCGAAAGTCCAAGGGTTCCTGCGCAATGCTAATCAGCGCAGGGTTAGTCGGCCCCTAAGGCGAGGCCGAAAGGCGTAGTCGATGGGAATCAGGTTAATATTCCTGAACCAGCGGGTAGTGACGGATTGCGGCCGTTGTCAGTCCTTATCGGATTGAACTGGCAGCCATGCAGTCCCTGGAAATAGCTCCCGCATGAGACCGTACCCCAAACCGACACAGGTGGACTGGTAGAGTATACCAAGGCGCTTGAGAGAACTATGCTGAAGGAACTCGGCAAATTGCTCCCGTAAGTTCGCGAGAAGGGAGCCTGGCTCTGCGCAAGCAGTGTCCAGGGGCACAGACCAGGGGGTGGCGACTGTTTATTAAAAACACAGGGCTCTGCGAAGTCGCAAGACGACGTATAGGGTCTGACGCCTGCCCGGTGCCGGAAGGTTAAAAGGAGGAGTGAGAGCTCCGAATTGAAGCCCCGGTAAACGGCGGCCGTAACTATAACGGTCCTAAGGTAGCGAAATTCCTTGTCGGGTAAGTTCCGACCTGCACGAATGGCGTAACGACTTCCCCGCTGTCTCCAGCATAGACTCAGCGAAATTGAATTCTCCGTGAAGATGCGGAGTTCCCGCGGTCAGACGGAAAGACCCCGTGCACCTTTACTACAGCTTGACAGTGGCATTAGCGATAACATGTGTAGGATAGGTGGGAGGCTTTGAAACCCGGGCGCCAGTCCGGGTGGAGCCAGCCTTGAAATACCACCCTTGTTATTGTTGATGTCTAACCGCGGTCCATGAACCTGGATCCGGGACCCTGTCTGGTGGGTAGTTTGACTGGGGCGGTCGCCTCCCAAAGAGTAACGGAGGCGCGCGAAGGTGGGCTCAGAGCGGTCGGAAATCGCTCGTTGAGTGCAATGGCATAAGCCCGCCTGACTGCGAGACTGACAGGTCGAGCAGAGTCGAAAGACGGCCATAGTGATCCGGTGGTCCCGCGTGGAAGGGCCATCGCTCAACGGATAAAAGGTACGCCGGGGATAACAGGCTGATGATGCCCAAGAGTCCATATCGACGGCATTGTTTGGCACCTCGATGTCGGCTCATCGCATCCTGGGGCTGGAGCAGGTCCCAAGGGTTTGGCTGTTCGCCAATTAAAGCGGTACGTGAGCTGGGTTTAGAACGTCGTGAGACAGTTCGGTCCCTATCTGCCGTGGGTGTCGGAAAATTGAGAGGAGCTGCCCCTAGTACGAGAGGACCGGGGTGGACGTACCTCTGGTGGACCTGTTGTTGCGCCAGCAGCATAGCAGGGTAGCTATGTACGGAAGGGATAACCGCTGAATGCATCTAAGCGGGAAGCCCCCCTCAAAACCAGTTTTCCCTTGAGAGTCGTGGAAGACCACCACGTTGATAGGCCAGATGTGGAAGCGTAGCGATACGTGAAGCTGACTGGTACTAATATCTCGATAGACTTGATCTCAACAGATGCTCATGCCCGGCGATCGCTTCGCCAGGCGCATGACACACAACCTCAATCAGTATGTCTCTTCCAGGATCTGTCGTGATGACCGGGTGGTTATGGCAGGGGGACCCCACACGTTCCCATCCCGAACACGACCGTTAAGACCCCTCGCGCCGATGGTACTGCATCTTAAGATGTGGGAGAGTAGGTCACTGCCCGGTCTTCACTACAGATCCTCAAAATCCCTCCACTCAACACAAAACACAAAAACCCCCGAGCACTCCATTGTGGTCGGGGGTTTT
>NZ_JBKQWY010000014.1:0-826 GCF_047308265.1 Maricaulis sp. D1M11
CGCCACGATCGGCGACACCTCCCCGCTCGCTCCTGTGCCCAAGGCCCAGAAAAACGGCTGCGGCGGCGTCGGACAAATATTGCTGGTGGCCATTGCGGTCGTGGTCGCGACAATTGTCACGGCCGGTGTGGCGGGTGTCCTGGGAGGTGGCACTTTTACGGGCGGCATCGGGGCCTTCTTGGGAGGCACGTCAATCTCAGCGATCGCTACCACCACAGCCGGAACAGTTGCAGCCGGTGCCGTGGGAGGGGCGGTCGGCTCCATCGTCAGTCAGGGCGTTGGCGTTGCAACCGGTATTCAAGACAAGTTCTCCTGGAACGCGGTCGCCATGGCCGGTCTGCAAGGCGGGATTGGAGCGGGGCTAGGCACGTCCGCAGAAAATACCCTTATGGGCAAAAGAGATTTCGTTGCAGGGTTTTCCAGAGGCGTGGCTAGCTCAATCCTGTCCCAAGGAATTGGCGTCGCTACCGGGCTTCAAGATCGTTTCTCCTGGGCTGCCGTTGCAGCTTCAGGAGTCGGGGGAGGCGTAAGCACTGTCGTCGCGAGTGAATTGGGTGTTGAAAGCTTAATGCATGGTGATCTGACCGCGGGGAAAATCGCAAGTCACGTCGCTATGGGAGCAGCCGGAGGCATAGCCAATGCAGCAACAAGGTCGCTAATTGAGGGAACGGATTTCGGCGACAATATCCTCGCCGCCCTGCCCAGCGTGATTGGTAATACGATCGGCGATCTCATTGCCAGAGGGGCCTGTTTTGTGGCTGGCACCGCGATCCATACGCCCGACGGGCTAAGACCGATCGAGGATATCCGCGTGGGTGACTGGGTC
>NZ_JBKQWY010000015.1:0-2995 GCF_047308265.1 Maricaulis sp. D1M11
TGGTAATACGATCGGCGATCTCATTGCCAGAGGGGCCTGTTTTGTGGCTGGCACCGCGATCCATACGCCCGACGGGCTAAGACCGATCGAGGATATCCGCGTGGGTGACTGGGTCTATGCGCGCTCTGATCGCATGGATGGCGATGCCACGGTGAAACGCCGCCAGGTGCTCGAACTCTACCAGTATGACGACCGCAAGACCCTGTCGGTGGAAGTATCACGGGCAGGCCGCACCGAAACGCTGCAAACCACCGCGCTTCACCCCTTCGCCGTGGTCGGAGCCGATGATCGCGCCCTCACCCGACGTGAAGCCCGCGCCTCGGAAACCTCCGGCCGGGCTTTGCCCGAGGTCTTGCGGCGCCTGGTCGAAGCCCCCGGCAATGCCTCCCCGGGCACGACCTCCCCCTCTGCCACGACCCACAATACGGGCGAACTTGCCGTTCTGGAGCGTGCCGGTGCCATGTGGGTCAAGGCGGCTGATCTTCGCCCCGGAGACCGCCTGATCGACACCACGGGCGACACGGTGGAGGTCATCTCGGTCACGGCCGATAAGGGCCATGCCACCGTCTACAACTTCGCCGTGGATCAGGACCACACCTATTATGTCGGCGAGGCCGGCGTCTGGGTGCACAACAGCTGCAATTTCGCGGAGGACATCGAAGCGCCCGAAACAAGAGAGCCCTCCGGGGTCGAAATCGGGTATCTTGATGATCAACCCGCCTGGATCGTCAATCCGGATGGAAGCCGAAGCCTGCTGATCGACGTGACCGGTCATGGTGACTACATAACAGATGACGCTATACTTGCATCGATTGGTCTTTCTGCCACTTCGTCAAACATTAACACCGATACAACTGGAGAAAGCGACTCTTGGGTGGCCACCGCCCACGCTATCCAGGCGAACGAGCCGGAAGGACTTTTCGGGCGCCTCCTAAACCTTCCGCGTAAAGAGTGGGCAGACGCGGTACTCTTCGCCGATGGGCTGTCTCATCTACCCGGAGCGCTCTACCATCTACCCGGAAACCTGTTGCAAGGCCTTGAAACGGGCATCAGAACAGCCCACGGCAATGTCTTAAGGTATGCTTGGGAACCCGATTTCAAAGCAGAGATCCATCAGCAAGCGGCCGAAGCTGATAAGATTTGGCTACTTGCAGGTGCTGGCTACGGCGCTCAGCAAACTTTGAATGGCCTGGTAGATTTTGCGTCAAGCTCCCATCCTATTGATATGGATTACGTGCTCGGAAGCCCGCGCCTCGATCTAATTCCACAGCCGGAAGACAATGTCTTCGACATGGCCTATTTCCGGTTCGGAGAGTTCGCCTTTTATGGCGCAGACTTGGCTTTTGGTAGCCATGGCGTGGGCAATCTGGGGCGGGGCGCGCGCGCTGTGGATGACATTGTGACGCTGGGGCCGAGGAGCCAGCTTGTTCATTTAGATGATATCAGCTCCGGGCCGCTGCCGTCCGAGACAAGCTGGGTGTTCCGCGTACAAGGTTCATCAGGGACGCGTTCCAGTAAGCCCTTGATCAGCCTAGATCACTTTGGAAATCCTCGAATTCAAAGGGCCACCCTAAACATAAGTATAGGTGATCCGGACCACGCGCTATACTATCTTCGATCCAGAAGACCTGGTGGCGAAATTGTTGGATTTAAAATTCCGACTTGGCTTGACGAATTTGTGCAAACTGAGGCGGTGCCTCAACTATTGTACCGCAGCAATCCGCGTAACCAAGGCGGGATGGCGCCTAGGATCGTTGACCCGAACCAGCCGGGGCGTACATATGAACTCCCGCCAGTTTGGGCGGATTGGCTAGAGGAGTATGCTGTTGAAGGATCGGGTGTGGTAATTAGAACTGGTGATTGAAATGCGAGATGAGACCGAAGAGTGGGTAGTTGCAGTGGCCCGCTGCAATGGAAGGATTCATTGGTACAGAAGCGAAGTGGATCTGTGGGTTCTTGATGTCGAAAAGTGGCGATCAGAATTCATTGCTGCGGGGTATGACGTTCCGGAGTTCAATGACAATTTCAGATTTGGAATCCGTACCGTAGATGCTGAAACAGCGCCTAAGTTTTTGGAAGGAATGAAGAAGTTTGAGCTTCCAAAGGATCAGTTGAGTTCTGAGCTCGCGCGGAGATATTCGGCAGCCGAGTCGTGGTGGGATGTCAAAGATCTTTTTCCCGTAATTTTTGTAGATTTTGACAATCAGTCTGTAGGTGCTTTTTATGCGGATGGCCTGCGGCTAGAAAAGTACGTGCCGGATGGTTGGACGGGGGAGCTTGTTGATTTTGCGATTACCTACCCCGAAAGCATGTTCCCTGCGTCCGAAAAATTCTGGATCAAACAAGGGAGTGACCTTCTACAGCTTCTTAATGAGCGGGGTAAGCAGCTACAAAAGCATGCTCAAGCTCACTTTAAAGATTAGGAAAAACGCGGAGCAGGTCACGACTGTCCAGCAAGGATAGAAGTATGTTTCGGCGATAATGTCATCGCTGCACTCCCAGGCGTCATTGGCCAATCCATCGGAAGCGCCATCGCGGGCGCGATTAGCTGCCGAGGTTGCATTGATCCGGAAAAACAGCGTCAGACCGAGGAAGGTCTGCGCGCCGACATGGCGAACTTCAACGTGAACGCGCTGCGTGCGCCGCAGCCCGCACCTCCGCTGCGTCCCAAACCCCGTGGCCCCCGACGAAGCGTGGGGATTAGCGCGGAGAATTGGTGCGTGTCCCTGTTTTAGTGGGGTTCTAGACAACCGCTGCTGTCGCTGGGTCCCGCCTCGATGGCGCTGATTTCGGGGATAATATCCTAGCGGCATTGCCAGATTTTATTGGGCAGACGATTGGGGAAGCGATTGCAGAGGGGCTCAGCGATTATCTCGCGGGATTGAGGGCAGATATACGGCACTCTGGCGGGACGGAATCCGATATTCGCGGAAGGGATGTACTCGCCATCGCCGAGGCTAGCTCCCGCACCTTCGTTGGCGCAGCTGCGCAGGCC
>NZ_JBKQWY010000016.1:0-622 GCF_047308265.1 Maricaulis sp. D1M11
ACATTCTCGGTGATGCGACCCAGCGCATCAATGGTAAACCGCAAGAAGCCCTGACCATCATAGACATAATGGTTGGTGACATCTTTGGCGGCGTTCGGCGTGATCGAGGCCAGCAACTCGTCGAACGTGCCGTTTAAACGCAGGCTCGGCTGTGTGGCTTGATCGAACAGGGTTTCACTGACTTTGCGCCCATTTCCGTCAAACACGAATTGCGTCAGATAGCCGGATCCATCCATGGTTCCGATCAGAAGACCGTCACCATCATAGAAGTTCCGGGTAATTACATCATCGGCATGAGCGCCGGGAAGGGTGAGTGTCGTGGGGGGAGTGGTTTTGAAACCGTCGAGAACGCTTGAATCCAGACGATTGACAAAGCCCAGGGTCGCCACCAGCCGTCCCAGATCATCATAGGCATACCGTGTGACACTGCCATCGCCCAGGATTGTGGAGATGAGCTGGCCGCGGGCGTCGAAGACGCTCCATTCCCATCGGTCATAGAGGTGGGACGAGGGCCGGATGTCATCCATGGTCAGGCCATGGTTCGGATTATCCAGGGCAGTGAGATGAGTGCTGGAGATCCGTCTTCCCGAGCGTACGGTGCCGACGACACGGTTCATGTCGT
>NZ_JBKQWY010000017.1:0-401 GCF_047308265.1 Maricaulis sp. D1M11
TGTTGTTGGATGCGGGCCGGATGTCATCCATGGTCAGGCCATGGTTCGGATTATCCAGTGCAGTGAGATGAGAGCTGGAAATCCTTGTCGCCAAGCGGACGGTGCCGACAACACGGTTCATGTCGTCGTAGAAAAACTCCTGGATCTGGCCGTTGCGCCAAAGCTGGGCGACCAGTCTTCCAAGATCATCATACAGGAAGTACTGGGACTTGCCCGTTGCATCCGTGGAGACGGCGACCTGTCCGGCTGAATTGTATTTGAAGGTCTCTTCGCCCGTCGTGACATGGGACCCGGACTGGGAAGATGAGACCACCTGGCCCAGATTATTGTACACCGTCGTGGTGGTGTGGCCCGCACCTGTGACAACAGTCATGTGAGCCTGCGGGATCCCGGCCGTGCCG
>NZ_JBKQWY010000018.1:0-392 GCF_047308265.1 Maricaulis sp. D1M11
ACGAGGGCCGGATGTCATCCATGGTCAGGCCATGGTTCGGATTATCCAGGGCAGTGAGATGAGTGCTGGAGATCCGTCTTCCCGAGCGTACGGTGCCGACGACACGGTTCATGTCGTCGTAGAAAAACTCCTGGATCTGGCCATTGTGCCAAAGCTGAGCGACCAGTCTTCCAAGATCATCATACAGGAAGTACTGGGACTTGCCCGTTGCATCCGTGGAGACGGCGACCTGACCGATCGAATTGTATTTGAAGGTCTCTTCGCCCGTCGTGACATGGGACCCGGACTGAGAGGTCGAGACCACCTGGCCCAGATTATTGTACACCGTCGTGGTGGTGTGGCCCGCACCTGTGACAACAGTCATGTGAGCCTGCGGGATCCCGGCCGTGCCG
>NZ_JBKQWY010000019.1:0-458 GCF_047308265.1 Maricaulis sp. D1M11
CAAAGCTGGGCGACCAGTCTTCCAAGATCATCATACAGGAAGTACTGGGACTTGCCCGTTGCATCCGTGGAGACGGCGACCTGTCCGGCTGAATTGTATTTGAAGGTCTCTTCGCCCGTCGTGACATGGGACCCGGACTGGGAAGATGAGACCACCTGGCCCAGATTATTGTACACCGTCGTGGTGGTGTGGCCCGCACCTGTGACAACAGTCATGTGAGCCTGCGGGATCCCGGCCGTGCCGCCATCATTGTATGTGTAGGTGATTGAGCCTGTGACGGTGTTGTCGGAAAGCGTGACGCGTCCCAAGCCATCGAAGCTGAATTCTGACACATTGTGTCTGACGGAACTCTCGATCAATCTCCCGTGCTGATCGGTCGTGAAATAGTTCCGCGTGATGCCTTGGCTGTTGTCACTGCTGCCGGTTGCGCTCGTGCCGCCATAGGTCCGCCATTCTTC
>NZ_JBKQWY010000020.1:0-787 GCF_047308265.1 Maricaulis sp. D1M11
AGAGGTCGAGACCACCTGGCCCAGATTATTGTACACCGTCGTGGTGGTGTGGCCCGCACCTGTGACAACAGTCATGTGAGCCTGCGGGATCCCGGCCGTGCCGTCATCATTGTAGGTGTAGGTGATCGAGCCTGTGACGCTGTTGTCGGAAAGGGTGACGCGTCCCAAACCATCGAAGCTGAATTCTGACACATTGTGTCTGACGGAACTCTCGATCAATCTCCCGTGCTGATCGGTCGTGAAATAGTTCCGCGTGATGCCTTGGCTGTTGTCACTGCTGCCGGTTGCGCTCGTGCCGCCATAGGTCCGCCATTCTTCGACAGACGCACCCCGGTGATCATACCAATATCGTGTGTTGGCAAGGTTTTCGAGATTTGTAAGTGTCTGCGTCCAGGCTAGGACATCAGCGCTGGACAGAATGGTATCGGTGCCCTGGCCAAAGCGGTAGCTCTGGCCCGCATCTGGATCTTCATGGCCGGAATACACCAAGGTTCGAACAAGCTGGCCATCTGCGTCATAGAGGTTTTCTGTGACCCGGCCCTCGTGCGACACAACATACCGCAGGCGTCCATATCCATTGTAGGCGTAGCGCGTGTAGAGGGTCGGCTGATCATTGCTGGACGGAGAGACATTTCTCGCTTCCAGGACGATCTGATTGTCGGAGTTGTAGGTGTATTCAGAAACGATGCCTTCCGGGTCAATCATCCGGAAAAGATTGCCGTTCTCGTCGTACTGATTCTCTATCTGGGTGCCGTCGGGCCGGGTGATAATCACCTTGCGTGCCCAG
>NZ_JBKQWY010000021.1:0-2718 GCF_047308265.1 Maricaulis sp. D1M11
ACGACCCAATACACCTATGACGCACTGGGCCGCGTCACCGAAATCACCAATGCTGAGGGTTTTGTCGAAACCCTGACCTATAACGGTTTTGGCGAGCTGGAGACACGCACGAGCCCGCTCAATGGTGTGACATCCTACACCTATGATGCGCTCGGCCGGCTTGAAACCGAGACCCTGCCCGCAACCACGTCGAACGGGCAACCGGTCGTCAATCGTTATGTCTATGATGAGCGCGGCAATCAAACCCAGATCATTCTGGCCGACGGTGCCCCGGAACAACGCATCACCACGTTCGAGTATGATGCAGCCGACCGGCTGACAAAGACCATTCTCCCCGCCTCCTCGGTTTACGACAGTGTCACCGGTCTCACAGACGTGAGCAGTGCTGTTGAAGAGCGGGTTTATGACCAGGCCGGAAACGTTATCGAGATCATCGATGCCGCCGGCCTGTCCACTCATATGTGGTATGATGGCTCAGGCCGTCTGGTCGCCAGCGTCGACCCGCTCGGCAAATGGGTGGAACACAGCTATTACAATGACGGCTCTGTTGAGAGCACGACTGTCTTCGACACGGCCATCGCCTTGCCCGTCGATCGCGCCCTGGGGCTGGATGCCCTGCGGCCCTCCGGGTCCACGCGAACCGCGCAGTTTGAGTATGATGGCCTAGGCCGCATCACCCGGACCACGCGAGACGGTTTGGTCAGCCAAACACTCTATGACGACGTCAATCGCACGATCACCCACATCGATCCACGCGGACACCAGATTGTTGAAACACTCGACAAGCGCGGCGCCGTTATCTCGCGCCTCAACGCCGAGTTGAACGAGACGACGTTTGAATACAATGCGTTCGGCCTGGTCTGGAAAACAACCGATGCTCTGGGCCATTCCAGTTACACCTATTACGACGAGTTGGGGCGTGCGGAAGCCACGATCGATGCGGAAGGCTATCTGACCCGCACCGAGTATGACGGTGTCGGCAATATCCTGAACATCGTCAGATACCAGGACCCGTACTCGCTCACCGATCGTGCTGCACTCACGGCGGATCAGCTGGCCCCAACCCGCACGGTCAGCGCGGCCGATGATGCGGTGACCCATTTTGTCTATGACACCGCCGGTCGTCTGACGACCACCACGGATGCGGAAGGACACAGCGAAACCTACGGTCTCAATGCCTTCGGCGAGCAGATCGAGGTCACCAACAAGGCGGGCGGCATCACGCTCAATACCTACAATGCGCGCGGACAGATCATCTCCACAACAGCCCCGGTCACGACCGCGGAGGGTGAACTCATCATCACCCGCTATGAGTATGATCTTCGCGGAAACCTGACCCGCGAAACCGAGGCCTTTGGCCTGTCGGAACAGCGCCAGACCACATTTGAGTATGATGCCGGGAACCGCATGGTCCGCAAGCTGGGTGATGCGGTCGACGCCTATACCTCTGCCACATCCGGCCCGGTCTCGACCCGTCCGGAAGAGACGTATGCCTATGACATCCATGGCAATCTGATCGAGCAGGTCGATGCCGCAGGGCGTCGGTCCCTGTTCTGGTTTGATGTACATGATCGCCAGACCCATGCCATGGTCCAGACGACCGGCACCGGTGAAGGCTGGCTGTCGCACACGGTTTTCGATGCCAATGGCAATGTTGAGCGGAGCTTCCTTTACAATCAGGCGACAATCGCCTTGCCAACGGATCATGCATCGGGGCCTGCAACGCCTGCACAGGGCGCCGAATACTCGGAAACAAGCTTCGTTTACGACAAGAATAATCGCGTTCTGAGCCAGACCCTGCACAATGTGGAAACAGGGGCGCTCAGTGGTGGCAGCTATACACTCGGCTTCGCGGATGCCGTCTCCACCTACACCTATGATGCCGTGGGCAATGTCACACAGATGGTCGACGCCAATGGCAATACCACACGCACAGCCTATGACGGCCTTGGCCGCAGGACGGTTCAGGTCGATGCAGCGCACTACTGGACAGACTGGAGCTATGACGAAAACGGCAATGTGACCGAAGAGCGCCGTTATGGCACCGCTCTTACTCCGACCGCCAGCTTCCCCGACGAACGCCCCGCGATATCCTCACTGGATAGGCAAACCCTCTTTACCTATGACCATCTCGGTCAGCGCCTGACGTCCAGTCGCCTCTCGGTGCGCACGGCCCATGCGGATATCTATATCGGCATGCCCGACCAAGGGGATCGGTATGACAACGTTACATCCACCGTTACCTACACCTATAATGCTCTCGGTCAGGTCAAGACCAAGACCGAGGCCACGGGCGACACCAAGACCTATTTCTATGATGCGGGTGGCCGCCTGACACAAGAACGGCGCCAGGGCTACACCGATCACACGGGTGCGTTTGTCACACCCAGGGTCACTTACGAATATGACGGGCTCGGCAATCTGACCATGTTGCGCCAGGTTGGCGCGGGCAATGGCGATCAGCGCATCACCCGTCACGTCTATGGCGCGGGCGGTCGGCTGCAACAGACCACCACCGGCCTCACCGACCTTGTAGATACAACAGGCGTCGATCGCACCTTCCGCTATGATGTCAGCGGCCGACTGGTGCGTGAGGAATACAGCCGCACCACACATGACTGGACACAGTTCGGCGTTCCCCTCACCACTGTCGATGAAGCCATCGGCTATGCCTATGACGTCTCCGGCAATCTCGTTCGCCAAGAATTCCTCGAACTG
>NZ_JBKQWY010000022.1:0-590 GCF_047308265.1 Maricaulis sp. D1M11
GAATACAGCCGCACCACACATGACTGGACACAGTTCGGCGTTCCCCTCACCACTGTCGATGAAGCCATTGGCTATGCCTATGACGTCTCCGGCAATCTCGTTCGCCAAGAATTCCTCGAACTGGAGAATGGCAGCTATTCCACCGCGGCCAACACCTCTGTCGTTGAGATGCGCTACAATGCGCGCGGTGAGATGGTCGAGCGCGGGCTCAACGGCCTGTTCCGCGAAGCATGGGTTTACGATACCCATGGCCGCCTGACCGAAACGACGGCCGGGGACGGGATCGCGAAATATTTCGCCTATGATGCGCTGGGCAATCAAACCCTCGTCTTGACCGCAACGGGATCAGACGCAGCGACCACCGCTTCGCTGGCCGCCCAGACGCGCGACAGCGTCTTTGCCCTGTTCAATGATGCCACCCAGACGCCCGATTTCATGAAGGCCGGGGTGAGCGAGTTTGTCTCAACCCTCACCGAGTTTGATGCGCGCAACATGGCCATCTCGGTCATCGAACCGGAGCGCCAGCTCAACAATATCGAAGGGTCGCAATTCCACACCCTGACGACATCGCGGACCTATAATGCCTTTGG
>NZ_JBKQWY010000023.1:0-2022 GCF_047308265.1 Maricaulis sp. D1M11
CTGTCACGCCGGAGGTCGCGGGTTCGAGTCCCGTCACTCGCGCCACTTGTCGTTACCGGCAAGGGCCTGACACGAAAAACGCCGCTCCTTCGGGGCGGCGTTTTTGTTGTTTGGCTCGCAACGCTGTCAGACCCGCAACGCTGTCAGACCCGCAACGCTGTCCGACCCGATCAGAGAAGGCCGACCGCGCGTCGTCCCTCGTCCGTCTTGATGGAAAAGTCTGTTCCGCAGTGGGCGTCACCGCCCGGACCGCACAGATAGGCGATTGCCCGGGCGACCCAGTCGGGTGTGATGTGCGTATTCCAGTCAAGTTGGCTCACCGGGTTGAGACCCGACTTTCGGATGGATGCCATCATGTCGGTGGCCACGGTGCCCGGACTCAGCCCGATGACCCGGATCCCGGACGCGCCAAGCTCGACATGGGCACATTCGGTGATTTTTTTTACGGCGGCCTTTGTTGTGCAATAATGGCTCCAGCCCTCCAGTGCGCTATTGGCCGCTCCGGAACTGAGGTTGATAATCGTGCCCTGGCCGCGTGACATCATGTGGGGCAGGACGGCCCGGAGCCCGTAATAGACACCCTTCACATTGATATCGACAGCACGGGCCCAGTCGGCTGGAGCGCTGTCTTCAAGGCGCGCGATCGGGTCGATGATACCGGCATTATTGACGAGAATGTCCAGGCTGCCAAAGTGCGACAGCGCCAGATCCGCTGCGCGCACGAGATCCTCGTACTGATCTACCGACCCCGTAACGGCGCAGGCTTGTCCTCCCATGCTTTTAATCTCGTCACACAGTGTATTGAGAGATTGGGCGGTCCGGGCCAGGGCGACAATATTGGCCCCTTCTTTTGCCAGGTGAAGGGCTGTCGCGCGCCCGATACCTCGGCTCGCGCCTGTGATCAGTATGGTCTTGTGTGTCAGTGTCATGGTCATTGGTCCTCACGAAAGCTGTGAGAACGAGATTTCGGTCATGCGAGTAACGAATTAAACCGGTAGTCTCGCACTTGTTTCGTGCGTAATGTGCGTGAATGGAGATCGAGCGCCTGTCATTATTCATGGACGTGGTGCGGACGGGCAGTTTCGCGGCGGTCGCTCGCGCGCGCTCGATCGCGCCATCCTCGGTGTCGCGTGCTATCCAGTCTCTGGAAGCAGAGTTGGGCGTGCGGCTGTTTCACAGGACGACCCGAGCACTCAGCCTCACGAGTTCGGGCGAAGCCTATGCGTCCCGTGTTGAGGGGATTGTTGAAGCGCTTGACTCTGCGGCCCATGCGGCACGCTCAGAAGGGCAGGGTCCGACAGGTCGATTGCGTGTGACAACATCTGCGGCGTTCAGTGAACGATACGTCCAGCCGGGATTGGCCGATTTCCTCGCGCGCTATCCTGCTCTGCAGCTGGACCTGATTCAAAGCGATCAACGTCTGGATCTGGTGGCGGACCGGGTCGATCTCGCTGTCCGGCATGGCCATCTTGAGGATAGTCGCTTCATTTCAAGCAAGCTGCTTGATGTGAGCTATCACATCTATGTCGCCGTCGAGCGGTCTGGCGCGCGTCCGCAGACGCCAGAAGACCTGATTGGCCAGGACCTTCTCACCTATGGTTTTGCTCCGTTTGCCGATGACTGGCGCTGTGTCAGCGATGATCAGGTCTTGAGGGTGGATGTCACCCCCCGTTTGCGGGTGTCGAGTGCGAGTGCCATGCGCGCTGCTGTGGAGGCGGGACTGGGGTTTGGCATTCTGGCGGATTGGCTCGCTGACCCCCTCGTGAAGGCGGGGAGGATAGAACGGGTCTGCAAGGCGTGGTGTGTGGCCCCGGACGACGCACAACGCTCGATCTGGCTGGTTCGTCCGTCCCGCAAATTTGTGCCCGACAAAACCCGTCTCTTTCAGGCCTATTTGCTGCAAGCTGTCGACAAGAAACGGCTCTGACGGTGTCCTGCAGTTGCACTGCATACCGCTGCTTGACCCGAATCCGGCACGCCCATAAACAACGCACCTCGCTTTGGCGAGCCGCAAGGTTTGCG
>NZ_JBKQWY010000024.1:0-1197 GCF_047308265.1 Maricaulis sp. D1M11
AGATCGATGGCGAAGGAAAAGTTTGAGCGGACGAAACCGCACGCAAACATTGGCACGATTGGTCACGTTGACCACGGCAAGACGACGCTGACCGCGGCGATCACGATGGTGCTGGCTGAGGCCGGTGGCGGTGAAGCCAAGGGTTATGACGAGATTGACTCGGCGCCGGAAGAGAAGGCGCGCGGTATCACGATCTCGACGGCTCACGTTGAGTATGAGACGGACAACCGTCACTACGCGCACGTGGATTGCCCGGGTCACGCTGACTACGTGAAGAACATGATCACGGGTGCGGCGCAGATGGACGGCGCGATCCTGGTTGTGAACGCAGCCGATGGCCCGATGCCGCAGACGCGCGAGCACATTCTTCTGGCGCGCCAGGTTGGCGTTCCGGCGCTGGTTGTTTTCCTGAACAAGGTTGACCAGGTTGATGATGAAGAGCTCCTGGAGCTTGTGGAAATGGAAGTTCGCGAACTTCTGTCTTCCTACGACTTCCCGGGCGACGACATTCCGATTGTTGCCGGTTCTGCACTGGCGGCTGTTGAAGGTCGTGACGAGAATATCGGCAAGGAGAAGATCCTGGAGCTGATGGCTGAAGTGGATGCCTACATCCCGACGCCGGATCGCCCGAAGGATCAGGATTTCCTGATGCCGATCGAGGACGTGTTCTCGATTTCCGGTCGCGGTACTGTTGTGACCGGCCGTATTGAGCGCGGTATTCTTCACGTGGGTGACGAGATCGAGATCATCGGCATCCGCGAGACGTCGAAGACGACGTGTACGGGCGTTGAAATGTTCCGCAAACTGCTCGACCAGGGCGAAGCGGGCGACAATGTCGGTGTTCTTCTTCGCGGTGTTGACCGTGAAGGTGTCGAGCGTGGCCAGGTTCTGGCCAAGCCGGGCTCCATCACGCCGCACCACAAATTCGTGGCAGAAGCCTATATCCTGACGAAGGAAGAAGGCGGCCGCCATACACCGTTCTTCACGAACTACCGTCCGCAATTCTACTTCCGCACGACGGACGTGACCGGTGTTGTGACCCTCAAAGAGGGTACGGAAATGGTGATGCCGGGCGATAATGTTGAGATGAACGTGGAACTGATCACGCCGATCGCGATGGATCAGGGTCTGCGCTTCGCCATCCGTGAAGGCGGTCGTACCGTCGGCGCCGGCGTCGTCTCCTCCATCGTCGAGTAA
>NZ_JBKQWY010000025.1:0-471 GCF_047308265.1 Maricaulis sp. D1M11
ATTCTTCGACAGACGCACCCCGGTGATCATACCAATATCGTGTGTCGGCGAGGTTTTCGAGATTTGTAAGTGTCTGTGTCCAGGCTTTGACTTCAGCGCTGGACAGAATGGTATTGGTGCCCTGGCCAAAGCGGTAACTCTGGCCCGCATCTGGATCTTCATGGCCGGAATACACCAAGGTCCGATAGTGCTGGCCATCCGAGTTGTAGAAGGTTTTTGTGACCCGGCCCTCATGCGACACAACATATTCCAGGCGACCAGACCCATAGTAGGTGTAGCGCGTGTAGAGGGTCTGTTGATCGTTGCTGGACGGAGAGACATTTTTCGCTTCCAGGACGATCTGATTGTCGGAGTTGTAGGTGTATTCAGAAACGATGCCTTCCGGGTCAATCATCCGGAAAAGATTGCCGTTCTCGTCGTACTGATTCTCTATCTGGGTGCCGTCGGGCCGGGTGATAATCACCTTGCGTG
>NZ_JBKQWY010000026.1:0-712 GCF_047308265.1 Maricaulis sp. D1M11
AAACGATGCCTTCCGGGTCAATCATCCGGAAAAGATTGCCGTTCTCGTCGTACTGATTCTCTATCTGGGTGCCGTCGGGCCGGGTGATAATCACCTTGCGTGCCCAGTCATCATCCACGCTAGGAGTGTCGTGATACTCGATCTGGGTCGTCTGGCTCCCTGCGCCCGGTGAAGGCTCTGGAGACACAATCTGCGTCAAGCGGCTCTGGGCATCGAAATGAATCTGGGTGACAGCGCCGCGTGGATCCGTGATCTCGGTGTATCCCGTGTGGTACGCATATTGGGTAACGCGGATATCCGTGTCGCTGACGAACTGCCGAACTTCCTCAATTCGACCGGAGGCGTCGTAGTCGAACTCGGCCTTAGCGCCGTCCGACTGTGTGATGCGTGCAATCCGGTTGGTCGAACCGACATACTCATAGATTGTTTCAAATCGATCGAGATCAGAGACATTATTGTCGTCTGGGGTCAGGTCGGTGAAAACTTTGTGCAGGCGGCCATGATCGTCATATTTGTAATAGGTGCGGGTCGTTTCCGTCAGGATTTGAGCATCCTTGTCCGCCTCACTGGCGTAGAACCTGACTTCGATACGGTCGACGCGTCCGTCCAGCCATCGATACTGGACGAATTCACCTGTTGCAGTTGTCACGCGGGTGAGTTCGTCGCCCGTGTAGGAATAGGTCAGGTCGTTGCCATAGGTGTCGAAACGACG
>NZ_JBKQWY010000027.1:0-347 GCF_047308265.1 Maricaulis sp. D1M11
CGGATTGGAACGCGGCGTGTTGTTTTGCGCGTTGTCGTCACCGTTGTTGTCGAACTCGAAGCCTTGGTCGCCAGAAGCGCCTTGAGCCACGATCACGAACTGGGCACGACCACGCCAGCCATCGGTGTAATCCATGGAGTCATCGTCGTTACCGGTCAGAACCAGGTGACGCACGTCGACCGTACCACCGAACATTTCAACACCGTCATCGGCGTTGTTGTGGACCTGAACATAGTCAACGAAGGTGTCGTTGCCCACGCCCTGGAAGGCGATACCGTTCAGCTCGTCACCGGAGTTCACGCGGAAGCCAGCGAAGAGGACCTGCGTGAAGGTGATGCTGCCGGAGT
>NZ_JBKQWY010000028.1:0-822 GCF_047308265.1 Maricaulis sp. D1M11
AACATAGTCAACGAAGGTGTCGTTGCCCACGCCCTGGAAGGCGATACCGTTCAGCTCGTCACCGGAGTTCACGCGGAAGCCAGCGAAGAGGACCTGCGTGAAGGTGATGCTGCCGGAGTCATCATCGGTGGTTGCGCCACCAAACAGACCGGAAGAACCCTCACCGGATTTTTCACAATCGACCGCACCGCCGACAGCAGCACCCGTACAGGCGTTGATCGGAGCGCGACCATTGATCACAACACCGCCCCACTGGGCTTTGGTGTTCAGACCTGCCGTGCCTTCGACGCCGGAACGCGAAGTCATGACAACCGGAGACGTTGCCGTACCGTTGGATTCCAGCTGGGAACCACGGGTCACGACCAGGTAGTCAGAACCGGAAGAACCGAACAGGGTCACGCCCGGATCGATCGTCAGGGTCACTTCAGTCGCACCAGCGATCGGAGCGGCCGGATCGGCACCGGCATCACGGCCCACGAAGACCGGACCGATGATTTCGTACATGGAGTTACGATCGAGACGAACGTCGGCGATCAGCGTACCCGTCAGCTGACAGACGCGTTGGCCGTTGATGGTCTCAGCAGATTCGGTCGTGCCGGTCGGGCAGCCCGGATCCGGGAACAAGGAGAAGGTCCAACCGGCAGCCCAGTTAGAAGCCGCAGAGGCGTCATCCGGGAAGGCACCGATGAAGGAGGTTGCGTCGAACCAAGTGTCAACAGCGCTAGCGTCGAAGGCCGTGATGGCTTGTTCGACCGGGCCGGAGAACGGACCAGACATGGTGTTGGTGATTTCGGCGTTGTTCGGACGGCCCAGGAAGAAGGT
>NZ_JBKQWY010000029.1:0-635 GCF_047308265.1 Maricaulis sp. D1M11
CCAAAGGCATTATAGGTCCGCGATGTCGTCAGGGTGTGGAATTGCGACCCTTCGATATTGTTGAGCTGGCGCTCCGGTTCGATGACCGAGATGGCCATGTTGCGCGCATCAAACTCGGTGAGGGTTGAGACAAACTCGCTCACCCCGGCCTTCATGAAATCGGGCGTCTGGGTGGCATCATTGAACAGGGCAAAGACGCTGTCGCGCGTCTGGGCGGCCAGCGAAGCGGTGGTCGCTGCGTCTGATCCCGTTGCGGTCAAGACGAGGGTTTGATTGCCCAGCGCATCATAGGCGAAATATTTCGCGATCCCGTCCCCGGCCGTCGTTTCGGTCAGGCGGCCATGGGTATCGTAAACCCATGCTTCGCGGAACAGGCCGTTGAGCCCGCGCTCGACCATCTCACCGCGCGCATTGTAGCGCATCTCAACGACAGAGGTGTTGGCCGCGGTGGAATAGCTGCCATTCTCCAGTTCGAGGAATTCTTGGCGAACGAGATTGCCGGAGACGTCATAGGCATAGCCAATGGCTTCATCGACAGTGGTGAGGGGAACGCCGAACTGTGTCCAGTCATGTGTGGTGCGGCTGTATTCCTCACGCACCAGTCGGCCGCTGACATCATAGCGGAAGGTGCGATC
>NZ_JBKQWY010000030.1:0-218 GCF_047308265.1 Maricaulis sp. D1M11
CTTCATCGACAGTGGTGAGGGGAACGCCGAACTGTGTCCAGTCATGTGTGGTGCGGCTGTATTCCTCACGCACCAGTCGGCCGCTGACATCATAGCGGAAGGTGCGATCCACGCCTGTTGTATCCCCAAGGTCGGTGAGGCCGGTGGTGGTCTGTTCCAGCCGCCCGCCCGCACCATAGACGTGACGGGTGATGCGCTGATCGCCATTGCCCGCGCCA
>NZ_JBKQWY010000031.1:0-848 GCF_047308265.1 Maricaulis sp. D1M11
ACACGGCGCAGAACACACTGTCCACTGCAACGCCGACCGAACGCTTCTATTATGACGCATCCGGACGACTGGTGGCGTCGACGAATGCCAGAGGGTTCCTGACCCGTTTCGTCAATCTGGAAGGAACCGGGTATGAGGGAGGCGAAGCCCTCATCAAAGAGATGATCGATGTGGGCGGCAACAGCGTCTACACCGAGTATGACGTCCATGGCGAGGCGCGCCGGATCACCGACCAGATCGGTCGCATCACCACCCAGGAGTTCGATGTCTTCGGCAATATGGTGATGCAAAACCGGGCCGGCTTCCTGCAGGACAGCTTTGTCTATGACGAATTCGGCCGCCAGCTGCAGCGCAGTTACACGTTCAACGCCGCGCCGCGTTATGTTCGCGACACCTACGACATTGAAGGCCGGGTGATCCGCAACGTTACAGCCGGGGGCGACACAAAGCTCTATACCTATGAGTGGGATGGCACGAGCGAGACCACGGGTCTGGCGACCGTGTTTGGAGCCTGGAAGAAAACGACCACCGCTGTTGGTACGACCGGGGGAACCGGCACGAGTGGAGCGCGCCAGTTAATCGAGCTGACCGATCAATTCGGGCGCCGGATTAACTCGACCAATTACGGAAACCTCCAGAGCGGTTTTGAGTATGATCGCTCAGGTCGTATGACCCGACGGATTGGTTGGAACAACGACGACAAAGCGATCCACTACACCTACTTTAATACCGGAAACCTGGAATCAATTCGAACCAATGTTGCCCAGCATCCTGACACCGTTTACGGCGATGACTTCGAACTTCCAGAAACCGTCACCTCCTATCGCTACGATTCCCGCAGCAATATC
>NZ_JBKQWY010000032.1:0-802 GCF_047308265.1 Maricaulis sp. D1M11
CTTGCGGTTTACCATTGATGCGCTGGGTCGCATCACCGAGAATGTTTACTTTGAAGACACCGTCACGCATGCCATCGGACTGGTCCGCGAAACCATTCAATACGCCGACACCATCGATGGCCTGACCCGTTTTGATTATCACAGCGTTCAGACTTATGTGGCCGGCCTGACATCGCCGACCACACGAAACAACTATTTTGTCTACGACTCGCAACAACGTCTGCGCTACACCGTCAATGCAGATGGTGAAGTGGCACGATTTGATTATGATGACTTTGGCAATGTCATCCGTTCAACACGTTATGCGGCCAGTTTCAATGCAAACGGGCAACAACCCACCGTCTCTGAGATGGACCCATGGGCGGGCGATAACAGCGTCGGTTCTCGGACCACACGCAACTACTATAATTCCCGCAACGAACTCCGCTTCACCGTAGATGCGGAAGGCTATGTTGTTCAATTCGAGGCTGATCCGCTCGGACGACAGAGCAACACTTATCGGTATGAAAACCAGGTTTCCGCCACGAACAGCTGGACGATTGATGACGTCATTGCGGCCGATCTGGGCGCAAGTATCGAAACCCGTGTCAACTACGACGCGTTTGGCAATCTGAACCTGTCGCTGGACGGAACCAACTCCCGGACAGTGCTCGGCTTCACCAATTCCGGCTTTCATTATCTCGATATTCGCGGCGAGGATACCGACGATGAAATCCGGACACGGTATCACACGGATGGCGCCAATCGGATCACGAAGGAAACCCGGTATCTGGGCAATAGCAATGTGGATGCCTATACCGCT
>NZ_JBKQWY010000033.1:0-802 GCF_047308265.1 Maricaulis sp. D1M11
CTTGCGGTTTACCATTGATGCGCTGGGTCGCATCACCGAGAATGTATATTTCAAAGACGACGTTACGGATTCCATCGGACTGGTCCGCCATACCATTCAATACGCCGACACCATCGGTGGCCTGACCCGTTTTGATTATCACAGCGTGCGAACTTATGTGGCGAGCCTGACATCTCCGACCACACGCAACAGCTATTTTGTCTACGACTTGCAACAACGTCTGCGCTACACCGTCAATGCAGATGGTGAAGTGGCCCAATTTGATTATGATGACTTTGGCAATGTCATCCGTTCAACACGTTATGCGGCCAGCTTCAATGCAAACGGGCACCAGCCTAGCATTACTGAGGTGAACGATTGGACAAAGAAAAACAAAGCCGGCGCTCGCACCACACGCAACTACTATAATTCCCGCAACGAACTCCGCTTCACCGTGGATGCGGAAGGCTATGTTGTCCAATTCAAGCCTGATAAACTCGGACGACAAAGCAGGACCTTACGGTATGAAAACCAGGTGTCCGCCACGAACAGCTGGACGATTGATGACGTCGTTTCGGCTGATCTGGGCGCGAGTATCGAAACCCGTGTCTACTACCACACGCTTGGCAATCTGAACCTGTCTCGAGACGGGACCAACCGCCAGACAGCGCACTCCTTTACCAATTCCGGCTTTCATTATCTCGATATTCACGGCAAGGGTACCAACGATGAAATCTGGACTCGCTACATCAGGGATGGCGCCAATCGGATCACGAAAGAAACCCGGTATCTGGGCAATAGCAATGTGGATGCCTATACCGCT
>NZ_JBKQWY010000034.1:0-768 GCF_047308265.1 Maricaulis sp. D1M11
TGCCACAAACTACCGCAACAACAATAAAAACTCCAATGATCAGCATTATGCTCGTCTGACCACGACAAATTCCTACAACTGGAATGATGGCCTGACACTCAGACGCGCCGAGACCCGCAAAGACGGGGTCTCGCACAGCACCTACTCTTTCTACCAGTACAATACGGTGGGCGGGTCACTTTGGCTTGATCGCGTATTTGTCAACAATGGCCCGGGCCAGGCAGATCGTGAAGTCGACTATACTTGGGACCTGACCGGGCAAACGATCCTTCGTGAAGAGGATCATGAAGGTTCCTACCAGGCGCCTCATGAGGCCTGGTACCGCTTCGCCGGCAAGGAGATGGGTTATACCGGCAATAATGGTTCCCAGGAAATGGACTATGAGGCCTCCATCCTCGACCGTTCCGCAGAGCGCGGCGAGAATGGCCCCTTCCGCCACGGCCTGGGCACAGGTGTCGCCCATACCGATTTCGACCAGGGCCTGACACCGATCAATTCCTACAGTCAGGGTTCCTCTGGCGGGGCTTACACCGTCCGCGCGGGCGATACACTGGCCTCGATCGCGGCCAATCTGTGGGGCGACAGCTCGCTGTGGTATCGCATTGCCGAGGCCAATGGTCTGCAGGGCCAGTCCGCCCTGATCGAAGGCCAGAGCCTGACCCTGCCCACCGGCGTGATCCGCAATACCTATAACGCCTCCACCTTCACCCCCTATGATCCCAACGCCACGATCGGCGACACCTCCCCGCTCGCTCCTGTGCCCAAGGC
>NZ_JBKQWY010000035.1:0-703 GCF_047308265.1 Maricaulis sp. D1M11
CAAAACACAAAAACCCCCGAGCACTCCATTGTGGTCGGGGGTTTTCTATAAGTGTGGGCCTGTAACACCGAACGGTGTCAGTCGGGTCCACCAGGATCGGTTTTCGGTCCATGTTGCGTACGACATATGAGCTGCACAACATGTGACAATTGAAATTGACCCTGACGGGCCGGGCCCATAAAACCCCGGCTCACCTTGCAACGCCGGGTCAGTTTCTGACCTGAAATTGCGAGTTCCGGCCGGCTCAGATCGGCCTGGTTCACAGGTCTGCGGACCCGCTGCAATCAGGTCAGAAGACGCGCTTGACCGGGACGAATTGGCGGATTAGAACCCGCCGCTCCGCCGAACAGAACTCTTGGTCAAACAGGAGGTCTGACCAGCGGGAAGCCTGCCAGGCTTCGGAACAATCAGGGCGTCTAACGCACTGCATCGGACTGAAGATTGCTGGTTGACTTCAAAATCTGGCGGAGTAAAACCCGCCGCTCCGCTGGACGGCGACCGGGTCAAACGGGTCGAGGATAGCGGGAAGTTCTCTCGGGAGCTTCGGTCATAAGGAAGTTTTCAGACTTCTGCAGTGAACTGAAGAATTCCGGTTGACTTCAAAAACGGCGCGGACTAAACACCGCGCTCCCTTCGGTGACGGGCCTTACGGAAGTTAGGTTTTGTTGCTGGCAGATCTGGCGAGAATGCTTGTTGGGTCTGG
>NZ_JBKQWY010000036.1:0-637 GCF_047308265.1 Maricaulis sp. D1M11
CGCCACGATCGGCGACACCTCCCCGCTCGCTCCTGTGCCCAAGGCACAGAAAAACGGCTGCGGCGCGGTCGGCACCATAATCATGGTCGCAATCGCCGCGGTTGTGGTCGCGGCGACTGGAGGCGCACTGGCGGGCGGTGTCGCCTCGGTCATGAATGGCGGTGGGTTCCTCGCCGGTGCACAGGCTGGACTGGGAGCGTCCTTGAGCGTGGGCGCAGCTGCTGGAGCAAAGGTCGGAGTCGCGGCTGCTCTCGCAGGGGGGGCCACAACCGCAGCGGTAACAGGCGTCGGTGTGGCGACAGCTATCGGTGCCGCCGCCGCGGGTGCGCTGGGTTCCATCATCAGCCAGGGCGTTGGCGTTGCAACCGGTATTCAGGAGAAATTTTCCTGGAACGCGGTCGCCATGGCGGGCCTCCAGGCTGGGATCTCAACGGGCGTGGACAGAGTGTTCGGTAATGCACGCCATGCACGGGCGGCCGCGGCCGGAGAACGCGCTGCGCGAAACACGACGCAAGCCCTAACGGGTCCATCTCAGTTGTTGAGCTCAAGCGAGATCAAAGCGCTGGCCAATATCGACCGTCTTAACGCCGTTGCCGAGGCTAGCTCCCGCACCTTCGTTGGCGCAGCTGCGCAGGCC
>NZ_JBKQWY010000037.1:0-571 GCF_047308265.1 Maricaulis sp. D1M11
TCGTATCCGAGTGAGATCGGAAATCGCCGTCATCGTCTTTCTGGAACCAGACCTTCTTGTCTGACGTGACCCGGCCATCGGCATCGTAGTAAATGTTGTAGTGCTGGTAAGCGACTTCTGGAACGCCTGAGGGGCCATCGACCCGATACTCAATCTGTTCTGTCACACGCTGCTGTGCATCGTATGTAAAGTCTGCCTTGAGAACGCCATCGATGAAAACCTGATCAATCGTGTCATCGAAATTGTATTGGTAGGTCTCCAGCGGGCCATTGCCCGTGGAGCTGGACATTCTGCGCCCCACGAGATCATAGGTGAAGGTCGATCCCTCTGATCCCTCTGTTATGAGCGTTGCGCCTGACGCTTTATGCCCTTTGGAGATGACAACACGATCATAGAAGTCGAACTCATACCAGTATTCGATCGTGTCGCGATTGACCTGGCTGCCATTGCCATTGAGCTCAGCCCGGTTGACTTGCGTTTTTAGAATATTGCCGTTGACGTCATAGAAGAAATTGGTACTGGCACTACCCGGTGTGAACCCTTCTGGATTGTCAGCACCATTGTCGGCCCA
>NZ_JBKQWY010000038.1:0-373 GCF_047308265.1 Maricaulis sp. D1M11
GAAACCCGGTATCTGGGCAATAGCAATGTGGATGCCTATACCGCTGCGACCTATACCTATAACGGCCTGGGTCAGCGCCTGACCTCAACTGACGGGCAAAACAACACAACAACTTACACCTATGACAAGCGCGGCAATGTCCTCACCATGGTCGATGGTGAAGGCAACACGACCCACTATGACTATGACCGCCTGGGCAATCTGATCAAGACCACCTCGCCGACCGGCGCGGTGACGCTCAATTACCATGACGACGCTGGCCGTATCGTTCTCACAATCGACGCGTTGGGCTATGCCACATCCACCGAATACACCGCTTTTGGCGAAGTCAGGAGTGTCACGCGCCATGTTACGGCCGTCGGCGACCCCTCAA
>NZ_JBKQWY010000039.1:0-309 GCF_047308265.1 Maricaulis sp. D1M11
CCGTTTTCATCCAGTGCGCCCAGCGAGTTATAGGTTCGCGAAACGGAGGCATCCGGTCCTAGGCCGACAAGAAACTCGTCGCGACGCGACAGCATGAGATTGCCCGTGGCCGCGTTGACGACCAAATTCTCACCTGCCCGGCCAAAATTGGCGGATCCCAGCATCCCGGCACTGCCCAGCAAGTTGGCCGAACCGTTCTGCGCACCAGAACCCAAACCCGTGAAAATCGCGACCATTATCGTCCCCATCATCAAAACAGGGGTCGCGGCAGCCTTCTGCCGTACCCTCATGGGTCCAGTCGGTCATTTT